>NZ_LMPE01000001.1:2194-2861 GCF_001424325.1 Rhizobium sp. Leaf341
GCTTATCACAGATTGGGGCTGTAGCTCAGCTGGGAGAGCACCTGCTTTGCAAGCAGGGGGTCAGCGGTTCGATCCCGCTCAGCTCCACCATTCCGGTTTTGTCTTTGAGAGAAATACCCGTTTGCATCGGCTTTTGAGAGCCTGATGCCTGTTCTGATACATTGTGAAGAGAAGATATGTCTGGAGGCTTCCAGGTGTTGTTGCAGATCATCGCGAGATGGTGTGCTGCAGCGTCCGAGCCCGGGCCCGTTTGAAGCTGCATGAAGGTCTAGCCGACCTGACGCGGTTGAGGGTTCGGGGAAGGTGGGAAGCCTGTTACTCAAGGCATGATCATTGTTGCCGGTACTGGTTGTCGACGCGCTCCTGAAAAGGGGGTGTCGGGAACGGGGATCGGTTCTGATGGTTTGTCGATGGATGTTGCCTGACCGCGCATCCCCGGACATTATCTCGAGAAGCTGGTCTTAAGATCTGACCTCGCAGTGCACCGGCGTGCCTGCAAAGAGGATCAGGTCGAACACGTCGATGGCATTCTGAAGTGGTCTGATTGTAAAAGGTAATCAGGCCGTTGTTCCCGCGCATATCGTTAGCGAGGGAATGTCGTTCGCCGCACCTGCAAAGGTGCCGGGATGGCCAGGTTTTGCACCCCTTCAAGCGCAAGCGAGGAGGA
>NZ_LMPE01000001.1:2889-2974 GCF_001424325.1 Rhizobium sp. Leaf341
AAGGTTTGCAAAACCCAACTAGGGATGAGCATTGGCAATGAGAACGATCAAGTGAATTAAGGGCAATTGGTGGATGCCTTGGCAT
>NZ_LMPE01000001.1:2980-6198 GCF_001424325.1 Rhizobium sp. Leaf341
GCACAGGCGAAGAAGGACGTGATACGCTGCGATAAGCTAAGGGGAGCTGCGAATAAGCTTTGATCCTTAGATGTCCGAATGGGGAAACCCACCTTAAATGCTTGGGAAATCTGTTGTGTCGCAAGGCGCTTCAGGTTTCCAAGCATTATCATAAGGTATCTACACCTGAATCCATAGGGTGTAAGAGGCGAACGCAGGGAACTGAAACATCTAAGTACCTGCAGGAAAGGACATCAACCGAGACTCCGCAAGTAGTGGCGAGCGAACGCGGACCAGGCCAGTGGCGATGAGTGATAAAGCAGAACGACTTGGAAAGGTCGGCCAGAGTGGGTGACAGCCCCGTATGCGGTGATGCATTTATCGTCCTAGAGTAAGGCGGGACACGTGAAATCCTGTCTGAACATGGGGAGACCACTCTCCAAGCCTAAGTACTCGTGCATGACCGATAGCGAACAAGTACCGTGAGGGAAAGGTGAAAAGCACCCCGACAAGGGGAGTGAAAGAGAACCTGAAACCGGTTGCCTACAAACAGTCGGAGCCATTATTGGTGACGGCGTACCTTTTGTATAATGGGTCAACGACTTAGTGTGACATGCAAGCTTAAGCCGATAGGTGTAGGCGCAGCGAAAGCGAGTCTGAATAGGGCGATCATAGTATGTTGCATTAGACCCGAAACCGAGTGATCTAGCCATGAGCAGGTTGAAGGTTGGGTAACACCAACTGGAGGACCGAACCCGCATCTGTTGCAATAGATTGGGATGACTTGTGGCTAGGGGTGAAAGGCCAATCAAACTCGGAGATAGCTGGTTCTCCGCGAAAACTATTTAGGTAGTGCGTCGATCGAATACCTCAGGGGGTAGAGCACTGAATGGGCTATGGGGACTCACCGTCTTACTGATCCTAATCAAACTCCGAATACCTGAGAGTACTAATCGGCAGACACACGGCGGGTGCTAACGTCCGTCGTGAAGAGGGCAACAACCCTGACCTCCAGCTAAGGTCCCCAAGTCATGGCTAAGTGGGAAAGGATGTGAGGATCCCAAAACAACCAGGATGTTGGCTTAGAAGCAGCCATCATTTAAAGAAAGCGTAACAGCTCACTGGTCTAAATAAGGGTCTTTGCGCCGAAAATGTAACGGGGCTAAAGCCATGCACCGAAGCTGAGGCTTAGACATTCTAACGAATATCTAGGGGTAGCGGAGCGTTCCGTAAGCCTGTGAAGGGAGACCCGTGAGGGCTCCTGGAGGTATCGGAAGTGCGAATGTTGACATGAGTAACGATAAAGAGGGTGAGAGACCCTCTCGCCGAAAGACCAAGGGTTCCTGCTTAAAGTTAATCTGAGCAGGGTTAGCCGGCCCCTAAGGCGAGGCGGAAACGCGTAGTCGATGGGAACCACGTTAATATTCGTGGGCCTGGTGGGAAGTGACGGATTGCGTAACTTGTTCTGACTTATTGGATTGTCAGGGCGGGGAAGCGGTTCCAGGAAATAGCCCCACCGTATAGACCGTACCCGAAACCGACACAGGTGGTCAGGTAGAGCATACCAAGGCGCTTGAGAGAACTATGCTGAAGGAACTCGGCAAATTGCACGCGTAACTTCGGAAGAAGCGTGACCCTTTTCTACGCAAGTAGGATGGGGTGGCACAGACCAGGGGGTAGCGACTGTTTATCAAAAACACAGGGCTCTGCGAAGTCTTTAAGACGACGTATAGGGCCTGACGCCTGCCCGGTGCTGGAAGGTTAAAGGGAGAGGTGCAAGCTTTGAACTGAAGCCCCAGTAAACGGCGGCCGTAACTATAACGGTCCTAAGGTAGCGAAATTCCTTGTCGGGTAAGTTCCGACCTGCACGAATGGCGTAACGACTTCCCCGCTGTCTCCAGCATAGACTCAGTGAAATTGAATTCCCCGTGAAGATGCGGGGTTCCTGCGGTCAGACGGAAAGACCCCGTGCACCTTTACTATAGCTTTACACTGGCATTCGTGTCGGCATGTGTAGGATAGGTGGTAGGCTTTGAAGCGGGGACGCCAGTTCTCGTGGAGCCATCCTTGAAATACCACCCTTATCGTCATGGATGTCTAACCGCGGTCCGTTATCCGGATCCGGGACAGTGTATGGTGGGTAGTTTGACTGGGGCGGTCGCCTCCGAAAGAGTAACGGAGGCGCGCGATGGTGGGCTCAGAACGGTCGGAAATCGTTCGTCGAGTGCAATGGCATAAGCCCGCCTGACTGCGAGACTGACAAGTCGAGCAGAGACGAAAGTCGGTCATAGTGATCCGGTGGTCCCGCGTGGAAGGGCCATCGCTCAACGGATAAAAGGTACGCCGGGGATAACAGGCTGATGACCCCCAAGAGTCCATATCGACGGGGTTGTTTGGCACCTCGATGTCGGCTCATCGCATCCTGGGGCTGGAGCAGGTCCCAAGGGTTTGGCTGTTCGCCAATTAAAGCGGTACGTGAGCTGGGTTCAGAACGTCGTGAGACAGTTCGGTCCCTATCTGCCGTGGGTGTTGGAATATTGACAGGATCTGTCCCTAGTACGAGAGGACCGGGATGGACATATCTCTGGTGGACCTGTTGTCCTGCCAAGGGCATAGCAGGGTAGCTATATATGGACGGGATAACCGCTGAAGGCATCTAAGCGGGAAACCCCCCTGAAAACGAGTATTCCCTTGAGAACCGTGGAAGACGACCACGTTGATAGGCCGGGTGTGGACGTGCAGCAATGCATGAAGCTTACCGGTACTAATCGTTCGATCGAACTTGATCGTTCCCATTGCCCATGCTCATCGAGCGGCCAAGGCGAAAGCCTCCGGCCGATCGTCATGAGACACCGCGTGACCGCCCACAAGGCGCACCGCGGCCGACCCTTGAGCCCCAAGGCCTCCAAGCCTTCGGCCTCAAGACCTCGGAAAACCCAAAGACGTGTTCAAATCCAGCTTCTCGTTGTTTGCCCTTAGCCGACCTGGTGGTTCTGGCGGGGTGGCCGCACCCGTTCCCATTCCGAACACGGCCGTGAAACGCCCCAGCGCCTATGGTACTTCGTCTTAAGACGCGGGAGAGTCGGTCGCTGCCAGGTCTGCTAAGCGCAAACACCCCCTTCTCGTCACCATCAGTCCCCTTCTCTCGCGGGGTGGAGCAGCCCGGTAGCTCGTCAGGCTCATAACCTGAAGGCCGCAGGTTCAAATCCTGCCCCCGCAACCAGACAGACAATCCAAAA
>NZ_LMPE01000002.1:0-9031 GCF_001424325.1 Rhizobium sp. Leaf341
TATAGGGCTACCAGGTCATTCTCGTCAACAGCCTCATTCGGAAAAATTCGAGAAAAACGACAAACAACTGAAAGATAACGGAAATTCCGATCCTTCTCCCGCAAACGCGCCGAAACTAAACGAAGACGACGCCCGGAGCAGGCGCTCGGGCGTCGTCGATCAAGATGTGCAACGAGGTCGTCCTCCTGGCTGCGTTGCCTACTGCGCTGTCTCCAGCGGCTTTGGCACATAATTGAGGATCGGCCCGAGCCAGCGCTCGACGTCGATCACCGACATCCCCTTGCGACGGGCGTAATCCTCCACCTGATCCCGCTCCACCTTAGCGACGCCGAAGTAGTAGGCGTCGGGATGGGCGAGGTAGAGCCCGGAGACGGATGAACCCGGCCACATGGCAAAGCTCTCCGTCAGCCGCACGCCGATCTCGGCTTCTGCGTCGAGCAGAGTAAACAGCGTGGTCTTTTCCGTATGATCCGGCTGGGCGGGATAGCCGGGCGCCGGGCGGATGCCGGCATAAGGCTCGGCGATCAGCGCCTCCGGGGCGAAAGCTTCATCGGTCGCATAGCCCCAGAGCTCCTTGCGAACGACCTCATGCATGCGTTCGGCAAAGGCTTCGGCGAAACGGTCGGCAAGCGCCTTGACCAGAATTGCCGCGTAATCGTCGTTCGCACGCTCGAATCGCTCGGCAATCGCGACTTCCTCGATTCCCGCGGTGACCACGAAGCCGCCGACATAGTCGCTCACGCCGCTGTCTGTTGGCGCAACGAAATCGGCCAGCGCCATATTCGGCCGACCGTCGCGCTTGGCCATCTGCTGTCGCAGCGTGTGCAGGGTCGCGAGCGGCACTTGGCGGGTCTCATCCGTGAAGAGCTGAATGTCGTCGCCTGTTGATCCCGCCGGCCAGAAGCCGATCACCGCCTTCGGCGCGAACCATTTTTCCGAAATGATCTGCGCCAGCATGGCTTGAGCGTCGGCAAACAGCTGGCGCGCAGCCGTCCCCTGACGTTCATCGTCGAGAATTTTCGGATAGACCCCTTTCATCTCCCAGGTCTGGAAGAAGGGCGTCCAATCGATATAGCGCGCAAGTTCGCCGAGATCCCAGCCTTGGAACACGCGGGTTCCGAGGAAGGAGGGAGGGGTCGGCTGATAGGTCGCCCAATCGGCACGATGACGGTTCGCGCGTGCGCGCTCCAGCGGCAGACGCTGTTTTTCACGCTCGGACCGCGCATGGGCATCGGCCACCTTGCGATACTCCGCCCGGATGGTCTCGATATAGGGATCGCGGGCCTCGGGCGAGAGAAGGTTTGAGACGACACCGACCGCGCGGCTGGCATCCGTGACATACACCGCCTGGCCGAGATCGTACCGCGGGTGGATCTTGACGGCCGTGTGAACGCGGCTGGTCGTCGCGCCGCCGATCAGCAGCGGCAGGCTCATGCCCTCGCGCTGCATTTCCGCCGCGACATGAACCATTTCGTCGAGCGACGGGGTGATCAGACCGGAAAGACCGATGATATCGACCTTTTCGGCTTTCGCCACCTCCAGGATCTTGGTCGCAGGCACCATGACGCCGAGATCGATGATCTCGTAATTGTTGCAGGCGAGGACGACACCGACGATGTTCTTGCCGATATCGTGAACATCGCCCTTCACCGTGGCCATCAGCACCTTGCCGGCGGACTGTCGCGCCTCGCCGCCTTCGGCGAGCTTCTCGGCCTCCATGTACGGCAGGAGCACCGCCACGGCCTGCTTCATGACGCGCGCCGATTTCACCACCTGCGGCAAAAACATCTTACCGGCACCGAAGAGATCGCCAACGACGTTCATGCCGGCCATCAGCGGGCCCTCGATGACGTGCAGCGGCCGAGCCGCGGCACGTCGCGCTTCCTCCGTGTCGTCGGCGATGAACTCGGTGATGCCGTTGACGAGCGCATGTTCCAGCCGCTTGTCGACCGTCCATTCACGCCAGCGCAGATCGCGCTCCTTCGCCTCGCGGCCGGCCGCGCCCTTGAACCGCTCGGCCAGCGCCAACAGCCGGTCCGTCGCATCCGGTCGGCGATTGAGGACCACGTCCTCGCAGGCGTCGCGCAGTTCCGGCTCGATCGCGTCGTAGACGATCAGCTGCCCGGCATTGACGATGCCCATGTCCATGCCGGCCTGGATGGCGTGGTAGAGGAACACGGCATGCATGGCCTCGCGCACCGGCTCGTTGCCACGAAACGAGAAGGACAGGTTGGACACGCCGCCCGAAATATGGACATGCGGCAGCGTTGCAACGATTTCCCGTGTCGCCTCGATGAAGTCGACGCCGTAATTGTTGTGCTCCTCGATCCCGGTTGCGACCGCGAAGATGTTGGGATCGAAGATGATGTCCTCGGGCGGAAAGCCGACCTCTTCGGTCAGGATCCGGTAGGCGCGGGTGCAGATCTCCACCTTGCGTTGGCGGCTGTCGGCCTGCCCCTGCTCGTCGAAGGCCATGACCACGACCGAGGCGCCATAAGCCCGGCACAACCGGGCCTGGTGCAGGAAGCTCGCCTCGCCTTCCTTCAGCGAAATGGAATTGACGATCGACTTGCCCTGAACGCATTTGAGCCCGGCCTCGATCACCTCCCATTTGGAGCTGTCGATCATCACCGGCACCCGGGCGATATCCGGCTCGGCGGCAATCAGGTTGAGGAACTCGATCATGGCCTGCTTGGAATCGATCAGGCCCTCGTCCATGTTGATGTCGATCACCTGCGCGCCGTTTGCCACCTGGTCGCGTGCGACATCCAACGCCGCGGCATAATCGCCTGCCGTGATCAGCTTGCGGAATTTCGCAGAGCCGGTGACGTTGGTGCGCTCACCCACATTGATGAAGGGAATGTCCTTCGTCAACGTGAAGGGCTCCAGCCCCGAGAGGCGCATCTGCGGAGCGACGGCCGGGATCTGCCGGGGTGAAAAAACCGCCATGATCAGACCCTCGCCTGTACGGTACCGTCACGGGTGGCGGCGTCGAGAGAGGGCCGCGGAAGATGCCCGACGACAGCCTCTGCAATGGCCTTGATATGCGCCGGCGTCGAGCCGCAGCAACCGCCGACGATGTTGACCAGACCGTCCTGCGCAAATCCGGCAATCTGTGCGGCCATCTCGTCCGGACTTTCGTCATAGCCGCCGAATTCGTTGGGAAGGCCCGCATTCGGATAGGCACAGATCAGCGTATCGGCAACGGCCGAGAGTTCCGCAAGATGCGGCCGCATTGCATTGGCGCCGAGCGCGCAATTGAGCCCGATCGAGAACGGCCGCGCATGGCGCAGCGAGTACCAGAACGCCGTCGGCGTCTGGCCGGAAAGCGTGCGACCGGAAAGGTCGGTGATCGTGCCGGAAATCATCACCGGCAGCCTAATGCCGCGCTCGGCAAACACTTCGAGCGTCGCGAAGACGGCCGCCTTGGCGTTCAGCGTGTCGAAGATCGTCTCGATCAGCACGATGTCCGTGCCGCCGTCGATCAATCCGCGCAGCTGCTGGCCGTAGGCGGCGCGCAGGTCGTCGAAACCGACAGCGCGGTAACCGGGATTGTTGACATCGGGCGAGATCGAGGCTGTGCGGTTGGTCGGCCCAAGCGCGCCTGCCACGAACCGGCGGCGCCCGTCCTTGTCCTGCGCACGCAGGCCCGCCCGCCGCGCAAGGCGTGCGCCGTCGCGATTAAGCTCGTAGACCGCGTCTTCCATGCCGTAGTCGGCCTGGGCGATCGTGGTGGAGGAGAAGGTGTTGGTTTCCAGGATATCCGCACCCGCCAGCGCGTAGCGATAGTGGATGTCCTCGATTGCAGCCGGCTGCGTGAGCGTCAGCAGGTCGTTGTTGCCCTGGAGATGGCAGTCGCATCCTTGAAAGCGCTCGCCGCGAAAATGTTCTTCCGTAAGGCCGAGCTGCTGGATTTCGGTTCCCATCGCACCGTCCATGATGAGGATCCGCTCGGATGCAGCCTGGCGCAGTGCACGGGCAACCTCGGAGCCGTCGGGCGCCGGGGACGGTTCGCCGAATAGGGCCGTGATGGCGGACATGGGACAACCTTTCGCCTGCTGAACAGGCCTCGAAGTGACATAAAGATATATTTATGTCAATATATGTGGCTTTTGGATGCGCGCAAGGCAGTCCTTGAGCTCGAAAATGGCGCAGAGGATGTGGTAGAAGGTACTGGCCGGGGCAGCTTCTTCAACAAAGACGCCGCTTTCGGGCAGCTTGTCACGCCAGAGGCCCTTCACGGGTACGTCCAGAAACAGGTTCAAGGCGTCGATCGCGCGTTCGGCCGAGCCGAGGTAGCGCGCCTGTGCGTCGCCGTCGCTGAGTGCGGCGAGGCGGATTGCCGCCTTCAGCCACTCGGTCTGCGGCCAGAGCCGCGCCAGCGGGTCGCGAACGGAGAAGTCGTCGTTGAGTTGCATGATGGCGACCTTGCGCGTCGCGCAGATACCGTGCGCCTCGCCGAGGTCGAACAAACGTCGCGCCTTCACGATCGCACCCGCATCGCCGCGGCGCTCGCCCCAGCGCAACAAAAGCCAGGCCCATTCGAACTGGTGCCCCGGTTCCACCACCCGACCGAGATCACCGGGCATCGGCGCCCAGTCATGATCGAAGAATTCGCGAAGCGCGCCGGTCTGCGGATCGATGAAGCGATCCATGCAGAGTGCCGCGATTTCATCGGCGAGATTGGTCCAGCCGATTTGATCGAAACCTTCGACCTCTTCGCTGGCAAGACAGGCCTCGAAGAGGTGCATGTGCGGATTGGAGCAGAGCGGTAGGCGCGGCGGCTGGTCTTCCTCGAAGCCTGCGACCGGATGCTTGCACCAGTTTTCCAGCCGGGTCTTCAGGGATGCGCTGCGCTCCGCCATCTCCGCAAGCCGCTCGGGAAAGGCGCGTGCCAGATAGGCAAAGGCGAGCAGGGCAAAGGCCTGGTTGTAGATATCGAACGACGCGTCGAGCAGCGTGCCGTCCGCATCCGCAAGCGCACCGTAAAAGCCGCTCGGCTGCAGGAACACCCGGTCGAAGAACGCAAGACCGCCCGCGCTTGGTCGCTGCCAATCACCGGTCCACCCGCGCAGCCCTGCTTCGGCAAAGCAATAGGTTTGCCGCGGCTGCACGCGCGCCCGCAAACTGTCCCGTGTGGGTCGGCCCGTCAGGTCAATCGTCTCGACGAAACCGCCTTCCGGATCGACGAAACCCTTGTCGCGCCAGAGCGGCAGGGCCTGTTCGGTCAACCAGTGCTCGAGCGAAGCGGAAAGCGCAGAAACGGCCATGGGCGGCACCTTTGCGGAGAAGAGGTCGAAAACGATTCAGGTGTCGAGACGAAGGCCGGAAAGATCATGGCCGAGATGGTTGGCCAGCGCTTCGACCACCATTGCATGGTCCTGCCGTTGCGGAAGGCCGGAAACGGTAACGGCTCCGATACAGCCTGCACCGGCGACCGTGATGGGGAAACTGCCGCCATGTGACGCGAAATCGGCTTCGGAAAGCCCGAACTTGTCCTGCAGGCTGCGCCCGTCACGGGCCAGCGAAAGCCCGATTGCGTAGCTGCTGCGGAAAAAGCGGGCGACGCAGTTGCGCTTGCGGCGAACCCAGTTCGCATTGTCGGGCGATGTGCCTTCCAGGGCCGCGTAGAACAGAGGCATGGAAAACAGGCTGACATCGACGACCACGCCGAGATTGCCGGCCACGGCCATCTCGCGAAGCCGTGTTCCGAGCGTCCAGGCAATATCGCTATCGAAACGGTCGAAGACCAGAGTCTTTTCCTGATGGGCGACGCGGGCAATGTCGTTGTCGAGGGAAGCCGTCATCCGTTATTCCTTCCAGAGCCATGCAGCGCCGCGGACGCCCGAGCTGTCCCCGTGAACCGCCTTGCGAATCGGCGTTTCAAACGAATCACCAAAGATATAGTGCGCGACGAGACCCGGAAGGTCGTCATAGATCTCGTCGACATTCGACATGCCGCCGCCGAGCACGAAGACATCGGGATCGACGACATTCGTCAGAAGCGCAAGGCTGCGGGCCAATCGATCGGCAAAGCGCTCATAGACGCCGCGAGCGACCGCGTCACCAGCACGCATGTCGGCGATGATATCGCGTGCCAGGCGTTCGCGCCCCGTCGTCAGGCGGTAGTCGAGTTCGACACCCGTTCCGCAAGCATATTTTTCAAGGCAGCCCGTTTTTCCGCACCAGCACCGGTGGCCGGGATACTCTTCCGGCCGCATCCAGGGCAGCGGATAGTGTCCGACTTCAGCGGCCACGCCCTGGAAGCCGGCATGCACCTTCCGCCCGATGGCAAGCCCCCCGCCATGACCGGTACCGATGATGATACCGAAGACCGTTTCGGCCCCTGCCCCGGCGCCATCAACAGCCTCGGAAACGGCCAGGCAGTTCGCATCGTTGGCAATGCGCACGGGGCGGCCGAGCACCCTTTCGAGATCCTGCCCGAGCGGGCGGCCATTGAGGATGACGGCGTTGGAATTGCGCACGAGACCGGTTCGCGGATTGGGACTGCCAGGAATGCCGATCCCGACGCTGCCGGAAGCGCCGGAAGCCGCTTCCGCCGAGGAAACCAGAGATCGGACGGCATCGAGGCAGGCATCGTAGGACGTCGGCGTCGGCACGCGTTCGCGCGCGCGCAGCGCTCCCGCTTCGTCAAGCGCCACCACCTCCATCTTGGTGCCGCCCCAGTCGATCCCGATAAACATCACGCCCCCATCCTGCCTTCAGGCGATGCCGGCCTGCAGGCCATGTCGACCCCGCAGAAATGCGCAGGCGGGCCTGCATACCATCCCGGCCCACCCGTTTGAAGCCCCGCCGAACACGCCGAACACCGTTGGAAACACCATTCCCCTTCAAGCCCCTTGGCTTCGCCGGCAAGCTTTTGTAAGGATGCAGGCCACGGTCCCGTAGCTCAGGTGGATAGAGCGACAGATTCCTAATCTGTAGGCCACTGGTTCGAGTCCAGTCGGGATCACCAGCCTCCTCGATGATTGCGCCATTCCCTGCGCTCGAACGGCAATGCGCAGAGCGGCCGCCAAGAACGCGTTGCTCGCAAACTTCTCCGCCCAAGGGAGATAAGCCTTGTTCCGCCTTTTTTCCGCTAGTACGACGTTGACGCTTGAACAGTAAGGTCGACGGAAGCGGAATGACGAAGTCTGAGCATCATCACATCACCATTCTCGGGTCCACGGGCTCCATCGGCTGCAGCACGCTGGACGTGATCGCGCAACTCGGGGGGCGGGAGCGGTTCGTGGTGGAAGCTCTGACGGGAAATGGAAACATCGCGCTTCTTTGTCAGCAGGCCCGCGCCGTCGGCGCGCGGATGGCCGTGACGGCGGATGAGAGCCGTTATCTCGAATTGAAATCCGCGCTGACCGGCTCCGGCATCGCGGTTGCGGCCGGTGAAAGCGGACTTCAGGAAGCGGCTGCGCGCGAAGCGGAGTGGGTCATGGCGGCGATCGTGGGCACGGCCGGCCTTGCGCCGACGCTCACGGCCGCGCGCCGCGGCGCAGATATCGCGCTCGCCAATAAGGAATGCCTGGTTTCAGCCGGCGCCCTCTTCGTCGAAGCCGTTTCACAGGGCGGCGGGCGGCTCATTCCGGTCGACAGCGAGCACTCCGCCATCTTCCAGGCTCTGGAGGAGGACCAGCGGCACGCCGTCGAACGCATTATCCTGACGGCTTCCGGCGGCCCCTTCCGCACCTGGTCGCGCGACGACATGGCAGGCGTGACGGCCGAGGTAGCCCGGGCACATCCCAACTGGTCCATGGGCCTGAAGATCTCGATCGGCAGCGCCTCGATGTTCAACAAGGCGCTGGAAATGATCGAGGCCAAGCATCTTTTCGGCGTCGCGCCGGACCAGATCGAGGTGATCGTCCATCCGCAATCGATCATTCACTCCATGGTCGGGTACACCGACGGCTCGGTGCTGGCGCAGCTCGGCGCACCCGACATGCGGACCGCGATCGGCTATGCCCTGACCTATCCCGAGCGTCCGGTGCTGAATGTCGAGCGGCTGGATTTCGCCAGGCTGGCGCGGCTCGATTTCGAAGCGCCGGACGAGGCGCGCTTTCCCGCACTTCGGCTTGCCCGGACCGCCTTGACGCGCGGCGGCCTGCAGGGTGCCGCGATGAACGCAGCCGAGGAGACGGCCTTCGACGCTTTCGTGGACGGGCGGCTCGGCTTTCTCGACATGGCCGACATCGCGGAAACGGTGATGGAGCGAATGATCGACTGGCCAGCCGCTGCCGACATGAATGACGTCTTTGCCGGCGACGCCGCGGCGCGCCGGTTTGCGCTGGAGGCCATCGGGACCCGCGCAGCCGCCTGATGATGACGGTTCGACGAGCCGCTTGAGCGGCTTTAGCGAATGAGCAGTGCCGTCGCGTAGAGCCCGAGACCGAAGACCACGTGCGCGGCAAGATTGAGAGCCCGAACCCGGTTGGGATGCGGAAGCCGCGAGGCTGCGACGCCGAGGCCAAGGCCCGGCTGCAGAAGAAACCATCCCGCAGCCACGGTCACGATACCCCAGACCAGGGCCGGGATCAGGGTCGGCGCCGTGAACCAGTCGAGACCGACGAAAATCGCGAGCAGGATGCCGTAGAGAATACCGACGGCATAATGTCCGATCCAGCCGAGCGCGTTCTCGTTGGCAAAAGGCGCAGCATCGCTGATCGATTCGTGGAACAGTCGGCCCCGGCCAGCATGATAGAACCAACGGCCGACCGGCGCCCAGTTGGCCTTCGGCTCGCCGAAGACGGTGGCGAGCAGGATGGCCCAGAGGTCCATCGCCAGCGTCGCGCCGATCCCGATCACCAGCCCGCGCCAGATCAGTTCCATCATCATGTGCGTGTTCCCTGCTCTCCCCGAGCCTCGCCTTCTAGATCAGAACCCGGAGGCTGCGAAGCGGAATGTGCGGCCGGAGGAGGCGACGTGGACCCCACCGGACGCCCGTCTTCTCAGGCGACGGCGCGCGCCAGCGCGCACCGCGACCAGAGCTGGTGGAGGGCGCCGACGAGATGATCGATATCGC
>NZ_LMPE01000002.1:9103-9424 GCF_001424325.1 Rhizobium sp. Leaf341
CAGATGCGGGATGCCGTTGCGATCGAGCGCCGCGCGCAGGCGGCGCACCCGCTCCTGATGGGCGAAGCGCTCGACCTGGCTTTCCTTCAGGTGCCGGATGGAAGCCAGCGCGCCGGCGGCCAGCGCCGGCGGCAGCGCGGTCGTGAAGATGAAGCCCGAGGCAAACGAGCGGATGTAGTCGCACAGCGCAGCCGACGCCGCGATATAGCCGCCCATCACGCCGAAGGCCTTGCCGAGCGTGCCCTCGATCACGGTCAACCGATGCATCAGGCCCTCGCGCTCGGCAATGCCGCCGCCGCGCGGACCGTACATGCCGACCGC
>NZ_LMPE01000002.1:9480-9757 GCF_001424325.1 Rhizobium sp. Leaf341
GGCTGCGAGCTTCGCCTCGAGGTCGGCCACGGAATTGTGCTTGAAGATCACCCGCTCGCATTTGGCATGGCGGATGCCCTCGATCATGGAGGCGTGGTTCCCGGCGTCGGAAAAGACAATGATGCCGGGAATGCGCGAACAGAGCGTGCCAAGTGCGGCCCAGTTGGACACGTAGCCGGAGGTAAACAGCAGCGCTGCTTCCTTGCCGTGCAGGTCGGCAAGCTCCTGTTCCAGGAGAACATGGTAGTGCGTCGTGCCGGAGATGTTGCGCGTGCCG
>NZ_LMPE01000002.1:9838-241462 GCF_001424325.1 Rhizobium sp. Leaf341
ATGAAGACCGTCCAGTTCCGATCTGAAGAAGTGCTCGAAGTTCATGCGTGTCTCCAGACCCTTGCCCGTCTTTTGATCGAACCATTCCCGTGCCGCACGGCGGGTGCCCTTGAGCCCTTGAGCCCTTGCGGCATTCTAGGCCTTGTTTTAAATGGTTCCAGATTATCGTGAAGATTTCCTTCCACGCTCATCCCGATCAAGTCAAGACCGCGACCAAAAACAGCCCTGTGACACGATACCGCGACGGTCGAACGCAATGGAGTTCCGGAAGATGGGAAAGACAGGGCTGGCACTCTTCAGCTTTCGTTCATCATAACTGGCGTCCATTCCCTCGGAGACGTTATTTGTCGCCTTCGATTGGACTTTCGATAGAGCGCATTTAACTTCTCTGGTTAAGGTTCGGGAAACGGCAGGGCTCTGCCTTTCAAGGCTTAGGTTCGGACGCGGCGATACTTCATCGTCTTGTCCCATCAGGAGAGACGACAATGAAGAAAGCCATTGTGCTGGCGGTACTCGCCATGACGGTTGCAAGCTGCAGCCAGACGGAAAAGGGCGCCGGCATCGGCGCCGTATCTGGGGCCGTCATCGGCGGCGCTGTGACGGGCAATGTTCGGGGCGCAGCCGTCGGCGCTGCCATTGGCGGCGTGTCTGGTGCCGTCATCGGCAATGTCTCGGAACAACCGGGCCAGTGCTACTACCGCGATCGCGACGGCGGCCGTTACATCGACGACTGCCCGCGCTGATTGCGCATGCAACGATCCTTCCCGAAGGAGGTATGATGCGGAAGCCCCGTTTCGGCGGGGCTTTTGTTTCCGTAACGTCACACTAACGACGGTTTTCCTCGTCACGAGGCGATGAAGACTTCATCCCGCTCACGAGGATGTGTAGTGTCACGGGACATCGCAAGCGTGCAAACGTTTGAGAGAGACGGCATCGCTTTCCGTGGGCGATCGCTACAGGACGGTCAGCCAACACGGGATGCGGAATCGAATGCGTTTGCCGACTTTCAGTCTCGCGTATCGTAAGGTCGGCTTTGCCTTTGGCGTCGCCGCCTTCGCCCTTTGTGGTCCCGCCTCCGTAAAGGACGCCGCTGCGTTCAAGCTGTTCGGCATCAACTTCTTCGGCAAGGACAAGGACGAGGAGGCCGCCGAGGTCATCGACCCCGTAACCTACACCGTGACTCTGAACGAAGGCACGGATGACGACGAACTGAAGAGTGCGCTTTCCGGCAGTTCGCGACTGGTGCAGGACAAGGACAAACCCGTTTCCGGCAATCTCGGCCTTGCCATCAAGGCCCGCGACGACCGCGACAGGCTGCTGGCTGCGCTTTACGAGAAAGCCCGCTATGGCGGTACCGTGCAGGTCACGGTCGCCGGCAAGCCGATCGAAAGCCTTCCGCCGGATCCCGTCTTCCCGGCGGGCTCACCCATTCCGGTCGTCATCACGGTCGATCCCGGCCCCGTCTTCACGTTCGGCAATATTCTGCTGGAAAGCGATGCCGGCGGGCGCGACCCCAAGGCCTACGATCTCGAACCGGGCAACCGTGCGGACTCCACGCTGATCATCAAGGCCGGCGAGAAGATCGTCGAGGACCTGAAGAAGGAAGGGCGACCGCTCGCGACCCTGAAATCCCGCACCGCCGTCGCCGACCACAAGACCAACACCGTCGATGTCACGATCGGCGCGGAAGGCGGCCCGGTTGCCCCGTTCGGCGCCGTCGCCATCAAGGGCGCACGCACGGTCAACGCCGACTTCATCGCGGACTATTCACGCCTCAACACCGGCCGTCGATATTCGCCGGAAGAGATGCGCAAGGCTTCGGAGCGCCTGCGCCAGCTCGGCGTGTTCTCCAGCATCACCATCCGCGAGGCCGAACAGCTGGCGCCAGATGGCTCCCTGCCACTGACGATCGAGGTTTCGGAAGGAAAGCACCGCTATTTCGGTGCGGGCGCCAAATTCTCCTCGACGGACGGTTTCGGCCTCCAGGGATACTGGGGGCATCGCAACCTGTTCGGCGAGGCCGAATCGCTGCGCATCGAAGGATCGATCGACCGCCTGGGGGAAACGAAGGAAATCACAGACCTCGATTATACCGCCGGCATCCTCTTTACCAAGCCTGGCGTCTTCGATCCCTATTCCACGCTCACCGCCAGCGTAAAAGCGTCGATGATGGATCCCGATGCCTACAAGGCGCAGGTGGTGACCGGCGCCGTCGGCATCGCCTACGAACTGTCCGAGGTCGATACCGTTTCCATCGGGGCGGAACTCGCCTGGAACAACATCGAGGACGCTTTCGGTGACCGTCGCTACCTCACGCCGTCGATTCCGCTCGACTATGTCCGCGACGCCCGCAACGACAAGCTCAACCCGACGGAAGGCTACCGCGCCACGGTTAGCATCAAGCCGAGCTACGATATCTACGGTCAGACCTTCTTCTCGACGTTCGAAGGCTCGGCCACAGGCTATCTCGGTTTTGGCGAAGACGACAAATACGTCCTCGCCGGTCGTCTTGGCGCCGGCACCATCGTGGCCGATGGCACATTGGACGATATACCGGCAACGCGCCGCTTCTTCCTCGGCGGCGGCGGCACCGTGCGCGGATTTGCCTATCAGGAGATCAGCCCGCGCAATGCCGACGACGACCTTCTCGGTGGACGTTCCTACGTCAATGCCAATGTCGAAGCCCGCATCGGCGTGACGAAGACGATCAGCGTTGTGCCCTTCCTCGATGCCGCGACCGTGTCCGCAAAGACCGTCCCGGACTTTTCGGACGTCAAGATCGGAGCCGGTATCGGCGTGCGCTACCTGACATCGGTCGGCCCCATTCGCGTGGATTTTGCCGTTCCCCTCAATCCTTATGACGGGGGAACGCGCTACGGCATCTATGCCGGGATAGGCCAGACCTTCTAGCGCAGGTCTCCGTGACGTCGCCGGCGAACGGTCGATGCAGGTGAGGGCCGGTACGGCGTGTGGGCACCCGCCGTTGCAATGACATGATCGCGACCTATGGGATCGGGACATGATGACGACCGAGGACTGTCTCATCGGCGCGCGAGCGTTTCGATGGGGGAAGATATGGCAATGGCAGAGAGATAGAGCCTCCTTCGTGAAACCGGATTCACCAAAGGGGCTCGAGCAGCCGGGGCGAGACGCCGACCTGGCATGGAGCAGACGATGACACGGATTTTCTCGATCGCTTTGCGCGGCTTTGCCTATCTTGTTGGCCTTGTGGTCATGCTGGCAGTGGCTCTCGTCCTCTTTGCCGGCTTCACGGCACCGGGTGCCCGCATGGTTGCGAGCCTTATCGAGAATTATGCCTCGACCCCGGACCAGATCGTCCAGATCAACGATCCGAGCGCGCTCCTCACCGGCAATTTCAAGGCCGGTTCCATTGCACTTTACGACAGCAAGGGCGCCTACGCAGAAATCCGCGAGCTGACACTCGACTGGACCCCGACGGCGCTGTTTTCCAAACGCTTCGACGCCGCAAACCTGTCCGCCGGTTATATCCGGATTGACCGCCTGCCCATTCCTTCGCAACAGACGCAGGAGGTTCGCTCCAGCTTTGCGCTGCCGCTGGACGTAAAGATCGACCGCTTTGATCTTCACGAACTGGTCATCGGCAAGGCAATTGCCGGTGAAGACCAGGTGTTAAACGCAGGCGGGACGGTCACGGCGACGAATGCGAGCATCGCGGCAACGGTGGCCATTGCCCAGCGCGACCGGCCCGATGCCAAAGCCCTTGCCGACATCGTCTATGACCCCGCTGCCAATGCACTGAAGCTCGAAGCCAGCATCGACGAGCCGAAGGGCGGCATGCTCGCCCGCGCGTTGCGTCTGCCCGGCGAGCCCGCCGTTACCGTTCGTCTGACAGGCGACGGCCCGCTCTCGCGCTGGGCCGGAAAGGCAACCGCCGCCCTTGACGGCCAGGAAGTGCTCACGCTCGCTGGGGCGCACACGCTGGCGCCGGACGGCTACAGGACGGTGGCACTTAACGGCGGTGGAACCTTCGCGGGCCTGATGCCGGAAACCCTGCGTCCGCTGTTCGAAGGCACGACCGCGATCGATATCGCCGCCGCGCTGCAGGATGGCACCGCGATCCGCATCGATCGCGGTCGCATCTCAACCGCGACGATCGACGTCAATGCCGCCGGTACGGTGAGCACGGTCGGGAAGAACGATCTCAAGGTGACGCTCGCCGGTGTCGACGGGCGCCCCGCCCCCATTCGCCTTCCTCTTGGCGACGCATTGGCCGAACTCGCTCTGCGCTCGGCCGAGCTGTCCCTCGTCGGCGACGCTCGCTCTGCCGTGCTCGATCTCAACGCCATGCTGGATCGCGCCGAGCTTCCGCACGGGACCATCGAGAATGCAGCCCTGACGGCGCATAGCGACGCATTTAACATCTCCGACCGCAGCGGCGCAGTGGCGATTGCGCTGAAGACGGGTGCGACGCGGCTTGCCAACGCCGATCTCGATCGCCTCATCCGGGGGCCTCTGACGGTTGACGGGCGGCTCGACGTTCGCCCTGACGCGATCGCCTTCGATCCGCTGACGATCGATACGGCAGCGCTCGACGGGACCCTCACCGGTCGCTACGACCTGACGAACGGCACCCTCAGCACCGATCTTCGTCTGACCGCGCCGGCCGAAGCCCTGCCGCCCGCCGTGGCGAGCCGCACCGGGGGCCCGATTTCGCTGGATGGACGGATTCAAACGGGAGCCGATGGCGCCCTCTCGCTGTCCGGCCTGTCGCTCAAGGCGCCGTCCCTCGATGCTACCGGCGATCTGGCGCTTCAGTCGGGAAGCCTGACCGGACGTATCGCTGCCACTCTTCCGGATCTTGGCGCGTTCGCCGCCAATGCGAGCGGCCGTGCGACGGTGACCGCCGATATTTCGGGCCCATTGAGCGCGCTCGGCATCAAGGCGGAGGCCAAGACCGATCAGGCCACCATTGCCGGAAAAACGGTCACCGGACTGACCATTCTCGCCGACACCACATTGCGGGGTGGCCTGCCGGTCGGCAAGCTCACGGCCAACGGTGCGGTCGATGGCCAGGCGGTCACGGCAACGGCCGACATCGCCTCTGAGAACGGCGCCCTGTCCATACCGACGCTGGAAGCCACCGTTGCGGAAAACCGGATCACCGGCGCGCTGACCTTCACGCCGGATTTCCAACCAAACGGGACCTTGAACTTTGCCCTGCCGAACGTCGGGGCGCTCGCATCCCTCGCCGGCCAGACGGCGGCCGGCGATCTCGCCGGCAAGGCCGAGATCGTCAGCCGCGACGGCAAGACCGCCGTAACGGTCGACGCCACGGGCAGCGGACTGTCGCGCGGTGACCTTTCGATCGTCAATCCGCGGGCGCAGGTCGTCATCAACGACCTCAAGAACCTCACCATCGACGGCACGATCACGGCGGACTCCCTCGGCCAGGGCGCCAATCGCGCCACGGGCGCGACGATCACCCTGAACAAGCTGGGCGCGGACACGCGCATTGCGCTCGACGGCACGTTCGACAATGCGCCGCTGTCACTCAAGGGCGCGGTGACGACGCAAGGCGGCACGCCATCGTTCACCATCCAATCGCTGAACGCTGCACCGCGGGGTATCCCGCTCGAGCTCTCCGATCCGAAGACGCTCGCGCTCGATCAAGGCGGTGTTCGCCTCGACAATTTTGCGATCGAGCTTCCGGGCGGCACGGCAAGCGTGTCCGGCCTTGTCGGTCAAACGCTCGATGTCACCGTGGCCGTACGCGGCAAGCCGGCCGTCGAATATGCCCAGCCCATTCAGGGCGGAGAAGCACGCGTTGCCATTTCGACAGCCGACATCACCGCGCGGGGGCCCATGACCGGCGCGGTTATCGATGTAAAGGGCGAGCTTGCCTATGTCGCCGTACCGCAGGGCCGGCTCGAGACGGTCGGCATCGTCGCTCACAGCGACCGTTTCGACATCACAGGACGACAAGGCGCGATCCGGGCAAGCATCAATGCCGGCGCGACCCGCTTCGTCAATGCCGATCTCGGCCGTCTCCTGCCCGCACCTTTGAAGCTCGACGCGACCATCACCGTATCCCCCGCCGCGGTCGGTTTTGATCCCGTCATCATCGACAGTGCCGGTCTGGACGGTGCGGTCAATGGCCGTTTCCAGATGAGCGACAACAGCCTGCGCGCAGCGCTGCGCCTGAGTGCACCGCCAACGGCACTTCCCGCAGCCCTGGCATCGCGATTCGACACCAATCTCGCCCTCTCGGCAAACGTCACCCGGGATCCGGCCGGTGCCCTCAATGTTGCCAATATCGCGGTGGAGTCCGGCACCATCACCGCCAACGGCTCGCTGTCGCTCGTCGATGGACAATTGACAGCGGCAACGGCAGGCACGCTTCCCGATCTCGGCAAGGTCCTGGCCGATGCCAAAGGCAACGCCCGCTTCACGCTGGACGCAACCGGTCCGCTCGAACGTCCGCTGATCAAGGCGGAGATTCGCTCCAGCGGTGCGACGCTTGCGGGGCGAACCTTGAGCGATCTCGTCGCCGCTGCCACCGTGACCGCCGATCCCGCAAACCCGCAGGCCACGATCACGGCCACCGGCGCCCTTGGCGGTCAGGCGATCGACATTCGAACGCAGCTGGCAACGACGAACGGTCGCATCCGCATCCCGGAACTCGCCGCTCGCATCGGCGAGAACCGGCTGGACGGCAGCATCGACCTGACCGAAGCTTACGAGCCGAACGGTACGATCACCTTCAACCTTCCGGATGTCGGCCTCATCGCGGCGATGGCCGGTGAGCGGGCATCGGGCGATCTCGCGGGCTCTGCCACCATTGCCAGCGGGAACGGCAAGACGTCTCTCGCGCTCAAGGCCTCCGGATCGGGCATCAAGCGGGGCGATCTTGTCATCACACGGCCCCAGGCCGACATTACGGTCGATGACCTGAAGGCCCTCGCCATCCGCGGGACAGCGAAGGTGGAAACGATTGCGCAGGGGGCAAACCTTGTTTCCAATCTGGATCTCGCTTTCGACCAGAAACAGGCGGGTCTGACCGATGTCCGCCTCGATGCCGTCTACGACAACGCGCCGCTCGTCTTCCGCGGCGCCATCGAGACGGGACCGACACGCACGACCGTTCGCTTGGCAACGCTGTCCGCCGCCCCGCGCCAGATCGCGCTCAAACTGGCAGCGCCCTCCACCATCATCATCGAAAATGGCGCTGTGCGGGTCGCCGACCTGCGCATCGGCGCGTCCGGCGGCACGCTGGCCGTCACCGGCACGGCGGGCAACACGCTTGACCTTACGGTCCGCCTCGACCGTCTCCCTGCGCGGCTGATCAATGCTGTATCGCCGACGCTCGGCGCGGATGGAACGATCGACGGCTCCATCGTCGCCAAGGGAACGGCGTCGGCGCCCGACGTCACCTATGACCTGCGCTGGGCCAATGCCACGGTTGCGCAGGCAAAATCCGCCGGGGTCGGTGCGTTGACCATTGGCGCGAAAGGCGGCTTTTCCAACAATACGGTGACGCTCGACACCGACATCCGCGGCGCAGGCGGGCTTGTCTTTAAGGGCGGCGGGCGCCTGGGGATCACCGGGAACAGACCGATCGACATGCGGTTCAACGGCAACCTCCCGTTCTCGCTTCTCGGCCCCATCCTTGCACAGAACGGCTTTGTTCTCACGGGAACCGCAAAGGTTGATGCCGCCATTTCCGGCGCCGTGTCCGCTCCCATCGTCAATGGCTCGGTGACCACCTCCGGCGCACGCCTTCTCGATGCCCGGCGCAATCTCTCGATCAACGGCCTGACGGCGAATGTCGTGCTGGCAGGACAGGAGGCGCGGATCGAACGACTGACGGGTACGCTCTCGACCGGCGGCTCCCTCGCGATCAGTGGCACGATCGGCATCCAGCCCAATTCGGGCTTCCCTGCCAATCTCGACATCCGCCTTGCAAAGGCGACCTATGTCGATGGCAGCCTGCTGACGGCAAACCTCGACGGCACGCTGAAACTGTCGGGCCCCTTGACGGGAACGCCGATCCTCAGCGGCCGCGTCGTAATCCCGAAGGCGTCCATCACCATTCCCGAAAAACTTCCGGCTTCCCTTTCGGAGATCAACATCAAGCACCGCAACGCGCCGGCCGACGTACGTCGCATGCAGGCAGAGGTGCAGAAAGATGCCGGCGACGGCGGCACGACTGAGAAAAGCGGCGGCATCGGCTTCGACATGACGGTTGCGGCCTCCCGCATCTTCGTACGCGGACGCGGCGTCGATGCCGAACTGGGAGGCGATCTCGTCATCCGCGGAACCGCGGCGAGCCCAGCCGTCACCGGTGGGTTCCAGATGAGGCGCGGCCGTCTGGAGATCCTCGGCAAACGCATCGACTTTACCGATGGCACGATTACGTTCGGTGGCAACCTCATCCCCGCGCTTGATCTCGATGCGACATCGACCGCGGGCTCAACTACTGTCACCGTGAACGTTGCGGGCCTTGCCAATAGCCCCAACGTGACCTTCAGCTCGTCCCCGGCTTTGCCGCAGGACGAAATTCTCGCGCAGCTGATCTTCAACCGATCGCTTTCCAAATTGTCGGCGGTCCAGATTGCACAATTGGCCAGTGCAGTGGCACAGCTGGCCGGAGGAAACGGCGGCTCCCTGTTCGACGGCTTGCGCAACAAGCTCGGCGTCGATGACCTGGACGTGTCCACGGACGATGGCGGCGGCGCCGTGTTCCGGGCCGGCCGCTACATCAACGACCGGACCTATCTCGAACTGCAACAAAGTTCGGATGAAGGTGCAAAGGCTGTGATCAACCTGGATGTCGGCCGCGGCGTGAAGCTGCGCGGCGAAGCCGGTTCGGAAGGCGGCGGCGCAGGGGTGTTCTATGAGAAGGAATACTGACGCCCGGAGATACCAGGCGCTGCGGCCTCCATGTCCGCTCCCAACGCATCCATGATGAGCAATCTGACAATGGGGCGCTTGCAAATTGCAAGAAGAGGCACGCAATTTTACCAATCTTGTCTCTTTCTGCGGTAGCGCTACCGGTGCAAAGTCTGCTGCGAGACGTTTCGCTGAGGAAAAATGCGTATGGTATCGATCGGCTTGATTGGGGTGCCCCTGGAAGAAGGCTCCGGGCGTCGGGGCTGCAGCATGGGGCCGACCGCGCTTCGGATTGCTGGCATCGATCACGTCACGGCCGATCTCGGTTTCGACGTCACGGACCACGGCGATCTGCGCCCCGAACCGGTCGAGGGCCTCGGGCGGCATCCGGGCGCCAAGCATCTCTCCATCGTCGCGGGCTATGTCAGAGCCTTGGAAGAGGCGACCTACACCATTGCATCGAAGGGCGCCGTCCCGGTCATTCTCGGGGGCGACCATGCGCTGTCCATGGGCAGCGTCTCAGGCATGGCGCGCTATGCCGCGAAAGTCAGGCGTCCGCTCTTCGTTCTGTGGCTGGATGCCCATGCCGACTTCAACACGCCGGAAACATCGCCGTCGGGCAACATGCACGGCATGCCTGTCGCCTTTTTCTGCGGCCAGGCCGAATTTGCGGACATCCTGCCGTCCAAGCGTGCGCTCGTCGATCCGAAGCGGGTCTATCAGGTCGGCATCCGGTCCGTCGACGAGACGGAACGGCAGGAGATCAACCGACACGGCGTCAACGTCTATGACATGCGCGCCCTCGACGAGATGGGCGTCGCCGCCATCGTCAAGGAGATTCTCGGGGCCGTGGAGCGCGAGGACGGGCTGCTGCATGTCAGCCTCGACGTCGATTTCCTCGAGCCGGACATCGCACCCGGTGTCGGCACCACCGTTCCCGGCGGCGCCACCTTCCGGGAAGCCCATCTTGTCATGGAACTGCTCTGTGACAGCGGTCGCGTCTCCTCGCTCGATCTCGTGGAACTCAATCCTTTCCTGGACGACAGGGGCAAAAGCGCCCGCGTCATGGTCGAGCTCGCCGCCAGCCTGTTCGGCCGCCGCATCCTGGATCGCCCGACCCGCAGCGGTTGAACGGGACTGCGCGCGGACGAAAAGCTCTTTTAACCATTGATGAGATATCCTGCCGTCTGAAAATCCGTTGTGGTTTTGAATCCGGGGACAACAGACATGAGCAATGCATTGACAATGGCCGGTTTTGGCGGCGAAACGCTGGAAATCATCGCGTTCCGGCTTCACGATCAGGAATTCTGCGTCAAGACCACGACGATCCGGGAAATCCGCGGCTGGGCTCCGTCGACGCCGATCCCGCATTCTCCGCCAGAGGTCATCGGTGTAATGAACCTGCGTGGCACAGTCATTCCGATCATCGACCTGGCGCACAAGCTCGGCATGAAATCCACCGTCGCCAACGAGCGCAGCGCCATTGTCGTGGCCGAAGTGCACTCCATGGTCGTCGGCCTTGTCGTTGATCGCGTTTCCGACATCCTCACAGTCCAGGGTAGCCAGGTCCAGCCGGTTCCGGAAGTCACCACCTCCTTCGATAAGGCCTATGCGGAAGGCATCATCGCCAACGAAAACGGCATGATCTGCTTCCTCAACCTCGCGCGCATGTTCAAAGAGCGCGACGTCGAAGAAATGGCGGCCTGACAGGCTTTGGACGCCTAATTTACATCATTCTGTTACATGACTGTGAGAAAACCGACCGGCAGCGTGGGAACATCCTCGCGCTGCCGCGATCCGGAGATCCTGATGCATGTGGGGATGCAAGAAACCATCGCTGGCAGCGCTGCTGCTTACGGCCTTTCTCCCCCTCACGCTGGTCGCCGCGGCCCATTTCGGCCGCATTCTCCTCACCGATAACTTTCATGAAGTCATTCCGGGGCAGCTCTATCGATCGGCACAGCCGTCCGGTGCCGATCTCTCGGAATACAAATCCCGCTACGGGATCCGCACCGTCATCAATCTGCGGGGAGAAGGCTCGTCCGCCTGGTATCGCGACGAGGTCGAAGCGGCCGCACGCGAGGGCATGGTGCACATCGATTTCCGCATGTCGGCCTTCAAGGCTCTCACGCTCGAAGAAAACCACGCGCTGATCGCGATCCTCCGGGATTCCCCGAAGCCCATTCTCATCCACTGCAAGTCCGGAGCCGATCGCACAGGTCTGGCGAGCGTCATCTACGCAAGTCAGGTTGCCGGCGAAGACGCGGAGACGGCGGGACGCCAGCTCTCCATCGCCTACGGCCACATCGCCATTCCCTTCCTGTCTTCTGCTTTCGCCATGGACGAGAGCTGGGAAGCCTTCGAAGCAACGCTCAATCGACCAGGATAGGCCAATCGCAAGGGATCAGGGCGCGGGCGTGGCCGGTTTCCCCAGGCGTCGGTCATATCCATCGAGAATCCGCTTCACCAGAGCGGGATAGTCCTCGTCGAAATGATGGCCTCCCTCGATCGGAATGATCTCGACGCCCGTGTCCTTCAGCGTGGGGCAAACATCGTCTTCCTCGTCGGTGCCATAGACGCATTGCACGAGCGCGGGATCGATGGACTTCAGGTCATCTGCGGGATCGCCATGACCATCGGACGCACCGGCGCCCAGCCAGCCGAGCACGGAAATCTTGTAGTCCACCTGATTCGATACGGCGAGAAGCGAGATCTGCGAGACACGGGCACGGTCGGCTGCCGGCAGAAGATTGTAGGTCCGCGGCAGCACGTCGGCACCGAAGGAATAGCCGATCAGCAGGACCCGTTTCACGTTCCAGCGCTTGCCATAGAGCCCGATGATCCGGGAAATATCGCTCGCTACCTCCTGCGGTTGGCGTTCCGTCCAGAAGTACCGCAGCGAATCCAGGCCAACGACGGGCATGCCCTGTTGCTGCAGAACGTCGCCGACTTCCTTGTCGATGTCACGCCAGCCGCCGTCGCCGGAGATCACAATGGCCATCGTGTCACGCGTCGGTTTGGCATCGAGCACGGTCAAGGGCAGGCCCAGCGGGTTATCGTCGCCGCCACTGTTTTCGACAAGGTCGGACAGCGTGTCGGAGAAATCCTGCCAGATGTCGCCGTCGCTGTCCTGAACATCGATATCGTCATGCACGGCCTTCAGCGCTTCGACATGCGTCCGTCCGTCCGCCGGGGCAGACGCGCCGAGCAGAACGGTGACCGGATCGGGCAGCGGTCCGTCCGTCAGGCCGTAGATCATCCGGTCACCGACGGTGCGCTTGTCGGCTGGCGTACACAGTTCGCGCATCAGGGCGATGCCCGCGTCCGGATCAGCGGCCAGCGTGTGGCCGATCGTGGCCGGGGGCGTTTGCGCGGCGATGGCCAGCGCCAGCGCACCACCTGCGCCAACACCTGCGACGATCGGAAGATCATAGTCCGAGTTGTCGAGGGAGCGCTGGATCTGCTGGCTGAGCGCCTCGATGTCGGAAACCATATAGACGCAATCACCATCATCCTTGGCAAGGGCGGCGAGGTAGGATGGCAGGTCGATCCCGATAACCAGGGCGCCCTCGCCCGTCATCCGCGAGGCAACGCCGTCTTCCTTTGCGCCCCACCCGCCTGCGTCCGACAGCAGGACCACGGCAGCCTTCACTTCGCCCGAGGGCTTCAGGATATGCGGCGCAGGGATCATGCCGGTATCGAAACCGGAGGCGTTCTCGGCATGAACAGTGCAAGGCGACATCGCCAGCAGGCCCAGAAGGGCTAAGGTCTTCAACGGTTTCATTTCTTCACAAGCCCTTTCACGCCACCGCCGATCAGGAACGTGGCGTCCATCAGCGACAGGATCGGACCGATCCCCCCGCCCGCTGCCATGTAACGAGGCTCCCACCGAGGATGGAATTTCGTTTTGAAGGCCTTCAGGCCCTTGAAGTTGTAGAAGCGCTCGCCGTGCTCGAACACTGTCCGTCCCACCTTGTCCCAGACCGGAGAGGATCGTCTTTCCGAGAGACCGGCGAGCGGCGCCATGCCGAGATTGAAGCGCTGGAAGCCGCGGTCTCGCAGATGCTCCATGACGGAGACGAACAGGAAGTCCATCGAGCCCTTTGGAGCCTCCGGGGAGAAGCGCATTAGGTCTACAGAACCCTCTTCCCGCGTATCGGTGATCAGGATATTCGCGAATGCAACGATCTTGCCACCGACCTTGAGGACGGCCACGGGCTGGCGGCAGAGATAGTCCCGCGAAAAGGCACCCAGCGAGAAACCCTTTTCCTTGGCGTCATGATGGGCAAGCCAGCTGTCCGATACGGCCTGGAGATCATCCAGTATATCCGGCACATCGGCCGCCTCAACGAGCTCGAACGAAAGACCGTCGCGCTGCCCTCGGCTGACGGTCTGGCGCAATGTCGCCCACTTGCCGCCCTTTAAGGAAAAGCTGGTCAGGTCCATCGTCGCGATTTCCCCGAGGCGAAACGCCCGCAGGCCCGCATCGGCATAATAGGAGAGCCCGGCCGGCGACACCTGGTAGAAGACCGGGCGACATCCGACGGCGCGGGCGCTTTCGACGAATTGCCAGATGAGATCGGGCCAGACATCCCGTGGACCCACCGGATCGAACAAGGCGATCCAGGAGCGCGCCTGCCGGCCGTACATGATGAAAGCCCTGCCGTCCTGGGAAAACATCAGGCTCTTGTCACCCATCAGCACGAGATTGGCGTCCGAGACCCCTTGATGCGCGATGATCGCCATGGCCTTGTCGAGATCGTCGGGAGACGGCGTTTCGATGGCGCCCCGCGCCGGTCGCATCAGGCTCCAGAACGCGAAAGCACCGGAGAAAAGCACAAGGCCGAGCACGGCACGCAAGCCGCGCGGTGCTTCGGCCGAAAGTTCGAATTCCCACCAGAGCCGGTTGGAATATTCGACGTCGCGGTAGACGAACAGGAGCAGCGCAACGGCAAACAGGCAGAGCGCGCCCATCGCCGTCAGCCAGGGAACCGTCAGAGCGGTGCTGGTCATTGTCGCCGGTCGTGTAAAGGCGCGACGACTGATGAGAAGGCTGATGATGAAGAAACCGAGAAGCCCGGCTTCGAACAGGGCCACGGCCTTGACCAGCGAAAGCAGAAGCGCAGCGAGCGAAAGTCCGAGCGCTGCCCACCAGGCGCCATCCAGCCGGCGCGCCAGTCCGCGTGCAGCGATCAGCAAGGCAAGACCCAAGACGCTGGCGAGGAAATGCGCGCCCTCGATGACCGGCAGCGGCACGTAGTCGGCGAGGAAGGCAAGGTTTTCGTCGGGCGTTGGCGTCACGCTGGAAAACACGAGCATGGCCGCAAGAACGAGGGAGAGGGCCGAAAGCAGAAGGGGCGTAAGCCTGCCTGCAACCCGCCGCAGGCTCGATCCGACCGGCTTTCGCGCGAGCGTGCGCACTTCGGCGATGACGACGAACAGGACGGCAAGGATCAGCGGCACGACGTGGTAGATCAGCCGGTAGAGCGCCAGCGCACCCAGAACGGTATCGACGCTCGCCGTCTGGCCGAGCGCAGCAACAATCACGGTTTCGAACACGCCGAGACCTGCCGGCACGTGGCTGAGCACACCAAGCCCGACCGCCACGGAATAGATGGCAAGGAAAGCGGGCCAGCCAATCGTGCCTTCCGGCAGCAGGACGTAAAGCACCGAGGCCGATGCTGCGAGATCGAGAACCGTGACGAGGAACTGCCGGGAGGCCGTCCGCGAGTCCGGCAGACGCACGGAGATACGGCCGAACACCATGGGCTGACCATCGCGGCCCGCGACCATCAGCGCGACGATGCCCGTCAGGGCAAGGATGGCGACGACCCGCAGGCCAGATGCCGGCAGCCAGGTGAGCGGCGCGATTTCGGGCGCGATGGCGAGAATGCTCAGCGATCCCACCGCTGCAAGCCCGAGCCCGAAGGCGAGCGTCACGAAGGCGATGACGCCGCCGATCTCCTCCGGCTTCAGGCCAAGCCTGGAATAGGCGCGATAGCGGATCGCTCCACCACTCAACGGTCCAAAGCCCGCTGTATTGCCGACGGCATAGGCCGCAAAGGCGGTCAAGGCGACATCGTTGTAGGGCAGCCGGCGTTTGACGTAGGAAAGCGCGCTGACATCGTAAAAGGTCAGGGCAAAAAAACTGAGCCCGGTGAACACAAGCGCAAGAGCGATCGCCGACCAGCTGGTCGAATCGAGCGCCGCCATGACGTCCTCGTAGCGGACCTCCGACGTCAGGTGCACGATGGCAATGACGACAATGGCCGCGATTAGAAGAATGGCGCCGCCGGCGGCGAACCGGCTGATGCCTCCGAACCGGGCGAGGATGCCGCGAGACTCGTCAGACCCGTCGCCCGCGATAGATGCTGAACCGGCAGAAGCAGTAGGCGAAGGCGTTGTATCGGGAAGGGTCATGGAACCACATGCGTCTTTCGAGAACCGGAAAGCCCTATAGCGCAATGCTCTATACAGCCGGGCTGCGCTGCTTGACAGTGAACTTCCTGTAACGTCGGATGAATTGCGAAACGGAGCAAGCCCATGACGACGTCGAGGTCGCCTGTCGCTTTCATCAGCAATTCCGGCAATACGAGGGCGGACATGCGCGCAATCTCTTGAAGAGGCGCCGAGCACGGCTATGTTTCGACCGAATTCAGGCAGACAGTATGATAGATGACAAAGACGGCGGCGTCCGCGAGATCGGGGAGACGAAGGGTCAGGACCCGATCGTGAACCTTTCGAAGACGGAGCGCGCCGACGACATGGCGCACGAAGGCGGGTCTGAGGCCGGCCCTCGCGGAACGTTGCGACGTCTTTACTACGGCACGGACAGCCAAGCCGTCGGGTTTCAGGCAACGATCGGCATTATCGATCTTGCCGTCATCCTGTTTTTTCTTGCCGGTCCCTATCTGACGCGTCACGGCACCTATCTCGTCATCGACTATGCAATCGCCGCGTTAATCGCCTTCGAATTTACAGCCCGGGCGCTGATCGCCAACAATCCCTGGCGGTTCCTTTTCCGACCGATGACGCTGGTCGATATCGTCATCCTTGCGACGCTGCTGTTCCCCGAGACATTCTCGAACTTCGCCTTTCTTCGGGCGCTCCGTATCTGGTCCTTCAGCCAGAGCCGCGTCTTCGGTATTCTGGTTCATCGGGCCGGTTGCCGCGAATATCAGGAGGTGATCGGTGCCTGCATCAACTTCGTGACGTTTCTCTTCCTCGTCACAGGTTTCGTGTACACCGCCTTCTTCGCAACGGAGGCCGGTATCGAAGGCTTTGTCGATGCGCTCTATTTCACGGTCGCGACCATCACCACCACGGGCTTTGGCGACATCACCCTGCCAGGCACGCTGGGCAAGCTGACATCCATCGTCACGATGATCTTCGGCATCTCGCTCTTTGTGCGCCTCGCGCAGGCCATCGTCCGCCCGAACAAGGTGCGGTTCTCCTGCCCGCAATGCGGACTGAACCGGCATGATGCGAACGCCGTGCATTGCAAGGCCTGCGGCCACATTCTCAACATTCCCGATGAAGGTCTTTGATCGGGTCCGCATCCTCGACATCCAGACCCGCACAAGCCCGGATAGGCTTCATAGGCAGGATGTTTCCCAGGAATCGCACGCCGGTTGCGAAATCAGGACACATTGCGCCGCTATGGCACATCTTTGATTCTTGGCAAGAATACCAGATTCTGCTAATGTAACCTGCGGAAACAGTCATGACAGAAACGATCCTGCTGACACTTTACGCGCTTGTCGCGCTGTTCTTCCTTGAGACGACGTTTCGCGAGGGCGAGATGTCGTTGACGAAGGGATGGGACATGATGCGTGTCGTCGGTCTGTTGTACTGTGTGGCTTGGCCGCTCATGATTGTGCATGTGGGCATTGTTGCCTATCGGGATCGGCATGCTCGCTGATCATGGTGTTCGTAACGACAGGGCGAAAGCTTGGACGGCATCCGCCTTCGCGCATCTTTGCCGCACTGGACTCCGGGCAAAGACAAGCTCATAGGCCTTGATCAGGCGAGCGACGACAGACGGAGACGATGAGGCGGCATGACGCAAGGAAAGGGAGGCCGTTCGGGACGCGTATTCTTTGCCTTTGCGGTTCTCGTCATCTTCACGGCCATCCTCGGCACGGCGCTGGGCGCCAATGACCTTCGCAACCTCAATATCGTCCTGGCCCGTTTCGGCTATCCGCCGGTGAAGCTCGAGCACCTCTTTCCTTTTGCAGAACCGACAGCCGGCGATGCGAAAGGGGGTCCTCTTCCCGTGATCCGTGTCGTCAAGGGCATCCGCCTGCCATCGCCGACCATTCGGGTGCCGCGCTACGCCCGCGCCAATCTGGACGGCATTCCGACCACCTTCGTCCGATCGATCCGCATGGATCCCCGCCGCCTGTGCGAGACATTGCGAGCAAATGGCTTTCCCGACATTGCCTGGTCCGCGAGCGCCGTGGACGGCCAGGGATCCGAGTGCTCGTCCTTCCTGCCGATCGGCAACGGAGCGCCTACCGGTACCGGACCGGCAAAACGGCCGGAAGTCGCCGCCCCGAAACCACCCCCCAAGGCGCAGCCTGGCGACGATGTCGACCCGGACAACGAGCCGCTGATGGAAGCGCCGCCGGACGAGCCTCCGCCACCGCAACAATCGTCCGTCTTCGTGCTCCTGAAGGGTGACCTGAAAGGTCGCGTGCTGACCTTTCGCGTCAAGTTCAACATCGAACTGGAGTCGGACCGCGCCGCCGTCATCCAGGCAGGCAGTCGCGCCGTCGAGGCCTTCCTCCAGCAAGTGCGCTGGCAGGATGATGGCGACATGCTCCGCCAGATCGCAGCGCTCCAGGAGTTCGACAGGGACGAATTCGGAAGTCACATCGCCTTCAAGCGGGAACGCGTGGATCTGCCGCGGTTCAACTTCCTGGCCCGCAAGAGCGAAAAGCCGCGCCGCAAGATCAGCGACGCCTTTTTCGATCCTTCCGCCTGGTTGCCCCTCAGCGATGCCGACCCCACGCTCTGGATGCCGCGGAGCGCTTTACGCGCCTTTACGCCCCCACCTTTTCCACGGGCGTAACCGCTTCGGAGCGAAAAGCTCCGCGCGCTCAACGTTTACCAATCCTCACATCTCTCGCGCAGCAAAGCTTGCCACGGATCCGTATGTTCACTAAATCGTTAAGAGTAATCCATTTCGGACGACAATAAAGCAGAGTATCCGCCGAGATAAACGCACGTATGTATCAATACGGATCAAGGATGTTTCATATTGATCATAAGCATACATGCATTGAGCCTCACCCTTCTCCTATGTTAACAAGCCCGACCCCAGGAAACAGCTCATGAGCCCTCGTTCCTTGTTGCAGACAACCGGTCGTTTGCAGGCATTCGGCGTCTCGGGCAATCTCCATGGCGCCCAGCCACAGGTGCGGGCAGACGGGTGGACGAGAGCGACGCTGGCAAATGACAACAGGCGTACGCTCCCGCGCTGCACGCCGGCCTGCAAACCGATCAGTTTTGCGGTGAAACGGATGTTCGACATGTGCGGTGCGGTTGCCGGACTGATCGGACTTGCACCGATTCTTCTCCTGATTGCCCTGCTCATCAGGCTCGAGAGCAAAGGCCCCATCTTCTTCCGCCAGTTGCGGACGGGACGACACGAAGTGCCGTTCGAAATCCTGAAATTTCGGTCGATGTACGTGGAGCAGTGCGACCCTGCCGGCATACGATTGACGACCGACGGCGATCCTCGCGTGACACGGGTGGGTCGGTTCCTGCGCCGGACCAGTCTCGACGAAATCCCCCAGCTCTGGAACATCGTCGTCGGGCATATGTCTCTCGTCGGCCCCAGGCCGCATGTCCCCGACATGATCGCTGGCGGGATGACCTATGCGGACCTCGTGCGTGGTTATGAAGATCGTCACCTGGTTCGGCCCGGACTGACGGGGCTTGCCCAATGCCGTGGCCTGAGAGGTTCCACGACGAATGCAGATACGGCCGTGAGCCGGATCCTCAGCGACGTCGAGTACATCGAGACCTTTTCCATCCTTCTCGACGCGTGGATTCTTGTGCGCACCATCGTGAACGAACTGCGTGGCGGCACCGGTTCCTGATTGCCTGCCCCCGGGTCGCCCTTATGGGGAACCGCGCGTACCGGCTGAAGCGTCGGCTCCTCTGTTGCCGAGAGAGCCGGGAAAGCGCATGATCTCGCCTGCATGATCGACAAGCTCGAATTTTTCATCGCCCTTGCACAGGAACGGCATTTTGGCCGCGCTGCCGAACAATGCGGCATTACGCAACCGACCCTGTCTGCTGCCATCCGCCAGTTGGAAGACACACTCGGCGTCATGCTTGTCAATCGCGGCGCTCGCTATCAGGGTTTGACACCGGAAGGCCAGCGCGTGCTGGAATGGGCGCGTCGCATCGTCGGTGATGCCCGAACGATGCGACAGGAAATGCGGGCCGCAAAAAAGGGCCTCGTCGGACATATTCGTCTCGCGGCCGTCCCGACCACGCTTGCCATGGTGCCCCGCCTGACCGCGCCTTTCCAGGAGAAGCATCCCGACGTCACCTTCTCGGTCCTCTCGACCACGTCATCGAAAATGCTGGGCCTGCTGGAGAACCTCGAGATCGATGCGGGCCTCACCTATCTCGACAATGAGCCGGTCGGCAGGGTCACGAGCGTGCCTCTCCTGATGGAGCGCTACCACCTCGTGGCCGCCGCCGGAACACCTCTTGCAGACCGGACCACCGTGACGTGGGCGGACGTCAGCGCCATTCGACTTTGTCTATTGACCAACGACATGCAGAACCGCCGCATCATCAATCAGCACTTCAGTGCGGCGGGCGTGCTGGCGCGTCCGACGCTGGAATCCAATTCGATGATCGTCTTGTTCTCCCACATCCGCACCGGACAGTGGGCCAGCATCATGCCGTACAACGTCGCGAAATCCTTTGGCTTTCACGACGACATCCATGTCATTCCGATCGAGGAACCGGATGCCGGCCATCTCGTCGGACTGGTCGCGACCCACCGTGAACCCTACACGCCGCTCGTTTCCGCACTGCTGCATGAAGCCCGCAAGCTGGCTGAACATCACGGGCTTTGATAGAAATCTTCTATCGCTCCACGAATCTCCGCTATTGCCGCCACGGGACACCTCTGGAATCTTCATACCTGACGTAGGCTCTGGTTATCACGACACGGGCCGCTTGGAGGAGACCGGAGCACACGCCGGGACGTCGCAGACCTGCATGGAGGAGCCTGGTGGATCGACACCTTGGGAAAAGCGATCTCGCAACGAGCGTGGCGGCGATCGTTGCCGATTTGAAGCATCTGGAGGGGCCGCTTCTGCCGATCCTGCATGCCGTGCAGGAGGTGTTCGGCTACGTCCCGGAGGAAGCCGTCCCGATGATCGCCGCCGACCTGAACCTGTCGCGCGCGGAAGTGCACGGCGTGGTGACCTTTTACCATGATTACCGCCACCAGCCTGCCGGCCGGCACGTGTTGAAGCTCTGTCGGGCCGAGGCATGCCAAGCCATGGGGGCCGACCGCCTTGCCGAGCAGGTCAAGATCCATCTCGGCATCGATTTTCACGAAACATCGGCAGACGGCGCGGTCACTTTGGAGCCCGTCTTCTGTCTGGGTCTCTGTTCCACCGCGCCCGCCGCTATGCTGGACGGCGGCGTGCATGGGCGCCTTGACGCATCGGCCCTCGACAGCCTCCTTGCCGAGGTGGTCGCATGATCCGGATCTTCATCCCCCGCGATGCCGCAGCCCTTGCCGTCGGAGCCGACCGCGTCGCGACCAGCCTGGCGCAGGAGGCGACGTCCCGCGGCCTCGACCTTGCCATCGTGCGAACAGGATCGCGCGGCCTGCACTGGCTGGAACCGCTTGTCGAGGTCGAAACCGCGAAGGGCCGCTATGCCTTTGGCCCCGTAAACGTAAACGATGTCGGTGCACTGCTCGACGCCGGTTTTCTTCATCCCGACGCGAAGGAGGGGATCGATCATCCGCTCTTCCTTGGCCCGACAGAGGATATCCCCTTCCTCAAGGACCAGACGCGGCTGACCTTTGCGCGGTGCGGCATCATCGACCCTTTGTCACTGGACGATTATCGCGCGCATGGTGGGCTGTCGGGTCTCGCCAAGGCCATAGCGTTGCAGCCGGAGGCCGTCGTCGAGGCCGTCACGCGCTCCGGCCTGCGCGGCCGCGGTGGTGCAGGATTCCCGACGGGGATCAAGTGGAAGACCGTTCTCGATTGTCCTGACACGCGCAAATACATCGTCTGCAACGCCGATGAAGGCGACAGCGGCACATTTGCCGACCGCATGATCATGGAAGGCGACCCCTTCGTCGTCATCGAGGGCATGGCGATCGCAGGTCTTGCAACCCGCGCCACCAAGGGGTTCGTCTATATCCGCTCGGAATATCCTCATGCCATCGATACGATGACGAAAGCTGTCGATCTGGCTCGGCAGGCGGGCATTCTCGGCCCGTCGGTGCTCCGCCAGGGGCCTAGCTTCGATATCGAAATCCGGACCGGTGCCGGGGCCTATGTCTGCGGAGAGGAAACTGCGCTTCTCAATTCGCTCGAGGGCAAGCGTGGCGTGGTGCGGGCCAAACCACCTCTGCCGGCGCACAAGGGCCTGTTTGGCCAACCCACCGTCGTCAACAACGTCATCTCGCTGGCCTCGGTGCCGGTCATCCTCGACAAGGGCCCGGAGCACTATCGCGACTTCGGCATGGGCCGTTCCCGCGGGACGATTCCTATCCAGATCGCCGGCAACGCCCGGCAGGGGGGGCTCTACGAGGTCGGCTTCGGGCTTACCCTCGGCGAGATCGTCGATCGCGTTGCCGGCGGCACCGCGACGGGGCGTCCGGTCAAGGCGGTGCAGGTCGGCGGCCCGCTCGGCGGCTATTTCCCGCGCGCGCTGTTCGATACGCCGTTCGAGTATGAGGCCTTCGCCGCGGCCGGTGGCCTCATCGGTCACGCCGGCATCACCATCTTCGACGACACCGCCGACATGCTGAAACAGGCCCGCTTCGCCATGGAGTTCTGCGCCGTGGAAAGCTGCGGCAAGTGTACGCCATGCCGTATCGGCTCGACTCGCGGCGTCGAGGTCGTCGACCGCATCGGTCAGGGCATCGAGCCGGAAAAGAACCTCGCGCTGCTTTCGGACCTCTGCAACACGATGAAGTTCGGCTCCCTCTGCGCGCTGGGCGGGTTCACACCTTATCCGGTCATGAGCGCCGTCACCCATTTCCCGGATGACTTCGTCCCGGCACCGGTTGCGGAGGCTGCGGAATGACGATGAACGCTTCCACGATGATTGCATACCCCGGGCGGCCCTTCGCCGTGCCCGTCTATCTGGTTGTCGGGAGAGAGCACGTGGTCCGCGCGTTCTTTGCGCCGACGGCAGACTGTCGCCTTACATCCCCTCTTCCGGTCGAAACGGAGAGCCAGCGTCGACAGCCGGATCGGGAGCAACCCCACGCCAGGACCACACAAGATCCTCATCGTTCAGGAGACCCCCATGCTGCTCGTTCCTGAAACCGATTTCGGCACTCCGGCCTCCCGCGCGAAAACGCAGGTCACCCTCACCATCGACGGTCGCGAGATCACGGTGCCCGAGGGCACATCCATCATGCGCGCGTCGATGGAGGCAGGCATCCAGGTGCCGAAACTCTGCGCCACCGACATGGTCGATGCCTTCGGCTCCTGCCGGCTCTGTCTGATCGAAATCGAGGGCCGCAACGGCACGCCTGCGTCCTGCACGACGCCCGTCGCTCCCGGCCTTGTCGTTCACACACAGACCGCCCGACTGAAGGATATCCGCAAGGGGGTGATGGAACTCTACATTTCCGATCATCCGCTCGACTGTCTCACCTGCGCCGCCAATGGTGACTGCGAGCTGCAGGACATGGCCGGCGCAGTGGGCCTGCGCGATGTTCGCTACGGCTATGACGGTGACAATCATGTAAAGACGCGCGCGGGCGAAGGCCTGAATGCGCGCTGGATGCCGAAGGACGAATCCAACCCCTATTTCACCTATGATCCCTCCAAATGCATTGTCTGTTCACGCTGCGTGCGGGCATGCGAGGAGGTGCAGGGCACGTTCGCGCTCACGATCGAGGGCCGTGGCTTCGACAGCCGCGTGTCGCCCGGTCAGCACGAAGATTTCCTGTCTTCGGAATGCGTTTCCTGTGGCGCCTGTGTCCAGGCCTGCCCGACCGCGACACTGACGGAAAAGTCCGTCATCGCCATTGGTCAACCGGAGCATTCGGTCGTTACCACCTGCGCCTATTGCGGCGTCGGCTGCTCGTTCAAGGCGGAAATGCGCGGCGAGGAACTGGTGCGCATGGTGCCGTGGAAGGATGGTCAGGCCAATCGCGGCCACTCCTGCGTCAAGGGCCGCTTCGCCTATGGCTACTCGACCCACAAGGAGCGCATCCTCAACCCGATGATCCGCGAGAAGGTGACCGACCCCTGGCGGGAGGTCAGCTGGGAGGAAGCGCTTGCCCATACGGCAGCAGAATTTCGACGCATCCAGTACCAGTACGGGCGCGAGTCGATCGGCGGCATCACCTCGTCGCGCTGCACCAACGAGGAAACCTATCTTGTCCAGAAGCTGATCCGCGCCGGTTTCGGCAACAACAATGTCGACACCTGCGCCCGCGTCTGCCATTCGCCGACGGGCTACGGCCTCGGCCAAGCCTTCGGGACATCGGCCGGCACGCAGAACTTCGACTCGGTCGAGGAGACCGATGTCGTCATCATCATCGGCGCGAACCCGACCGATGGTCATCCCGTTTTCGGTTCGCGGCTGAAGAAGCGGCTGCGGCAGGGTGCCAGACTGATCGTCATCGACCCTCGCCGGATCGATCTCGTCCGCTCGCCCCATATCGAGGCCGCTTATCACCTGCCGCTGCGCCCCGGCACCAATGTCGCCGTCGCGACGGCGCTGGCCCACGTGATCGTTACCGAAGGCCTCTGCGACGAGGAATTCATTCGGACCCGATGCGACTGGTCGGAGTTCGAGGACTGGGCTGGCTTCGTTGCGGAAGAGCGTCACAGCCCGGAGGCAACCGAAGCCCTGACAGGGGTTCCGGCCGATGACCTGCGGGGCGCTGCCCGTCTGTTTGCCACGGGCGGAAACGGCTCGATCTATTACGGCCTCGGGGTGACCGAGCACAGCCAGGGCTCGACCACCGTCATGGCGATTGCCAATCTGGCCATGGCGACCGGAAATATCGGCCGCCCGGGCGTCGGCGTGAACCCCTTGCGCGGTCAGAACAATGTTCAGGGCTCCTGCGACATGGGTTCGTTCCCCCATGAGCTCCCCGGTTACCGGCACGTCTCGGACGACGCAACGCGCGATATCTTCGAAAAGCTTTGGGGCGTCACGCTCTCCGACGAGCCGGGCCTGCGCATTCCCAACATGCTGGACGCAGCTGTCGAGGGATCCTTCAAGGGCCTCTACATCCAGGGCGAAGACATTCTCCAGTCCGATCCCGACACCAAGCATGTTGCGGCAGGTCTGGCCGCCATGGAATGCATCGTCGTGCAGGACCTGTTCCTCAACGAAACGGCGAACTACGCGCATGTCTTCCTGCCTGGCTCCACCTTCCTCGAAAAGGACGGAACATTCACAAATGCCGAACGCCGCATCAATCGCGTGCGCCGGGTCATGACACCGCGCAACGGCTATGCCGATTGGGAAGTGACGCAGAACCTCGCCCGTGCCATGGGCCTTGCCTGGAGCTACACGCATCCGTCTGAGATCATGGACGAGATCGCAGCAACAACTCCGAGCTTCGCCAAGGTCTCCTACGCCTATCTCGAAGAGAAAGGCTCCGTTCAGTGGCCATGCAACGAAAAGGCGCCTGAGGGCTCCCCGATCATGCATGTCGATGGCTTTGTGCGCGGCAAAGGCAAGTTCATCCGCACGGAGTATGTCGCGACCGACGAGAAGACCGGTCCGCGCTTCCCGCTTCTCCTGACCACCGGCCGTATTCTCAGCCAGTACAATGTCGGCGCGCAGACGCGGCGCACCGAGAATGTCGTCTGGCATGAGGAGGACCGACTGGAAATTCATCCGCACGATGCCGAACTGCGCGGCATCCGCGATGGCGACTGGGTGCGGCTGGCCAGCCGCTCGGGTGACACAACGCTCCGGGCGCTGATCACCGACCGTGTCGCGACCGGCGTCGTCTATACCACCTTCCACCACCCGACGACCCAGGCCAACGTCATCACCACAGACTTTTCCGACTGGGCCACCAACTGTCCGGAATACAAGGTCACGGCGGTGCAGATTTCGCCCTCGAACGGACCGTCGGAATGGCAGACGGAATACGAGGACCAGGCTCGTCAGTCACGCCGCATCATCGGCAAGCTGGAGGCTGCGGAATGAGACATGCCGCGCACCATCACGATGCGCCGGGGTGCCGTCGGGCGGTGGACAAGGGCCCTGCCGCACATAGATCATGTCCATGACCCAATCCACCAATCCTCCCCTCGCCCGCACCGTCGCCGAACTTGCCCGCCGGAAGGGCCACATTCGTCCGGCGAGCCGGCAGTTGCCCGAAGAGACCCCCGTCGCCTTCAGCTATGGCGGTTCCACACACGCCGTCATGATGGCGACGCCGGCGGATTTCGACGATTTCGCCACAGGCTTCAGCCTGACGGAAGGCATCATCACCGATCCCGCCGAGATCGAGAGTATCGAAGCCGTTGAAACCCCCGAAGGATATGATCTGCAGATTATCCTGCGCGATGAATCACACGACGCGCTGGTAACCCGACGCCGGCACATGGCCGGTCCCGTCGGCTGCGGTCTTTGCGGCATCGAATCCTTGGAACAGGCAGTCCGCCAGACGCCATCGGTCGCCGCCGCCCGGCTCAGCCTGACACCTGACGACATCACGCAGGCCGTCGCCTTGCTGAACACCCGGCAACCGCTGCATGCGGAGACCCGGGCGGTCCACGGCGCCGGTTTCTTCGCGCCGGATGAGGGACTGGTCGCCGTGCGCGAGGATGTCGGGCGGCACAATGCGCTCGACAAGCTGGCAGGCGCCGCCGCCCGCCAAGGCTACAAGGGGGCCACCGGCGCCGTCGTCGTCACGAGCCGGGTCTCGGTGGAGATGGTTCAGAAGACGGCCATTCTCGGAAGCCCTTTCATCATCGCCATCTCGGCGCCGACGGCGCTTGCCATCCGGACGGCCGAGAAAGCGGGCATGACACTCGTAGCGCTGGTTCGCGGCGACGATTTCGAGGTCTTCACCCATGCGGACCGTATCCGTGCCGAAGGCAACCAACCCCGAGCCGTCCGGCCAACCGAAAGGACCAGCCATGTCGCCTGATCCCGTATCGGACGTTCATTCGGGAGAAGACGGCGCTCTGCATGGCACGGACGCAAAGCTCGTGCGCATGGCAAACCAGATTGCCACCTTCTTCCGCTCGCAGCCGCAGGAGGACGGGCCGGCGGGCGTCGCGATCCATATCAACAAGTTCTGGGAGCCCCGGATGCGCGGCGCGTTTCTCGCGCTGATCGAGAACGGCCATGCCGGATTCGATCCGCTCGTGCTTGCCGCTGCTCCGCTCATCAAGCGGCCACACGCGAAAGAGGATGCGATCGGCACCGGTGCGGATGCGGCCCGTGGCGCACCCGGCGGCAAGGGCACGGCTGCGGGCGAATCGCTGTCGGAACCCAACATGCCCGAAAGGTAGACCATACGCGGCGTCGATCGTCCTTGCAGTGAGGAGACTGCAGGTCATCGATCCCGCGCTTGAGGACAAAGACCAACCGCCCGAGGAGGGGCTCAGAGGAGGAGGACAACGATGTCGACAACGGCAGAACACTTCGGCATTCCCGGATCGGCGGGGCTGCTCGACCGGGAGCGGATCATTGCCAAGCCCGGATTTAACCGCTGGCTCGTTCCTCCGGCGGCGCTCGCCATTCATCTCTGCATCGGCATGGCCTATGGTTTCAGCGTGTTCTGGTTGCCTCTGTCAAAAGCGATCGGCATCACGGCACCGGCGGCGTGCGCCGATCTGACGCTGGGGTCGGCGCTTTTTACCACGACCTGTGACTGGAGGGTCAGCGATCTCGGCTGGATCTACACGCTGTTCTTCGTGCTGCTCGGCTCGTCTGCCGCAATGTGGGGCGGCTGGCTCGAGAAGGTCGGTCCGCGCAAGGCCGCGACCGTTTCGGCCTTCTGCTGGTGCGGCGGTATCCTCATTGCCGCCCTTGGTGTTGCGACGCACCAACTCTGGATGATGTGGCTGGGTGCCGGCGTCATTGGCGGCATCGGGCTCGGCCTTGGCTATATTTCGCCTGTTTCCACCCTCATCAAATGGTTTCCCGACCGCCGCGGCATGGCGACAGGCATGGCGATCATGGGTTTTGGCGGCGGCGCCATGATCGGCGCGCCGCTTGCCAATATCCTGATGACGCATTTTCGCTCGGACACCTCGGTCGGCGTTTGGCAGACCTTTGTCGTCATGGCGCTCGGCTATCTTGTCTTCATGCTCGCGGGCGCCTTTGGCTACCGCATTCCGCCTGCGGGCTGGCGTCCGGAGGGATGGGTCCCGCCGGCTGCAAAAAGCACGATGATCACGACCCGTCACGTTCACCTGCGCGATGCGCACAAGACGAAGCAGTTCTGGCTGATCTGGGCCGTGCTCTGCCTGAACGTGTCCGCCGGCATCGGCGTCATCGGCATGGCTTCGCCCATGCTGCAGGAGATCTTCGCCGGCTCGCTGATCGGTGCACCCGGTGTCGCCTTTACCGATATGTCGAAGGAGCAGCTGGCAGGCGTGGCCGCCATCGCCGCCGGCTTCACCGGCCTTCTTTCGCTGTTCAACATCGGCGGGCGCTTCTTCTGGGCCTCGCTGTCCGACCGGATCGGCCGCAAGAACACCTACTTCTGCTTCTTCGTCATCGGAATCGTGCTCTATGCACTGATACCCTGGGCGGCGGGCATTCAGAGCAAGCTTCTCTTCGTCGGCATGCTGTGCATCGTCCTGTCGATGTATGGCGGCGGGTTTGCCACGATCCCCGCCTATCTGGCCGACATCTTCGGCACCCAGTTCGTTGGCGCCATCCACGGACGCCTACTGACGGCCTGGGCAACGGCCGGCATCATCGGGCCGGTCGTCGTCAATTACATCCGGGAAGCGCAGATTGCCGCCGGGCTCCCGCGTGATCAGGTCTACAACACCACCATGTACATCCTTGCCGGCATGCTGGCGCTCGGCCTTGTTGCCAACGCCTTCGTGCGGCCGCTGGCCGATAAGTGGTTCATGAAGGATGCGGAGGTCGCAGCGCTCCAGGCCAAGACGGCCGCCGTCAATGCCGGTCCGTCCGGTTCCTTCGGCATCGGCCGAGGTGGGCTTGATGCGAAGGCGATGCTCGCCTGGGCCTGTGTCGGCTTGCCGCTGGCCTGGGGCGTGTTCGTCACCGTGAAAGCCAGCCTTGCGCTCTTCGGGTGAACACTCATTGGATCAACAAAGGCTCTTCGCACGAGAAATCGTGCGAAGGGCCTTTGTTTTTAGAGCGACAAAAATCGGATCAGTAGGTCGGTGCGAGCAGGGCCGGAGCGATCGTCGTGTTGAGGAACTGCTGCAGGAAAAACAGGATGACCAGAACCACCAAAGGCGACAGGTCGACGCCGCCCATATTCGGCAGAATGCGGCGGATCGGGCGGTAGAGCGGCTCCGTCAGCTGATAGAGCGACCGGCCGATCATGCTGATGGCCTGGTTGTTGGTATTGATGATGTTGAACGCGTACAGCCAGGAAAAGATCGCCGAGGCAATGATCAGAAACCAGGCGATATTGATGATGAAGTTCAGCGTTGCGATGACGGCGAGCATGCCGGGCCTCCGGTTCCGGGACCACCGTGTGCCATCGGCGATGGGCAACCGTCGGTCCAACATTTATGGCGTCGCATAATTTTCTCCTCGAACCGATTCCGGAGCGGAGCATTATGCAATAGTTGGAAGACATGTAGCCACTGGCAGGCAAGGCGGCAACCCTGCGGTCTGCGCGGTGTGAAACATGTTTAAGACGACGCTGTGCCGCACCAGCCGGCGTCCATATGAACGGGCCGATGCACCAGAGGCCGGGAAAGACCATTCATGTCCATCGTCGAAACCGGAGACCGCTACGCCGCCTTCCGGCATGTCGGGTACCGCCGCTACTTCTTCGCCCGCTTCCTCGCCTACTTCGCCATCCAGATCGTCAGTGTCTCCGTCGGATGGCAGATCTACGACCTGACGCGCAATCCCTTCGACCTAGGCCTGATCGGCTTATTCCAGTTCCTGCCGTCGCTGGTTCTCATTCTCGTCACCGGATCGGTCGCCGACCGCTACAACCGGCGCATGATCATGGGCGTCTGCATGGGCGTCAGCACGCTCTGCGCGGCGGCCCTGCTCGCTCTCACCCTGACGGACACCTTTTCCCTCTGGCCGGTCTATACGATCCTGGTCGTGTTCGGCATCGAGCGGGCGTTCCTCGCGCCGGCCTCCCAATCGCTAGCCCCCAATCTCGTACCCGAGCGCGATCTCGCCAACGCCATCGCATGGAACTCCACCTCCTGGCAGACGGCAATGATCGTCGGTCCTGTCGTCGGCGGCCTCATCTATGCGCTCGGACCGGCCGTTCCCTACAGCGTCGCCGTCCTGTTCTTCGCCGCCAGCGTCGTCATGGTCTATGCCATCCCCAAGCCTGCCCAGAAGAGCAGCCAGACGGCGCAAAGCTGGCGGGCCATCACGGCCGGCTTTCGCTACATCCGCGCGGAGAAGGTCGTCCTTGGCGCCATCTCCCTCGACCTCTTCGCCGTTCTGCTTGGCGGGGCCATTGCACTCATGCCGGTCTTCGCGCGCGATATTCTCGCGCTCGGACCGTGGGGCCTCGGCCTCCTGCGCGCGGCGCCCGGGGTCGGCGCGGTCGGCATGGCCATGTGGCTTGCGGCCCATCCGATCCGGCATCGCGCAGGCGTGCTGATGTTTGTCGGCGTGGCGCTGTTCGGGCTTGGTACGGTCGTGTTCGGCCTATCGGCGACGCCCTGGATCTCCATCATCGCGCTCGTCATCATGGGCGCTTCCGACATGATCTCGGTCTATGTTCGGGAAACCCTGATCACGCTGTGGACGCCGGACGAGCTGCGCGGACGTGTGAACGCGGTGAACATGGTGTTCGTCGGCGCATCGAACGAACTCGGCGAGTTCCGGGCCGGAATGATGGCCTCCGCCATCGGCGCGGTTCCCGCTGTGGTCATCGGCGGAGCCGGCACCTTGCTTGTGGCCGTGCTCTGGTCGCTCGGCTTCTCGCAGCTCCGCCGCATCGACACGCTCGATGCGCCCGAGACGAAACGATAAAGGCCGAGGGCCGCGTCCGTAACAGAGGCAGGAAAGCGTCTCAGCGCTCCGCCGTCTCGACGACGTCGGATTTCGCGGCAGCCTCCTGCCGCTTCATAATGCGGTCACGGCTGGATACGCCGAGAAGGTCTGCGATCCGCCAGATGACGTGATCTTCCATCTCGCTGCGTTCGCCGTCCACGTAGACGATCTCCCAGAGCATCCCGACGAGATCGATCCGCTGTTCCTCGCTGAAGTGCCGCTTGATGTCGGAGGTGAAACGGAAGAAGTCGATCGCTTCGCTCTCGGCATCTTCGCCCGCGGCGATCAGCGCATTCAGCGCGGCGTCGTCGAGCGTGTAGTGCTCCTTGATCATCGAACGCACCTTACGGCGCTCGACGTCGTCGGCATGGCCGTCAGCCTCCATGACCTGAATGCAGAGCGCGACGATCGCGATGCGCGGATCGCCGGCCTCGATCGGATTCGGGTGCTCGGCACCGGTAAGACTGTCGATGAAAGTGCGGATACGGTCGAACATGGATGGCGCGGCGCTCACGGCAGGAGGGTCGTTGATGCCGACAGGAAAGACGAGCCGCAAAGCCCGGTCTAGCCCCCCTCGGCTTCGCACGTGCGAAAAGGGGCCCCGCAGGGCCCCTGAACCGTCAGAAAAGTTTGAATGTCGTCTTTTCTGCAACTCTATCGGTGCGAACGCCGGGATCATCCGGCGGGCGCCCGAAGAACGGCTCGACCGGCGCTTCGGCGGGTTTGGTCGCAGAACGACCACCCGATGACGACGGCTGCACCGGGGATGGGGATGAGGGTGAGGGTGAGGGTGAGGGTGAGGGTGAGGAAGACGGCAAGACCGGTGTCCGGACAGCAAGCGGGGTCTCATCCTTCGTGGCGAGCTCCTGTCCGGGCTTGCCGTCCGTGTCGGCTGCAACGTTCGGACGGGCCGGCTCGGCGGGCTCGTAGACGATGACCGATTCGGTCGGCACCGGTACGGCAATCGCGATCGTCCGTTCCACCGTTTCGGTGGGCTTTGTCGGCTGCGTCGCGACCTCTGCATCCTGTTCGGCCCGGCTTGGCGCGGCAACGGAAGTCGCAACCGGTGGCAGGCTGCGGATCGCCGCTTCGCCGCGGCTGACGCCACCCTCTTCGAGAGGACCGTCGATCGTGCTGACGGGCATTTTCCACTCGAACGCATCCAGGCGCCCGCTGACGGGAGACACGGGCAGCCATTCCTGCGAGACCACGCTATCGGCGATCCAGGCCGCATCGCGCGGGCTCTTCAACGCCTGGTTCATCCAGTGGCGGATGCGCCCTTCATCGCCCGTATCCGCTTCCTCGATATCGGCAAGCAGCAGGAAGACGCTTTCCGTCGGCGCAATGCGGGCGGCAGCTTCCGCCATGGAGCGCGCCAGTTCCAGCTCTCGGGCCTCCAGAGCGCTCTCGGCAACGGCCATCAGCGACACCGCATTGTTCGGCTTCCAGGCTTCCAGCTTGCGGGCGCGCTTTAGCCGGTCGACCGCGGAATCGCCGCTTCTTGCGCGGACATAGGCCCTGGCGATTTCGGGATGCGGTGCGTGTTTCCAAAGCTTCTCAAGCACGGACGCCGCCTTGCGCAGATTGTCCTCGCGAAACAGGGCCTTGGCCGCTATGAGGCCAGCCGGCACCAGCGCAGGGTCGAGCTTCAGTGCGGCCAGCGCGTCGTCGCGCGCGGCCTTCGGATCGGCATCCAGCCGTTCCCGTGCCCGTGCCGCAAGCAGAACCGCCTTCTTGCGATCGGCCTCCTTGCGGTCGATGACATGACTGGTGCGGCTCTGGTCCAGAAGATGCACAGCCTCGTCCCAGCGTCCCGCCTGGCTGCGCTCGTCGAGGGTGGCAAGCGTCGCCCAGGCGAGATGCGGCGCCTTGTCCGCCGCTTGTTCGGCATACTGCCGGGCTGCCTCGTTGGCACCCAGACGCTTGGCTTCGAGGTAAAGACCGCGCAGGCCGAGCTCGCGCGTTTCGGGATCCTCGGCCATTCGCTCGAACTTGCGACGGGCATCATCATGCTTGCCCTCGATCAGCGCGGTCTGCGCCTCGAGGAGATGGATCAGCGGCTCCTGATCGGCGGACAGGAGACCGCGCGTGCGCGCGGTCATCTTGCGCGCGAGGATAGCATCGCCGGCACCGGCGGCAATCAGTCCGGTCGACAGCGCCTGATAGCCACGGTCGCGTTTGCGGACCCGGAAGTAGCGGGCGATCGAATGCGGCGAAAACCAGATGACGCGGACAAGCCAGACGACAAGCAGAATGGCTGCGATGAGCGCGACAAGCAGAGTGGCGCCGACCATCAGGCTGGTCTCGATACGCTGGCCCATCCAGACCAGCGATAGCTCGCCCGGCCGGTCGGCAAGCCAGGAGAACCCTGCACCGAGTGCGAGGACGATCAGGACGAAGATGAGAATACGGATCAAATCGGCTCTCCTCAGCCCTGCTTGACAGGTGTGGGGCCGGTTGCGGCTCCGGCGACGGCGGCATCGATCAAACCTTCGACCTTGATGCGCTCGTCGAGCTTCGTGCGGAATGCCGCGCCGGCGTCCTTGGCAGGCTGCGGCAGGCCGTCCCATTCGAGGCTTGCGCCTTTGAGGTCACCATTGGTCAGGCGCTCCTCGATCCGCGCCACGACGGCTTCCGGACCTGTGCCCTCGACGCTGCCGACGGGACGCACGCGAACAGCCGACGCCGCGCTTCCGATCAGCCGCGAGAAGATGCCCTGGTTCGGGTCGGCGCCCTGAATGGCGGCCAGCATTGCGTCGGCCGTGTCGGGGAACGATCGTGTCAGATCCGCGCGCGCGGAGACGCCACGGGGGGCGATGTCGGCCAGACCGGCGACGGCCGGGTCATCGGGCGAAACGGTCTTCAAGGCATCAAGTTCGGCGAGGAATGGGCCGCCCCGGTCGATAGCCGTCTTCAGGGCGGTGACCGCGATGGCGCGTGCAAGCTGCACGTCGCTGGCCGGCTCGTCCAGTTTCTTCTCGGCTTCCTCGATGCGCGTCGAAAGCTCGGATGTCGTCGCTTGTGCCGCACGGCTCTGGTCGGCAAGACCGGACTTCACGGCGGCGAGTTCTTGGGTCAGGCTCTCGACCTGTGCCTTTAGATCGTTCGTATCGGAGGAACGACCATCCACGCCGATCGCCTGCTCGAGAGCTGCAAGCCTCTGTTCCAGGCCTTCGCTGGCAGGCGAGCCCGCCGCGGGTGCCTGCGCCTTCAAGGCATCGATTTCGGCAGCGAGATCGCGCTCCGATGAGCTATTGTTCGATGCCGGACCGATTGATGGGAGGACACCGGCATATTGAAGGACACCTGCGCCGGCAAGAGCGATCAGGCCGCCGACAATCCCCGCGGCCAGCGCACCCGAGCGTGAAGGACGCGCAGCCGCCGCACGATTGGCAGATGTCGAAGAACCCGCAGGCCCCAAAGCCCCGGTGGGCGGCGTCGGCGGGACGGAGGCGGTCTTCTCGGACCGGGCCGACGCTGCAGACTTCGCAGCAGAGGCTTCGACGCGCGCGTCCTTGGCGGCCTCGGCTTTGAGGCTCGCGTCCACGGGCGCATCGGCCGGCGTTCCCTGATCGCTCGGCGACCCGTCGATCGCATTCTTGGCCGGAGGGCCCATATCGGAAGCCGCCACGACTGCGTCAGCGGGCAAGACCGTTTCCGGTGCTTTTCGGCGAGCGTCCCGGTCTTCCGGTCTCGCTGCATCGGATGCAGCGGGCGTGGCAGGCAGATCGATCGTCAGCGGCTGCCGGTCGGGCTTGGTGCGGCGCGGCGGTTTCTCCGGATCCATGCTCTCTTCTCTATGCGTGAGGTCAACAGCATAAACCTAGACACCGACCTGGGCGAGGGAAAGGCCCCACCGGTCGATTTGCTTCATTCAGGCGTCGAGAAGAGCAAGCAGGGTATCTTCATCCGGAGAGGAAGCGATCTCCACGTGACGACATCCGGGTGGCACGGCGTCGGCAATGCGGGGGCCGAGACAGAGGATCCGCACCGTCGCGGAAAGCATTGCGGGAGCGATGTCGGAAAAGAACTGCCTGGCTGCTTCCCGCGAATAAAAGAGCACCGCTTCCGGGCTGAATGCGTGAACCTGCGCCGAAAACGCACCGGGCGGGCGGACGACGGGCCGCATGCGGTAGACCAGCCGAACCTGGAGCGGGACGCCGGCAACGGTCATGCGCGTTTCCAGTTCCGGCAGGCGGGGTGTGCCCGCGAGATAGAGCAGAATGCCCGTTGCCGAAGCCCGATCACGAACGATCAATTCCGCGAGGCCTGCAGCATCTCCAGGACCGACTCGAACGCGGGAAAAGCCGAGATCGAGCGCCGCCTCCGCCGTCGCGTCGCCGACGCAGTAGACCGGCAAAGAGGCGAGCGACGACAATGCCTGGGGGGATTGCCGCAGTGCACGGAACGCTTCGGCACTCGTTGCGACAACCGCCGAGGCGGCCAACGCTGTCGCCCGGATCGGCAAGTGCTCGGCTTCGCTCAGGGGCAAGAGCAGTGTCTCGTGGCCGGCAAGCGCAAGCTTCCGGAGCGTTTTGTCCGCGGTGGTTTCCGGGCGCGTGACGAGGACGCGCATCCGCTCACGTCCAGCTGGAAAAGAAGCCGGGAGCCGCATCGGCGCGAATATCCTCGCCTGCCTGTGCGCCGATCTTCCGGGCATCCGTAGCCCGACCTTCGGCATAGACCCGGTGATGCTGCGTTCCGTCCGGTGTCAGAATCATCCCTGAGAACGAAATCTGCTCGCCGTCCGAAACGGCGTAGCCGGCGATGGGCGTCCGGCAGGAGCCATCCAGCGTGTCGAGAAATGCGCGTTCGCAGGTCACCGCCTCTTCTGTCGTCCGGTCGTTGATGGCCGAAAGAAGCGTGTCGATCCGGGTATCGCCGATCCGGCTCTCGACGGCAATCGCACCCTGGGCAGGGGCTGGCGGAAAATAGGTGGGATCGAGAATTTCTGTTGCGACCCCTTCGAGGTTGAGCCGCTTCAGTCCGGCGAGCGCCAGCAGCGTGCCATCCACCTGGCCCTCGGCCAGCTTGCGCAGGCGGGTCTCGACAAGACCGCGATAGACGATGACCTTGATGTCGGGCCGCAGTCTCCGGATCAGCGCTTGTCGGCGCAACGAGGCCGAACCGACCGTCGCCCCTTCCGGCAGGGCGAGAAGCGTGGGCGCCGTGCCGCCGATGAAGGCGTCGCGGGCGTCCTCTCGCGGCAGGAAGGCCGACAGAAACAGGCCGTCGGGCAGGCGCGTTGCCATGTCCTTGGCCGAATGGACCGCAAAATCGAGTGTTCCTGCCAGCAGCTGATCTTCCAGCTCCTGCGTAAAAAGTCCCTTGCCGCCGATTTCCGAGAGCGCTCGATCGGTGATGCGATCGCCCGCCGTCGACAGCGGCACGATCTCGAACATCTCCTCCGGCAAGCCATGCGCCAGCATCAGCCGATCGCGCGTTTCATGAGCCTGAGCCAGCGCGAGCCGACTGCCGCGCGTGCCGATCCGGAAAGGTTTCGTTTGCATCCGCTACGATCCATTGTTACCGGAGGTCCGTGTATCTCCCTTTGTTCCCGTCTGCAATCTTCGAGTCATCCACCCCAATGAACCGGCCCTTGCGTATTCTCGGCATCGAGACGAGCTGCGACGAAACCGCCGCTTCCGTCGTGCTGCGCACCGAGGATGGGCGCGGCGAAATCCTGGGCGACGTGGTGCTGAGCCAGCTCGAGGAACACAGCCTCTACGGCGGCGTGGTACCGGAAATTGCAGCCCGCGCGCATGTCGAGGCACTGGATACCCTCATTGCTGAAGCGCTCGAGCGCGCGCAAATGTCGCTGTCGGACGTCGACGCCATCGCGGCGACCAGCGGCCCGGGCCTGATCGGGGGCCTGATCGTCGGCCTCATGACCGGCAAGGCCATGGCGCGCGCGGCAGGCAAGCCGCTCTATGCGATCAACCATCTCGAAGGCCACGCTCTGACCGCGCGACTGACCCACGGGCTCGCCTTTCCCTATCTGATGCTGCTGGTGTCGGGCGGGCACACCCAGCTGATACTGGTGCGCGACACCGGCGACTACGAGCGCTGGGGGACGACCATCGACGATGCTTTGGGCGAGGCCTTCGACAAGACGGCAAAGCTCCTGGGTCTCCCGTATCCCGGGGGTCCGGCCGTCGAACGCGCCGCGCGCGACGGCAACCCGGAACGCTTCACCTTTCCCCGGCCCTTGGTCGGCGAGGCCCGTCTGGACTTTTCCTTTTCAGGCTTGAAGACCGCCGTGCGGCAGGCCGCGCAGTCGATCGCCCCGGTGGCGGAACAGGATATCGCCGATATCTGCGCCTCTTTCCAGGATGCGGTCTCGCGAACACTGAAGGACAGGATCGGCCGCGGCCTCAAGCGCTTCCGAACCGCCTATCCGGATGTCGACAGGCCCTCTCTCGTTGTTGCCGGCGGTGTTGCGGCCAATCAGGCTTTGCGCACAACGCTCGACAGCCTTTGTGGCGCGAACGGCTTTGCATTCGTCGCGCCACCGCTCCATCTGTGCACCGACAATGCGGCGATGATCGCCTGGGCGGGTGCGGAGCGCATGGCGGCCGGTCTGCCCGCCGACGATCTTTCCGTGTCGCCCCGTGCCCGCTGGCCTCTGGACGCGCATGCACAGACCCTGCTCGGCTTCGGCAAGCGAGGCGCGAAGGCATGAGCGACGCGGCGATCTCTTCTGCCGGGAAGGTGGCGGTCGTCGGCGCCGGCGCCTTCGGGACGGCGCTCGCAGCGACAATCGCGCGTGCGGGCCGCGCCGAGGTCCTGCTCATAGCCCGGCGAAGGGATGTAGCGGACGCGATCCTAACCCGGCGCCGGCATGAAGACGCGCTTCCCGGCATCGACCTGCCGCAAACGCTGTTTGCGACGACGGACCCGGCCGCTCTCTCTGGAGCAGGCATGGTGCTCTTCGCTATGCCGTCGCAGGCACAGCGCGAGGCTGCGCAGACGCTGAAGCCATACCTCGACCCGGGAGCCGATATCGTTGTCTGCGCCAAGGGGCTGGAACGCGGCACGGGCCGCCTCCTGACAGAGGTCGTGGCGGATGAACTGGGACACCATGCGGTCTCCGTTCTCTCCGGCCCTGGTTTTGCCGCCGATATCGCCATCGGCCTGCCAACCGCGATGGTCATCGCCGCGGCCTCGGCAGAGCAGGCCGCGCGGCTTGCAAACGCTCTTTCCGGCCCCACATTCCGCCTCTATCCGTCCATCGACCGCACGGGCGTGCAACTCGGCGGCGCGCTCAAGAACGTGCTCGCCATTGCCTGCGGCATTGTCGAAGGGGCGGGGCTCGGCGAATCCGCCCGTGCTGCCATGATCGCGCGCGGGCTTGCCGAACTCTCCCGCTATGTCGCGGCCTGTGGCGGTCAGGGAGAAACGGTCCGCGGCCTGTCCGGACTCGGCGATCTCGTTCTCACCGCGACAAGTCACCAATCGCGAAACCTGCGTTATGGCATCGCCCTCGGACGCGAAGGCCGCGCGGTCACAACGACCGCCGATCTCGTGGAGGGTGCGCTTGCAGCCTCGGTTGCGGCAACGGAGGCCCGGCGCCTCGGCCTCGACATGCCGTTGACCTTCGCCGTCGCTGCCATGATCGATGGCGCAATCGACGTGGGAACCGCACTGGAACAGCTCATGTCCCGCCCCATCACACAAGAATAGCTTCGGAAAGGCACGATCATGCTCTTTGCAGCCCTTTGCACCGACAAGGAAGGTGCACTCCAGATCCGCATCGAGACGCGGCCCACCCATGTCGCCTATCTCGACGATCTGAATGCCCGCGGCATCTTGAAGATCGCCGGCCCGTTCCTCGGGTCCGACGGCAAGCCGAACGGCAGTCTGGTCATCATCGAGGCGGAGGACAAGGCGGCGGCTACGGCGCTCTTTGCCGAAGACCCCTATGCAAAGGCCGGTTTGTTTGCCTCCGTCGAGGTCCGCGCCTGGAATTGGGTGTTCAACAAGCCGGAGTGACGGACATGGGCTATTGGCTCTGGAAATCCGAACCCTTCAAGTGGTCCTGGACCATGCAGAAGGACGCCGGCGACGCGGGAACCGAATGGACAGGCGTGCGCAACTACCTTGCCCGCAACAACATGCGGGCCATGAAGATCGGCGACAAAGGTTTCTTCTATCACTCGAACGAAGGACTGGAGATCGTCGGCATCGCCGAGGTCTGCGCGCTCTCGCACCCTGATTCGACCGCAGAGGGCGATCCGCGCTGGGACTGCGTCGATATTCGGGCCGTTTGCGACATGCCGACGCCCGTGACCCTGAAGGAGATCAAGGCGAGCGAGAAGCTGAAGGACATGCAACTGGTCACGTCCATGCGGCTCTCGGTTCAGGCCGTGACGGAAGCGGAATGGCAAGAAATCTGCCGCATGGGCGGCCTCGACAATCCTCCGCTCTCGCCCACAGCGTGAAGACCGATCCGGAGCGCTTCATCCGCGAGAACACCAGCATCTTCTCGCCGCCGCACGTCCCCGAGGTGAAGCTTCGCCTGGCGAGCGAGGCGCATGATCTGTGGCTGAAGACAGAGGACGAGCTGGAGGCCATCGGCCTGCCGCCGCCGTTCTGGGCCTTCGCCTGGGCTGGCGGCCAGGGACTTGCCCGCTATGTGCTTGATCATTCCGATCTGGTGGCTGGCAGAACCGTCGTCGACTTTGCGTCCGGCTCGGGTCTGGTTGCGATCGCCGCCATGAAGGCCGGCGCGGCATCCACTCTGGCGCTGGACACGGATCCTTGGACCGGCACTGCGATCCGGCTCAATGCACAGCTCAACGACGTGGTCATTGCCCACGACAACGCCGACAGGATTGGCCGACCGGTCGCCTGTGACGTGTTTCTTGCAGGCGACGTCTTCTACGACAAGGCATTCGCCGACAGGCTGGTGCCCTGGTTCGACGATCTGGTTGCCGCGGGCATCGACGTGCTCGTCGGAGATCCCGGTCGTGCCTATTGCCCGCGCGACCGGATGGTGCCGCTGGCCTCCTATGCCGTCCCGGTGACCCGTGCGCTGGAAGACAGCGAGGTGAAAAAGACGACGGTTTGGCGGTTTCGATGACGGCGCCGCCGACGGCCTTCGTGTCCGGGCTCAACGCCCGCGAATGACGCAAACCCCGGCCTCGAAGCTGCAGGCACTGTCGTTCCGACGGATAGCGCCGCGATCCACCGTCATGACGCCGCTTCGCGCAACGCTGTTGTCGGGCGGCGCATAGCGCTCGAAAGCGCCATAGCTGCTATTCTCGTCATAGCTCGTGATCGTGAAATAGCTGCCGGCGCCACTGCGATACCAGGCATTCGCATTCCCGGAAAACCGGCCCGATCCGACGATGACCGCCGGGGGTGCACGCCCGTCGCGGCGCATGCGCTCGTCCCCGCGCCATGTTGTCGCATCCTCTCGCACCCGGTACCGGCTCTGGCCGTCGAAAAATCCACGAACGACCCGGTAATCGGGAACCGCGTGACGCCGACCCTGAAGCCGGACGCCGGATCGCTGTTCCAGCTGCTCGGCCTGCGCGGAATACGTGCGGAAATACTGTCCGCGATAGCCCTCGTCCCGGGCTTCGGCCCCTCCAACGGCCGTTACCGCAAGGGCTGCAGCGACGGCCAGGGGTCGCAGGGCGATGTCACGATACATGATGAACCTCCGACAGATCTTAACAAAGCGTTAAAGACCAATCTGGCGCAGGACGGCCCGAAAGTCAGGCCGTTGCCGCCTGTTTCGCTGGATATGTTTAACGGGTCAAATGCGATGCAAACGCTTGTCCAGTAAACCTCCGTCTCTAATCGATTAATTTCTTTTCGCGCTGCAAACAGGCTTGTTAAGACCCCTGCCGAAGATTAAAGCTCGCCACAACTGAATGCTGCGCAATCCCTGCGCAAACCGGATATAAAGAGTCTAGTTTTTGGACGATTGACCGGTCGTTCTGTGAGGTTCAGATGACGAATGTCACCAAAAGCCGGCCGCTTTCGCCGCATCTTCAGATCTACAAGCTCATTCCGACCATGCTCATGTCGATCGTGCATCGCATTACCGGCGCTGCACTTTATTTCGGCACGGTTCTCGTCGCCTGGTGGTTGATCGCAGCCGCCAGCGGCCCGGCCTATTACGATTGGGCCAGCTGGTTCTTCGGCACGATCATCGGCCAGGTCATCCTGTTCGGATACACATGGGCGCTGATCCATCACATGTTCGGCGGTCTGCGCCACTTCATGTGGGATCTGGGCTATGGTTACGAGAAGGAATTCTCGACGAAACTCGCCATCGCCAATGCCGTCGGCTCCATTACCGTGACGCTCCTGTTGTGGATCGTCGGCTACATCGTTCGCTGAGGGTTTGACCATGGATATGCGCACACCCCTCGGTAAGGTCCGCGGTCTCGGTTCAGCCAAGGAAGGCACGGAGCATTTCTGGCGCCAGCGCCTGACGGCCGTGGCAAACGTGCCTCTTCTTACCTTCTTCGTCATCTTCATGATGACACATGCAGGCGCGCCGTATGCCGACGTGGTCGCAGCGCTCGGCAATCCGTTCGTCGCGGTCGTCATGGCCCTTGTCGTCATCTCCGCACTGACCCACATGCGGATCGGCATGCAGGTGATCATCGAGGACTACGTTCACGCCGAAGGCATCAAGATCGTCCTTCTCATGCTCAATACATTCTTCGCGATCGCGGTTGGCGGGCTCTGTCTTTTCGCCATCCTGAAGCTCGCCTTTGCAGGATAAGACCATGGCATCGACTGAAGCACCGTCCGTCAACGGCAAGGCCTACCAGTATGTCGACCATTCCTACGACGTGATCGTCGTCGGCGCCGGCGGCGCGGGACTGCGCGCCACGCTCGGCATGGCCGAACAGGGTTTCAAGACGGCGTGCATTACAAAAGTCTTTCCGACCCGCTCCCACACGGTCGCAGCCCAGGGCGGCATTGCCGCGTCCCTGCAGAACATGACCCCCGACAGCTGGCAGTGGCACCTTTACGACACCGTCAAGGGCTCCGACTGGCTGGGCGATGTCGACGCCATGCAATATCTCGCCATGGAAGCGCCGAAGGCGGTCTATGAGCTGGAGCATTACGGCGTGCCCTTTTCGCGCAATGCCGAAGGCAAGATTTACCAGCGTCCCTTTGGCGGCCACATGCAGAACTACGGCGAAGGTCCGCCGGTGCAGCGCACCTGCGCCGCCGCCGACCGCACCGGCCACGCCATTCTGCACACGCTCTATGGTCAGTCGCTGAAGCACAATGCAGAATTCTTCATCGAGTATTTCGCGCTCGATCTCATCATGTCCGACGACGGCAGCCGCTGCACCGGCGTTGTCGCCTGGTGCCTCGATGACGGCACCATCCATCGTTTCTCCGCCAAGATGGTCGTGCTTGCGACCGGCGGATACGGCCGCGCCTACTTCTCGGCGACCTCAGCCCATACCTGCACGGGCGACGGCGGTGGCATGATCGCCCGCGCCGGCCTGCCGCTGCAGGACATGGAGTTCGTCCAGTTCCATCCGACCGGCATTTACGGCGCCGGTTGCCTGATCACCGAAGGTGCCCGCGGCGAAGGCGGTTACCTCGTCAATTCCGAAGGCGAGCGCTTCATGGAGCGCTATGCACCCTCCGCCAAAGACCTCGCGTCGCGCGATGTCGTCTCGCGCTGCATGACGCTCGAGATTCGCGAAGGTCGCGGCGTCGGCAAGGCAAAGGACCATATCTTCCTGCATCTCGACCATCTCGATCCTGCCGTTCTGAACGAACGCCTGCCGGGCATTTCCGAGAGCGCCAAGATCTTTGCCGGCGTCGACGTGACGCGGGAGCCGATCCCGGTTCTTCCAACGGTTCACTACAACATGGGCGGCATCCCCACCAATTACTGGGGTGAAGTCCTGAATGCCGATGGCGAAAACCCGGAACGCATCATCCCGGGCCTGATGGCCGTCGGCGAAGCGGGCTGTGCCTCCGTGCACGGCGCCAACCGCCTCGGCTCGAACTCCCTGATCGACCTGGTCGTCTTCGGCCGTGCCGCCGCCATCCGCGCCGGAGAGGTGATCGACCGAGCAAGCCCGATCCCCGCGCTGAACAAGGCCGCCTGCGACAAGATCGTCGGCCGCCTGGACAGGCTGCGCTACGCCAGCGGCGGAACCCCGACATCCGTCCTGCGCGAGAAGATGCAGCGCACGATGCAGGAAGACGCCGCCGTGTTCCGCACGCAGGAATCGCTTGAAAACGGCTGCAAACGCATGAGCGCCATCTGGTCCGACATGTCCGACATCAAGGTCACGGACCGCTCGATGATCTGGAACTCGGATCTCGTGGAGACGCTGGAACTTGAAAATCTGATGGCCAACGCGATTACCACGGTTGTCGGCGCGGAAGCCCGCAAGGAAAGCCGCGGCAGCCATGCACGCGAAGATTATACCTCCGGCCCGTTCGGCGGTCGCGACGACGTCAACTGGCGCAAGCACACGCTGGCCTGGGTCAACGACGCCGGCGACGTCAAGCTCGACTACCGCCCCGTTCACACCGAACTGCTCGCCGAAGGCATCGATCCCTACAAGATCGAGCCAAAAGCGCGCGTCTACTAACGGAAGCCCGGTCAAGGAAAACGAATATGGTTGAACTTGCACTTCCCAAGAACTCGCAGATGACCGAAGGCAAGGTGTGGCCGAAGCCTGCCGGCGCCACGAACACCCGCGAATTCCGCGTCTATCGCTGGAGCCCCGACGACGGCAAGAACCCATCGATCGACACGTTCTTCATCGACGTCGACGATTGCGGCCCGATGGTTCTCGATGCCCTGCTCTATATCAAGAACAAGATCGATCCGACGCTGACCCTGCGGCGTTCCTGCCGCGAGGGGATCTGCGGATCCTGCGCCATGAACATCGACGGCACCAACACGCTGGCGTGTACCAAAGGCATGGACGACGTGAAGGGGGCGGTGAAGGTCTATCCCCTTCCCCACATGCCGGTCGTCAAGGATCTCGTGCCGGACCTCACCAACTTCTATGCCCAGCACCGCTCGATCGAACCCTGGCTGAAGACCGTATCGCCGGCACCGGCCAAGGAATGGAAGCAGAGCCACGATGATCGTGCCAAGCTGGACGGTCTCTACGAGTGCATTCTCTGCGCCTGCTGTTCGGCTTCCTGCCCCAGCTACTGGTGGAACGGCGATCGTTATCTCGGTCCGGCCGTCCTTCTCCAGGCATATCGCTGGCTGATCGACAGCCGTGACGAGGCCAAGGGGGAGCGTCTGGACAATCTGGAAGATCCGTTCCGCCTTTACCGCTGCCACACGATCATGAACTGCGCCCAGACCTGTCCCAAGGGCCTCAACCCGGCCAAGGCCATCGGTGAGATCAAGAAGATGATGGTCGAGCGCCGCGTCTGACCGAGGGTTCGAACGGAGAATACGCCGTCTGGCGCTTCGTCTACGCCACAGGGCTGTAGGAAAGAACGTTTTTTGGCAGCCTTAAAGGTCGATTAACCTTAATCCGGCCTATATCTGTCCCGAACGTTCAATTTTCATGCGAGACGACCGGGAGTTCGAAATGCGGGCATATCATGTTGCGGCGGGTCTGGCGGCGGTGCTGGCGCTTTCAGGATGCCAGCGCACCTCAGTGGGCGCCTTCGACCAGCGCGACGTGGGCCCTGCCCCCCTGCAAGCACAACCCGTACCCTCGGTCTCCGGCGGCGCCTTGCCGCCCCCGACAAGTGGCGACGCATCCCAGTTCCCGGCAGCACCCGTCAACCAGACGGCCGCACTCGGCAGTCCGCAGGTTCCCGGCGGCGCGCCCGCCGCGCCGGCCGCTTCTCTCGACGTCACCAAGGAATCCATGGTCGGTAACTGGCGCGTCGCCAATGGCGGTAGTTCCTGTGACATGTTCCTGACACTGACCAATCTCGGCTCGGGTTCGCGCGGCGGCACCCGCGGCTGCGCCGGCGAGCTGACGCAGATGGGGTCCTGGGAAGTGGCAGGCAAGCAGGTCGTGCTGAAGGATCGCAACGGCAATGCCTTGGCGCGCCTCTACAAGACCGCCGACGCCCGCTTCGACGGCCAGACCAATGGCGGCCAACCTGTCAGCCTGAGCCGCTGATCCCTGATGATCGCTTCGGTCGTCCCGACCGGCCAGCGTCGTAGATAAACGGGGTCTGACGGCCAGGAAGGCTGCGCGTGCCAAACGCCGAAAACACCATATCGAGACGGCTAGAGGCCCTGATCAACCAGGGCGAGATGCAACGCGATCCGGCGCAACTGGCAATCGCCGCGCGCCTGGATCGGCTGTCCACCGATCTGGCCGCGAGCCGCGCGAGCCGGAAATCGAATGCCCTCGGCTGGCTTTTCGCATCAAAGCGCGATCAGCGACCGCCCATCAAGGGTGTCTACCTCTACGGTGGCGTCGGGCGTGGCAAGACCATGCTGATGGATCTCTTCTTCGACACCGTGCCGATCGCGCGAAAGCGTCGTGCGCATTTCCATGAATTCATGGCGGAGGTCCAGGACCGCATCTTCAAACATCGCCAGAAGCTCAAGAACGGCGAGACAAAGGATGCTGATCCGATGCCTCCTGTTGCTGCCGATATCTACGCAGAAGCCCGCCTCCTGTGCTTTGATGAGTTTTCGGTCACCGACATCGCCGATGCAATGATCTTGTCGCGCCTGTTCGGTGAACTCTTCAAGCGGGGCTGCGTTCTCGTGGCCACATCAAACGTTGAACCCGGCGATCTCTACCGCAACGGTCTCAATCGCGCCCTGTTCCTGCCCTTCGTGGATCTCCTGCGCGCCCATGCCGATGTCGTCCCTCTGGATACGGAAACAGACTATCGCCTGGAGAAGACCAGCGGCCTGCCCGTCTGGTCGTCGCCCCTTAACGAGGCCTCGCGCAAGGCGCTCGATGCATCGTGGACAAAAGCGACATTAGGCCTGCATCCAGGACCGGTCGACCTGACCTTGAAAGGCCGAACAATCCATATTCCCGCAGCCGCGGGCGATTGCGCGCGTTTTTCCTTCGCTGAGCTCTGCGCGCGTCCGCTCGGTGCAAACGATTACCTCACCATCCTGTCGCATTACCGCGTCATCTTTATCGATGATATCCCGCTGCTCAGCGCGGACCGGCGAAACGAGACGAAGCGGTTCATCATGCTGGTGGACACGATCTACGACCGCGGTGCGCGGTTGTTCGCAACGGCGGACGCGCGGCCGGAAGAGCTTCTGATCGTTCGGCAGGGGACGGAGGGCTTCGAGTTCGATCGGACGGTCTCGCGGTTGATCGAACTGCAAAGCAGCGAATACGCCGGTGCTCATGCTGCAAATGCGAAGAAATCATGACCGATTTTATGACGTTTACGTAAGAAAATATTGATCTAAACGATTGAAAAGACACGCTCCAAAAGTAGCAGTTGATATTTTCGGACGAGGCGACTAGTGCTTTCGCCTGTAAGGTTGGGTGCCGCCCGGAAACGCGGGAGTCGTGTCGCTGCAGACCTTGCCAGATTTGATCTCAAAGGAAGCACTTTCATGGCGCGCAACAAGATCGCACTTATCGGTTCCGGAATGATTGGCGGCACGCTGGCCCATCTGGCCGGACTGAAGGAACTGGGCGACATCGTTCTCTTCGACATTGCCGACGGCGTGCCTCAGGGCAAGGGCCTCGACATCGCGCAGTCCTCGCCCGTGGAAGGCTTCAACGCCAACCTGACCGGTGCGAGCGACTATGCTGCGATCGAAGGCGCCGACGTGTGCATCGTCACCGCTGGTGTTGCCCGCAAGCCCGGCATGAGCCGCGACGATCTGCTCGGCATCAACCTCAAGGTCATGGAACAGGTCGGCGCCGGCATCAAGAAATACGCTCCGAACGCCTTCGTTATCTGCATCACCAACCCGCTCGACGCGATGGTCTGGGCTCTGCAGAAGTTTTCGGGCCTTCCCAAGAACATGGTCGTCGGGATGGCCGGCGTGCTCGACAGCGCCCGCTTCCGCCTCTTCCTCAGCCAAGAATTCAACGTCTCCGTTCAGGACGTCACGGCCTTCGTCCTCGGCGGCCACGGCGACACGATGGTCCCGCTCGCCCGCTACTCCACGATCGGCGGCATTCCGCTGACGGACCTCGTCAAGATGGGCTGGGTCACCAAGGAGCGTCTGGAAGAGATTATACAGCGCACACGGGATGGCGGTGCCGAAATCGTTGGCCTGCTGAAGACCGGATCGGCCTATTACGCGCCGGCCGCCTCTGCGATCGAGATGGCCGAATCCTTCCTCAAGGACAAGAAGCGCGTCCTTCCTTGTGCCGCCCACCTCTCGGGCCAGTACGGCGTGAACGACATGTATGTCGGCGTTCCCACCATCATCGGTGCCGGCGGTATCGAGCGCATCATCGAAGTCGAATTCACAAAGGCCGAACAGGAAGCCTTCGACAAGTCCGTGGCTGCGGTTGCCGGTCTCTGCGAAGCTTGCGTCGGTATCGCTCCGAGCCTGAAGTAATCTTTCCGGCATCAGACAGCCCGACATCAGACAGGAAAATTTCCCATGAACATTCATGAATATCAGGCCAAGGCTCTTCTAAAGAGCTTTGGCGCTCCAGTGGCCGAAGGTGTCGCGATCTTCTCGGCCGACGAGGCAGAGGCCGCAGCGAAGTCGCTTCCCGGCCCGCTCTACGTCGTGAAAAGCCAGATCCATGCCGGCGGTCGGGGCAAGGGCAAGTTCAAGGAACTCGGCCCCGACGCCAAGGGCGGTGTGCGGCTGGCAAAGACGATCGAGGAAGCCGTTTCCCACGCGAAGGAAATGCTCGGCAACACCCTCGTCACCAAGCAGACCGGCGATGCCGGAAAGCAGGTGAACCGCCTCTATATCGAGGACGGTGCCGACATCGACCGCGAGCTCTACCTCTCCATTCTCGTGGACCGCGCCGTCGGACAGGTTTCCTTCGTGGTCTCCACGGAAGGCGGCATGGACATCGAGACCGTTGCCCATGACACGCCGGAAAAGATCATCAACGTCGCGATCGATCCGGTTGCCGGCGTCACCGCTGAGAACCTCGATACCCTCACCACGGCGCTGAAGCTCGAAGGCGAAGCCAAGGCCGACGGCGAGCGTCTGTTCCCGATCCTCTACAAGGCTTTCATCGAGAAGGACATGAGCCTGCTCGAGGTCAACCCGCTGATCGTCATGACCAACGGTCGCCTGCGCGTTCTCGACGCCAAGATGTCGTTCGATGGCAACGCCCTCTTCCGCCACGAAGACGTCGTCGCGCTTCGCGACAAGACCGAGGAAGACGAGAAGGAAATCGAGGCGTCCAAATATGACCTCGCCTATGTCGCCCTCGACGGCAACATCGGTTGCATGGTCAACGGTGCCGGCCTTGCCATGGCAACCATGGACATCATCAAGCTCTACGGCGCCGAGCCCGCAAACTTCCTCGACGTCGGCGGCGGTGCCACGAAGGAAAAGGTGACTGCAGCCTTCAAGATCATCACCGCCGATCCGGCCGTGAAAGGCATCCTCGTCAACATCTTCGGCGGCATCATGAAGTGCGACGTGATTGCCGAAGGCGTGATCGCGGCCGTGAAGGATGTCGGTCTCACCGTACCGCTCGTCGTGCGTCTCGAAGGCACGAACGTCGATCTCGGCAAGAAGATCATCAACGAGAGCGGCCTCAACGTCATCTCCGCCGATGATCTCGATGACGCCGCGCAGAAGATCGTCGCTGCCGTGAAGGAAGCCTGATCTCATGAGCGGTGCAAAAAAGACGGTCAATCGCCAATCCTTCGGCCCGAACGAAACCGATATCAATCTTTGCTACTTCGTCTGCTGGGACACCACGCCGGACCTCGACGACGAGGCTGCCGATCGCTGGGCGCATTTCACGCATGACGACGACGCCGTCGAGTTCTTCAAGCTGAAGTCGAAGGACGACACGCTGTATGTCTGGAAGGGTGAGCTCGGGATCTCGAAGGCCGACAAGCAATTCGACTGGTTCCAGACCCATTGGTCGAAGAACCTCAACAGCCATCACGACGAAAAATCGACATCCGGCAAGGGTTACCGCTGGTCCAACGGCGCCTTCGAAGAATTTGATTCCCTCGAATTCGAGGAAGAGGAAAACTGATCCATGTCCATTCTCATCAATAAAGACACCAAGATCCTCGTTCAGGGTCTGACGGGCAAGACAGGCACCTTCCATACCGAACAGGCGCTTGCCTATCACGGCACGAAGATGGTCGGCGGGATCAACCCGAAGAAGGGCGGCGAAACCTGGGAAGGGTCCAAGGGCGAGACGCTGCCGATCTTCGCGACCGTTGCCGAGGGCAAGGAACAGACCGGTGCCGACGCTTCGGTCATCTATGTTCCCCCGGCGGGCGCTGCCGCTGCCATCATCGAAGCGATCGACGCGGAAATTCCGCTGATCGTCTGCATCACCGAAGGCATTCCGGTGGCCGACATGGTCAAGGTCAAGGCGCGCCTGGACGCGTCGAAGTCCCGCCTGATCGGCCCGAATTGCCCTGGCGTCATGACCCCGAACGAATGCAAGATCGGCATCATGCCGGGTAACATCTTCAAGAAGGGCTCCGTCGGCGTTCTCTCGCGCTCGGGCACGCTCACCTATGAAGCGGTGTTCCAGACGACGAACGAAGGCCTCGGCCAGACGACCGCCGTCGGTATCGGTGGCGATCCGGTCAAGGGCACCGAGTTCATCGACGTGCTTGAGATGTTCCTGGCCGACGACGAGACGAAATCGATCATCATGATCGGCGAAATCGGCGGCTCCGCCGAGGAGGAAGCCGCGCAGTTCCTCATGGACGAGGCCAAGCGTGGCCGGAAAAAGCCGATGGTCGGGTTCATCGCCGGCCGCACCGCACCTCCCGGCCGCACCATGGGCCACGCCGGCGCCGTGATCTCCGGCGGCAAGGGTGGCGCAGAAGACAAGATCGCCGCCATGGAACGGGCCGGCATCCGCGTTTCGCCTTCCCCGGCCCGCCTCGGCAAGACCCTGGTGGAAGTCCTGAAGGGCTGATGCAATCTCGAGGGACGGCCGGCCATTGGCGTCGGGCGTCCCTCAACCCATCTAAGGTACACGGCAGTCAAGGCCCCGCCCTGTGGTTCTGCCAAAGAAATGACACGCGCTCGGCCGTATTGGATGGCCGTCGCACAGTCGGCCCGGGACGGCATGTTGCAGAGCCCAGGGCCGCATCCAACAAGTCAGGAGGCGGACGGACAGGTCCGCGATAAAACCATGGCAAGGCAAGAGGCCAACGAGCAATTTCAACTGACGTCCTTTCTGGACGGCGCCAATGCGAGCTACATCGAGCAGCTCCATGCGCGCTACGAGGCCGACCCATCGTCGGTTTCGGGCGAGTGGCAGTCTTTCTTCAAGGCGTTGGCCGACAATCCCGAAGACGTCGCGAAGGCCGCCAAGGGCGCTTCGTGGAAGAAGCCGAACTGGCCTCTGACGCCCCGCGACGACCTCACGTCGGCGCTCGACGGCGATTGGGGCACGGTCGAGAAGGTCATCGAGAAGAAGGTCCAGGCGAAGGCCGAGGCCAAGGCGGAAGCGACCGGCGTCCCTGCCTCGCCTGCCGACGTGCATCAGTCGACCCGCGACAGCATCCGCGCGATCATGCTGATCCGCGCCTACCGCATGCGCGGCCATCTGCATGCCAAGCTCGACCCGCTGCAGATCGCAGCCCCGGTCGATGATTACCATGAGCTGTCCCCGTCCAATTACGGCTTTGAAGCCGGCGACATGGATCGCAAGATCTTCCTCGATAACGTGCTCGGGCTCGAATACGCCACGATGCGCGAGATCGTCGACATCCTCGAGCGGACCTATTGCTCGACGCTCGGTGTCGAGTTCATGCACATCTCCGATCCGGAAATCAAAGCCTGGATTCAGGAACGCATCGAGGGTCCCGCCAAGGGCGTCGAGTTCACGCCGGAGGGGAAGAAGGCAATTCTCTCCAAGCTGATCGAGGCCGAAGGCTTCGAGCAGTTCATCGACGTCAAGTACAAGGGCACCAAGCGCTTCGGCCTCGATGGGGGCGAATCCCTGATCCCGGCGCTTGAGCAGATCATCAAGCGCGGCGGCCAGGAAGGGATGAAGGAAATCATTCTGGGCATGGCGCACCGGGGCCGCCTCAACGTTCTCACCAACGTCATGGGCAAGCCGCATCGCGCTGTCTTCCACGAGTTCAAGGGCGGCTCCGCCGCGCCTGACGACGTTGAAGGCTCCGGCGACGTGAAGTACCACCTCGGCGCCTCCTCGGACCGTGAATTCGACGGCAACAAGGTGCACCTGTCGCTGACGGCCAACCCGTCGCACCTGGAAATCGTCAATCCCGTGGTCATGGGCAAGGCGCGCGCCAAGCAGGATCAGATGGCGACGGTCTTCGAAGGCGACGTGATTCCGCTCAAGGAACGCTCGAAGGTCCTGCCGCTGCTGCTGCACGGAGATGCGGCCTTCGCCGGCCAGGGCGTGACGGCCGAAATCCTCGGCCTTTCCGGTCTGCGTGGCCACCGCGTCGGCGGAACGCTTCACTTCATCATCAACAACCAGATCGGCTTCACCACCAATCCGGCCTTCTCGCGCTCGTCGCCCTACCCTTCCGACGTCGCGAAGATGATCGAAGCGCCGATCTTCCACGTCAACGGTGACGATCCGGAAGCGGTCGTCTATGCCGCAAAGATCGCAATCGAATTCCGCATGAGGTTCCACAAGCCGGTTGTGGTCGACATGTTCTGCTACCGTCGCTTCGGCCATAACGAGGGGGACGAGCCGTCCTTCACGCAGCCGAAGATGTACAAGGTCATCCGTGGCCATAAGACGGTTGTCCAGCTCTATGGCGAACGCCTGATCGCCGAAGGCCTGATCACCGACGGCGAACTGGAAAAGATGAAGGCCGACTGGCGTGCCCGCCTCGAGCAGGAATTCGAGGCCGGCCAGTCCTACAAGCCTAATAAGGCCGACTGGCTGGATGGTGCCTGGTCGGGCCTGCGCACCGCCGACAATCAGGACGAACAGCGCCGTGGCAAGACCTCGGTGCCGATGAAATCGCTGAAGGAGATCGGGCGCAAGCTTTCGGAGGTTCCCGAAGGCTTCAACGTTCACAAGACGATCCAGCGCTTCATGGACAACCGCGCCAACATGATCCAGACGGGCGAAGGCATCGACTGGGCGATGGCGGAGGCGCTCGCCTTCGGTTCGCTCGCCGTCGAAGGCACGAAGATCCGCCTGTCCGGCCAGGATTGCGAGCGCGGCACCTTCTCCCAGCGCCATACCGTCCTCTACGATCAGCAGACGGAAGAGCGTTACATTCCGCTCGCCAACCTCTCGCCCACCCAGGCGCGCTACGAAGTGATCAACTCGATGTTGTCGGAAGAAGCCGTTCTCGGCTTCGAATACGGCTACTCGCTCGCCCGCCCGAACGCATTGACGCTCTGGGAAGCCCAGTTCGGCGACTTCGCCAACGGTGCGCAGGTTGTCTTCGACCAGTTCATCTCGTCGGGCGAACGCAAATGGCTGCGGATGTCCGGTCTCGTCTGCCTGCTGCCGCACGGCTATGAGGGCCAGGGCCCGGAACACTCCTCCGCCCGCCTCGAGCGCTGGCTCCAGATGTGCGCGGAAGACAACATGCAGGTCGTCAACGTCACGACGCCGGCAAACTACTTCCACGTTCTGCGCCGGCAGATGAAGCGCGACTTCCGCAAGCCGCTGATCATCATGACGCCAAAGTCGCTTCTGCGGCACAAGCGGGCCATTTCCAACCTGTCGGAAATGGCCGGCGAGACGTCGTTCCACCGTCTCTTGTGGGATGACGCGGAGGTCATCAAGGATGGCCCGATCAAGCTCCAGAAGGATGCAAAGATCCGTCGTGTCGTGCTCTGCTCCGGCAAGGTCTATTACGACCTTCTCGAAGAGCGTGAAAAGCGGGGCATCGACGATATCTACCTGCTGCGTCTGGAACAGCTTTATCCGTTCCCGGCCAAGGCGCTGATCAACGAGCTCAGCCGTTTCCGCAATGCGGAAATGGTCTGGTGCCAGGAAGAGCCGAAGAACATGGGGTCCTGGTCGTTCATCGATCCCTATCTCGAATGGGTCCTGGCCCATATCGATGCGAAGTACCAGCGGGTACGCTACACCGGCCGCCCGGCCGCAGCCTCGCCGGCAACCGGCCTGATGTCAAAGCATCTTGCCCAGCTTGCCGCCTTCCTCGAAGACGCGCTCGGAGGTTGACGCGTCGATATGGGTTTCCTTTGCATCATCCCTACCCGGAACGGTTGGACCGCTGCTCCCGCAGCGGATCTGCCCGATCTGGCGAGGTGGTGGAGGCGTCAACCCACCACCGGCCCTGCGCAGGGCCGGTTCCAAGGGCGGAACGCCGTTTCGCCCCGCTCCGCTTCCTCACATCTTCCCTTTCCAGGCGCGACTGACCGGTCCGGCAGCAACGCCCACAACATCAGGACGTTTTAACAATGGCAACCGAAATCCGCGTGCCCACCCTGGGTGAATCCGTCAGCGAAGCCACGATCGGCACCTGGTTCAAGAAGGTCGGCGACACCGTGAACGCCGACGAGCCGTTGCTGGAGCTCGAAACCGACAAGGTCACGATCGAGGTTCCCGCGCCGTCCTCCGGCACGCTTTCGGAAATCGTGGCCAATGAGGGCGAGACGGTCGGTCTCGGCGCGCTTCTCGGCCAGATCGCTGAAGGTGCAGGCGCTGGCGCCTCCCCGGCCGCAAAGCCTGCCGAAACCTCGGCCCCTGCCCAGACCGCGGAGAAGCCTGCAGCCGAAGCGGCTGGCGCTTCCGCCTCTTCCCCGTCTCCCTCCTCCTCGTCTTCCTCCTCCCCGTCTTCCATGCCGCCAGCCCCTGCTGCCGCCAAGATGCTCGCTGAGAACAACGCCTCGGCAGACGATATCGATGGTTCCGGCAAGCGCGGCCAGGTTCTCAAGGGCGATGTCATTGCGGCCGTCAATCGCGGCCTTCAGGCACCGGCTGCACCTGCCGAACCGGCCAAAGCCCCGGCCCGCGGCCCTTCGAATGCTGCGGACGCGCCGCGCGAAGAGCGCGTGAAGATGACGCGCCTGCGCCAGACCATCGCCAAGCGCCTCAAGGACGCCCAGAACACGGCCGCTATGCTGACCACCTATAACGAGGTGGACATGAAGGCCGTGATGGACCTGCGGACCAAGTACAAGGACGTCTTCGAGAAGAAGCACGGCGTCAAGCTCGGTTTCATGGGCTTCTTCACCAAGGCCGTCACCCACGCGCTGAAGGAACTGCCGGCCGTCAACGCCGAGATCGACGGCACGGATCTGGTCTACAAGAACTTCTGCCACGTCGGCATGGCTGTCGGCACCGACAAGGGTCTGGTGGTTCCCGTGATCCGCGACGCGGACCAGATGTCGATCGCCCAGATCGAAAAGGAACTCGGCCGCCTTGCCAAGGCTGCACGTGACGGCTCGCTGTCGATGGCCGACATGCAGGGCGGTACCTTCACGATCACCAATGGCGGCGTCTACGGCTCGTTGATGTCTTCGCCGATCCTCAACGCCCCGCAGTCCGGTATCCTCGGCATGCACAAGATCCAGGATCGTCCCGTGGTCGTCGGTGGCCAGATCGTCATCCGTCCGATGATGTATCTCGCCCTCTCCTACGATCACCGCATCGTGGACGGCAAGGAGGCCGTTACCTTCCTCGTGCGCGTCAAGGAAAGCCTTGAAGATCCGGAACGCCTCGTTCTCGATCTCTAGGAGCCCATCGCGAGGCCCGCCCGCAACGGGTGGGCCTTTGCCTGACTGAAAGAGACTGTCATGGAACCTACCGTCATCGCCGCTTCGCCGTTTCCGGCGCTCGTTGCCTGGAGCGTTGTGCTGCTCGTCATCCAGATTTGCCTGCATGCCATGCTGGTCACGCGCGAACTGGGCTCTGGTTGGAATGCTGGCCCGCGCGACGGCGACAAGCAGGCGAAAGGCGTTCTGGCCGGCCGAGCGGGGCGCGCGTCCAAAAACCTCCAGGAAACCTATCCGGCCTTCGTCGGCCTGGCCCTTGGTCTTGCGATCACAGGCGATCCGTCCGGCTGGGGACTTGTCGGCGCGTGGATCTGGTTTGCCTGCCGCATCGTCTACATCCCGCTCTATCTCGCAGGTATCCCCTATATCCGCTCGCTCGTCTGGCTCGGCTCTCTCGTCGGCCTTGGCATGATGGGGCTTGTCCTGGTGTTCTGAGGCTCCAGGCTTCGCGCCCGGTTGCCCGATCCTTAAGTGCGACGGTTCTGATAGCCGGGCGCCGCCATTGCCGGAGACGCATGATGGAACTGTCCGTGCATCCTTATCTCTTCGAACTCACATCGCTGATGGCTATCTTCGTCTTCGGCATCATCTCGCCCGGCGCGGATTTTGCCATGGTCATGCGTCAGTCGATCCTGCACGGACGCCGCGCGGCGATACTTACCTCTTTCGGTGTGGGGACATCGTTGATGTTTCACGTCACCTATACGATCCTCGGACTCGGGCTCGTCATTTCGCAGTCGATCACCCTGTTCAACATCGTCAAATGGTGCGGCGTCGCCTACCTGCTTTACATTGGTGCGAAGGCGCTGCGGTCAAAGCGGGTACAAGACGTCGACGCATCGGCGCCGGCCCAGACCGCGCCAGCCACCCGCAGCACACAGTCCGCTTTCAAGGCGTTCGGCCTCGGCTTTGCCGCAAATGCGCTGAACCCGAAACCGGTCTTCTTTTTCCTCTCCATCTTTTCGACCGTGGTCAGCGCGCACACGCCGGTTACCGTCAAGTTCGGCTATGGCCTCGTCATGGCGAGCTGCCTCATCCTGTGGTTCGTTGCCGTCAGCCTGTTCATGACGACTCCTGCCATGCGGGCGCGTTTTGCCCGCATCAGCCATTGGATCGACCGTGCGAGCGGCATGGTCTTCATTGCGCTCGGCCTGAAACTCGCAACCGAGAAGGCCGCCTGAGCCGACGGTCTCACGGCGCGCCCTGCTCGACAGTCACATCCGGCAGCCGCTTCAGCGGCCGCCAGCGTCAACATCGGCAGCCCGACACGGCTGCACACGGAAGGACAAATCATGGCTTATGACGTCGTCATCATCGGAACCGGCCCCGGCGGCTATGTCGCCGCCATCAAGGCAGCCCAGCTCGGCCTCAAGGTCGCCGTTGTCGAAAAGCGCGCGACCTATGGCGGCACCTGCCTCAACATCGGCTGCATTCCCTCCAAGGCGCTGCTGCATGCGTCCGAGATGTTCCACGCCGCTGGACACATGGACAGCCTCGGCATCGAGGTCGAGGCCCCGCGCCTCAACCTGCCGAAGATGATGGAGCACAAGGACGCGACGGTGAAGTCGAACGTCGAGGGCGTGGCGTTCCTGTTCAAGAAGAACAAGATCGACGCCATCCAGGGCACAGGTCGCATCGCCGGTGCCGGTAAGGTCGTCGTCACCAACGAGGCCGGCGAAGAGCAGACCGTCGAAACCAGGAACATCGTCATCGCCACCGGCTCCGATGTCGCCGGCATCCCGGGCGTTCCCGCCGAGATCGACGAGACGGTGATCGTCTCCTCCACCGGCGGCATCGCACTGGAGAAGGTTCCCGGCACCATGGTGGTGGTCGGCGGCGGGGTTATCGGCCTCGAACTCGGCTCTGTCTGGGCCCGCCTGGGCGCGCAGGTCACCGTTGTCGAATATCTCGACAACATCCTCGGCGGCATGGATGGCGAAGTCTCCAAGCAGTTCCAGAGGATTCTCGCCAAGCAGGGCATCACCTTCAACCTTGGCGCCAAGGTCACCGGCGTGGCGCGCGAAGGCGACGGCGCAACGGTCACGTTCGAACCTGTAAAGGGCGGCGAGGCACAGACGATTTCGGCCGACGTGGTTCTGGTGGCGACAGGCCGCAAGCCCTACACGGCAGGCCTTGGTCTCGAGGAAGCGGGCGTAGCGCTCGACAATCGCGGCCGCGTGGAGATCGACGGTCACTTCAAGACGAATGTCGATGGCATCTACGCCATCGGCGACGTCGTACGCGGGCCGATGCTTGCCCACAAGGCAGAAGACGAAGGCGTCGCGCTGGCCGAGATCCTCGCCGGCCAGGCCGGCCATGTGAACTATGACGTCATTCCCGGCGTCGTCTACACCCAGCCGGAGGTCGCCTCCGTTGGCAAGACAGAGGAAGAGCTGAAGAGTGCCGGTGTCGCCTACAAGGTCGGCAAGTTCCCCTTCACCGCCAATGGTCGCGCCCGCGCCATGCAGGCCGTCGACGGCTTCGTGAAGATTCTGGCCGACAAGGAAACCGACCGCGTTCTGGGCGGCCACATCATCGGCTTCGGCGCCGGCGAGATGATCCACGAAATCGCCGTCCTCATGGAATTCGGCGGCTCCTCGGAGGATCTCGGCCGCACCTGCCACGCCCATCCGACCATGTCGGAAGCCGTCAAGGAAGCTGCGCTCGCGACCTTCTTCAAGCCGATCCATATGTAGGGGAAAGCCGGATGGACCTGTCCGAGCATCTATCCTGAAAAGAAAAAACGGGCGTCGAGAGGCGCCCGCTTTTCGTTATCGATGACCCGGCGACGTCACACGCTGAGGCAGAGATACTTGACCTCGATGTAGTCTTCGATCCCGTACTTCGAGCCCTCGCGGCCCTGGCCGGACTGCTTGATGCCGCCGAAGGGTGCGACCTCCGTGGAAATCAGGCCCGTATTGATGCCGACCATGCCGTATTCGAGCTCTTCCGCCACGCGGAAGATCTTGGAGATGTCACGCGCGTAGAAATAGGCGGCCAGGCCGAATTCCGTGTCGTTGGCCATGGCGATCGCCTCCTCTTCCGTCTCGAAGCGGAACAGCGGCGCGACGGGACCGAAGGTTTCCTCGCGTGCGAGCTTCATCTCTGGCGTCACGCCGGTCAGGATCGTCGGTTGGAAGAACAGATCACCCTTGTCCGTATCGCGCGCGCCACCAACGGCAATCGACGCGCCCTTGGCGACGGCATCGGCGATGTGATCCTCGACCTTGGCCAGCGCCTTGTCCGAGATCAGCGGCCCGGCACTGACGTTCGGCTCGAAGCCGCCGCCGACCTTGATGGCCCGCACCTTGGCGGCCAGCTTTTCGGCGAAGGCGTCATAGATGCTCGACTGCACATAGAGACGATTGGCGCAGACGCAGGTCTGCCCGTTGTTGCGATATTTCGAGATCATTGCGCCTTCGACCGCCGCATCGAGATCGGCATCATCGAACACGATGAAGGGCGCATTGCCGCCAAGCTCCAGTCCGAGCTTCATCACCTGCCCTGCCGACTGCCGGAACAGGATCTTGCCGACATTGGTGGAGCCGGTGAAGGTCAGCTTGCGCACCTTGTCGCTCTCGCACATTTCAAGCCCGACGGCGGCCGAATCGGTCGAGAGGACGACGCTGAAGAGCCCAGCCGGAAGGCCCGCCCGCTCGGCAAGGATTGCCAGCGCCAGAGCCGAGAGCGGCGTCTCGGCGGCCGGCTTCGACACGATCGCGCAACCGGCGGCCAGCGCCGGTGCAACCTTGCGGGCGAGCATCGCGTTCGGAAAATTCCAGGGTGTGATGGCGGCGACCACACCGATCGGCTGCTTGACGACGATGATCCGCTTGTCGGGCTGGTGCCCGGGGATCGTGTCGCCATAGACGCGCTTGGCCTCCTCCCCGAACCACTCGACATAGGAGGCGCCGTAAAGCACCTCGCCCTTCGCCTCGGCCAGCGGCTTGCCCATCTCGGTCGTCAGAATGACGGCAAGGTCGTCTGCATTGGCGACGAGGAGATCGTATAGCCGGCGAAGGATCTGAGCCCGCTCCTTGGCCGTCTTGCGCGCCCAGGCCTTCTGCGCCTTGTGGGCGACGTCGATCGCGTGCGCCGTTTCGGTGCGCCCCATATTCGGAAGCGTGGCGACATGGGCACCGGTTGCCGGATCGAGCACATCGAATGTCTTGCCGTCGGCGGAGGCAGCGACCCAGTCGGCGCCGATCAGCGCCTTGTCGGTTGCAAGACTCGGATCTTTCAGCTTGGCGAGAAGATCGGGTGAAAGGCTCATGTTCAGGCTCCCTTGACGCAGTCGCGCAGCGTGTCCTCGAGGATATCCAGCGCTTCCGTGAAGATATGATCCTGGATTGTGATCGGCGAGAGGAAGCGGATGACATTTCCGTAGACGCCGCACGTCAGCAGGATCAACCCCTTCTCCAGAGCCCGTGCACGGACCCTGTTCGTAAAGTCGGCATCCGGCGTATGGGTCCCCGGCACATTAAACTCCACCGCATTCATGAAGCCAGGGCCCCGGATATCGACAATCTGGGGCACGAAGTCCTTGAACGACTGCAGGCGCTGTTTCAACCGCGCGCCCAGCTGCTCGGCACGTTCGCAAAGTGCCTCGTCGTCGATGACATCAAGCACGGCGAGACCGGCCGCGATGCCGATTGGGCTGCCGCCATAGGTGCCGCCGAGGCCGCCGGGGCCAGGCGCATCCATGATATCGGCACGCCCGGTGACGGCCGCGATCGGAAACCCGCCGCCCAGCCCTTTCGCCATCGTCGTGAGATCGGCAACGACGGGATAATGCTCCATGGCAAACATCCGGCCCGTACGGGCAAAGCCGGTCTGCACCTCATCGGCAATGAGAAGAATGCCATGCCGGTCGGCGAGCTCGCGCAGAGCGATCATCAGCGCCTTGGGCACTTCGTAGAAGCCGCCTTCCCCCTGCACCGGCTCGACGATGAAAGCTGCGACCCGCGCCGGGTCGACATCCGCCTTGAACAACCGGTCGAGCACGGCCAGCGACGCCTCGACTGTCATGCCGTGCAGTTCGGCGGGAAAGGGGACATGAAACACATCCGGCATCATGGCGCCGAATCCGGCTTTATAGGGCGCCACCTTGCCGGTCAGGGCCATGCCCATGAACGTCCGTCCATGGAAGCCGCCCGAAAACGCGATCACGGCGGACCGCTTGGTCGCAGCCCGGGCGATCTTCACGGCGTTCTCCACCGCTTCGGCGCCTGTGGTGACGAACACCGTCTTCTTCTCGAAATCGCCGGGAACCAGCGCGTTCAGCCGCTCGGCAAGGCGCACATAGTTTTCGTAAGGGACGACCTGATGGCAGGTATGCGTAAAGCGATCGAGCTGATCCTTCACAGCGGCGATCACGCGCGGGTGCCGGTGCCCCGTGTTGACGACGGCGATACCGGCGGCAAAGTCAATGAAGCGCTTTCCCTCGATGTCCCAGATCTCGGCATTCTCGGCGCGCTCGGCGTAAACCTGCGTGGTCACGCCGACGCCGCGCGATATGGCAGCGCTACGACGGTCGGCAACTTCGACGTTCAACATGGCATCATCCCCTCTGGCACGAGGCGCCCTCGCACCCCAACGGTTCATTCTTTAAATTACCTATATTTTTTCTGTAGAGTTTGCAATCCCGGTCCGTCCGGCTATGAGAGATCTTTTGCAGACGCAGGCCGCTCGACATGGACGACATTCGCTTCAAGATCACGGAAGCCGCGCGCATGATCGGTGTGTCCGCATCGACGCTGCGTCTGTGGGAAAGCCAGGGGCTGATCGAGCCCCTGCGATCGGCGACGGGTCAGCGGCTCTTCGATCAGGCGCTGATGGATCGGCTGAAAACAATCGGCTGGCTGCGCACGGAAAAAGGTCTCAATCCCGCTGCCATCCGCGAGGTTCTCAAGGACGAGGCAGAAACGTCGATTGCGGGGGAAGCGACCGCTGCGCCGCAGATCGACGCGATAACCGTATCTTCCATCGGCCCGAAGATCCGCCATCTGCGCCGAGAGGCGGGTCGAACGCTGCAGAGCGTGGCGGACGAGACCGGCATCGCGCTGTCCCTGCTCTCGTCTTTCGAACGGATTTCCCAGGGATTGTCCCTGCCGGCGCTGCACGCGCTTGCCGCCTGCTTCGGCACGACCCTGTCCGCCCTGTCGGGTCAGGAAGGCGGCGAACATCGGCAGTCGCTCGTGCGTGCCGGCCAATGGAACGCCTGGCCCGCGACCGCCTCCGGCGTTACCATCCAGCCCCTGGCGGAAGGGCGCCACCAGATGGAATGCCATCGGTTCGTTCTTGCACCCGGCGCCTCCAGTGAAGGCGCCTATCGGCATGACGGCGAGGAATTCCTGCATGTCCTGCAGGGAAGGATGCAGATCGTGCTCGATGGCGACCAGTTCTTCGACCTTTCGGCCGGTGACAGTTTCTACTTCGAAAGCACCCGCTTCCACGCCTGGCGCAACCTCTCCGAGGCCGAGACCGTGCTGATCTGGATCAACACGCCAGCGACATTCTGAAGATACTGTCCTTAACGGTCGCCGCTATCCGAGCACCTTCACGCGCGTGCCCTTGCGCGCGAACGCAAGGATCCGTCGCATGGCCGGTAGGGTGACGGCGATGCAGCCCTCTGTCGGTTGGTAGCCCGGCCGAACGAGATGGAAGAAGATGGCCGAACCTCCGTTGCGACGGCGGACGCGGATGTTCCAGTCCATCACGAGGCAGACGTCATAAAGGCCGTCTGCGCGCATCAGGGTTTCGTGCCGCCCCGCGAAAGGCGCTGTGACGGGCCGGTTGTAGGAAGCATGATCGGGCGCATCGCACCAGAGCATATCGCGCCGCATGTGCGTCAGAGAAAGACGGGTCGCAGGCGGGACCATCCTGTCAGCCCTGACATAGCCACCGAGCAGAGGCATGGCAGCGATCGGCGTGGCGCCGTCCCCCTCGCGCTTGCGCGTGGTCATGCCACCGCGACCGATCGCCGCCTGCTCGGTTCGCCCCGCGAAAGAAACCAGTGCGCGGGTGCGGCTCCCCGGAGCGCGGCGGACCGCGATCGTGCCGGAAGAAGAGAAGGGCTTTGCCGGGATCTTACGCATGAGGCTCACAGGAATGTGCATGGGTCGTGATGGTGCGGGCCTATCATGACATGTTAGCTAGGGTCCGTCAGCGGAAGCGTGTCATCTTCGCGGTGGAATTCGCGCCTTGAGGTGACAGCGAAGGCGGCAGGCACGTGCCGAGATCGCCCCTCGCCGGCACGGTGGCCATCCCGGATGGACGAGGTATCGTGAGACACGTCTCCAAGGGACCCGGTGCTTGCCAAGTCCGCCGCGAGAGCTAATTTACGTGAGACGCCCAGGAGAGAACCGACCATGTCATCCCGTACCATTTTGCTTGTCGACGACGATGACGTCTTGCGCCAGACACTGGTCGAGCAACTCTCGCTCTACGAGGAATTTGTGATCCTCCAAGAGGCGACGGCCAGCAAGGGCGTGCAAACGGCACGCACCAGCACGGTGTCGCTGCTGATCATGGATGTCGGCCTGCCGGATATGGATGGTCGTGAGGCGGTCAAGCTCCTGCGCAAGGGCGGCTTCAAGGCGCCGATTATCATGCTCACCGGACACGACACGGATTCCGACACGATCCTTGGACTGGAAGCCGGCGCCAACGACTACGTTACGAAGCCATTCCGCTTCGCCGTGCTTTTGGCCCGTATCCGGGCGCAGTTGCGCCAGCACGAGCAGAGTGAGGATGCCACCTTTACTGTCGGCCCCTATACCTTCAAGCCCAGCCAGAAGCTGCTGACGCTCGAAAACGGGCAGAAAATCCGGCTGACGGAGAAGGAAGCGGCCATTATCCGTTATCTCTATCGCGCCGACCAGAAGGTTGTGACACGCGACGTGCTCCTTGAGGAAGTCTGGGGCTACAACTCCGGTGTCACTACCCACACGCTGGAAACGCACGTTTATCGTCTGCGCCAGAAAATCGAGCGCGACCCTTCCAATGCCGAGATTTTGGTGACAGAAAATGGCGGCTACAAGATCGTCCCGTAACAGAGGCTGACGATCGGCCGTCCGATCCTGGACGGCATTGGATCGGAGAGCTCCTTGGCGCTGAACGACGATATAGCCCTTCTCTCGATCGTCCCGCTCTTTGCGGAAATCGATGACGACAAGCTCCGCCTCATCGCTTTCGGGGCCGAACGTCGCAGACTGGTGCGAGGCCAGCAGCTGTTCCGCGAAGGGGCGCCGGCCGACTGCGCCTTTGCGGTGGCTGCCGGCCGACTGGCGTTGACGCGCACCACGGCGAGCGGCGGCTCCGAAACGATCGCCACGGTCGGCCGCGGTACGCTCCTGTCCGAGCTCGCAATGATTTCACTGGTGGAACGGAAATTCACGGCAACGGCAGAGGTCGAAACCGAGGTTATCCGCATCACCCGGCCGCTGTTTCATCGGATGCTGGAAGAATACCCGGATGTCGCCGCCCTGGTGGACAAGCGCATTCGCGACAATCTCAATGCGATGATCCATCGCGTCGGCAAGCTCGCCCCGCGTTTTCTCTGATTGTCAGAGGTCGAAGGTGGCAATCACCGGCACATGGTCGGAGGGGCGCTCCCATCCGCGGGCTTCCTTGAAGATTTCCACCTGCCGGAGGCCGGCGGCAAGATCGGCGGATGACCAGATATGATCAAGGCGCCGTCCTCGGTCGGCCGCCTCCCAGTCCTTGGCCCGGTAGCTCCACCACGTATACAACTTTTCCGGCGAAGGCATGTGCTGACGCATCAGGTCGACCCAGGCTCCGCCGGTCATCACCGTGTTCAGACCTTCGGTTTCTACCGGCGTATGACTGACAATCTTCAACAGCTGCTTGTGCGACCAGACGTCGTGTTCGAGCGGCGCCACGTTGAGGTCGCCGACGAGAATGGAGGATATGCCGGCTTCGGCCTCTGCATGCAGGAGCTTCATTTCTTCTAGGAAATCGAGCTTGTGGCCGAACTTCTTGTTGATGGTCCGGTCCGGCTCGTCACCCCCGGCCGGCACATAGAAATTGTGAAGGCGGATGCGCTTGGATCCATGCGCGAAAACCACGGAAAGATGCCGTGCATCGCCCACGCCGCAATAGTCGCGGCGGTCCACGAGTTCGGTCAGAGGCAAGCGCGAAAGCGTGGCAACGCCGTGATAGCCTTTCTGCCCGTGCATCGCCATGTGCCCATAGCCAAGCGCTTCGAAGGCCTTCACCGGGAAAAGTTCGTTCGGGCATTTCGTTTCCTGCAGACACAGGATGTCCGGCTGAAACCGCACGAGGAAATCCGACACGAGCGGCAGGCGCAGGCGAACGGAATTGATGTTCCAGGTTGCGATCGACAATGTCATGATGTGCCTTCCGGAATGCAAAAAGGTCCCGCCGGGGGACCTTTAAGCAAGTTACGGACGCGGGACAAGCACGGGAGAGCCTACTTGCGGATCTCGTCATAGGGGATCCGGAAAACGGCATCGTCCATCGGCATGCCGGTCTTCACGTTGAAGATCATCACGGATGTGTCCTTCTTCTGCGGATCGGTGATCGTCCACTGGCGAAGGTCATAGGTTTTCGGATCGAACATCATCGTAATCGTGCTGTCGCCGAAGATCGAGCGGTCGCCGAGCACGATGGTGATCAGGTCCGTCTCCTCCTTCACGTCGCGCACGGTCTTGCCGGAGAGATCGATGGAGTTGGAGAGGAGGAGGTTGAGCGGCGTCTTCGACAGAGGATAGAGATCCCAGGTCTTGAGCTTCTGGTTGCCGATCACGACCGATTTGCCATCGGCGATGACGCGCATCGGAGACGGCGCCTCATAGTTGAAGCGGATGCGGCCCGGACGGCTGATGAAGAACTTTCCCCCCGTCTGCTCGCCCCGCGGACCGAACTGGACAAACTCGCCGGTCATCGTCTTCACCGATGCGAAGTGGTCCGCGATCTTCTGCGCGACGCCTGTGGACTGCGCAGCGGCAGGCTCGACCGGAAGGCCGAGGGTCGCCATCACGCCAAAGACCGCCACGCCTGCCACGAAGCTGCGCCGCGACAGGAGCGACCGATCCGCCTGTCCAAAAATGTCGGTCGTCCGTGTCTCTGTCATGGGAAACTCCTGTTCAATCTGTGCGAGATGTGGCGCGCAACTGCGGCACCTTCAAGACCGGCCGGCAAGGCCTTTGACAAGACGTGGTGCTTTTACCCGCGCTGGCGCGAGCTCCAGCCCGGCCAAGCCGCTCTCGCCGAGCGGGCAAGCAGGGCCGGATGCCAAAGCCCAGCTTTATTACCGTCCCGTGATCTCGTCTTCCGTCGGCACGAGGATATCGCGCTTTCCGGCATGATTGGCGGCACCGATGATCCCTTCCTTCTCCATCCGCTCGATCAAGGAGGCGGCCCGGTTGTAGCCGATCCCGAGGCGTCGCTGGACATAGGAGGTCGAGGCCTTGCCGTCCCGCAGAACGATCGCGACGGCCTGATCGTAGGGGTCGTCGGAGTCCGCGAGATTGCCCGTGCCGGCCGGACCGCCGCCATTGCCACCCTCGTCCTCTTCGCCGTCATCCTCGGTGATCGCGTCCAGATAATCCGGTGCGCCCTGCGTCTTCAGATACGACACGATCTGCTCGACCTCGTTGTCCGAGACGAACGGGCCATGGACGCGCTGGATACGCCCGCCGCCCGCCATGTAGAGCATGTCGCCCTGGCCGAGAAGCTGTTCGGCACCCTGCTCGCCGAGAATGGTCCGGCTGTCGATCTTCGACGTGACCTGGAAGGAGATCCGCGTCGGGAAGTTGGCCTTGATCGTTCCGGTGATGACATCGACCGAAGGACGTTGCGTCGCCATGATGACATGGATGCCGGCGGCGCGGGCCATCTGGGCAAGCCGCTGCACGGCCCCTTCAATGTCCTTCCCGGCCACCATCATGAGATCGGCCATCTCGTCGATGATCACGACGATATAGGGCATCGGCTGCAGGTCGAACTCTTCCGTCTCGTAGGTCGCCTCGCCGGTCTGGCGGTCAAAGCCCGTCTGCACCGTGCGGCTGATCGCCTCGCCCTTTTCCAACGCTTGCTCGACGCGGGAATTGAAGCCGTCGATGTTGCGCACGCCGATCTTCGACATCTTCTTGTAGCGCTCTTCCATCTCGCGCACGGTCCATTTCAGTGCCACGACGGCCTTCTTGGGATCGGTGACGACGGGCGAAAGCAGATGCGGGATGCCGTCATAGACGGAGAGCTCGAGCATCTTCGGGTCGATCATGATCAGCCGGCACTGCTCCGGCGTCATGCGATAGAGGATCGACAGGATCATCGTGTTGATTGCGACCGACTTTCCGGAACCGGTGGTGCCGGCCACGAGCAGATGCGGCATCTTGGCGATATCGGTGATGACGGGTTCGCCACCGATCGTCTTGCCGAGCGCCATGGCGAGCTTCGCCTTGCTTCCCTCGAAGTCGCGGCTGCCGATCAGCTCCCGCAGATAGACGGTCTCGCGGCGCTGGTTGGGCAGTTCGATACCGATGGCATTGCGGCCGGGCACGACGGCAACACGCGCGGCGATCGCGCTCATCGAACGCGCGATATCGTCGGCAAGCCCGATGACGCGGGACGACTTGATGCCCGGTGCCGGTTCGAGCTCATAAAGCGTGACGACGGGACCGGGGCGGACGTGAATGATCTCGCCCTTGACGCCGAAATCCTCAAGCACGCCTTCGAGCATGCGCGCATTCTGTTCCAGCGCGTCGGCCGAAAGCGTTGCGTCGCGTACCACGTTCTTCGGCTCGGCCAGGAATTCGAGCGGCGGCAGCGTGAAGGTTCCGTTGCCATGGCCGTGCCGCTCATAGGCAGGCTCGGGCGCACGCGGCCGCGGCTGTGCCGCCACCACACGTCCCGGGACCGGTGCGCGACGCGAGGCTGGTGCAAAGGCCATGTCGTCATCGCCGGACAGAAGCCCGGACGGCAACACATCGCCGACATCGTCTGCATCGTCCTCGTCGGTGAAATCTGCATCGAAGCCAGGATCGATCGCCGACGCGCTGCGGCGCGGGGTCGCCGGACCATCGAGCGAAGGCTCGACCCGGACGGTGGACTTGCGGCGGACCGGCTCGTTCAGCGTCCCGAATTCGTCATCGTTGAAATCATACGGCTCGTCGAAATCCTGCTCCGCGGCAGGTCGGCGGCGCGCAAGACCGAAGAGGCGACGGAAGCGGGCCTGCGTCGTATAGCGCATATGTGTGAAGGCCCCGGCAAGGAACAGCACGAACCCGCCTTCCGTCTCGTCGTCCTCGATCTCCTCGCGAACAGTCTTCGCCTTGCTCGGCGTCGCCACGGGAACCTCTTCCTCGTCCGGATCGGCCACACCGAAGAGGCCGGCGGCGTAAACAAGAAAGACAGTTGCAGGGACGGCGATGATCGAGCCGAGAATGGTGGCGAGGGTGCCGGTCGGGTACTCTCCCGTGATGAGGGCGGGCAGACGCAGGATCATGTCGCCGAAGACACCGCCAAGACCGTTCGGCAACGGCCAGGTGACCGGCGCCGGGACGCAGGAGAGCGCCGCCGCAGCCAGGACCGAGCCGACAAACCAAGAGGCGGCACGCTTGACGATCTTGTCGAAAGGCTTGTTTCCGATGAGAACCAGCGCCCAGGCCAGAATCGGCAGTAGGGCCACGACACTGCCGATTCCGAAAAACTGCATCATCGCGTCGGCAAACGCCGCGCCGCCCGTGCCGAGAATGTTCGTCGGCGGATTTGATGTGGCGTAGGAAAAGCTGGGATCGGCCACGTTCCAGGTCGAAAGCGCCGCGACCGCCGCCATCAACAACGCGAAAAGCACGTAACCGGCGAGCGCGACCGATTGGCGCCACACGAAAGCCGACAGCACGAACCTGTCGGACCGGGTGTCGAATACCGCCTGATTGCTTCTAGCCATGGAAATCTGCCTGTCTTGCTCGCGGAGCGCCCTGATCGTCCAAGGCGCAATGCGCCCCAGCCGCAGGGTAGGCAGAGGAGGTTAAAGCTCCATTAACCATGCCCGTTCAGAGGGCATAAACCGAGAGAAATCGATATGGATCCCGTGGCCTCGCGCTACAGAACGGCCTGATCGCCGATGCCGAGCGCCGCCTGCGCTTCGCGCATCCGCTCGGGCGTGTCCGCCAGCTTGTAACCGGCCTCCACGAGCCGCGTCGTATGGATCTTGTTGTAGATGAACGCCCAGATGATGCCGACGATGAACCAGCCGAGGCCGACGCCGACAAAGGCGGCGATCATGCCGACGGCGATCATCCCGAGACCGATGCCGACATCACCCCGCAGCAGAGCCGGAATGCCGCCGAAGAACAGGCTGGTCCAGCTGAAACCGTAATAGCCGATCTTCGTAATGCCGGTCGCGGGGTTTTGCAGGCGGATCGCAGTGGCCATAATGTCCTCTTCTAGAAGAACGGACGATTGAAAAGATTTCAGCACGAAGTCAACCGGCAAGTCGACGTTCCCCGTGGGAATGAGCAAGCTGGCAGGGGTGCACGGCTGAAACGGTAAGGCGGCCAGAGGCTGCCGGCAAACGAAAAACCCGGCAGATAACTGCCGGGTTCGAAGAGAAGCCTGTGAGATGTCCGGCGACCGCACCGAAGCCGATCGCCCGAACGATGCCTACGAGTGGTAGGCCGCTTCGCCGTGGCTCGCAAGGTCGAGACCTTCGCGTTCGGCTTCGACCGGGACACGCAGGCCGACGACGACATCGACGATCTTGTAGAGGATCGCCGAGCCGATACCCGACCACAGGATCGTCACGAGGACACCCTTCAGCTGGGCCATGACCTGCGTTGCCGTGCCGGCGTAGGAGGCTGCGAAATCGGCCGTCGAGTAATCGACGATGCCGGCGCCGCCAAGGGCCGGGTTGACAAACACGCCTGTCAGAAGTGCCCCGACGATGCCGCCGATGCAATGGACGCCGAACACGTCTGCCGTGTCGTCATAGCCAAACTTGTTCTTCACCGTGGAAACGAAGAAGTAGCAGAGCGGCGAGACGATGAGACCCATGACGATCGCGCCCATGGGGCCGACGAAGCCGGCAGCCGGCGTGATGACCACGAGGCCGGCAACGGCACCCGAGGCGGCGCCCAGCATGGAGGCCTTGCCGCGCGTGAAGGTTTCCACGATCGACCAGGAGATGATGGCGGCGGCGGTTGCGACGAAGGTGTTGATCATGGCGAGAACGGCATAGGCATTGGCTTCGAGGTTGGAGCCCGCATTGAAGCCGAACCAGCCGACCCAGAGCAGCGAGGCGCCGATCATGGTCATGGTCATGGAGTGCGGTGCCATCATGTCCTTGCCGAAGCCGGTGCGCTTGCCGACCATGAGCGCGCCGACGAGACCGGCGATGCCGGCATTGATGTGAACCACGGTGCCGCCGGCGAAATCGATCGCGCCGAAGCCGAAGATGAGGCCGGTCGGGCCGTCATAGGCGCTCGGGCCGCCCCAGAACCAAACCATGTGCGCCATCGGGAAGTAGACGAAGGTGAGCCACAGGATGGTGAAGAGAATGACAGCGGAGAACTTGATGCGCTCTGCGAAGGCTCCGACGATCAGCGCGGGCGTGATGGCCGCAAACGTCATCTGGAAGCAGACGAACACCAGTTCCGGAATAGCCACGCCCTTGGAGAAGCTTTCCGACAAGGTGGTGACGTCAACGCCCGAGAGGAACATCTTGGAGAAGCCGCCGACGAAGCTGTTCATCGAACCGCCATCGGTAAAGGCGAGCGAGTAGCCGTAGGTTACCCAGATGATCATGGCAACGGCAGCCACCATCAGCACCTGCATCAGGACCGACAGCATGTTCTTGGTGCGCATCAGGCCGCCGTAAAACAGCGCGAGGCCGGGCACCGTCATCAGAAGCACGAGAATGGTGGACAGTAGCATCCAGGTCGTGTCGCCCTTGTCGACCGTCATGGCCGGTGCAGCCGCGGCGGCTGCTTCGGCAACGGCCGGGGCAGCAGTGTCCTGGGCGAAGGCGACAACCGGCGCCAGGAAGGCGACCGTTGCGGCGCCGAAGCGGCCGAGGGTTGTCGAGAATGTGTGAGATGTCATGTGAAGAAAGCTCCCTCTAACAGCCGTTGCTTACAGCGCTTCTGAATCGGTTTCGCCGGTACGAATGCGCACCGCATGGTCAATGGAGTAGACGAAGATCTTGCCGTCGCCGATCTGGCCGGTCTTGGCGGAGGATGCGATCGCCTCGACCGCCTTGTCGACGATCTCGGACGCGACCGCGATCTCGATCTTCAGTTTCGGCAGGAAGCTGACGGCATATTCGGTACCGCGGTAGATTTCGGTATGCCCCTTCTGGCGCCCGTAACCTTTGACTTCGGTTACGGTCAGGCCCTGGATTCCGACGGTGGTGAGCGCTTCACGAACCTCATCGAGCTTGAACGGCTTGATTATGGCCATCACAATTTTCATCTGGTTTCCCATCCTTGTTCATCTGCGGCTCACATGCCGTCTGTGCATGCCGATGAGCCTTTGTTCCCCAACGACCACGACGTGCTATTCAAGGCGCGTGCCAGTTCGGCACGACATCCAAAAATAAAGGAAACGACAGGGAATCGCCGCATTCACCGAGAGGTGGCGGAGAGAAACGCTAAATATTGGCCAGAATTTTTGGCTATAAAATATGCATTTGGAAAAATTTGCTCAGAGATTACGCATCTGCCTTTTTCCGAATCAGACCCTCTTGGGCGACGGATGCGATCAGGTTTCCCGAACGGTCAAACAGGCTGCCCCGGTTCATGCCGCGGGCACCTCCCGTGCTGGGGCTGTCCTGCGTGTAGAGCAGCCAGTCATCGAGCTTGCTGGGACGGTGAAACCACATGGCGTGGTCGAGGCTCGCCACCTGCAAGTGACGATCGAAGATCGACGTTCCATGGGCACGCAGCGACGTGTCGAGCAGCGTCATGTCGGAGATGTAGGCAAGGACCGCCGCCTGCAACGGACGTTCATCAGGCACTGCGCCCGTCGCCTTGACCCAGACATGCTGCACCGGCTCCTGCGGCTCGCGCGAAACATAGTGCTTCAACGACACGGGCCGGATTTCGATCGGGCGCGGCTGCTCCCAGTAGCGGCGGATCGCCCCAGGCGCATTGGCGAGAAACATCGCCTTCATCTCGGCTTCACCCATCAGCTCTTCGGGCTGGGGCACCAGAGGCGGGGCAATGTGGTGCTCCAGTCCTTCTTCCTCGACCTGAAACGAGGCCGAGAGGGAGAAGATGGCCGCTCCATGCTGGATTGCCACCACGCGGCGCGTCGTGAAGCTGCTTCCGTCACGAATACGATCAACCTCGTAGATGATGGGCACGGCCGGATCGCCCGGTCGCATGAAATAGGCATGGAGCGAATGCACGAAGCGATCCGCCATGACCGTCCGCTGGGCCGCGACCAGCGCCTGCCCGATCACCTGCCCGCCAAACACGCGCTGCCAGCCGACCTGCGGCGACACGCCGCGGAACAGGTTTTCTTCCAGCGTTTCCAGGTCCAGCGTCTGCAGGAGACCGTCCATGGCGGTGGCAGTTCCGGCCCCGGCGGCGTCGTGGAGGGGATCATTGGACATTGCGCGGTCTCCGGCGGTAGGAAGCATGACGTCGATGTTCTATATAGCGCAAAAGGACAAGAACGAAGGACGGGACGGATGATCGATCTATTGGTGGCAGGCGGCGGATATGTCGGACTCTCGCTGGCGGTCGCGGTCAAGACGGCGGCGCCGCATCTCTCGGTGACCCTGATCGACGGCGCGCCGGACGGAGCCTGGCGCGGAGACGAGCGTGCTTCCGCCATCGCTGCCGCTGCATCGTCCATGCTCGACGTCATCGGGGTCTGGCAGACGATCGCGCCGAACGCCGAGCCGATCCGCCGCATGGCCATCACGGACTCCAAGACGTCGGACCCTGTCCGTCCCGTCTTCCTCACGTTCGAGGGCGACGCGGAGGCGGACCGTCCGTTCGCGCACATGGTTCCGAACGTTGCACTGGTCGGCGCTCTGCGGGACAGGGCGGCAAGCCTCGGCATCGAGATCAGGCCATCGACGACCGCCAGCGGCTTTACCGCAGACGATCACGCCGTCCGGCTCAACCTGATCGACGGCGGCGAGATCGAGGCGCGCCTGCTTGTTGCCTGCGATGGTGTGCGCTCCAGGCTTCGCGATGCAGCGGGCATCAAGACGGTGAACTTCGACTATGGCCAATCCGGCATTGTCACCACGGTCGAGCACGAGCGCCCCCACGATGGAACGGCGGAAGAGCACTTCTTGCCGGCAGGCCCCTTCGCCACGTTGCCGCTGCGCGGCAACCGTTCGTCGCTCGTCTGGACCGAAAGGACGGAAGACGCCAACCGCCTGATCGAGAGTGACGACCTCGTGTTCGAGGCGGAACTCGAACGCCGGTTCGGGTACAAGCTCGGCGCCCTGAAGGTTGTCGGCGGTCGCCGCGCCTTTCCTCTCGGCCTCACACTGGCCCGCGCCTTCGTGGCCAACCGCTTCGCCCTGGCCGGCGATTCGGCACACGGCATTCACCCCATCTCAGGGCAGGGCCTCAATCTCGGCTTCAAGGATGTGGCAGCGCTAGCGGAAACCATCGTCGATGCCGATCGCCTCGGTCTCGACATCGGGTCTCTGGGCGTTCTCGAGCGCTACCAGACGTGGCGGCGCTTCGATACCGTTCGCATGGGCGTAACGACGGATGTGCTGAACCGACTTTTCTCCAACGACATCATGCCGGTGCGGATGCTGCGCGATGTTGGTCTGGGCTTGGTGGATCGACTGACCCCGCTCAAATCCTTTTTCATCCGCCAGGCCGGGGCCGCCGCTGGCGGCGATCCGAAACTCCTGTCCGGCAAGCCGATCTAGGCGCTGAAGCAACACCGTCCGCGCTTTCGCTGCGGGACACGGCGACCAAGCGGGGCCATCAGTCCTCGATCTTGCGCGCCTCGGACATAAGCATGATCGGGATACCGTCGCGGATCGGATAGGCGAGTTTCGCCTTCTCCGAAACAAGCTCGTTTTCCGCCGCGCTGTAGCTGAGCCGACCCTTCGTCAAGGGGCAGACGAGAAGCTCGAGCAGTTTCGGATCGACCCGACGGGTTTTTTCGTCCATCGCGATGCCTATTGCAGTATGGTTTCAATGTCGCCGAATGTCTTGGCGAGAACGATCTCTGTGATTGCGATCAGCGTATCGGCGCGGGTCTTCAGGTCCGGCGCTTCGAGAAGCGCCTGCTTTTCAGCCGGCCCGTAGGGCAGCATCATCGCCATGGAGTTGACCAAAGTGGTATTGCCGGCGCGCTCCACGCTCTCCCAATCGGCTTCCAGCTTGTTGGTGTCGAGATAGGCCTTGAAGGCAGCCAGAAGCGCCTCGCGATCCACCTGCGCCTCGTCTTCGGACTCCGTGAGATCGCCCGCGAAGGGCGCTATCTTGAAATTGCGATACCCCTTGACCGGATGCACCTCGTCGAACAGGCGAAAGCGGCAGATGCCAGTCAGCGAGGTGATGTAGCGTCCGTCTTCCATTTCGGCAAAGGACGTGATCCGGCCGACGCAGCCGACTTGGCACAGTGCCTGGCTGTCTTCGCTGTGGTCCGTCAGCGAGGGCTGTACCATGCCGATCAGGCGATTCCCGCAGAGCGCATCATCGAACATTGCGAGATAGCGCGGCTCGAAGATATTGAGCGGCAACTGCGAGCCTGGCAGCAACAGAACACCGGTCAGTGGAAACACCGGAATGACGTCCGGAATATCCCTCGGCTTCAGATATCGTGCATTTCCGACCTGCATCTCAGGCAAACTCCGCCATATCTGGGGCAACGGGTCGATCATCGACCCGTCCGCCTCGCATTAAGGGATCACATGGTGCGCTTGCCGGAAATCTCAAGCGGGAAACGCGCTTGCTCAAATGCCGTATGTCGAACCGGAGGAAACGGCTCCGGCCCCGAAAAGTTCACGAGAACAGGATGGCCGACATCTTGCGGCGTGCCGACAGCGTCGCCGGGTCCGCAGGTCCCCAGACCTCGAAGAAGGCAACCAGCGCGCGTCGGGCACCGTCATCGTCGAAGGTGCGATCCCGCCGCATGATCGCCAGCAGGTGATCGGCAGCCGCCTGGCGGTCGCCCTCGACGTTGCGGATCTTGGCAAGGTTCAAACGAGCGGCATGATCGTCGGGATCGGCGACGAGGGCGGCTTCCAGTGCCTTGGGATCGCCGAGCTTACGGGCTTCGTCGATCTGGTCGAGCCGCTTCAGCAGGGGGGAAACCGAGGAATCCGCCTTCTGTTCGTCCGAAAGCTCGGACAGGATCTCTCGCGCCTGATCGATGGCGTCCGAGGCCATCATCACCTCGGCAAGTCCGGCTCGAGCCGGGAGATGTTCCGGATCGACCTGAAGCACCGACGCAAAGATGCCGCCGGCGTTCTGGAGGTCGCCTGCCTCGAGCAGCTGCCGGGCTTCGGCCAGCGCGGCCTCGATCTCCGCCGCCTGATCGTCGACCATCGGACCGGCGATCTTCTCGATAAACGCCCGGATCTGGCTTTCGGGAACCGCCCCCATAAAGCCGTCGGCCGGACGACCACCTATGAAGGCAACGACGGCGGGAATGGATTGAATGCCAAGCTGCCCCGCGATCGAGGGGTGATCGTCGATGTTCATCTTGACGAGCTTCACCCGTCCGCCGGCTTCGGTCACCACCTTCTCGATGATCGGCGTCAGCTGCTTGCACGGACCACACCAGGGGGCCCAGAAATCCACGAGGACCGGGAGATCCCGTGAGGCCTCCAGAACGTCGCGGGCGAAAGTGGCCGTCGTCGTGTCGGAGATCAGCGCGTGACCCGCAGCAGGCGCGGCGGGCGACGACGGCACCGGCGACGCAGAAGCGCCGGTCGGCGCGCCGCCATAGGTGGCCGTTGCGCTCATCTGACTGCCGTAGGAACCAGAATAGGGATTGTTGCCGCTCATCGAATGCTCCTTGCGGGACCATGCGCAGCCCCGATCCTGCCAACGCCGAATGTCATCCGGCAATCGCCCTCAAGATCGTATGTCAGGCCGTGACTTTCAAGACAAGCGGCACGTGCCCTGTCGCCTCCGCAAAGCGGATCAGATCTTTCGACGAAAGGGACGTGGTTGCGTCGTTCGTCAGGGGATGACAGTTGACGATCTCCTCGGCCATCAGGTCCGCATCCAGAACCAGGGTCACGGCCTTGCCATGATCGTTGATCACGCCAAGCGCGGTGACGGCACCGGGAATGACGCCCAGATATTCCATCAGCTTTTCCGGCTTGCCGAAAGAAACCTTGCTGGCCGCCCCGATCAGCGTGTGCACCGTCTTCAGATCGACGGTCGCATGCTCCTCGACGGTCAGAAGGAAGTAATTGTCCTTCTTGTCCTTCACGAACAGGTTCTTCGTATGTCCACCGGGAATCTCGTCGCGCAGCGCTACCGATTCAGCGACCGTGAACACCGGAGCATGCTGCTTCGTGCGGTGAGCAATCCCGAGATCATCGAGGAAGCGGAAAAGATCGTCTGCCGTTTTCGGCTGCATATCCGTCATGTCCTGCTCCTATGCCTGCGCCTCACATGCTTACGAAGCGACAGACCGCAGCGCAATCGCAGAGACGACAGCGACCATCTCTCGAGCGCAATCCTGAGGATCCGGCCTGCGCCGCGCCCTCTACATCGGGATCTTGGGGAGAATACCGTTTCACGGCATAGCTTCCGTGCACCGGGATCATTTCAAAACCCCCATCGTAACAATGGTTTAGAAGAAATTTCGGGAATTTTCCGCCGTCGCCGTCATTTCCCTGTTGCATTTCCAAATCGGCTGAGCGATATAGCGCCCGTCGCCAACGAAAACGGCGACGCCACGGTCCACCGACTACCCCCGGACCTTGGTTGATGAGCGGGTGTAGCTCAGGGGTAGAGCACAACCTTGCCAAGGTTGGGGTCGAGCGTTCGAATCGCTTCACCCGCTCCATTCTTTCTCACGACGAAGACATCGAAGATAATCAGCAGGTCTGCCCGCAAGGGGAAGCCGCCTGCGTTTGTGCGCGATACGCTTGACTTGACGGAGGCGATGTCCCCACACGATGGGATTGCCCGGGCCGGCAGGCCCAGGAGATGATCGTCCACGTGTTCGACAGGCGGGCATCCACAACGGACGCCCGCCCGCTGATGGTCAGCTCTTGGTGAAGATGTAATCCGTTTCCTGCCGCAGCGTCTCGCCGGGACGCAGGATCGCGTTCGGGAATCCTTCGTGATTGACCGCGTCGGGCCAGATCTGGGTTTCCAGGCAGAAGCCTGCAAACGGACCATAGGTCCGGCCTTCAAGACCGGGAACCGGCGTGTGCAGCTTAAAGCCGGAATAGAACTGGACGCCGGGCTCCGTCGTGCGCACTTCCAGCGAAACACCTGAATCGATGCTTCGCGCAAGGACAGCGGACCGCTTTGGACCGCGGTCGCCCGACAGGCAGAAGTTATGGTCGTAGAGCACCTTCGCGCCTTCCGTTTGCCGGCGCATGGATGTCATTTCCCGCAGATCGAACGCAGTGCCTTCGACGGTTGCGATCTCACCGGTCGGGATCTGCCGCTCGTCGGTCGGCAGATAGTGATCGGCCGCGATCATGATGTCGTGGCCGAGCGTGTCCGGGCGACCATCGAGGTTGAAGTAGGTGTGCTGGCAGAGATTGGCGATCGTGGGCGCATCCGTCGTCGCCGTATAGGAGACGGTCAGGCACCCATGACCGGAAAGCCGATAGGTCGCCGCGATCTCGCAGTTTCCCGGATAGCCGGCGCGGCCCGCGGGATCGGTGATCTTCAGGGAAACAGAATCCTCGGTGACGTCGAAAATGGTCCAGAGGCGCTTGGCGATGCCGTCGCTGCCGCCGTGAAGATGGGTCACGCCTTTCTCGTTCAGCTCGAGCTGAAATGCCTCGCCGTCGATCGAGAAGCGGCCGTCACCGATGCGGTTTGCCGAACGACCCGGTGTCGCGCCAAAGTAGGACGAATGGGCCGGATAATCTGCGAATGACTCGAAACCCAGCACCAGCGGCGGCGCGTGGCCGTCAAGCCGCAGATCCTGGATCACGGCGCCCCAGGTGATGACGTGGGCCGTCAGCCCGCCACCACGGATCGTCACGCGATGTACGGGCTCGCCTGTTGTCAGATGGCCGAAAATCTCCATTGCAGTGCTGGTCAAATTGCGCTCCTCGCATGTGTTCGTTCGCAGCGCCATGGGCACCGCCAACCTCGTTCTCTCCCCGCGCTTCCGCGGATCTACCTCGTCGCGCCGCGTTGGCGCGGCACGCATGACCGCATCAGCGACCCTTGCCGATCTCGCTCAGTTCGTAGGGCGTCGTCTGATAGATATCGTTGATCCAGTTTCCGAAAAGCAGATGCGCATGACTGCGCCACCGGTTCTGCGGCGGAAGCTCCGGGTCGTTGTGCGGAAAATAGTTGTACGGCATCTTGATGGGCACGCCGGCGTGAACATCGCGGAAATACTCGTCCGACAGGGAGGTCGAATCATATTCCACGTGGTTGAAGACGTAGAGACGATTGCCGGCCTTCTCGTGCACGAAGCAGACGCCCATCTCGTCGGACTCCATGAGAATCTCTAGCCCTGGCACCTTCTCGATATCTTCCCGCCGAACTTCGGTCCATCGCGATACCGGGATCTGGAAATCGTCGGAGAAGCCGTTGAGATAGACGGAAGACGGATCAAGAATATGGTGGCGATAGACCCCGAAGGCCTTTTCCCGCAGCGGATGCTTGGGCACCCCGTGGAAATGATAGATCGCCGCCATCGCGCCCCAGCAGATGTTGAGCGTGGAATGAACGTGCGTATGCGTCCAGGCAAAGACCTCGCGCATCTCCTCCCAATAGGTGACCTCTTCGAACGGCAGAAGCTCGACCGGTGCGCCGGTGATGATGAGACCGTCGAAATGCCGTTCACGAACGTCTTCGAACGTCTCGTAGAAGGCGAGCAGATGATCTTCGGAGGTGTTCTTTGCCTTATGGCTGCCAAGTCGGATCAGCGTGAACTCGACCTGCAACGGCGACGCACCGACAAGACGCGCCATCTGTACCTCGGTCTTGATCTTGTTCGGCATGAGGTTGAGAAGCCCGATCTGCAGCGGCCGGATATCCTGACGGATGGCGGCCGTTTCGGTCATGACCCGCACGCCCTCGGAGACGAGGGTTTCGAAAGCGGGCAGCGTATCGGGTATCTTGATGGGCATCGGCTTCACTCGGAATAACGACACCGGCCGAAATGGAGGGTAGCGGGCGAAACATCGTCCCACGGCCCTTTAGCGACTTGTTTAACGTGGCTGCAAGCCGGCCGGCCAAATCACCACGGCGCAAGTCATAGACCCGATACGGGTGCGAATCAAGGACAGCCAACGCCGCCGTCAAGCGACAGCACGGGACGGACGTCACGGCGAACGACCGCCCCCGCTTGTCGTCTACCTACCCCTCTAACGCCTCGCGCAGCATTTCCAGCTCCAGCCACGCGCTTTCCATCGTCTCGATCGACGCCCGCAGCTTTTCGAGTTCTGCAGCCAGGGCGGCAAAGCGCGCGGGGTTCTTTGCAAAGAGTTTCGGATCGGCCATTTCCGCCTCGCGCTTCGCGATCTCGCCTTGCGCCTTTTCCATCTCCTTCGGCAGGTTCTCGAGGGCAAACTTCTGCTTGAAGGACAATTTTCCCTTGGCCGGCTTAGCGGCCGCCGAACCCTGCCCCGCCGTCTGCGGGCCACCCGTCTGCGTGTTACCCGCCTTGCGGGCCTTTTCGGCCTTTTCCGCGCGTTTGCGCTCGTCGGCCAGGCCCTTGCGCTGCGCCATCATATCCGAATAGCCGCCCGCATATTCGATCCATCGCCCGTCCGGTGCTTCCGGGGCGGCCGGCGCAATGGTCGAGGTGACCGTGCGGTCAAGAAAGTCGCGATCATGGCTGACGAGGATCACCGTGCCGGCGAAGCCCGCGACGATCTCCTGCAGGAGGTCCAGCGTCTCGATGTCGAGATCATTCGTCGGCTCGTCGAGAATCAGAAGATTCGTCGGGCGCGAGAGAATACGCGCCAGCATCAACCGCGCCCGCTCGCCGCCGGACAGATTCTTGATCGGCGTGCGCGCCTGCTCGGGCTGAAACAGGAACTCCTTCATGTAGCCGGTCACATGCCGTTGCTCGCCGTTGACCAGCAGTGTTTCGCCGCGCCCGTCGGTCAGGTAATTCGCCAGCGTATCCTCGAGATTGAGGTCTTCGCGTTTCTGGTCAAGCGTCGCGATCTCGAGGTTGGTCCCAAGCTTCACCTTGCCCTCGTCCGGCTTCAACTGGCCGGTGAGCATTTTCAGAAGCGTGGTCTTGCCGGCACCGTTCGGACCGACGAGACCGATGCAGTCGCCGCGATGCACCCGGATAGAGAACGGCGCAACAATGGTGCGCGCGCCATAAGCCTTGGCGATCTTCTCGGCCTCGATCACCAGCTTGCCGGATTCCTGCGCGTCGGAAACGCTCGCCTGTACCGAGCCCTGAGGTCCCTTGTGGCCGCGATAGTTGGAGCGCAGATCCTGCAGAGCGCCGAGGCGGCGCATGTTGCGCTTGCGCCGGGCGGTCACGCCATAGCGCAGCCAGTGCTCTTCCCGTTCGATCTGCTTGCCGAGCTTGTGCTGCTCCAGTTCCTCCTGTTCCAGTACCTGGTCCCGCCAGGCCTCGAACTGACCAAACCCCCGGTCAAGCCGGCGCGACGTGCCGCGATCGAGCCAGACGGTGGCGGTCGAAACCTTCTCCAGGAAGCGACGGTCGTGGGAGATGAGGATGAGGGCACTCCGGGTCTTCTGCAGCTCGCCTTCCAGCCATTCGATAGTCGGCAGGTCGAGATGGTTGGTCGGCTCGTCGAGCATCAGGATATCGGGTTCGGGCGCAAGCACCCGGGCCAGCGCCGCACGTCGCGCCTCGCCCCCGGAGAGATCGTTCGGATTCTCCTGGCCGCTCAACCCCAGATGCGAGAGCAGATAGGTCACACGATAGGGATCGTCGCCCGGCCCTAGCCCTGCCTCGGCATAGGCCTGGACCGTGGTATAGGCGCCGAAGTCCGGCGCCTGTTCCAGATAGCGCACCGTGGACGACGGATGGCGAAACACCTCGCCCGACTGTGGCTCGATCAGGCCTGCGGCGATCTTGAGCAACGTCGACTTGCCCGAGCCGTTGCGGCCGACAAGGCAGATGCGATCGCCTGGCTCGACCTGCAGCGCTGCACCGTTGAGCAGTGGCGTACCGCCGAAGGTCAGGACGATATCGTCGAGTTTGAGAATGGGCGGCGCCATGGTCAGGCTCCTGTCATGTCGAGAGGGCGGGCGACAAGCATCGCGCGGCCCGCGCCAAGCGTCAGCTGTACGGGTCCTTCCGCCACGTTGGAAATGGTGCGCGATGAGCCGAAGGGCATCGCGAAACGGCTCAAAGGATAGCGCGCGCCGGCAATGGAGAGGTCGGTTAGGGTATCAAGACCCAAGATGGAGAACAGGCAGCCCCTTGGCAAGGCGACCTCCGTGATGCCGGGCAGCAGCGGCACCGCCTCCTCCTCGCCCGAGGTCAGGAGGACGTCGAGCCCGGTTTCGGCAAGATGCAGGCTGTAGAGAAGGTGCTGGAAGGCGTGATCGCTGCGCTCGCCCCCGAGCGCGCCGGCGAGAACCAGCTTCCGCGCGCCACGTTCCAGTGCCGCCGCCACGGCGATTTCGCCGTCGGTCTCGTTTTTGGCGGGCGGATAGGGCTCGCGCCGCACGTCGGGCCAGGCGGCCATCAAAGCCTGCGGCGTCGAGTCGAAATCACCGACCCAGAGCTCTGGCGCGAGGCCGATGGCCGCCGCGTGTCGCATGCCGCCATCGGCGGCGATCACGCGGGTTCCGGCAAGCTGCGCGGCGAGCCGGTCGGTCATCGTCAAGGGCCCGCCGAGCAGGATGGTGAATGCAGTTGCGGTCATCGCGCTGCCATAGCGCGAAGCTGCCGCAGAGGCAAAGGTGAAAGGCTGTGAAAGCCCGAAAGATATGGGACGCGCGCTCATCTGCTTGTCTGTCGCGCTTGCGTCATCTTGCCAATCTGCGGGACCAGGGCTAGATCTTTCCATGCTCTAACGGGGTGCCTTTCTTTCTGCGACGACCCGTCGTTTCGAAAGACCGGCTGAGAGGCGACACGCCAACCCGCGGAACCTGATCCGGTTTGCACCGGCGGAGGGATTAGACGGCTCGCAAGCGCTATCCCCCTTGAACACGTTTTTTGAAGGAGACGCGCATGCGCTTTACATGGCTTTCGATGACCACGACAACCCTGCTTCTCGCTGGCGGCACCCTGCTCGGCATCGTCGATGCCGAAGCCGCCGAGCCAAAGACGCTGACGGTCTACACCTATGAAAGCTTCACGAGCGAATGGGGACCTGGCGCGAAGATCGCGGAAGCGTTCGAGAAGACCTGCGATTGCAAGATCACCTATGTCAGCGTCGCCGACGGCGTGGAACTCCTGACGCGGCTGAAGCTGGAAGGCCCTGCCGCCAAGGCGGACGTCGTCGTCGGTCTGGACACCAATCTCGTTGCCGAAGGCAAGGCCACGGGCTTCTTCGCTCCGCATGGTCTCGACACATCGGCGTTGACTGTCCCCGGCGGCTTTTCGGATGATAGTTTCGTGCCCTATGATTACGGCCACTTTGCCTTCGTCTACGACACCCAGATGCTGAAGAGCCCGCCGAAGAGCCTGAAGGAGCTCGTCGAAGGCGGCGGGCAGGACAAGATCATCATCGAAGACCCGCGAACATCCACGCCGGGTCTCGGCCTGCTCCTCTGGGTGAAATCCGTCTATGGCGACCAGTCCGCGGACGCCTGGAAGAAGCTCAAGGATCGCATCCTGACCGTCACGCCCGGCTGGTCGGAGGCCTATGGCCTGTTCACCAAGGGCGAAGCGCCGATGGTGCTCTCCTACACGACTTCGCCGGCCTATCACATGGTGTCCGAAAACAGCGACCGCTACCAGGCGGCGGATTTTGCCGAAGGTCACTACATCCAGATCGAGGTGGCCGGCATGACGAAGGCCGCGCGCGATCCTGAACTCGCCAAGGCCTTTCTCGCCTTCCTGACCGGCCCGCAGGCACAGGCGATCCTGCCGACCACGAACTGGATGATGCCGGTGGGCAAGCCCGGGGAGCCGTTGCCGGACGCCTTCGGCAAACTCGTGCAGCCGAAGACGACCTTCCTCATGCGTTCGGACGAGGTCGCTGCAAACCGCAAGGCCTGGATCGACGAATGGCTGTCCGCCATGAGCCGGAACTGAGCTGCCGATGCGCGCCAATACAAAGCGCGCTCGGGCCATGCGCGCCGATCCTCCGCGCCTCGTCCTCCAAGGCGGCGGTCACACGCGCCGCCTGACATCCGGACTGGGCGTTGCGGGCCTCGCCGGCATCGTGCTGTTCGTCGGCACCGCCATCGTCGCTCTGTCGCTCGCCGCGTCTCGCGAAGGCATCTCCGCCGGAGCCGGCGCAACGAGCGACATGTTCGATGCCTATCTCTGGCGGGTTGCGCGCTTCACGCTGGCCCAGGCGGGCCTTTCCACGCTCCTGTCCATCGCCTTCGCCATTCCCGTTGCTCTGGCGCTGGCCCGTCGACGCCATTTTCCGGGCCGGATATGGATCGTAAGGCTGATGGCGCTGCCGCTCGGCCTGCCGGCGCTGGTGGCAGCCCTCGGCATCGTCGGCATCTGGGGGCGGCAAGGCATTGCGAACGACCTCCTGGCTTTGCTCGATCTCGGCCGACCCATCGCGATCTATGGTCTGACGGGCATCCTCGTCGCGCACGTCTTCTTCAACATGCCGCTCGCCGTCAGGCTTCTCCTGTCGGGACTGGAGCGCATTCCCGGCGAGTACTGGCTGGTTTCCGCCAATCTCGGATTGTCGCCCGTCCAGCTCTTCCGGTTCATCGAGTGGCCTGTCATTCGAGGCCTTCTTTCCGGCGTCGCCGGCCTGGTCTTCATGCTCTGCGCCACCAGCTTCACGCTGGTGCTGACGCTCGGCGGCGGCCCTGCGGCGAGCACGCTGGAGGTGGCGATCTATCAGGCATTGCGCTTCGACTTCGATCCGTCTCGGGCGATCGCCCTGTCGGCTCTGCAGATCGCCGTCACCGCCCTCCTCCTCATCCTTCTCCGCTGGTTGACCCCCCCGGCCACCGAGGCACCGACGACTGGCCGGCCGGTGCGTCGCTTCGACAGCGGATCGTCCATCTTTATCCTCTTCGACGCCTTCGTCGTGGCTTTGGCGGCCCTGTTCGTTGCGGCGCCGCTTGCCTCCGTGCTTGTTTCCGGTCTCGTCTCCGATCTTTTCAAGCTTGCCACAGATCCGCAGGTCCACCGGGCTACGGCGACGAGTCTCGCGATTGCCGCGGTCTCCGCGGTCCTGTCCGTCACACTTGCAACCGCCATGCTGACCACCCGCCAGATCCTGCTATCGCCACGTCGGCCGGGTGGATTCGCACAGGTCTTCTCCGGAGGCGTTGCTGCCGGCACGTCGCTCATCCTTCTGGTGCCGCCGGTCGTCATCGGGGCGGGATGGTTCCTGGTGCTGCGCCCGCTCGGCGATGTCGCACGCTTTGCGCCCGCCGTCATCACGGCCGTGAACACGCTGATGGCGCTGCCCTTCGTCGTTCGCGTGCTGGCTCCGGCCATCGCAACGCACGCCGCCCGCACCGACCGCCTTACCACAAGCCTCGGCATCCGCGGCTGGTCGCGTCTTCGGCTGGTCGACGGACCGGGTCTGAGGCGCCCGCTGTTGATGGCACTGTCGTTTGCAGCCGCGCTCTCGCTCGGAGATCTCGGGGCAGTTGCCTTGTTCGGGTCGCAGGACATGATCACGCTGCCGTTCCTGCTCTTCAGCCGCATGGGAAGCTACCGCACGACGGATGCGGCCGGCCTTGCGCTTCTCCTCGGTCTCGTCTGCGTCGTCCTGACATTCCTTGGAACACCGCGGGCCTTGGAACCGCGCGGGAGAATCGGGAGGGGACATCATGAAGCCGGATAGGCCAGCAAGCGCGCCAACCCCGATCGCCGTCCGCCTGGAACAGGTGATGGTCCGCTTCCCGGGCCATCCTGTCCCGCAGACGCTGGTCTTCGATGCCGCTATCGAAAGCGGAAAGATCACGGCAATTACGGGCGCCTCCGGTTCCGGAAAATCGACCCTGCTCAATCTCATCGCCGGTTTCGAGACGCCGGATTCCGGTCGTCTGCGCATTTTCGGAGAGGATGCGACCGACAGTCCGCCCGCTCTGCGTCCGGTCTCGGTCATCTTTCAGGAGCACAATCTTTTTGCGCATCTGGATATCGCGACGAATGTCGGCCTCGGCATCAGTCCGGCGCTGAAGCTGACGAGCGCCGATCGCGCTCGGATCGAAAGCGCGCTCGACGACGTCGGCCTTGCCGGATTTGCCGGGCGCCTTCCGCCGACGTTGTCGGGAGGAGAGCGCCAGCGCGCAGCTTTCGCCCGGGCGCTGGTGCGCAACCGCCCGCTTCTTCTGCTGGATGAGCCTTTTGCAGCTCTCGACCCGGCGCTGCGGCAGGACATGGGCGAACTGCTGGCAGCACTGCAGGAGAAGCATGCGAGCACCATCCTTCTCGTTACCCACCACGCGGACGACGTCCGCCGCCTTGCCGATCGCGTCTTGTTTCTCGATGACGGCAAGGTTGCTCTGCACGAGGAAGCCGGCACGTTCCTCCAGCGCACGGAACCCGACGTCGTCGCACGCTTTCTCGGAGCGCGTCCACCTGCGTCCTGAGCCGCGTGGGCGACACATGCCACAATTTGACCGCGGCCCTATGGCACCGGAAGAGACGATATCATCAGGCCCGCATCGGAGACGAACAGGACGGCCGTCTGCGTCTTTTTCCGCAAAACCGATAGGGCCGCGGAATTATGCAGTAGGCATATGGCGCATGAATAGGCTAGATCGGGCTCTGGGAAACGGAGCGATTGCGCGTATCTCAGGATGTAGGGCGGCTCTGCCGAACTGCCGCAAGTGTGGTCGGCACGCTGCCGGACGCGAACATGGGCTGAGGCATGACGGTGAAAGAGCGGAACAAGCGGAACGGCGGATCCCTGTCGACCCGCGGCATTGCAGGCACCCTGCGCGCGTCCGTCGCCGGTCTCGCTTTGCTGTCGCTTGCCGGTTGCCAGAGTGCGATCGAACAGAGCTATGAGCCGAGCGTCTCCCCGTCCGCCACGCCCCAGATTGTCGATGAAGTCCAGAAGAACGACCCCCGTGCCGCAATGGGCGCCCGTGAGCATCCCCGTATCGTTGCAAGCTACGGCGGCGAATACAAGGACGAGAAGACCGAGCGCCTGGTTGCCCGGATCACCGGCGCACTGACGGCCGTTTCGGAGAACCCGAACCAGTCCTATCGCATCACGCTCCTCAACTCCCCTGCCATCAATGCGTTTGCCTTGCCAGGCGGCTATCTCTACGTCACCCGTGGCCTTCTTGCGCTCGCCGACGATGCCTCGGAGGTCGCCGCCGTTCTGTCGCACGAGATGGCGCACGTCACCGCCAATCACGGCATCCAGCGGCAGCAGCGCGAGGAAGCCGAAGTTATCGCCAGCCGTGTGGTTTCGGAGGTTCTCTCGAGTGATCTCGCCGGCAAGCAGGCGCTTGCTCGCGGCAAGCTTCGGCTCGCTGCATTCTCGCGGAACCAGGAACTGCAGGCCGATGTCATCGGAGTGCGCATGCTGGGAGAAGCCGGCTACGATCCCTATGCGGCAGCCCGCTTTCTCGATGCGATGGCCGCCTATAGCCGGTTCTCCTCCGTCGATCCGGAAAATGACCAGAGCATGGACTTTCTCTCGAGCCATCCGAACGCGCCGCAGCGCGTGGAGCTTGCCCGACGCCACGCCCGCGCCTTCGGCCCTGAGGGAACGACAGGCGACCGCGGTCGCGACTATTTCCTCGATGGCATCGATGGCTTGCTCTATGGCGATAGCCCACAGGAGGGCTACGTCCGCGGCCAAACGTTCCTGCACGGCAAGCTCGGCATCCGCTTCGATGTTCCCGCAGGGTTCCAGATCGACAACAAGGCCGAGGCCGTCCTCGCGACAGGTCCCGGCGAAACGGCCATCCGCTTCGACGGCGTGGCCGATACCCAGCATCGCAGTCTGACGGATTATATCGCAAGCGGCTGGGTGACCGGTCTGCAGCCCGACACGATCCACGCCATCACGATCAACGGGCTGGAAGCCGCGACGGCGCGGGCTTCGGCCGATCGCTGGGATTTCGACGTGACGGTGCTGCGCATCGACACCCAGATCTATCGTTTCCTGACCGCGGTGCCAAAGGGGACGCCATCGCTGGAGCCGACGGCGGATGTGCTGCGCACGTCCTTCCGCCGCATGAACCCGCAGGAGGCCGCCGCGCTGAAGCCGCTGCGCATCCGCGTCATCACCGTCGCGCCGGGCGATACGCTTGCGACCCTTTCAGCCCGAATGATGGGCACCGACCGCAAGCTCGATCTCTTCCGGCTGATCAATGCCCTGCAGATCACCTCGACGATCAAGCCGGGCGACCGCATGAAGATCATTTCGGAATAATCACGCGCAGCCAAGCCATCCGAGACACACGAAAAGGCCCGCCATGTTGGCGGGCCTTTTCGTGTGAGGAAAATAGAGCGGTCAGTGCGCCGTCAGCGCGAGCTCCGGTGCCTGCGCAACGAGGGCGACCTTGAGCTTTTCGAGCGCACGCGTCTCGATCTGGCGAACGCGTTCCTTGGAAATGCCGAGATCCGCGCCTAGCTCTTCAAGGGTTGCACTGTCTTCCGACAGCCGGCGGGCGCGGATGATCTTCATCTCGCGATCGTTCAACTGTTCCAGCGCATGTCCGAGCCAGTTCTTCCGGCGTTCCTGGTCGATCATGTCGGTGACCTGCTCGTCCGGCAGAGGCGCCGCACAGGCGAGGAGATCAAGGCGCTCGCCGCTATCGGAGTCACCCGACGAAATCGGGGCCTGGAGAGACGAGTCGCTGCCGGAAAGGCGCGCATCCATCGTCTGGACATCGGCAAGGCTGACGCCGAGAGCAGAGGCGATTTCTTCATGGACGGCCCGGGCCGTCAACTGGCTGTTGCCTTGGGCAAGCTTTGCCCGCAGCCGCCGCAGATTGAAGAAGAGAGCCTTCTGCGCAGAAGACGTACCGCCGCGAACGATCGACCAGTTGCGCAACACGTAATCCTGCATTGAAGCGCGGATCCACCAGGTTGCGTAGGTGGAGAAACGAACGTCCCGGCTCGGCTCGAAACGGGCCGCTGCTTCCAGAAGACCGATGTGACCCTCCTGAACGAGATCCCCCATCGGCAAGCCGAAATGGCGGAACTTGGCGGCCATCGAGATCACGAGGCGCATATGCGCCATGGCGATCTTGTTGCGCGCGTCCTGATCCTGGTTATCCTTCCAAGCCTGTGCCAACAGTTGTTCCTCGCCGCGCTCCAGGTATGGGGCCGCCATGGCAATCTTGATCATGCGCCTGTCTGCAGAGAGATTTTTCATAGGCTACTCCATGACGGGCACGTGACCGTGCCTCCGGGCTGGTTCGGGTGACGGCATTGCAGAGGTGAACACTTGACCTGCAATCGAGACGCCCTAAATCCGTTGTATGAGACGACGCCACGTAGATGGACACCGGTGTGATCTGGGTCCGATCCGGCGCATGGCCATTCGATCGGACGTTTCATAACGCCTGTCTTTTCGAAAAGTTCCGCAGGAGCACCACGATGTGGCGCCTCGCGATCTCTTTTGATCACTCCCACATCCAGCACGCTCTCGAAGCGCTCGTCGGCCACTGGAAAGGACATCGCGAACGGAGAGAGCACGTGAGGTTCTGCGTGCGATGAAAATTCGCGCTTGCCGCGTTCGTTAAAATGCCGTTAATTTTAGCGAACCTCGGCATGATGCCGCGGCAAGACGAAGACGAGCCGGCCAGGATCAGCGCGCGCACCATGAAGACACTGTCCATCGAAGTCCGTCCCGGCATGGCAAGAGACGCCGCCGAGATCTCGCAGGTCCATCGTGTTTCCTGGCTTCACACCTATTCCGGCCTCATTCCGCATCTTCCCCTGAACAAGATGATCGATCGGCGCAATGCGAGCTGGTGGCGCAAGGCGACCGGCGGCCCCTCCACGCTTCTCGTCATCGATGTCGCCGGCGTGATCGCAGGCTATGCAACACTCGGCCTGTCCCGCGCCCGCGCGCTGCCGCAGGAAGGCGAAATCTATGAAATCTATTTCCGGCCGGAGTATCAGGGCATCGGCCTGGGGCGCATCCTCTTCGGGGAGGCCAGCAGCCTGCTGAAGTCGCTCGGCTGCCGCGGCCTCGTCGTCTGGTGTCTGGAAGACTGCACCCAAGCCGACCGCTTCTTCCGCAACGCCGGAGGCCGCGATATCTGCGAAGGGATGGAGGACTTCGGCGGCAAGAGCCTGAAGAAGATCGGCCATGTCTGGAACTGAAGCGCCTTTTTGCAGCGGCCGGCGGACGACGGAAACGGACGCTCCTTAACTCTTTGCTGACAAATGACCGCTTCCAGCCACCGCTGATATTGCACAACGGCAGGTTTGGCTTTATCGGACGTCAGTCCCACCTCAGGAGCATGGAGGCTTCATGCGTATTGACGCAATCTCGATCGGAAAGAACCCGCCGGAAGACATCAACGTCATCGTGGAGGTTCCCGTTGGTGGCCATCCGATCAAGTACGAGATGGACAAGGAAGCCGGCACGCTCGTTGTCGATCGTTTTCTTTACACACCCATGACCTATCCGGGCAATTACGGCTTCGTGCCGCATACGCTGTCGGATGACGGAGATCCGATCGATGTCCTGATTGCCAGCACGCGGCCGCTCGTGCCCGGCTGCGTCATCAACGTCCGCCCGATCGGCGTGATGATGATGGAAGACAATTCCGGCAAGGATGAGAAGATCATCGCGGTGCCGAGCGCGCACCTCACCAAGCGATACGACAAGGTCAAGGAATACACGGACCTGCCGGAAATCACGCTTCAGCAAATCGAGCATTTCTTCGAGCACTACAAGGATCTCGAACCCGGCAAATGGGTCAAGATCTTCGGCTGGAAGGACGCAGCCGTTGCGCGTCAGCTGATCATCGAATCGATCGAACGCGCAAAGACCGCCAAGTAAGTCCATTCGATCGTCACGACCAAGACCGCGTCCCGCAAGAGGCGCGGTCTTTTTGCGTGTCGCCGAAAGGGATTTCGGGCACAGCTTGACGGGGCGATACTGAGGATCACGGCACACACCCTCCCGATCAGCGGCTGATCCGCGTCGAGAGCACGATCGATGACAATGTCTTTTCGACGCCTTCGATCGTCCCGATCTGGTCGATGACCAGATCGAGCGCACTGATCGAGGCGGCTTCGACAATGGCGATCAGGTCGAAGCTGCCGCTGACGGAATGCACGATACGAACGGCCTGCATCGCGTCGAGATCGCGTGTCACCCGCGGCAGTGCTCTGGCCGCGAGCGTGATGAGGATATGGGCCCGCACGAGGCCGCGCTCGTAGTCGCTGGAGAGACGAACGCCATAGCCGGTGATCACGCCTTCGCGCTCGAGCCGTTCGAGCCGTGCCTGAACGGTGGTACGCGACAGGCCGAGCTTGCGCGCAAGCATCGCCGTTGGCATGCGCGCGTTTTCACCGAGCAATGCCAAGAGCGCACGATCACTGTCGGATATCGTCATAGCGATCAGTCCTGTCGGCGAAATGCCGAATGTGGACCTTCCTTTTGCACAAATCGGCGCTTCTGGGCAACACCGTCCCGATGCATGCTTACCCGCAAATCGGAAGGGGAACATCATGAAAAACATCGTCGTTATCGGCGCCGGGAAGATCGGCGCAACGATTGCACACTTGCTTGCAACCTCGGGTGACTATGCGGTCATCGTTGCGGACCGGAGTGCGGAGCAGCTGTCACGTCTGGGCACCCACGCCGCCATCTCCACAAAGACCGTCGATATCGCGGACCCTGCGGCAATGGATGCATTGCTGGCCGGTGCCTTTGCCGTGCTCAGTGCCGCACCTTTCCATCTCACGGTCGAGATCGCTGCCTCTGCCGCCCGCAGCGGCGTGCATTACCTCGATCTCACCGAGGATGTGGAGTCTACACGTCAGGTGAAGAAGCTCGCAGAAAACGCCAGCAGTACCTTCATCCCGCAATGTGGACTTGCACCCGGCTTCATTTCCATTGTCGCACAGAATCTTGCAGCCCGCTTCGACAGCCTGGACAGCGTCCGCATGCGTGTCGGGGCCCTGCCGCAATATCCCTCGAACGCGCTCAACTACAACCTCACCTGGAGCACGGATGGGGTCATCAACGAATATATCGAACCCTGCGAAGCCATCGTTGAAGGGCGCTTGACCGCCGTTCCGGCCCTTGAGGAGCGCGAAGAGTTCTCGCTCGACGGCGTGACCTATGAAGCGTTCAATACCTCTGGCGGCCTCGGCACGCTGTGCGAGAGCCTGGCTGGCCGCGTGCGGACCCTGAACTACCGCACGATCCGCTATCCCGGACACGCCGCCATCATGAAGGCGCTGCTGAACGACCTCGGCCTGCGTCATCGCCGCGACGTGTTGAAGGATATCCTCGAAAATGCGCTGCCCGCCACGACGCAAGACGTGGTCATCGTTTTCGTCACCGTCTCCGGTCATCGAGACGGGCGGCTGGTCCAGGAAACCTATGCCAACAAGATCTATAGTGGCGTGGTATCCGGCCGGATGATGAGTGCCATCCAGATCACCACGGCTGCCAGCATCTGTGCCGTCTTGGACATGCTCGCAGCCGGCGATCTTCCCGCTCGAGGCTTCGTTCGCCAGGAAGACATCGCCCTTGATGCGTTCCTTGCCAACCGCTTCGGCCGCCACTATGCCGACAGCCGCGTTACCGAAAAGCTTGCGAGCTGAACGACCGGGCCGGCCTCAGAGCCGGCCAAACTCGTCGTCCAGACGCACCGTATCGTCATCCGACAGATAGGATCCCGTCTGGACCTCGATCAACTCCAGCGGGATCTTGCCTGGATTGGTAAGGCGGTGGGTGACGCCTTGTGGGACATAGATGGACTCGTTCTCGTTCAGAAGACGCGTTTCATCACCCAGGGTCACCTCGGCCGTCCCCTTCACGACCACCCAATGCTCCGCGCGATGGAAGTGCTTCTGCAACGAAATCTTTCGGCCGGGCGCAATGGAAAGGCGCTTGACCTCGAAGCGGTCGCCGCTCAGCACCGAGGCGACGGAGCCCCACGGTTTGTAGGATGTAGGATGAACCTCCGTCAGCTTCCGGGTCGTCTCGGAGCGCGCCAGTGCTTTGACGATCTGTCCGACATTCTGGCTGTCGGCGAGGCGACCGACATAGACCGCATCCTCACTGGCGATGACGGCGATATCATCCAGACCGTGCACCGCCAGATGGATGTCACGCGACAGAACGAGCGAGTTTCGCGTGTCCGAAACGCTGACCTTCTGGCCGACGACGTTTCCCGCCTCATCCTTCCGCCCGACGGCCCAGACAGAATCCCAGCTCCCCAGGTCCGACCAGGGAAAGGACGACGGGACGACCGCCGCAAGCGCCGTGCGCTCGAAGACCGCATAGTCCACCGAAATGTCGGGCGCCTTCGAGAAGGCAGCCTCGTCCAGGCGCTCGAAATCGAGGTCGCGTCGCGCCATCTCGACGGCCGCCAGCGCAGAGGCATGCACGTCCGGCTCGAACCGGGCAAGATCGGCGAGAAACGGGCGGGCCGGCAGCATGAACATGCCGGAGTTCCAGAGGTAGTTTCCCGTTTCCAGAAGCGTCTCGGCGGTTTCCCGGTTCGGCTTTTCGACGAAACGCGCAACCGTCCGGGCACCACCCGGAAGCGCCTTTCCTGTCTCGATATAGCCATAACCGGTTGCCGGTTCGGTCGGCGTGATGCCGAAAGTGACCAGCCAGCCGGCTGCGGCCGTGTCGCGAGCAAGGCGAATGCAGTCCCGATAGACCTCGTCGGCCTCGATCTCATGATCGGATGCGAGAACCTGAACGATGGCATCCTCGCCATGATCCCGGACAACAACGAACGCCGCCGCCGCCAAGGCAGGCGCCGTGTTGCGCGCAACGGGTTCCAGGAGAATAGACGCCAGGGGCACGCCCACGGCCTGTGCCTGCTCGGCAACGATAAAGCGGAATTCCGCATTCGTCACGATGATGGGCGGCGCGTAGAGCGCCGGGTCTGAAATGCGCAGGAGCGTCTTTTGAAACAGCGAGTGATCGCTGAGGAACTGGAGGAATTGTTTCGGCGCCGTCGAACGAGAAAGAGGCCACAGCCGGGTTCCCTTGCCCCCTGCCATGATGATCGGGACGATCTTTACCGACATGCCACTCCCTTTCTGCTGTTTGGGCTCACCAGCCTTCGGACTGCACGGGGCTGGCGTAGGTGCTGAACGTGCCCTGCCGCGCCCCGACAGCGACGATGCACGAGCTATCACAGGCTCGGTAAGATGCGGTTAACCGTTGTATCGACGTCGCTCTGCGAACCGACAAGTCGCTGGCCGCGGCGGAAATGCCAGTTCGGGACAGACATAAAAAAACCGGCCTAGGCCGGTTCTTATCGCGCTCGATCAGCCCGAGACATTCTCGTTGAGCTGCGTCAGCTCCGAGAGGAAATTCTCGATCTTGGTGCGATGTTCGTCGCCGTGATGCGGCTGATCAAGTTCCGCGCGAGCCGCCTCGATCCGTCGCTCGACCAGCGTGGCATCGAACTCGCTGACCGGCATGGCAGACTCTGCAAGCACCGTGCAGCCCGTCGGAAGGATATCGGCGAAGCCACCGAACACGACGTAACGGTTCGTCTGGCCACCAGCGGTCTTGACGGTGATCACGCCCGGCTTGATCGTCGTCATGGTCGGTGCGTGGTTGGCCATGACGGTCATTTCGCCATCCGTCGCCGGAATGACGACTTCGCTGACCTGCTCGGACAGCAGAAGACGCTCTGGGGAAACGAGCTCGAGTTTGAAATCAGCCATGATCTTCACTTCTTGTGGCGCGGACGCCGGCAAGCGGCTCTGCGGGTCCCTGACCTCTCGCCCCTTCCAACCGGAAGGAGCGACGGCGCGCCCTTGACGCGCCGTCCGTACGATTAAGCGGCTTCAGCAGCCAGACGCTTGGCCTTTTCGACCGCTTCTTCCATCGAGCCGACCATGTAGAAGGCAGCTTCCGGGAGGTGGTCGTACTCGCCGTTGACGAGACCCTTGAAGCCCTTGATCGTGTCTTCGAGGGCGACCAGCTTGCCCGGCGAACCGGTGAACACTTCGGCTACGAAGAAGGGCTGCGACAGGAAGCGCTCGATCTTGCGGGCGCGTGCGACCGAAAGCTTGTCGTCTTCCGACAGTTCGTCCATGCCCAGGATCGCGATGATGTCCTGAAGCGACTTGTAGCGCTGCAGTGTCGTCTGGACTTTACGGGCAACCTCGTAGTGTTCTTCGCCGACAACCATCGGGTCGAGCATGCGCGAGGTCGAGTCCAGCGGATCCACAGCCGGATAGATGCCCTTTTCGGCGATCGAACGCGACAGAACGGTCGTCGCATCGAGGTGGGCGAACGAGGTGGCGGGAGCCGGGTCGGTCAAGTCGTCGGCAGGAACGTAGATTGCCTGGACCGAGGTAATCGAACCCTTCGTCGTGGTCGTGATGCGTTCCTGCATCTGGCCCATGTCCGTGGCGAGCGTCGGCTGATAGCCGACGGCCGAGGGAATGCGGCCGAGCAGAGCCGACACTTCGGAGCCGGCCTGCGTGAAGCGGAAGATGTTATCGACGAAGAACAGGACGTCCTGACCCTCGTCACGGAACTGCTCGGCGATCGTCAGACCGGTGAGCGCAACGCGCGCGCGCGCGCCCGGCGGCTCGTTCATCTGACCGTAGACGAGAGCTGCCTTGGAGCCTTCGCCGCCGCCATGCTTGTTCACGCCGGATTCGATCATTTCGTGGTAAAGGTCGTTGCCTTCGCGCGTACGCTCACCCACGCCGGCAAACACCGAGTAGCCGCCGTGTGCCTTGGCGACGTTGTTGATCAGTTCCATGATCAGAACGGTCTTGCCGACGCCGGCGCCGCCGAACAGGCCGATCTTGCCGCCACGTGCATACGGCGCAAGCAGGTCGACGACCTTGATGCCGGTGACCAGGATCTGGGCTTCGGTCGACTGTTCGACGTAGGACGGCGCTTCCTGGTGGATGGCGCGCTTGCCCGAGGTGATGAGCGGTCCGGCTTCGTCCACCGGCTCGCCGATGACGTTCATGATGCGGCCGAGGGTTTCCAGGCCGACGGGAACGGTGATCGGCGCACCGGTGTCCGTGACCTTCTGGCCGCGAACCAGACCTTCGGTCGAGTCCATGGCGATGGTGCGAACAGCGTTCTCACCGAGGTGCTGCGCCACTTCGAGAACCAGGCGCGAACCGTTGTTGTCGGTTTCGAGCGCGTTCAGGATCTGCGGCAGCTGACCTTCTTCGAAAGCCACGTCGACGACAGCGCCGATAACCTGCGTGACGCGGCCAACGGCGGCGGCCGTCGCTGCGGTGTAGTTCGGGGTCGCTGTATCAGCCATGTTCTTACCCTCTTGTCCTAACCTTAGAGCGCTTCCGCGCCCGAAATGATCTCGATGAGTTCCTTGGTGATCTGAGCCTGACGCTGGCGGTTATAGCTCAACGTCAGCTTGTTGATCATCTCGCCGGCATTGCGCGTGGCATTGTCCATCGCGCTCATCTTCGCACCCATTTCGCCCGCCACATTCTCGAGCAGTGCCCGGAACACCTGGACCGAAATATTGCGCGGAATGAGGTCGCTCAGGATCTCGCCTGCGTCCGGCTCGTATTCGTAGATGGCAGCCGAACCGGCGTCGGCCGATGTCGATGTTGCTGCGGGAACGGCGGCCGGGATGAGCTGCAGCGCCGTCGGCACCTGGCTGATCACCGACTTGAATTCGGAGTAGAACAGCGTGCAGACGTCAAACTCGCCCTTGTCGAACAGGCCGATGATCTTCTTGCCGATCTGATCCGCGTTCTCGAAGCCGATCTTCTTGACCTCGCGCAGATCCACCCGGTCGATGATCAGCGAAGCAAATTCACGGCGAAGGATATCATAGCCCTTCTTGCCGACACAGATGATCTTGACCGTCTTGCCTTCGGCCAGGAGCTTGCGGATATGATCGCGCGCAAAACGCGCGATCTGGCTGTTGAAGCCGCCGCAAAGACCGCGTTCCGCCGTGCAGACGACGAGAAGATGCGTCTTGTCCCGCCCTGTGCCCGTCATCAGCAACGGTGCAGTGTCATCCGTACCGACCGCTTGCGCGATGTTCGACAGAACGATGCTCATGCGCTGCGAGTACGGGCGGGCGGCCTCGGCCGCCTCCTGCGCACGCCGAAGCTTCGCCGCGGCGACCATTTTCATCGCCTTGGTGATCTTCTGCGTCGCCTTGACGGAGGCGATCCGGTTCTTCAGATCCTTAAGAGAAGGCATCCAGTATCCGTCCTAGGTAGCGTCTGCGGTCTTGCCGTGAGCAGGCGATCAGGAGAAGGTCTTTGCGAAAGCGTCGATGGACGCCTTGAGCTTGCCCTTGGTGTCGTCCGAAATGGCCTTTTCGGTGCGGATCGTGTCGAGCACGCCCTTCCCTTCGGAGCGCATGTAGGACAGGAGACCCTGTTCGAACGGACCGACCTTGTTGACGGGGATCTTGTCGAGGTAGCCGTTGACGCCGGCAAAGATCACCGCAACCTGTTCTTCCGTCTTCAGCGGCGAGAACTGCGGCTGCTTCAGGAGTTCGGTCAGGCGTGCGCCGCGGTTGAGAAGGCGCTGGGTAGAGGCGTCCAGGTCCGAGCCGAACTGCGCGAAGGCAGCCATTTCGCGATACTGCGCGAGCTCGCCCTTGATCGAGCCGGCAACCTGCTTCATCGCCTTGACCTGCGCAGCCGAACCGACGCGCGAGACCGAGAGGCCGACGTTCACGGCGGGACGGATGCCCTGGTAGAACAGATCGGTTTCAAGGAAGATCTGGCCGTCGGTGATCGAGATCACGTTGGTCGGAATGAATGCGGAAACGTCGTTGCCCTGCGTCTCGATGACCGGCAGAGCGGTCAGCGAACCGGCGCCCTTTTCGTCGGAGAGCTTGGCAGCGCGCTCGAGAAGGCGCGAATGCAGGTAGAAGACGTCGCCCGGATAGGCTTCGCGGCCCGGCGGACGGCGCAGGAGCAGCGACATCTGGCGGTAGGATACGGCCTGCTTGGACAGGTCGTCATAGCCGATCAGCGCGTGCTGGCCATTGTCACGGAAATACTCACCCATCGCGCAACCGGCAAACGGCGCGAGATACTGCATCGGAGCCGGATCAGATGCCGTTGCGGCAACGATGATCGAGTACTGCAGGGCGCCACGCTCTTCGAGAACCTTGACGAACTGGGCGACCGTCGAACGCTTCTGGCCGATAGCGACGTAAACACAGTAAAGCTTTTCGCTTTCCGGGCCGTTGTCGTGGATTGCCTTCTGGTTCAGGATCGCATCGAGAATGATCGCGGTCTTGCCGGTCTGGCGGTCGCCGATGACGAGCTCACGCTGGCCGCGGCCGACCGGGATCAGCGCGTCGATGGCCTTGAGGCCGGTCGACATCGGCTCATGCACCGACTTGCGCGGAATGATGCCGGGAGCCTTCACGTCGACGCGCGAACGGCGCGACGCATTGATCGGGCCCTTGCCATCGATCGGGTTGCCGAGCGCATCGACCACGCGGCCGAGGAGCTCCGGACCGACCGGAACGTCCACGATCGCGCCTGTACGCTTGACGGTGTCGCCTTCCTTGATGGCCCGGTCCGAGCCGAAGATGACGACGCCGACATTGTCGGCCTCGAGGTTGAGCGCCATGCCGCGCACGCCGCCCGGAAACTCGACCATTTCGCCCGCCTGGACGTTGTCGAGACCGTAGACGCGGGCAATGCCGTCACCGACGGACAGAACCTGGCCGACTTCGGAGACCTCAGCCTCCTGGCCGAAGTTTTTGATCTGATCTTTGAGAATTGCGGAAATTTCCGCGGCGCGGATATCCATCAGCCGACCTCTTTCAGTGCAAGCTTAAGGCTCGAGAGCTTTGTGCGAAGGGAAGTGTCAATTTGGCGGGACCCGACCTTGACGATCAAACCACCGAGAATAGACGGATCGACGGTGACGTTGATCGCCACCTCTTTGCCGGTGACGCCCTTGAGCGCCGCCTTCAATTCAGACTGCTGCTGGTCACTCAGCGCATGGGCCGAGGTGACCTCGGCAGAAACTTCGCCGCGATGGCGGGCTGCCGTCTCGCGATACGACCGGACGATGCCCGGGACGGCGAAGAGGCGGCGGTTGCGCGCGACAACCTTGAGAAAGTTGCCGACAAGGCCGGTCAATCCGGCTTTTTCCACGATGGCGGAAATTGCCTTGAACTGGTCGTCGGCCGAGAAGACGGGGCTTAGAATGAGACGCTTGAGATCGGCGCTGTCATCGATCATGGACTGGAAACGATCGAGATCGCTCTGCACGCCATCCACCGAGCCGGCTTCCTGCGCGAGATCGAAAAGCGACGACGCGTATCTTTCTGCAACACCGGAAATCAGGTCGGACGTATTTGCCACGGGCGCGCTTCTCTTGCTTGCGATCCAAGAGCGATCTTCGGAGGAACCGAAAACCGAACACTTTGAATTTGTTGCTATATCCTCAAGGACATCCTGGCCTGAAAGGCCCGGCTCCCCCACGAAGTCGGGGTTCGTCTAGCATAGGAAAAGTGGACTCGCAACACGCGAGGAGAGCGATTGCGCGATCCTCGGGCCAAATTCTGCCCAAAATCAGGAGTGTGATGCCCTCGGCGAGGTGTAATTTTCGGGCGGCGCTCTAGAAGAAGCCGAAAACATAGGCGAGCGGCAGGATGGCCAGCACGGCCTGCACGAGAACGAGAAGCCAGTTCACGACCGTGTTACCTTGGTCCGACAGCATGGACAGGATGCGCCCGAAGGCTGCCAAGGCGAAGGCAGAACCGAGCGCCAGGTAAACCATGGGCTGGGCGAGCACGATGGCGGCAAGGCCGAGACCGAGCGGGAAGCCGCCGAGGGTCGACCGTGCCTCTGCATAGCCGCCGCGCCGGCCGTCCCGGAGAGAAAGGCCCATCGCCCGGAACGAGAGGCCCGGCGCGAACAGGAAGAAGAGGCCCATGACACAGGTGGCCACGGCGCTGAGGAAGGCGAGGAGTTCGCCGGTCTCCGTCGGTATGTACAGATCCATCGCCGCAATCCCGTCCCACGTCGTTGCCGGCCGATACCGGGGTGTCGAAGGTCTAGAACATGTGCGCGCGAAAGGGAATCGCGCAAGCCGGACCTCAGAGGAAACTTTGCGGATCGATGTCGAGCTGGACAGCCACGGAACCCCGAACCTTGGGTCCGGCCGCGATCATCGCCCGCATGAAGGCCTGCATGTCGCTGTTGCGCCGACCATGCACGAGAAGACGGAAGCGATGCCGGCCGCGGACGAGCGCCAGAGCCGCTTCAGCGGGCCCGAGCACGGTGATACCGGAAACCTGGGGTGCCGCCTGACGCAAGCCGCGCGCATGCGTCTCGGCATCGGCCCGCGTATCGGCAGACACGATGACGGAGGCGAGCCGTCCGAACGGCGGCAACACGGCCCGTTCGCGTTCGCCGATCTCGCGCTCGTAGAAGGCTTCGGCATCACCCGAAACGATCGCCTGCATCACGGGATGCTGCGGCTGGTAGGTCTGCAGCAGGCCGCGGCTTTTCAGGCCGGTCCGCCCAGCCCGGCCGGTAACCTGGCTCAGGAGCTGGAAGGTTCGTTCGGCCGCACGGGGATCGCCATTGGCCAGCCCGATATCGGCATCGACGATCCCGACACAGGACATCATCGGGAAATTGTGGCCCTTGGCGACAAGTTGCGTGCCCACCACGATATCCGCCTCGCCCTTAGCGATAGCGTCGAGTTCGAGCCGCAGGCGCTTCACGCCCATCAGGTCGGAAGAGAGCACAATGGTGCGCGCGTCGGGAAAATGCCGGTCCACCTCCTCGGCGATCCGCTCCACGCCCGGCCCGCAGGCGACAAGGTGATCGAGCGTGCCGCAATCCGGGCAGGCTTCGGGCGTCCGCTCGGCATAGCCGCAATGATGGCACTGGATCTGGCTGCGGAAGCGATGCTCCACAAGCCAGCTCGAACAGTTGGGGCACTGAAAGCGGTGACCGCAGACCCGGCAGAGCGTCAGCGGAGCGTAGCCCCGCCGATTGAGGAAGAGCAGCGCCTGCTCACCCTTTTCCACCGCCTTGCCGATGGCCGAAAGAAGGACCGGCGACAAGAAGCCGCCGCGCTCCGGGGGATGCCGGCGCATGTCGATAAGGCCGAGATCCGGCATGGCTGCGGCCCCGAAGCGCGTCGGCAGATGGATCGGCCGATAGCGCCCGACCTCGCCATTGACGCGGCTCTCGACGGATGGCGTCGCCGAAACGAGCACGACCGGGAAGTTGCCGAGCCTGGCCCGCACGACGGCCATGTCGCGTGCATTGTAGAACACCCGGTCTTCCTGCTTGTAGGCCGGGTCGTGCTCTTCGTCGACGACGATCAGCCCGAGATCCTCGAACGGCAGGAACAGCGCGGAGCGGGCACCGGCCACGACGCGGACGCTGCCTTCGCACACCTGCCGCCACACCTTTTCGCGGGTGCGTGGAGCGAGGTCCGAATGCCATTCGGCTGGCTTCGCCCCGAACCGCCTCTCGAAACGATCGAGGAATGCGGCCGTCAAAGCAATTTCCGGCAAGAGGATCAGCACCTGCCGTCCCTGCCGGAGGGTTTCGGCAATCGCCTCGAAATAGACCTCCGTCTTGCCGGATCCGGTCACCCCATCGACGAGCGAGACGGAGAACATCTTCTGCGCGGCCGAGGCGATCAGTGTCTCCGCGGCCTCGCGCTGGATGTCTTCGAGGTCGGTCACGGCGTAATCCGCATCGGGCGCGGCCACCACCGGCGGCGGGGGCATGAACGCGGTCTCGAACACGCCTTGGGATCGCAGCCCCTCCACGACGCTGGTCGAGACACCTGCAGCATGGGCAAGGCCCGAGCGCGTCCAGAACAGACCGTCAGCCGCTGTGTCAACGACACGGGTGCGCGCCGGCGTCATCCGGTCCGGGCGCCGGTCGGTCAGCCGCAGCCCCTCGACCATCGGTTCGGGATCGAAGGCGGCGGGGACGCGCAGCGCCATGCGTGCGACAAGCCCGGGCGGCGACAGCGTGTAGGCGGCAACCCAGTCGAGAAAGGCGCGCATGTCCTTGGAAAGCGGCGGACAGTCGAAGACCTGCGTGATGGATTTCAGCTTCTTCGGATCGACGGCCGGCTCGTCGATCGCGTCCCAGACAACGCCCGCGACCTGCCGCGGTCCGAGCGGCACCTGCACGATCGAGCCCGGCTGAACCGCCATGCCGTCGGGCACCAGATAGGAGTAGGCCTTGTCGGCGGGCATGGGCACCAGAACCGGCACGACCCTGCCCGGCATGTGCGGGCGAGCCTCGTCCCCGAACAGATCAATCGAATCGCCCGTCATCGCGGCGGACATTGCTCTTATCGACTCGGAAAGAAAAGAGGCCGCCGTCTGCCGGTCTCGTCAAAGCTGTGTCTGCGCCGGGAGCCGGTGCTCGGCGAAAGTAGCTTCGCCCGCAGCTGCTCCTGGCTGTACCGCCTTGAAGGTCGCATCGCCGTTCCGCGCGAGATCCGTCACGGTATGCCGCTCCAGCGCTTGCGTGACCTCGGCTGCATCGCCATCCAGCGCGTGCGGCGGGATGAGATGACCGATGGTCATGTCGAAGACATTGCCCTTCTTGTTGAGGAGCTCGTGGAACACGGTCATGTCGCGCAATTCGGTCGACCATTTCGCCAGCCAGTAGAACAGGCCCGAATTGCGGGCGTGCATATGTACAGGAAGGATGGCGAGGTTGTGCTTGCGGGCAAAGCCGACGACAGAGGTCTTCCAGGGCCGCTCGTTCAGCCGCCCGTCCGCCCAGTACGCGATACGCCCGGAAGGAAACAGCACGGTGACCTTCCCTTCTGCAATCGCCCGGTTGGTCACCTGGAGCGTTTCGCGGGCCTTGAGCTTGCTCTTGTGCTCCTCGCGCCATTCCACGGGAATGACCATCTCGACGAAGCGGGGATTGACCCGGATCGCATCCCGATTGGCAAAGAACATCATGTCGGGTCGTCGCGCTTTCAGCAGGTCGAACACCGCCACGCCGTCTGCAATGCCGGTCGGGTGGTTGCTCACGAGGAGAAAGCCGCCGGATCGCGGAATCCGCTCCTCATGCGTCACGCGAATGTCGAGCGACAGCGTATCGCTCAGATACTGGAATGCCTGGAACCCGGGCAGGTTGGCAACGCCATTCGCAAATTCGAGCGCCTTGCGGTAATTGAGGAGCGTGTAGAGCGCCGGACGCATGACCGGCCAGAGCGGATGATGCACGATCCGCTGCCCGCGCTCCGCAATCAGCGTGTCGACGATATGGCCGGGCTGGCCGTGCGAGACGAGCGACACCGCTTCGGCGAATCCGGATAACCCTCCTGCAGAGCCTCGTCTTGTCATGATCGTCCCGCCGCCGCATCCCGCATAGCTATCGCAAAAGAATATGATTGAGCGATGACGGATTCCAAGGGGATGTTAGCAATTCGGCAAGGTCTCTGCGCCCAGACTTTACACTGACAAAGCAGGCGACAGGTTTCACATGAACGAGTTTCTGGTAATCGGCGATGCCGTGCTGATGGCCGAGCGGGAAGCCTGGCTGAAGTCTCTGGCCAACGAGCGCCGGCTGTCGGACAATACGGTCGAGGCCTATGAGCGCGACACGCGACAATTTCTCAAGTTTCTCACAGGACATCTTGCCGGCCCCCCGAAACTGTCGGACATCAAGGCACTAAGGCCGGGCGACCTGCGCGGTTTCCTCGCCACGCGGCGCCGGGACGGTGCGGGTGCGCGTACGCTTGGTCGCGGCCTTGCCGGCCTGCGCTCCTTCCTGCGCCATCTGGAACGCAAAGGTCTGGTCAATGCCGCTGGCGCAGGCGCGGTTCGTTCGCCGAAACAGCCGAAATCCCTTCCGAAGCCGCTGACCGATACCGACGCGCTGGCCGTTGTCGCCAGCGACGCGCAGCTGAGCGAAGAGCCCTGGATCGCGGCCCGCAACGAAGCGGTTCTGACACTGCTCTATGGATGTGGCCTGCGCATCTCCGAAGCGCTCGGCATTACGGTCGATGATGTTGCAGGCACTCCCCGCGCGCTTCGCGTCACCGGCAAGGGCGGCAAGACCCGCATCGTGCCGCTGATCGCACCGGCGCTCGATGCCGTGAACCGCTATCTCGCGCTCTGCCCCTATGCAGCCGAGGGACACGACCTGATCTTCCGCGGCGCAAAGGGTGGCGTTCTCCAGCCGGCGATCATCCAGCGCGAGATGCAGCGCCTGCGCGGCGCGCTCGGGCTTCCGGATACCGCAACGCCGCATGCCCTGCGCCACTCCTTTGCAACGCATCTGCTTGCTGGCGGTGGCGATCTGCGCACCATCCAGGAGTTGCTCGGCCATGCAAGCCTTTCCACGACGCAGATCTATACAGGCGTCGATTCCGCGCGCCTGCTCGACATCTACGACCGCGCCCATCCCCGCGCCTGAGCTAAAGCGTGTTGCGTGAAAAAGGATTCACGCGACACGCTTTAAGGTCTTGTTTTGATGCATGTCGTTTCCCGAACCCGCGGCACACTTTCGGGCGACATGCTTTAAAAGCGCCGGAATGCGGGGTCGCGTTAACCACGCATGTTAAGCGGCGCGTGAGATTGCGCCGCTAGGGTGGCGCGCGACCGCCAAGAAAGGACGATCCGTGCCCGCGCCGACCATCCCCCCTCTCCCCTCGCTTCCGGGGCGCTCCCGTCTCGACATGCTCGTCTCGCTTGCGGCTCTCCTGCCCACCCTGCTGCTTGCGCTCCTCGTCGTCGCGTTCCTTTCCATCGGACGCGCTCATGCCGACGACATTGCCTGCCACGGCACGAACCTTCTGGAAACGTGGGAAAAGACGGATCCGGATCGGGCACGGCAGGTCGAGCGAGACGCAGGTCTCGTCGTCAACGGCAGAGGCACGTTCTGGAAGATCGAGAAACCGGACGTTCCCACCTCCTATCTTCTCGGCACCATGCACGTCACCGATCCGCGTGTGCTCGCCATGCCGAAAGGAGCGCCCGAGGGCTTCGCTGGCGCCGCCACCGTGATCGTGGAGTCGGACGAGATCCTGGACGAGAAAAAGGCGCAGGTCGCGCTCTTTTCAGATCCGAGCCTCACCATGTTCACCGACGGCAGCACGATCGAGAGCTATCTCGATGCCGATCAGAAGGTCATCCTCAGCGAAGGACTGAAATCTCGCGGCCTTCCGCTCGCGACCGTTGCGCGCATGAAGCCCTGGATGATTGCAAGCCTCGTGTCCCTGCCGCCTTGCGAACTGAGCCGGAAGGCCGGTGGCGCCGTCTTCCTCGATCAGAGGCTGGCACAGGATGCGGTGTCGCACGGCAAGACGCTCAAGGGACTGGAAACGATGGTCGAGCAGATCCACGCATTGAACGATCTTCCGATGAAGTTTCACGTCTCGGCGCTGGTGGACACGCTGAAACTGGGCAACATCGTCGAAGACGCCATGGAAACAACGACCGCGCTTTATCTGGAAGGCCGGATTTCCGCCATCATGCCCATGCTGAAGGCCGCTTCGGAAAGCATCGAGACCGCTGACTCCGAGCAGGAATCGGTCGCTATCGAACAACGCATCATCACCGACCGCAACCATGTCATGGCCACGCGCGCCCGTCCGAGCCTTGATGCAGGCAATGTCTTCATGGCCGTCGGCGCTTTGCATCTGCCGGGCCCGGAAGGTCTGGTCGAACTCTTGCGCAAGGATGGCTTCACCCTGACCGCCATGCCGTGACGGTCTGCCGCTGAAGCCTCGTAGGAGCAAAAAAAGCGCCGCTTCCGGTCCCGAAAGCGGCGCCTTTTTATAGGTTTTCAGGTTCGTGGAACCAGATTACTGCCAGCTGCGGATGTCGACGAAGTGTCCTTCCACGGCAGCGGCCGCCGCCATTGCGGGCGATACCAGATGTGTCCGGCCCTTGAACCCCTGACGTCCCTCGAAGTTGCGGTTGGAGGTCGAGGCGCAGCGCTCGCCCGGCTTCAGCCGATCGTCGTTCATGGCAAGGCACATCGAGCAGCCCGGCTCACGCCAATCGAAGCCCGCAGCCTTGAAGATAACGTCGAGGCCTTCGGCTTCCGCCTGTTCCTTGACGAGGCCCGAACCGGGCACGATCATCGCGGATACGGTCGGTGCAACCGTCTTGCCCTCGACGACCTTGGCAACTTCGCGCAGGTCTTCGATCCGGCCGTTGGTGCAGGAGCCGATGAACACACGGTCGACCGCGATGTCGGTGATTTTCGTACCCGGCTTCAGACCCATGTAGTCGAGCGCCCGCCACTTGGAGGCGCGCTTGTTTTCGTCCTGGATATCATCCGGATTGGGAACGACGCCCTGCACCGAAATGACGTCTTCCGGGGACGAGCCCCAGGACACGATCGGCGGCAACTCCGCGGCGTTGAGCACGACGACGCGATCGAAATGTGCGCCTTCGTCCGTGTTCAGCGTCTTCCAGTAGGCGATCGCCTGTTCAAGCGCTTCGCCCTGCGGCGCGCGCGGCTTGCCCTTGATGTATTCGAACGTCTTTTCGTCCGGCGCGATGAGGCCGGCGCGGGCGCCGCCTTCGATCGTCATGTTGCAGATGGTCATCCGGCCTTCCATGGAAAGCGCACGGATGGCTTCGCCCGCAAATTCGATGACATGCCCCGTGCCGCCGGCCGTACCGATCTCGCCGATGATCGCGAGGATGATGTCCTTCGCCGTCACACCCTCGGGCAACTGGCCATCGACACGCACCAGCATGTTCTTGGCCTTCTTCTGGATCAGTGTCTGCGTGGCGAGCACATGCTCGACCTCGGATGTGCCGATGCCGTGCGCCAGTGCCCCGAAGGCGCCGTGCGTCGAGGTGTGGCTATCCCCACAGACGATCGTCATGCCCGGCAGGGTAAAACCCTGTTCCGGCCCGACGATGTGCACGATGCCCTGACGCTTGTCGGACGCCGAATAGTATTCGACGCCGAAGTCGGCTGCGTTCTGGGCCAGCGCTTCCACCTGGATGCGGCTTTCCTCGTTCTTGATGCCGAGATGGCGATCCGGCGAGGTCGGGACGTTATGATCGACGACAGCGAGGGTCTTCTGCGGTGCACGCACCTGACGGTTGGTCATGCGCAGGCCTTCGAACGCCTGCGGGCTCGTCACTTCGTGAACGAGATGGCGATCGATATAGAGAAGACAGGTGCCGTCGTCCTGCTGATCGACGACGTGGTCGTCCCAGATCTTGTCGTAGAGAGTCCGTGGTGCGCTCATGGCGTGTCATCCATTGGAAAGAAAAAATTGGAAAGTCCGGCTCCATGGCCGGTCGGATCAGGCTTCAAAAGCCGGAGCATCGCTCCTGAAGGATCTATCGAAGTCGGCTGTTCAGCGCCCCGGAGACGCGCGCATAAAAACGTGCCGGCAGGCGCTTGTGATCCTGCAGCACGACGACATTCTGCGCACGACATCCGAACTTGGATTCCATGACCGCCGAAATAGCAGTTTCCAAGCGCGACTGCAAGTTTCCCGCCCCTCGCCGCCAGCCTTACGGCGACGCTATCGTGAGGGAAGCGAAGGTTTCTCTCCTGACCTGCTTGCCAACGGACCGAAAGTTTGAGACGCCGGATAGGTCCGCCTGGAGGGTGGATCTGGGGGGAAGCATCATGACACGACCGATCACGTGGCGGGACCGCGCGCGCTATCAATTCGACAAGAGCATGGCGGCCGGCCCGATCGCGCTGATCGGTTGGCTCGCGGTCATTTCGCTGATCGTCATCGTGCTTGCCGGGCTGCTTCTTGCGGTGACCGGCATAGCCCAGGAGGGAGGCGAACCCGTGTCCTTCGTCGAGGGCGCATGGGAATCCCTGATGCGCACCATGGATGCGGGCGCCATGGGCGGGGATGCCGGCTGGAGTTTCCGGGGCATCTCGCTCGCCGTCACCGTTGCCGGCATCTTCGTGTTCTCCGCACTGATCGGCGTCCTCTCCTCTGGCCTTGACGAAAAGCTCGACGAACTTCGCAAAGGTCGGTCGCACGTCCTGGAAAAGGACCACACGATCATCTTCAACTGGTCGCCTTCGATCTTCGACGTGATCTCCGAACTCGTCATCGCCAATCGCAGCCGCCGACGCCCGCGCATTGTCATCATGGCGGCAAAGGACAAAGTGGAGATGGAAGACGAGATCGCCGACAAGATCGCAGACCTCGGCAACACCCGCATCGTCTGCCGCAGCGGCGATCCGACCGACCTCCATGACATCAACATCGTCAATCCCCAGGCGTCCCGTGCAATCGTTGTTCTGTCGCCGGAAGGCGACTATGCCGATTCGCAGGTCATCAAGACCATCCTCGCCCTCGTGAACGATCCTGGACGTCGTCCGGAGCGATACCGGATCGCAGCGGAGATTCGCGACGCAGCCCATGCCGAGGTCGCGCGCATCGTCGGTGGCGGCGAGTTGCAGCTGGTCCTTGCCGACGAACTCATCTCCCGCATCGTCGTCAGCTCCAGCCGTCAATCCGGCCTGAGCGGCGTCTACACCGAGCTGCTCGATTTCGACGGTTCTGAAATCTACGCGGTCGAACAGCCCGGCCTTGTCGGCAAGTCCTTCGGTGCGGCGGTCATGGCCTATGACACATCCGTCCTGATCGGCGTGGGAACCGCCGATGGCAAGGTTCTTTTGAACCCGCCGACGAGCCGCGTCATGGAGGCCGGCGAACGCGCCATTCTCATCGCCGAAGACGACGACACGATCCGCCTGCGCGCAGGCGACGTCACGGTCGACCGCGAGGTCATTCGCCCGCGTCCACCGGCCGAGCGCCGGGCGGAGACGACGCTTCTGCTCGGCTGGAACCGCCGCGGCCCGATCATCACGCAGGAACTTTCACGCTATGTTTCGCCCGGTTCCCGTCTGATGATCGCGGCCGATACACCGGAGCTGCTCGCCGACGTCGCGGCCATGCCGTATCTGAGAGAAAACCTGTCCGTGGAATGTCGCGTTATCGACACCAGCAGCCGTGCGGCGCTCGATGCGCTGATGATCCCGGAATATGATCATGTACTGGTTCTCGGCTACAGCGACCACCTGGCTCCACAGCCCGCCGATACGGCGACCCTCGTGACGCTTCTGCAGCTGCGCAAGATCGCGGAAGCCGCCAACACGCATATCAGCATCGTCAGCGAGATGATCGACGTGCGCAACCGGGATCTCGCAGCCGTCACGCGCGCGGACGATTTCGTCGTCAGCAACAAGCTCGTCAGCCTGATGCTGGCGCAGGCTTCGGAAAACGAGCTGATGGCCGACATCTTCGATGAACTTCTCGACGAGGACGGCTCCGAAATCTACATGCGTGCCGTCACCGACTACATCTCAATCGACCATCCCGTGAATTTCTACACGATCACGCTGGCCGCGCTGACGCGCGGAGAAGTGGCCCTTGGTTACAGCAAGGCGGGCACAACGGCAAAGGACGAGAGACAGCTGGGTCGTGTCGTGGTCAACCCCGTGAAGGGGGAAGCGGTGCAGTACGCAGCCGGAGACAAGCTCATCATCCTCGCGCGCGACTGACCGATCTGACGGTCGGGATATCTACCCGCGATGACCGCGCCGCAGTCGCTGTTCCAGTGCCCGTAGCGACAGAGACAGGCCGATGGTGAGAAGGAGATAGATATAGGCAACGATGGAATAGGTCTCGAAGAACCGGAATGAGCCGGAGGCGTAGACCTTGCCCATCTGGGTGATGTCCTGCACGCCGAGCACCGAGACGAGCGAGCTGTCCTTGATCATCGCGATGAAGTCATTGCCGAGAGGTGGCAGGATGGTGCGGATCGCCTGCGGGAAAACGACAAGCCGGAAACGCTGGAATCGATTGAGCCCCAGCGCCTCCGCCGCTTCGACCTGGCCCCGGTCCACGGATTGGATCCCCGCGCGAAAAACCTCGGCGATGAAGGCGGAATAGCCGATGGTCAGGGCAATGATCGCCCGCCACATCAAGGAGAGGTCGCGCACGAGCAAGGGCTCCGTCACGCCGGCAGAGATCAGCGGCGTCAGGACGAGATTGATCAGCCAGACCAGTGCCGGCGTTCCGACGAAGGCGATGTAGAAGAGCAGAACGAGCACGGGGATGCCGCGGATCACCTCGGTGTAGAACCGGGCGACCTGCCGCAGCACCTGCCGGCGCGACAGCGCCATCAGGGCCACGCCCAGCCCGACGAGGGTGGCAAGCGCAAAACCGACGATCGTGACGAAGATGGTGACGCCAATGCCGGCAGCCACCACTGCGAAGACCCGCGCATAGAGATCGTTGATGGCGATCAGCACGGCAAGGCCGACGGCAATCGCGACCAGCGCGATCAGCCACCAGGGCAACTCGCGTGAGACCACGCCGCGACGCTCCGGCGGATCGCCACCGGAGCGGTCGGGCGGGGGGGAGATCGCGCTTTCCGGCAGGCGTGGTGGCGGATACGGCGGAGGAGGCTGCATGATGGGCTGCGTATCCTGTCAGCCGTCGCTCTATTCGCCCATCTTGAAGTCGACGAACCATTTGCGGTTCAGCCTGTCCAGCGTCCCGTCGGCCTTCAGCGCGGCGATGGCGGCGTTGACGGGTGCGACGAGTTTTGAGCCTTTGGGAAAGATGAAGCCGAAATCCTCGGAGCCGAGCGGTCCGCCGATCAGTTTCAGACCTCCATCCGACGTATCGACATAGCCCTTGCCCGCCGTACCGTCGGTCAGCACCACATCGACGTCACCGGCCTTCAGGGCCTGTACGGTGGCGCCGAAGGTCTCGAACAACTTGACGCGCGGGTTCTGCTCGTTGCCATCGAGCACCTCGTAGATCGCCGTGTAGAACGGCGTCGTTCCCGGTTGCGCACCGATCAGGCCCTTGGAGAAGGCCGCGAAGGACTTGCCGTCCGTAAACCGGTTTTCGTCCCCGCGCACGAGCATGAACTGCTCGGAGCGCATATAGGGATCGGAAAAGTCCACCTTCTCCTTGCGGTCTTCCTTGATGGTGATCCCCGTCATGCCCATGTCGAACTGGCCATCGGAAACGGACTGAATCATCGCGTCCCAGCTCGTGTTGCGGTAGGTCACCTTGGCGTTCAGCCGCTTGGCGATCTCGCCCACCGCATCATATTCCCAACCGGCAGCGACGCCCGTCTTCGGGTCGATGAACTGCAACGGCGGATAGGCGTTCTCCGTGACCACGACGATCTCGCGCCCGCCGAGATCCGGAAGATCGGCCGCACCGGCGCTCAGGGGCGAAAGGGCGAGAAGGGTCAGACCGGCGAGAACGTGGCGGCGAAAAAACATGAGACTGGCTCCTGGCATGTGACGCGCGAGACTGTCACGAAACTTCCCGGCAGGGCAAGAGCCGACGGACCGGTCCCGCATGTGAATTCCGCAGGGACGCGCCATGGCTCCGCCTTCCGCGCCCAAGCCGGACGGCCTGCCTTTTTCCCTGTCGGCCCGCTGTGCCGAGCGTTTCACCAAATCTCTTGAAAGGAACGCTCGCAAATCAAAGCTGGTACGCGGTTTGAAGGCCCCGTCCCTGCCCTCGCTGTTCGGCGTGCACGAGATGAGGGAAGGACGAGCGTCGGGATCCGCCAGGGGGCCAGACCTCGAGCCACGCAGGCCACATCGGGCACGAAAAAAGCCGCCGGATTGCTCCAGCGGCTTTCTCGAAAAAGAGGATTCGGAGATCTTATTCTGCAGACTTCGCGTCTTCGGCAGCCTTTGCAGCAGCGGCTTCCGCGGCGGCGGCATCTGCAGCTGCCTTTTCGGCGGCGAGCGCCTGAGCGGCTGCAACCTTTTCAGCTTCCAGACGCGCCTTCTCGTCGGCCGCCGACTGGCGCGCCGTGTCGTTCAGCTTGCGGGCGCGCGTGCCGGTGTTCTCGACGATACGAGCCGACTTGCCGCGACGATCGCGCAGGTAATAGAGCTTGGCGCGACGGACCTTACCGCGACGAACGATTTCGACGCTTTCGACCATCGGCGAGTAGACCGGGAACACGCGCTCGACGCCTTCGCCGTAGGAGATCTTGCGAACGGTGAAGCTTTCGTTGATGCCACCACCCGAACGGGCGATGCAGACGCCTTCATAGGCCTGCACGCGGGTACGCGCACCTTCTGTCACGCGAACGTTGACGCGGAGCGTGTCGCCTGCGGAGAATTCCGGAAGGGTACGCTTGGCTTCGATCTTGGCGGCCTGTTCGGCTTCCAGCTGCTGGATGATGTTCATCGGTTAACCTTGCTTTCTTCTCAAACAGTCAGAGCGCCAGGGTGTCCTTCGGCAAAGCCTCCGGGCAGGGCTCTTCCAATGAAGAGCGACGGCGGGTACACCATTCTTTGTTGATGGTCACGGGCAGGAACCCGAGCCGGTGCGGCCTATACACCGGGAGCGCCGATTTGTCACCCCTCTCCGCGCGCCTTTCTGCGCAGCACCTCGGGGCTTTTGAAACGCAGGATGCGCATGTCGCCCTTCGCGATCGTCTCCACCTCGCGAAACGGCGCGGTGACGTGGCACCAGAACGCCCAGGCCGCGACGTTCCGGCTGATCACGCCGACCTCCCAGACGCCCGGATGCAGCGTGAAAAGCAGGCTTGCGGCGCGGGCGCCAACGCCCTTTCGGCGGATGTCCGGAAGAATGAAGAATTCCGCCATTGCATGATCCACCGGCAAGCCTGAACAGGCGTGCCGGTTGACGAGCGCGAAGCCCGCAGCTGTCCACGCTCCCGTACTCAGAACGTCGATCACATAGGCTGAGCGGTCCGCGTCCTCGAAGTAGAGGTCGAAATAGTGGTAGGCGGCATCGACGGGACCGAAGGCGGACAGGTCACGCAAATGATCATCGAGCAGCGTCCGCAAGAGCTGTCTGTCTCGTGTCCCCGCCGGCCGTATACGCCAGAGATCGTCTTGTCGCGGCATGTCTCGGGATCTCCGGACGACATCTGTCCTTGCGTTTCGACGTACGCCCTATACCACGAAAACCTCGCCTTTCTTCGATGAGTCGCAGATGCCTGTCACCACCGCCATCCTCCTCTTTCTCGCCGGCTTCCTGTCCAGCGCCGTCAATGCAGTGGCTGGCGGCGGCACGTTCCTGACCTTCGGCGCAATGACGCTGGCAGGCCTGCCGCCCATCGTCGCCAATGCGACCTCCTCTATCGTCCAGTTCCCCGGCTACATCACCTCGGCGCTTGCCTATCGCCGCGAGCTCCTGGCCGACACGCGCATGGCGGTCATGCTCGGGCTGCTGTCAGCCGTCGGCGGCCTCATCGGCGCCGGCATTCTGCTGGCCCTTTCCAATCCCTCGTTTCGGGCGCTGGTGCCATGGCTGCTGCTGGGAGCGACGGCGATCTTCGCGGCCGGCCCCCTGCTCCGCCCGAAGTCGCGCGAGGCGGGCGCGCCGCTCGGCGTGCTCGGCCTTCTCGGACAGTTCGCGACCTCGGTTTATGGCGGCTTCTTCGGGGCCGGCATGGGCATCATGATGCTGGCCGTTCTGGCTCTGACGGCCGGCGGCGGCTATCATCGGATCAATGCCCTGAAGAACCTGCTTGCCGTCGTCATCGCCGCCATCGCCGTCGTGGTCTTCACCTTCGGCGGGGTCGTTTCCTGGCTGGAGGCGGCCGTGATGATCCCGGGCGGAGCGCTGGGCGGCTATAGCGGCGTCTGGCTTGCCCGCCGCATCCCGCAGGCGATCATCCGCGCTTTCGTCGTCGCCGTCGGCCTGCTGCTGGCGTTCTACTACTTCGTCACGGGTTGAGACGAAGTAGCGTCCGAGAGAAGATCGGGACGGCGCTGCCGCGTCAACCGCTCCGCCTCAGCCCGCCGCCAGCGCGCGATGGCCCCGTGATTGCCGGAGGTGAGGACGGCAGGAATTTCCTGGCCCTCGAAAACCTGTGGCCGCGTGTAGTGGGGATGCTCCAGCAGCCCGCCCTCGAAACTTTCATGCACGCCGGAAAGCGCATTGCCCATGACGCCCGGCAGGATCCGCACCACGGCGTCCAGCAAGGTCAGGGCCGCCGGCTCTCCACCGGAAAGGATGTAATCGCCGATCGAAACCTCCTCAAGCGCACGCGCGTCGATGACACGCTGGTCGACGCCCTCGAACCGCCCGCAGACGATGACGGCGCCCGGGCCCCCGGCGATCTCGCGGACCCGCGCCTGGGTCAGCGGGCGGCCACGCGGGCTCATCAGGAGACGCGGACGGACAATCGCGGGATCATCATTGTTCGAGATCTGGTCGATGGCGCGACTGAGAATATCCGCGCGAAGAACCATACCCGCGCCACCCCCGGCCGGCGTATCGTCCACCGTGCGGTGGCGGTCTTCGGCAAAATCCCGGATCTGCACCGGCTCGAGCGACCATTGCCCGCGTTCCAGCGCACGCCCGGCCAGGGAATGACCGAGATGTCCGGGAAACATCTCCGGGTAGAGCGTCAGGACGGTAGCCCGGAACGCCATGGCGGCGCTCATTCGCCGGACGCGTTCGGGTCGAACGGTCCGGTCGGATCATCCTTGTCGTCGACAAGTCCGGCGGCAACGGGATCCACGAGCATCGTGCCGCCTTCAAGGTCGATCTCGAGCACCGAGAATTCGGAAAAGGGGATGAGCACCGGGCGGCGTCCGAGACCCTTCAGCTCGAGGAGATCGCCAGCACCGAAATCGAACACGCCGGTCACCACGCCGTAGCTCTTGCCTTCGGCATCCTTCGCCTCGAGGCCCTCGAGATCCGCGTAGAAGAACTCGTCTTCGTCGAGATCGTCGTCCGGCAGGTTTTCCCGTTCGATGAACAGCTCCAGGCCGTTCAGAGCCTCGGCTGCCGTCCGGTCGTTGATGCCGCGAAAACGGACGACGACGACATTCTTGCTCTCGCGCACCTCCAGCACCTCGAAGACCCGCCCGTCCTCGCTGTGCAGATGACCGTAGTCGCCAAGGGCTGTTGGCTCTTCGGCAAAGCTCTTGACGCGGACTTCGCCGCGCAACCCTTGCGCGCCACCGATTACGCCCATCAGGACGGGGTTTTTCAGCTTGCTCATCGATGAACCGTTCCAGTGAGTGCGTTCGGGATGTCTGTCGATCGCGCGACCCCATAAACGAAAACGGGCGGCATGAAAATGCCGCCCGGTTCCGAAGATGCGATAGGTCCGATTACTCGGCGGCAGCGGCAGCGGCGTCTTCCGCCTTCTGCTTGGCTTCGGCGGCGCGTTCGGTCGCCTTCTTGCCGGGCTTGCCCTTGGTCGGGTTGTTGCGGGCTTCGCGCGTCACGATACCGGCTTCGCTGAGGAAGCGCAGGACGCGGTCCGTCGGCAGGGCGCCGTGATCAAGCCAATGCTGGATGCGCTCGTTGTTCAGTTCGACGCGCTTGGCATCGTCCTTGGCAAGCATCGGGTTCCAGGAACCGACCTTTTCGAGGAAGCGGCCGTCGCGGGGCGAACGGGCGTCGGCAATGACGACCTGGTAGAACGGACGCTTCTTGGAACCGCCGCGGGCGAGACGAATTTTCAGTGCCATGTCAATAACTCCTTGAATGTTGGCGTGCCGCGGATGCGGCCTGATGGGGGAATGCGATAACCGTCAATCCTTGAGATCGGCGGCGATGTCTTCGTGATGCCGGATGACTTCCTTGATGATGAAGTTCAGGAACTTCTCGGCGAAATCCGGATCCAGATGGGCGTCCTTGGCCAGGCGGCGCAGGCGTTCGATCTGGTATTCCTCGCGCGCCGGGTCGGCCGGCGGCAAATCGTGATGGGCCTTCAGGACGCCCACGGCCTTCGTGCAGCGGAAGCGCTCGGCAAGCATATGCACCAGCGCTGCGTCGATATTGTCGATCGACCGGCGATAGCCGGCCAGTTCCTCGCGAATGGAAGGGTCGATGCTCACAGCAGCCTCACTTCTTCTTCGGCAGGCCCGGAAGGCCCGGGAAGCCGCCACCAAGACCGGGCAGCTTGCCGCCGCCGAGACCCGGAAGCCCGCCCATGCCGCCGGGCATGCCCTTGCCAAGGCCGGACGCCTCCGCCTGCTTCTGAAGGGCTTCGAGCTGCTTCGGATCGAGACTCGAGAGGTCGGGCATGCCGCCCATTCCGCCAAGCCCCATCTTTCCAGCAAGGCCGCCCATCATCTGCTTCATCATGCCGCCACCCTTCTTGCCGCCCATCGCCTTCATCATGTCGGCCATCTGGCGGTGCATCTTCAGCAGCTTGTTGATGTCGGACGCATCGGTGCCGGAACCGGCCGCGATACGCTTCTTGCGGGAATGCTTGAGGAGATCCGGGTTGGCGCGCTCAGCCTTGGTCATGGACGAGATGATGGCCATCTGTCGCTTGAACATGCGGTCGTCGAGACCCGCCGCCGCCATCTTGTCCTTCATGCCGGACATGCCGGGCATCATGCCCATGATGCCGCCCATGCCGCCCATCTTCTGCATCTGGGACAGCTGGTCGGCGAGATCGTTGAGATCGAACTTGCCCGACTTCATCTTGGCGGCCATGGCCGCCGCCTTCTCGGCATCGATGTTTTCGGCCGCCTTCTCGACGAGGCTGACGATGTCGCCCATGCCGAGGATGCGGTCGGCGACCCGGCGCGGATGGAACTCGTCGAGCTCCGACATCTTTTCGCCCACGCCGATCAGCTTGATCGGCTTGCCGGTCACGGCACGCATCGACAGCGCCGCACCGCCGCGGCCGTCGCCGTCCATGCGGGTCAGCACAAGGCCGGTGATGCCGACGCGTTCGTCGAAGTTGCGCGCAAGGTTGACGGCGTCCTGACCGGTCAGCGCGTCCGCGACCAGCAGGATCTCATGCGGGTTCGAGCGCCGCTTGATCTCGGCCATCTCGATCATCAGCGGCTCGTCGATATGCGTGCGGCCCGCAGTATCGAGAATCACGACGTCATGGCCGCCGAGCTTGGCGGCCTGCACGGCACGGGCGGCGATATCGGTCGGCGACTGCCCGGCGATGACCGGCAGCGTGTCGATGCCGGCCTGTACACCGAGCTGGCGCAACTGCTCCTGGGCGGCCGGACGACGCGTGTCGAGCGAGGCCATCAGGACCTTCTTCTTCTCGCGCGTGTTCAGCCGGTGGGCGATCTTGCCCGATGTCGTTGTCTTGCCCGAGCCCTGCAGGCCAACCATCATGATGACGACGGGCGCGGGCGCATTGAGATCGATGGAAACGCCAGTGGCGCCCAACATCTCGACCAGCTCGTCGTGGACGATCTTGACGACCATCTGTCCCGGCTTGATCGATTTCAAGACTTCGGCGCCTACGGCCTTCGCGCGCACGCGATCAGTAAACGACCGCACGACTTCCAGCGCGACGTCGGCTTCCAGCAGTGCGCGGCGAACCTCGCGCAGGGCAGCCGAAACGTCGGCTTCCGACAGCGCACCGCGTCCCGTCAATCCGTTGAGGATTAAACCAAGGCGGTCCTGGAGGCTTTCAAACATCGGCTCTTCCTTTTCGTCTGCGAGCATGGGCCGCAAACGTGGGTTCCGGGTCGTTTTGAAACAAGACGCAAAGCCGAACGGCACCCGAGGGCGCATCGCGCTGTCGGGTGTTGACCTCCGGGATCGTTTATACCTTTGAAAGGGTCCCGGTCGGCGGCTCGGAGTCGTATCTCGTCGCAGATGAAGCGCGGTAAACAGCAAACGCCCCGGAAAGTCAAGGCTTGCCGCATGTGCGCGCCCTACGACCGATCGATGCCCTGACGCGCATGTCGACGCTTTCCGATGGCGCCGGGGAGAAAAAGCCGCCATCATCCTCGTCAGCACGGTGCACAACGCACGAGCGTGAAACCCGCCGTCGCAAGCCACCGCTCACTCACGGGGACGTGCATGAAACGCCGCACATTCTTCAAATGGTCACTCGCCGGCGCTTTCATCGCTTTGTCCGGCAGCATCACCGCAAGGAGCAGCATGGCCGCCAATCGCTACTACAAAGGCCCCGTCAGCGACCATTTCGACGGGACGCGCTTCTTCAATCCCGGCGGCGTCGAGCCCAACGGTTTTGGCGACCTTTTGCGCTGGCGGTTCAACGGGCAGCGGGCAACCTGGCCGGACGCGCCCGATCCGCGCGCAACCATCGTCAAGCCGGACGCGGAAATCACCGGGCAGAACCTGCGCGTCACCATGGTCGGCCACGCCTCCATGCTCATCCAGGTCGCCGGGCTCAACATTCTCACCGATCCCGTCTGGTCGGAGCGCGCAAGCCCCGTTTCCTTTGCCGGTCCGCGTCGCGTCTCGCCGCCCGGGATCCGGCTCGAGGATCTTCCGCGCATCGATATCGTCCTGATCAGCCACAACCATTACGACCATCTCGACCAGCCAACGATCGCGAGCCTCGCGAAAGCCCACAACCCCACATTCGTCACTCCCCTGGGCAACGACGTGTTCATCCGCAAGGTCGCACCGAATGCGCACGTCGTCCTCATGGACTGGGGCGACGGCTTCGATGTCCGGAACGGCGTCTCGATCCACTGCGAGCCCGCCCATCACTGGTCGGCGCGCGGCATTGGCGATCGACGAAAAGCGCTCTGGGCGGCTTTCGTCCTTTCGACGCCCGCCGGTCGAATCTATCATATCGGCGACACCGGGTTTCACGATGGCATCAACTATCGCGCGGCGGGAGCGCGATATGGCAGCTTCCGTCTCGCCATCCTCCCGATCGGCGCTTACGAGCCGCGATGGTTCATGCAGGGTCAGCACCAAAACCCGGACGAGGCAATCGAGGGCATGCTACTGGCAAATGCGTCCTATGCCGTCGGCCATCATTTCGCGACCATCCAGCTGACCGACGAGGCGATGGACGCGCCGGAGAAAGCGCTGGCCGCAGCGCTTGCGAAACACGGCGTCGATCCTGCCCGCGTGCACGCCCTCCACGCCGGCGGGGTCTTCGACGTACCCCAGCAAAGGAACCCCGCCTGACGACCGGCATGCCGGTAGCAGCCGGCACGACACCCCGTGCGAACTCCGCTGCCAGATCGGTGAGGGTCTTGCCGTAGGCCGTAAGCGGCATTGCCTCGGCCCTGCCGGCCTTCCTGGCCCTGCCGGCCCTCTGGTAATCCGGGGTTATTTCCGCCATATACGCCCTCTCGCATGGCGTTGCGCAAGATATGGACAAGTATGGATACGACGGTCGAATTCGCAAGGATGAACGGGCTTGGCAACGCCATCCTCGTCGTGGACATGCGCGGCCGGAGCGACACCGTCACGTCCGCAGCCGCGATCACACTCAATGCAGACCCGCAGACACGGTTCGACCAGATCATGGCCATCCATGATCCGAAAGCGTCGGGAACCGATGCCTGGATCGACATCCTGAACTCCGACGGCACGAAGGCGCAGGCCTGTGGCAACGGAACCCGCTGCGTGGTCCAGGCTCTGGCGGCGGAAACCGGCCGCAAGAGCTTCACCTTCCATACCGTCGCCGGCATTCTCAATGCCGAGGAACATGCCGATGGCACGATTTCCGTCGACATGGGCAAGCCGGTGTTCGAATGGGACCGGATCCCCCTTGCGGAGGATTTTCACGACACGAGCCGTATCGAACTGCAGATCGGCCCGATCGATGATCCGGTGCTGCATTCGCCCTCCGTCATGTCGATGGGCAACCCGCATGCAATCTTCTGGGTGGACCGTGACGTCATGTCCTACGATCTCGCGCGTTTCGGCCCTTTGCTGGAAAATCACCCGATGTTTCCCGAGCGCGCCAACATTACGCTGGCGCAGGTGAGGTCCAAGACCGACATGACCACGCGCACGTGGGAGCGTGGCGCAGGACTGACGCTTGCCTGCGGCTCTGCCGCCTGCGCAGCAGCCGTCAGCGGGGCCCGCACGGGACGCACCGGGCGCAAGGTGTCGGTGACGGTCGCCAGTGCCGTGCCGCCCGGCGTGCTGACCATTGATTGGCGCGAACGCGACGATCACGTCGTGATGACAGGGCCGGCCACCTGGGAATGGTCCGGCCGCGTCGATCCTCTGACCGGCACCTTCACGCGCGACCCCGCTGCGGACACCGGAGCGCAGCCCCGGTGAGCGGCGTCGAGATCATCACATTCGGCTGTCGCCTGAACACGTATGAGTCCGAAGTCATGCGCGGCGCAGCGGAAAAGGCGGGCTTGAACAACGCCGTTCTGGTGAACACCTGCGCGGTCACCGGCGAGGCCGTCCGCCAGGCGCGCAAGGCGATCCGCCGCGCCCGGCGCGAACATCCGGATGCCCGCATCATTGTGACAGGATGCGCCGCCCAGACGGAGGCCGGCACCTTTGCTGCGATGCCGGAAGTGGATGCCGTTCTCGGCAACGCGGAAAAGCTGGAAAGCAGCGCCTATCGTGCCTTGCCGGATTTCGGCGTCGGGCGCGAAGAGAAGCTGCGCGTCAACGACATCATGAGCGTGCGGGCCACCGCACCGCAGATGGTGCGGATGATCGAGGGCCATGTGCGTGCCTTCGTGCAGGTGCAGAACGGCTGCGACCATCGCTGCACCTTCTGCATCATCCCCTACGGTCGCGGCAATTCCCGCTCGGTGCCGATGGGCGCCGTCGTCGACCAGGCCCGCATGCTGGTCGAGAATGGTTACCGTGAAATCGTGCTCACCGGCGTCGATGCGACCAGCTATGGCGGCGATCTGCCCGGCACCCCGACGCTCGGCCTGCTCGCCAAGACGCTTCTGAAACAGGTGCCGGAGCTTGTCCGCCTGCGCCTTTCTTCCATCGACAGCATCGAGGCCGACCGGCATCTGATCGACCTCATCGCCGACGAACCGCGATTCATGCCGCATCTGCATCTGTCGCTGCAGCATGGCGACGACATGATCCTCAAACGGATGAAGCGGCGGCATTCGCGCGCCGACGCGCTCGCCTTCATCCACGAGGCACGGCGCCTGCGACCGGGCATCGCGTTCGGTGCCGACATGATCGCCGGCTTTCCGACGGAGACGGACGACATGTTCGACGCCGCAGGAACGCTGGCCGAAGAGGCGGGGATAGCGAGCCTGCACGTCTTCCCCTACAGTCCGCGCGAAGGCACGCCCGCCGCCCGCATGCCGCAACTCGCTGCTCCCGTGATCCGCGAGCGCGCGTCGCGCCTGCGGGCGATCGGCGAGAAGCTGGCACGCAACCATCTGGCGTCCATGGTCGGCACCCAACAGACTGTGCTGGTCGAGAGCAATGGCACTGGCCATACGGAAAACTTCACCCGCGTCGCGACCCCAGGGCTCGAGCCCCGCACGCTGGTCGCAACGACGATCACGGGCCACGATGGCAAGAACCTCTCCATCGACACCGCCGAAAGACAGGCCGCGTGATATGAGCGGCTCCGCAGGTTTTAGGATTTAAGATGGCGTTCGACTTCCTCAAAAGGGTCTTCACATTCGACCAGGTGCCGCCGGAAGCGCCCGCCGCGCGATCCCCGGACGAGCCTCCGGAAACAGCAACACCGGTCACCGCGGACGCCAAAGCGCTCCAACCGACCGACCCGGCTATCGACGACGCTCTTCCTGTTGCTGAAGATCCGGTTCTGGCGGAGGAGTTCGCTACAGGCGGCGGTCCTTCGGACGATGACGGCGCCCCGGAAGACGACGGACAACCTGTCGAGGAGGCGCTCCTGCCGCTTCCGCCCGTCGAGGATATCGGCGATCTCGGCGTCGTGCCGCTCTCGCTGCTCGAAGCGGAAGCAGAACTCCCCCCGGGTGAGAGCCCGACCGCCGACATCGACCGTCCGCGCGACATCGCGGTCCTGCCTGCAGGCTTTGCCACGGGTCCGGCACCCGAACCGGAAGCAGCACTGGAGACGGAGCGTCTGACCTGGTTCCAACGCCTGCGCGCCGGCCTGTCGCGCACCTCTTCGCAGCTGACCGGCCAGATCACCGCGCTGTTCACCAAGCGCAAGCTGGACGACGCAACGCTCGAGGAGCTCGAAGACCTCCTGATCCAGGCCGACCTTGGCGTCGAGACCGCCCTTCGCATAACCGACACGCTTGCGTCCGAACGTTATGGTCGCGATGTGTCCGGCGCAGATGTCTCGCGCATCATGGCCAACGAGATCACCAAGGTCCTGACCCCCGTCGCCAAGCCTCTCCAGCTCGACCTCAACCACCGCCCGCACGTGATCCTCGTCGTCGGCGTCAACGGCACCGGCAAGACGACGACCATCGGCAAGCTTGCGGCAAAACTTTCCGGGGCGGGTCTGAAAGTGATGCTCGCCGCCGGCGACACCTTCCGCGCCGCCGCCATCGAGCAGCTGAAGATCTGGGCGGAGCGGACGAACAGCCACATCGTCTCGTCCAAGCTCGGCGCGGATGCAGCGGGCCTTGCCTACGAGGCATTCGAAGAGGCACGCCGCCAGAAGAGCGACGTGCTGATCATCGACACCGCCGGCCGCCTGCAGAACCGCACCGAACTGATGGCCGAGCTCGAAAAAATCGTCCGCGTGCTCGGCAAGCTCGATCCGGACGCGCCGCACACGGTGTTGCAGACGCTGGACGCCACCACCGGGCAGAATGCGCTCAACCAGGTCGAGATCTTCCGCAACGTCGCCGGGGTCAATGGCCTCATCATGACCAAGCTCGACGGGACCGCGCGCGGCGGCATCCTCGTCGCCATTTCCGCCAAGCACAAGCTGCCGGTCTATTTCATCGGCGTCGGTGAAGGCATCGACGATCTCGAGCCTTTCGAGGCCCAGGATTTCGCCGAGGCGATCGCCGGGATTGCGGAGTAGACACCCTTCCCCGCCGAAATTCCGCCGCCGTCTGCGGCCACATCACACGCACCTTACCAGAAGACCACAAGGCAGAGACGATGAAGACCCAACGGCCCGTAGACACCGACGTCACGCCGACCCCGGCCGAGCGTCACCATCCGGGCCTCAAGCTCGCGCTGGAACTCGGCCCTCTCCTGGTCTTCTTCTTTGCCAACCTGCGCGGACCCTGGCTCGCTGCAACCTTTCCTGTCCTTACCGAACTCGGAGGGCCGCTGTTCATCGCCACCGGCCTCTTCATGGCGGCAACGGTCATTTCTTTGCTCGTGTCGAAGATTGTGCTCGGCCATCTCCCTGTCATGCCCTTTGTCTCGGGCATCGTCGTCGTGGTGTTCGGCTCGTTGTCGATCTGGCTTCAGAACGACACCTTCATCAAGATGAAGCCGACGATCGTCAACACGCTGTTCGGAGCCGTTCTGCTGGGCGGGCTGGTGTTTGGAAAATCGCTGCTTGGCCATGTCTTCAATGCGGCCTTCCAGCTCGATGCCGACGGCTGGCGCAAGCTGACCTTGCGCTGGGGCATCTTTTTCCTGTTTCTGGCCGTGCTCAATGAAGGTGTCTGGCGCGGCGCGGCCGTGTGGTATGCGCCCGACGCCCAGGCGGCCGATGATTTCTGGGTGGCGTTCAAAGTCTGGGGCACCATGCCGATCACCATCCTCTTCACCATGGCGCAGATGCCGCTCATCCTGCGGCACTCGGTCGACCCGGCGTCCGGCAAGCCATGACGGTCGTTCCCCCCGTTGAGACGTCGCCACGCCCCCGCACCCTTCTCTGGATCGGCGCCTGCCTTGCCGTGCTGGCACTGCAGGTGGCGGTGGAGCTCGTCATGGGCCGCACGCCGATCTGCACCTGCGGCTTCGTGAAGCTGTTCGAGCCGGTCGTCAACAGTCCCGGCAACTCCCAGCACCTGGCCGACTGGTACACGCCGTCCCACATCATCCACGGCTTCCTGTTCTATGCGCTGACCCGCTGGCTGTCTCCCAGAAAGCCGCGAACGGCCCGGCTGTTCGTCGCGACACTGATCGAGGCCGGCTGGGAGCTGCTCGAAAACTCGCCCCTCGTCATCGAGCGCTATCGCTCCGCGACCGTCTCGCTCAACTATATCGGCGACAGCGTGCTGAATTCGGCCATGGACACCGTCTTCATGGGCCTCGGTTTTCTGCTTGCCGCCCGCCTGCCCGTCACCGTGACGATTGCCATCGCGATTGTTTTCGAACTCTTCACAGGCTGGCTGATCCGCGACAACCTGACGCTCAACGTCCTGATGCTCGTCTGGCCGATCGACGCGGTGAAGGCGTGGCAGGGCGCGCTTTAGACGATTTCCAATTGAAACGGGATCGCCTGGCGTCGGACGACACAGACGAACGACACAGGCAGCAAAGCTCTAGGAGCCGGCCAACGCCTTCTCGATTGCCGGCATCAGACCTTCGCTCAGGCTGCGGTCGTCGAACGGGCCGACGCGTTTGTAGAGAATCGTGCCGTCGGGAGCGACCAGATAGGACTCGGGGATACCGTAGACACCCCAATCGATCGCAGCCCGGCCACGCGGATCGACGCCGAGTGCGGAAAAGGGATTGCCGAGCTCTTGGAGAAATTGGAGCGCATTGTCCGTCTGGTCCTTGTAGTTGATGCCAACAACCTGAAGGCGCGGATCCTTCGCCAGAGCAAGAATGATCGGATTTTCCGCACGGCAGGGGACGCACCACGACGCCCAGACGTTGACGAGCGTCAACTTGCCCTTGATCGCCGCGTCCGTCAGCGCAGGCATGGGGGCATCCTTGAGCGTTGCACCTTCCAGTGGCGGAAGCTCAAGTGACGGCGCCTTCGTCCCGATCAAGGCCGACGGGATCTCGCTGATATCCCGTCCGGAATCGAGCTGACTCCAGAAGATCGCGGCCAGGCAGGCGAAAACGGTCAGCGGCAGGAGCGCAAGCGCGATCCGTCCCTTTGCCAAGCCGCGGCGTTCCGGCCCCGCGCTCACACCGTACCTCCACCCTGGGAACGTCGGCGAATGCCCGCTTCTTCCAGGGCCTTGAGTTCGCGGTGACGCGCACGCGCGTCGAGGACGACCCAGACGACAAGACCTGCGATCACAAGCAGAGCAGCTGCATAGCTTGCCGCGACATAGGCTAGATGCGCGCTCATGCGGAGGCCGCGCTCCGTGCCGCTTGCCGACGCATGGCCGCGATCCGCCGCCGCCAGATCTCCGTGCGCATGGCCGCAAGATGAAGCGTGAAGAACAGGCAGGTAAAGGCGAGCGCCATCACGAGAAGCGGACGCAGAAACTCAGGATCGATCGCTGAACCGCCGAGGCGCAACACGCTGGCCGGCTGATGCAGCGTGTTCCACCAGTCGACGGAGAATTTGATGATCGGAATGTTGACGAATCCGACAAGGATCAGAACGGCCGAGACCTTTGCGGCCCGACCAGCGTCGTCCATGGCGCGGTTGAGCGCGATCAGGCCGAGATACATCAGGAACAGGATGAAGACGGAGGTCAGCCGCGCGTCCCAGACCCACCACGTCCCCCACATCGGCTTGCCCCAGAGCGAACCAGTGACCAGGGCCAGCGCCGTGAAGCCGGCGCCGATCGGCGCAGCACATTTCGCCGCGACGTCGGCCAGCGGATGGCGCCAGACGAGGGTGCCGAGTGCCGATGCCGCCATGACCGAATATCCCATCATCGACAACCAGGCCGCGGGAACATGGATATACATGATCCGCACGGTTTCGCCCTGCTGATAGTCGGCCGCGGTGGTGAAGCAGAGAGTCAGGCCTATGGCAAACAGCAGCGCGGTCAGGCCGGCAAGCCATGGCAGCAGCCGTCCGGCCAGCGCGATGAAGCGCGTCGGATTGGCAAGGTCGGTAAAGCTGCGAATAGCAAGGCTTCGGTCACGCATTCGTTCTCTCTACCAAGTTCGCAAAGCCTCTTCAATGAACCTCGCAACGCCTGGACTGGTCATCTTTGCGTCATTCCGAAGCGGCTCGCAGGGCGACGGCGGCCGCCGTTGGACCGATGACGGCGAAGAACAGGGTGATGGCGGTGAGGATGAGAAACGGCGGCAGGAAGGGTGCAGGATCTTCGACTGCGGCATAGGCAGCGCTGACACCGAAGATCAGCACGGGGACGACGAGCGGCAGAACCAGGATGGACACGAGAAGTCCTCCGCGCGGCAGGGCGACGGCAACGGCGGCACCCATCGCGCCAATCAGCGTGATCGCCGGCGTCCCCGCAAGCAGCGTCAGCATCGTCGCGCCGATCGCTCTCGGTTCCATGTTGAGGAAAAGGCCGAGCAGCGGCGTGACGAGAACCAGAGGCAGGCCGGACGCAGTCCAATGGGCCAGGCACTTGATGAAGACGGTGAACACCAGCGGCGTGTCCTGCATCAGCATCACATCGAGCGACCCATCCTCACGCTCGGCCTGAAAGAGGCGCTCGAGCCCGAGCAGCGAGGCCAGCAGCGCGCCGATCCACAACATCGCCGGGCCCACCCGCGCCAGAAGCTTCAGATCCGGCCCCAGTCCGAACGGCACGACCGCAACCACGGCCATGAAGAACAGAATGCCGGTCAGCGCGCCACCGCCAGCCCGCGTCGCAAGCTTGAGATCGCGAAAGTAGAGAGCCATCATCGGTGGCATCCGGGTAAAGTTGCGGTCCCTGGATGGCGGCGCGCGATCCTCATGCCGTCACCGCGAAACCCGCCATGGTCAATGTCTGCGCGCCGGGGATATCGAGAGCCTGGTGCGTGGCAGCGATGACGATGCCGCCGATGGACCGATGTCCGGCGATCAGAGCCTCCACCATGCGCTCGCTCGCCGTATCGAGTGCCGCGGTCGGTTCGTCCATGAGCCAGACCGGGCGATGCGCGACAAGCAGGCGGGCAAGAGCGGCGCGACGCTGCTGTCCGGCGGAGAGATAGCCGAACGGGAGATGGCCGAGACCACCAAGACCGACCGTCTCGAGAGCTTCGACGGTCCCGTCCGTGGCGTCGAGGCGCCCCACCGTGTCACCGGCCGTCTTGGTCAGTCGCGACCAGAACAAGAGATTTTCCTCGACGGTCAGGTCGCGTTTCATGGCGTTACGGTGGCCGAGATAATGCAGTGATTCGCGCGGGGGTGCGGTCGCGTCGCCCCCGTCCTCGATGACGATCGTGCCGCTGTCAGCCGGGTGAAGACCTGCAAGCGTTCGCAGGAAGGTGGATTTTCCGGTGCCGTTCCGACCGGTAACCAGCAACGCACCACCAGCGTCCAGAATCAGCGAGATGTCCCGGAAGATCGGGTCTTCGCCGCGGCTCGCGCCCAGCCCGTCCACACGCAGGCGAAATGGCATTCATCGTCCTTTTACGACGTTGGTCGCATTGAAAAAAATTGTCTCGAATTGACAGCGTTCGATCTGGCACGTTTTGGCGAAATTATCTATAACCCGCCCAACACGCCAGCGGTCGGCGTGAATTTCATCCTAGCGCCGAACATGGAAGATTTTCCACGTGCGGACAGCGGAAATGACCGTACCCGCATCCCAATCTGCGCCTTCAGGCGCTCGGGCGTTCGCACGTCAGTTTATGGCGATCAGACGGAACGGGGTATCCAAGTGTCCAAGTCCCTAGACAGCTTCAATTGTCGTTCGACCCTGTCGGTCAACGGCACAGACTACGTCTACTTCAGCCTGCCGAAGGCGGAAGAGAATGGTCTCGCCGGCATCTCCCGGCTGCCGTATTCGATGAAGGTGCTGCTGGAAAACCTGCTGCGCAACGAAGACGGCCGGTCCGTCACCAAGCAGGACATCCAGAACATCGCAGCTTGGCTTAACGACAAGGGCACAGCTGAAAACGAAATTGCCTACCGCCCGGCCCGCGTGCTGATGCAGGACTTCACCGGCGTTCCGGCCGTGGTCGATCTCGCAGCCATGCGCGACGCCATGGTGGCACTCGGTGGTGATCCCGAAAAGATCAACCCGTTGGTGCCCGTCGATCTGGTCATCGATCACTCCGTCATCGTTGACGAATTCGGCACGCCGAACGCCTTCGCCCGCAACGTCGAGCTCGAATACGAGCGCAACGGCGAGCGCTATCGCTTCCTCAAATGGGGGCAGCAGGCTTTCAAGAACTTCCGTGTCGTCCCCCCCGGCACCGGCATCTGTCATCAGGTCAATCTCGAATATCTCGGCCAGACGGTCTGGACCAGGGAAGAGGACGGCGAAACGGTCGCCTATCCCGACACCTGCGTCGGCACGGACAGCCACACCACGATGATCAACGGCCTCGGCGTTCTCGGCTGGGGCGTCGGCGGCATCGAAGCGGAAGCGGCGATGCTCGGCCAGCCGGTTTCCATGCTTCTGCCGGAAGTCATCGGCTTTAGGCTCACCGGCAAGGTGAAGGAAGGCGTGACCGCCACCGACCTCGTGCTGACCGTCGTCCAGATGCTGCGCAAAAAGGGCGTGGTGTCGAAGTTCGTCGAGTTCTTCGGCCCCGGCCTCGACTCGATGTCGCTTGCCGACCGTGCCACCATCGGCAACATGGGTCCGGAATATGGCGCGACGTGCGGCTTCTTCCCGGTCGATGGCGAAACCATCAACTACCTGACCATGTCCGGCCGCACCACGGACCGGATTGCCCTGGTGGAAGCCTATTCCAAGGCGCAGGGCATGTGGCGCAACGGCGACGGTGCGGAGCTCGTCTTCACCGATACGCTGGAACTCGACCTCGGCGATGTCGTGCCCTCCATGGCCGGCCCGAAGCGCCCCGAAGGCCGCATTCCGCTCGAAGGCATCGCGCCCGGCTTTGCCACGTCGCTTGAAGCGGACTACAAGAAGCCCGGCCAGCTGGAGAACCGCTACCCGGTGGAAGGTACGGATTACGACCTCGGGCACGGTGACGTGGCGATCGCCGCCATCACCTCCTGCACCAACACGTCGAATCCGTCCGTTCTGATCGCTGCCGGCCTTCTTGCCCGCAACGCGGTCGCCAAGGGCCTGAAAAGCGCGCCGTGGGTCAAGACCTCGCTTGCTCCGGGATCACAGGTCGTCGGCGAATATCTCGAGAAATCGGGTCTCCAGAAGGACCTCGATGCTCTCGGCTTCAACCTCGTCGGCTTCGGCTGCACGACCTGCATCGGCAATTCCGGTCCGCTGCCGGCACCGATCTCCAAGACCATCAACGACAAGGGCCTGATCACGGCCGGCGTCCTCTCGGGCAACCGCAACTTCGAAGGCCGGATCTCGCCGGACGTTCAGGCGAACTACCTGGCCTCGCCGCCGCTGGTCGTCGCCTACGCGCTCGCCGGTTCGGTCCAGAAGGACCTGACGACCGAGCCGCTCGGCACGGGTTCGGACGGTCAGCCGGTCTTCCTCAAGGATATCTGGCCGACCTCGCACGAGATCCAGGAATTCATCCTGAAATACGTGACGCGCGAGCTCTACGAGAGCAAGTATGCCGACGTGTTCAAGGGCGACGTCAACTGGCAGGGCGTTCAGGTTCCTGCGGGCCAGACCTATGCCTGGGACGATGATTCGACCTATGTGCAGAACCCGCCTTACTTTGTGGGCATGGGCAAATCGGGCTCCGGCATCTCTGACATCAAAGGCGCACGCATTCTCGGCCTCTTCGGCGACAAGATCACGACCGACCACATCTCTCCGGCTGGTTCGATCAAGGCAGCGTCGCCGGCTGGTGCTTACCTCACGGGCCATGGCGTCGGCGTTGCCGACTTCAACCAGTACGGCACGCGCCGCGGTAACCATGAAGTGATGATGCGCGGCACCTTCGCCAACATCCGGATCCGCAACCACATGCTCGGCCCGAACGGCAAGGAAGGTGGCTACACGTTCCACTATCCGTCGAAGGAAGAGATGTCGATCTACGACGCGGCCATGCAGTACAAGGAAGAGGGTGTCCCGCTCGTCATCTTCGCCGGTGGCGAATATGGCAACGGCTCCTCACGCGACTGGGCGGCCAAGGGTACCAACCTGCTCGGCGTCAAGGCGGTCATCGCCGAGAGCTTCGAGCGCATCCATCGCTCCAACCTCGTCGGAATGGGCGTCGTCCCCTTCGTCTTCGAGGCGGGGACCACCTGGGCTTCGCTCAACCTGAAGGGCGACGAGATCGTCACCATCGAGGGCCTGACGAATGTCCAGCCGCGCGAGAAGAGAACGGCCGTGATCACCTATGCTGACGGCACGGTGAAGAACATCCCGCTGATCTGCCGTATCGATACGCTGGACGAAGTCACCTACATGAACAATGGCGGCATTCTCCAGACGGTTCTGCGCGACCTCGCAGCCTGAGGCAGCGAGAGCTGGAAAATCGCGAAGGCCGGAACCTCGTTCCGGCCTTCTGCATGTTTGGCCCACCCCTCTCGTTATCGAAATTTCACTCCAACGTGACTTTGTGTTGAGGACGTCGCGGCGTATGAAGAACCGGTTTCCGGCTGCCGCAATCCTGCCCGAATTGGACTCTGCCCGAAGTGGAACCTGCATGCCCATCTCCCAGATGTTTCGTCGAAGCCTGATTGGCAGCCTGTTTGCGCTGGCGGCTTTTCCAGCGGCAGCGCAGGACGCACAACAACACGCGATGGCAGAAACGACGCAGGCGAGACAGGCAACCGGCGGGTTGGATGTCAAGCAGCCTGAGGGCGTGGTTGAACTCTTCACGAGTCAGGGCTGCGCTTCCTGTCCTCCGGCGGACGCGGCTCTGAAGCATCTGATCGACGACGGGTCGATCGTCGCCCTCTCCTATCACGTGGATTACTGGAACTATCTCGGCTGGGCGGACACGCTTGCATCAAAGGAAAACACAGCGCGCCAGTATGCCTATGCCAAGATGTTCGGCCGCAACGGCGTCTACACGCCCCAAGCCGTTCTGAATGGTCGCGACCAGGTCAATGGTGCCAACCTCTCCGGCATCAAGGGACGACTGATGGCGCTGAGCGGGGCCAATGAGGGCATGAAGGTGCCGATTTCGGCGGAACGCAAGAACGACGAGATCGACATCTCGATCGGGGAAGGCGACGGTAAGGCCAACGTCGTCATCGTCTATTTCAACCGCCAGAAGGTGGTGAACGTGGAAAAGGGCGAGAACGGCGGCAAGATGATGTCCTACTGGCACGCGGTGCGCGACATTCAGACGATCGGCATGTGGGACGGCAAGTCCGCGCGTTTCGTCCTGCCTGCCTCCGTGCTCGACCAGGAAAAGGACAGTGGCTGCGCCGTCCTTCTGCAGCGGATGAAAGACGCGGAAACGCCTGGCGCTATTGTCGGTGCGGCCACCCTGATGGCCTCGCAATAGTCTTCAAAGGCCGCAGCGTCGGCCAGTGAAGTACCCGGTCCGGCATATCGAGGGCTGGGGGCTGAGGGTTTCGATAGCACCGGACCGGGAGGTCAGGCGGCACCGGCCTAAGGCCGATCCCGACGTGACCATCTGTGGCTACCCTTGCCGAAGGTCGGCACGGCAGCACAGAGACCGGACCGGGGAAACAAGATACGCGTTCGACCGGTCGGGACACACGCCGCGCTTCGCAAATCGAAGCAGCAGCGGCCGACGAGTTTAACCGTGTAATTCGGGCGCCTCTTTGGCCGCAATGCGGCAATGCACAATAAAGCTGTCGCTACGATAGAGATGGTTCCGCGCGCCGCGCTGCCATTCCGGCTTGATTTTCAGCCGCACTCGGGCAAACTGTTACCGTTCTGTCATAACAAAAGGCCGGATGTGCATGACCGATCAGACGGATTTGCAAGGCCGCCAGGCTCTTGCGCCATCGGAAAACGTGGTCGTCGATCTCAATGAGTACCGCCACGTCAAAGACCCGCTTCCCGTAACGTTTCATCGCAGAGAGCTCGACCAGATTCTCTGGGTGTATGGCCGCATGGTCGGAGAAGGCGAGTGGCGGGACTACGCGCTGGACCATATGCGCGACAAGGCGGTCTTCTCCGTCTTCAAGAGATCCGGCGAAATGCCGCTTTACCGGGTGGAAAAGGTGCCGAAGCTTGCCGCCAAGCAGGGAGCTTATGCCGTGGTCAATACCCACGGTATGATCCTGAAACGCGGGCATGAGCTGCCGCAAGTTCTCAAGGTCTTCGACAAGCTGCTGAAGGTCGTGAAGAGCTGAACCCTCGGCAGATCTGCATTGTCTCCTGAGGCATGTCACCTGAAAGGGTGCAGCGGTTTCGGGAACGACATGCATCAAAACAAGACCTAAAAGCGCGTTGCGTGAATCCTCTTTCACGCAACGCACTTTAGAGATGCAGTCAGCCGGCGTAGAGGGTATCCGGATAGACGCCGTCGGCAGGGACCGTTTCGAGGCCATCGCCGAGCGCCAGTTGCATGAATGTGGTGTCGAGCCAGCGACCAAACTTGAAGCCGCTCCCCTTCATCGTGCCGCAATCGACAAAGCCGGTGGACCGGTGGACCGCGATGGAAGCTGGATGCGCACCGCCGATGACGGCCACCATCTGACGAAATCCGAGGTCGGTGCAGCGCGCAATCAGTTCGGTGAGGAGAGCTTTTCCAACGCCTTGCCCACGGGCTTGCGGCGCAAGATAGATCGAGTCCTCGACCAGGAACCGATAGGCACTGCGCGTGCGGAACGCGGAAGCGTAGGCATAGCCGATGACGGTTCCGTCCGTGTCTTCCGCAACGATATAGGGATAGCTGTTGCCTGTAATCGTGGAAAAGCGCGTTGTCATCTCCGCCTGATCCGGAACGGCGATCTCGTAGGTGGCGACGCCGTTGCGCACCGATTCACTGTAGATGTCCGTAATTGCAGGGATATCGGCAAGGGTGGCATCGCGCAGCGTGAAGGGCATGGGAGCAATCTCGAAAACGGCAAAGGGGTCTTAGACGTCCCACCGTCCTTCCATATTCCCCCGGCCCGATCAAGGGAGCAGACGGAATGTTCGCAGCTTGTGCTTCAAGCAAAGCCTGCGAGACGAAAAAGGCGGCCGAAGCCGCCTTTCCAAAGTCCGTGTGAGAGACCGCTTATCCTCAGTTGCGGTTGCCGAGGAACCGCAGCATGAAGAGGAACAGGTTCACGAAGTCGAGATAGAGCGTGAGCGCGCCCATGATCGCCTTGCGGCCAGCAGCCTCGAAGCCGTCGCTTTCGAAGTACATTTCCTTGATGCGCTGCGTATCGTAAGCGGTCAGACCGGCGAAGATCAGCACGCCGATGACCGAAATGGCGAACTGCAGGGCAGACGACACGAAGAAGATGTTGACGATCGAGGCGATGATCAGGCCGAACAGGCCCATGACCAGGAACGAACCCATGGCCGACAGGCTACGTTTCGTCGTGTACCCGTAGAGCGACAATGCCCCGAAGGAAGCCGCGGTCACGAAGAACGTGCGCACGATGCTCTGTCCCGTGTAGATCAGCATGATCGACGACAGAGACAGGCCCATGAGCGCGGCGTAGACCCAGAATGTCGTCTGCGCGGCCGAAACACTCATCGAGTTGATCCGGAAGCTCAGGAACAGGACCATGCCGAACGGCGCCAGCATGATGACGTATTTCAGAGGGCTGAGATAGATCGCCTGGCCGAACGCGGTCAGCTGACCGTCGGCAAAGGCAAACTGGAAGGCAAGAAACGCGGCGACGCCGGTGATGGCCACGCCGAGTGCCATGAGATTGTAGACCCGCAGCATATAAGCGCGCAGGCCCTGGTCGACAGCAGCGTCAGCGCGCGCGCCAGCGGTTTGCATGCGAAAGTTTCTGGGATCAGACATTCTTATCCTCATATGAGCTCCAGATGACGGAGAGGTCGCTTTTCAACAGACCAGGCACCGCTGTGGAGCTTCAGCTAGCCTGATGACAATATGATGCCGAACCACAGATATCTCAAGAGCGGCACACGGGGATGACAGGATTGTAATGCTCGGACGGTTACCGGGCCCGACGAGCACTCTACAGGTCGCGCAGGATCGGCGCGGCTTTCTGCCCGAGCACGCGCCATGTTCCCAAAAGGCCAATGCCGACCGTCATGACGAGGGCCACCACGATCGTCAGAACCGCCACATCCGGGAGGAACGATGATGGCAGCGTCATGATGCGTGCCACCACGAACCATGCCGCGACCCCTCCGGCCAGAAGCGCAAAGACAGCGGTGGACAGGCCGAGGATTGCGTATTCGTAGCAGAACGCCCGGATCAGCGTCGCGCGGGTCGCCCCCAGCGTCTTCAGCACCACCGCGTCATGAACGCGGGCACGGTTGCCCGCCGCAAGCGCACCTGACAGCACGAGAACCGAGGCGACGAGCGCGACGCCGGCAGCCGCCCGGATGGCAGTCGCCAGTTGACCCAGCAGGCCGTTGACGATGTCGAGCGCGTCTTTCACCCGGACGCTGGTGATGGTCGGATAGGTGTTGGTGATCTGGCGCAGGGCCGCCGCCTCCTGCTCGGCGGTGGCCGAGGGATCGATGACCGTGGCGAGCCAGGCATGCGGCGCCCCGGCGAATGTGTTGGGCGAAAACACCATGACGAAGTTGATCGAGAGGGATTCCCATTCGACCGTGCGGAAGTTGGAAATGCGCGCCGTGATATTGCGTCCCAGCACGTTGACCGTGACGGTATCTCCGATCTTGAGGTTCAACTCCCGTGCTTCCTGCTCGGAGAACGAAACAAGCGGCTCGCCGCTATAGCCATCCGGCCACCACTGGCCTTCGACGAGACGCGAATTTTCCGGCAGGTTCCTGGCGTAGGTGATGCCGCGGTCGCCTCGCAAAACCCAGCGCCCGGCCGGCGCAACCTCGCGTTTGGCAACATCCTCGCCGTTGAAGGCGAGAATACGTCCGCGCAGCATCGGAACCTCGATCACCTTGCCGCCAGGCAGCGCCGTGTTGAGCAGCGAGCGGAAGCCCTCGATTTCGCTTCCCTGGATATCGACGAAGAAGAAGTTCGGCGCCCGTTCCGGCAGGTTGCCGGTCAATTCACGCCGCAGGTTTCCATCGATCAGGGCCAGCGTGACCAGCAGTGCCAGCCCAAGGCCGAGCGAGAGAACGACGGAGGGCGTCAGCGCCCCCGGCCGATGGATATTTCCGATAGCAAGCCGCAGGGCCGGCGACGAAACCCTTGGGCTGCGCCGTGCAAGGCCGGCGACCAGCACGGAGACGCCCCGCAGCACAACGAAGGAAAACGCGATGGCGCCGAGGAACACGAGCGAGATCGTCCGGTCATAGGCCGTGAAGATGGCAAGGCCGCCAAGGGCCGCAAGGCTGAGGGCTGCGGCCAGGAGATAGGGCCAGGTCGGCCAGCGGCTCCGATCGAAGTCCTGATTGCGGAAGAGCGCGGTTGCCGGCACGCTGCGGGCACGACCGAGCGGCAGGCACGCAAAGGCCAGCGCCGTGAGCAGGCCGAACACAGCGGCAAGCCCGAGGGCAGACGGGTAAATCCGGAAATCCGTGGAGATCGGCAGGACGTCGGCAAGAAAGTGAGCAGCAACCAGGGGAATGATGGCGCCGACGACAAGCCCGAGGACGATGCCGAACATCGCGATCAACAGGATCTGGATAAGATAGATGGTGGACACGAGAGCGCCGGGCGCGCCGAGGCACTTGAATGCCGCGATGACGCCGCGCTTTGAATCGAGATAGGCTCGGACCGCGTTGGCGACCCCGACACCGCCGACAATCAGCGCCGTCAGCCCGACCAGCGTGAGAAATTGCGAAAAGCGCGTGATGTTGGCCGTCAGCGATGGCGCAGCATTCTGGCTGGAACGGATCGACCAGCCGGCCTGCGGAAACTGCTGCTCTGCCTGGCTGCGGACGGCCGGCACCCCGGTCGGATCGGCAAGACGGACCTTGTAGGCGTGCTCGACCAGACTTCCGGTCTGCACCAGCCCGCTGGCCGACAGCGCCGCCTGTGACACCATCAGCCGCGGGGCAAATCCGAAGCCGTCGGAAAGCGCGTCCGGCTCGCGCACCAGCGTGCCCGTGATCCTGAGCCGGACATTCCCGATCAGCAGCGTATCGCCCGTCTTGACGCCGAGACGCTCCAGAAGCAGGGGAGCCGCAAGAGCCCCAAAGGTTCCATTTTCAGCCGCCAGGAGCACGGCAAGCGGCGCCTGGGGTTCGCTCTCCACGGCACCGTAAAGAGGATAGGCGAAATCGACCGCCTTCAATTCCACCAAAGCCTGGTTCGAGCCATCGGCGAGCCGCGCCATGGAGCGCAGGCCCGAGGTCAGGGAAACAGTGCCGGCGCTGTCCAGAAAGGATGTTTCTTCGGCATTGGCCAGGCGATTGTTGAGCTCGAACCTCAGATCTCCGGCCAGAAGCGACTGTCCCTGCGACGCGATGGACCCCGTAATGGCCTGGGACAGCGAGTTGACCCCGGCGATCGCGGCCGTTCCCAGCGCAATGCAGGCAAGAAAGATGTAGAAGCCGGATAGGCCGCCACGCATTTCCCGCAATGCCAGCCGCAGGGCAAGCGAGACGTTGGGCAGGTGCATTGACGCCCTCATGCCGAAACTGCTGACGGCGCGGGAGCAGCCGTCAGCCGTCCGTCATCGACGATGGTGCCGGACCGCACCTTGATCTGCCGCGAGCAGCGGGCAGCAAGGCTGTTGTCGTGGGTCACGAGGATCAACGTCATGTTGCGCTCGGCCTGTTTCGTAAAGATCAGGTCGGCAATCTGGCGGCCCGTCTCCGTATCGAGATTGCCGGTCGGCTCGTCGGCGATCAGCAGTTTCGGTGATGGCGCAAGAGCCCTTGCAATGGCGACGCGCTGCTGTTCGCCGCCGGAGAGCTGGCCGGGATAATGCGTGAGCCGCTCACCGAGCCCAACCGATGTCAACTCGCGGCGGGCGATGTCGAAGGCATCGCGCACATTGGCAAGCTCCAGCGGCACGGCCACGTTCTCGAGCGCCGTCATGTTGGGGATGAGATGAAAAGACTGGAAGACGATTCCGATGTTGCGTCCGCGAAAATCGGCCACCCGATCTTCGCTGAGCCCGTGAAGCGGCGTCCCGTCGATGACGATCTCGCCCTTGTCGAGGCGCTCCAGGCCGGCAAGGACCATCAGCAGGGTCGATTTGCCGGACCCGGAGGGACCGACGATGCCAACCGATTGCCCGGCATCAATTTGGAGGCTCATCCCTTTCAGCACGTGGACGGACGCCGCGGCCTGCCCGAGGGTCAGATCCGCATTTTTCAGTTCGATCATGGTTTTTGCCACGCTTGTCCGCCCTATATCTGGGTCATGCTGCAATTGCTCACATCCGATTTAGGAGCGACATGATGCGAATGAAAGGTTTCAGGACGCTTTTCCTGGCTGCTCTCGCAGGTTTGATCGTGGCGTGTCCGCTCCGAGCTGCGCCCATCGAAATCGTCGGCTTCGGGGATAGCCTGATGGCCGGCTACCAGCTCCCGCCGGCTGACGCCTTCCCGGCCCGACTGGAAAAAGCGCTGCGCGACAAGGGCATCGATGTGTCGATCTCCAATGCCGGGGTGTCTGGTGACACGACGTCGGGCGGCCTCGCGCGGATCGACTGGTCCGTCCCCGACGGCACGAAGGGTGTGATCCTCGAACTCGGCGCCAACGATGCATTGCGGGGCATTCCGCCCGAAGAGAGCCGGAAGAACCTCGTGGCGATGATCGAGAAGCTCAAGGCGCGTGGCATCGGCGTGCTTCTCGTCGGGATGCTCGCACCGCCGAACATGGGCGGCGACTATGCCGAGCGTTTCAACCCGATCTATCCCGATCTTGCCAAGACCTATGGCATTCCACTTTATCCCTTTTTCCTGGACGGCGTGGTCGAGGATGCCAACCTTAAGATTGAGGACGGCATGCATCCGAACCCCAAGGGCGTCGGCATCATCGTGGACCGGATCCTGCCCTTGGTCGAAACGTTCGTCCAGGAACTGCCGAAATAAGCCGGGCATCCAAAAGCGTGCCGGACGGGTGCCTGTCGCGAGGATTGCGCGCCTGCCGTCTGCTGCCGGCCAGCGCGTGCTAAGGTTCGGCGATCAGCAATGAGCGTTGGACAAATATTGCGGGTGCGAATTTGTAGTTGCTAGACGGCACGCGTCGTGGTCGGCTGGGACGTCTGCAGGAAGGTCTGCAAGATTCGGGGAGCTCGTCATGCCGAGACTGTTTACCGCCCTCGAAATCCCGCGCAATGCGGCGATGAGCCTGTCCCTCCTGCGCGGAGGTCTTCCGGGCGCGCGCTGGATCGACGTCGAAAACTATCACATTACCCTGCGCTTCATCGGCGATGTCGACAACCGGACGGCCGACGAAGTGGTCGATCGCCTCGACCGGATCGAGCGACCGGAGTTCGACATCCAGCTGACAGGGACCGGCGCCTTCGGTTCGAAGAAGCCGCATTCGGTCTGGGCAGGCGTCTCCAATCCACCCGAATTGATCGCCCTGCAGGCGGAGATCGAACGCATATGTCAGCGCCTGGGCCTTGCTGCCGATCCCCGAAAGTTCACGCCGCACGTCACGCTGGCCCGGCTGCGTTCCTCGCGTGTCGACGATGTGGTGCATTACCTCTCCGGCCGCGGCGGCTTTCACACCACGCCCTTCACGGTCTCGCGCTTTGTTCTTCTGTCGTCGCGCGATTCGGTGGGCGGCGGACCTTATCTTACCGAAGAGGTTTTCCAGCTCCACGAACCGCGGCTCGCCGGTCCGGCAAGGGGTGAGGAACATATGCCCAAGGGTCTGCTATGACGGAGCGGGACAGACTGGCCCCCGAGGACATAGCGTCGGGTCTCGCCGATCTCGCAGGTTGGTCCCTGTCTGCAGACGGCCTGTCGATCACGAAGAGCTACCGGTTTTCCTCTTTCGTCGAGGCGTTCGGCTTCATGAGCCAGAGCGCACTCGCGGCCGAAAAGCTCGATCATCACCCGGAATGGTTCAACGTCTACAACCGTGTCGAGGTGACGTTGACGACTCATAGCGCCAAGGGCGTGACGGCCCTCGACCTCGCTCTGGCTGCGCGCATGGAAAAGGCGGCTTCGTCCGCGCACGCCTGACGACTGCTCCGACCACTGGCACCAGCTGTTGGACATGACCGCTGTTTGAATTGCCGCAATGCTTTCCCATATCAGGCCTAGACACGTTCCCGAGCACGGGAAGAGAGAAAGGCGGGTGAGGCGCATGAAGGCGGACAGGACGATGGACGACGTGAAGATCGGGGAAATCCTACTGCCGGGCGATCGCAGCGAGCAGGAAGCCAAGGCGCAGAAGGTCCGTCGGCGGTTCTGGCCGACCCTCAAACGGGCGGTCCGTCAGGTTCCCTTCAGTCGGGATCTGGTTGCGGCCTATTTTTGCGCGATGGATCCCGCAACGCCGCTGCGCACGCGCGGTATCCTGCTTGGAGCTCTGGCTTATTTCGTCATGCCCTTCGACGTCCTTCCGGACGTCCTTGCCGTGGTGGGCTTCTCTGACGATATTGCCGTCCTGACCGCGGCCTTTGCCGCCATCAGCGGGCAGATCAAGGAAGACCACTACGTCAAGGCCGATACAGCACTTGGCGAAGAAGGCCTCGCGGCCTGACGGGCTCCGGTCGTTCGCTTAATCCGAACCGTTGAAGCCGTCATTCTGAAGAAGTGTGCGCAGCTTCCCGAAGGCAAGCCTGATCCGCGATTTCACGGTTCCCAAGGGTAATCCCGTCGAAGCGGCAATCTCGGAATGCGACTGGCCGAAGAAGAAAGCGAGCTGGATCAGCTTCACCTGTTCGCTCGGAAGCTTGGCGAGCGCCGCGCGCACCACGTCCTCCCGATCTCCGCTCTGCACGAACTCGTCCGGCGCCGGTGGCGCGGATGGCAGAAGGAGCGGATCTTTCTCGTCCAGCTTGCGCGTCAGCTGCCGCCGTGCGGCGTCGATCCGCCGGTTCCGCGCAATTCGGAAGAGCCACGTGGAGAGCGAGGATTTTTCGGCATCGTAGAGATCGGCCTTGTGCCAGAGAACGATCATGACTTCCTGCACGATCTCTTCCGCTTCGTTGGCAGGCGTATTCTGTCGCAGCAGGAAGGATTTCAGGCGAGGTGCAAAAAAATGAAACAGTTCGGCGAAAGCGGCCTGGTCCCGCTTTTTCGCGACGGCATCCGCCAGCCCTGCGAAATGCTGTCTCGCGTCCCCTGTCATGCCTGCTTTCAGGGCCTCCGCGCCCAAGATCCGGTGTTGGTGAAACAACAGGTAAAGCTCATTCGGTAAACGTCAAACTGTTGCCCGATTCTTTGTGACATTAGCGGTCATTAGAGTTGATTTCACATGAAATCAGACGTTCTTCCGTCGTTTACCAACCAGTTTTCAACGCTTTGACAGCTTCGCGCCCCAGGTTCGACAGCGGATCGGGAAGTGCGCACCGAAAGAACAAGCAGGCCGTCTGCAGGGGACATCCAGAGAGGGGCGGCGGCGAGAAGGAAGATGGGCAAGCGTCCAAGGTGGAGCCTTCGACGTCGAGGTGATGGGATTTGTCAGCCGATCTCTTTCTGCACGCTCCTGCCTTATTCCTGTGGTGTTGACGGTTTGGTAACCTGAATGAAGTCACAATAATCGTAATCGCGACCATGCATCGCCCGACAATTTACGGGCGCTGGCAGCAAGACAACCGGCAGGACAAGATGTTTGTAAGACAGCTCTCAACCGCACTCGCACTCCTACTCGCCGGCGCAGGCATCGCTTCGGCGCAGTCTCCGACACGCATCCAGCAGTTCAATGCGTGGGGTGCCTATTCCTACCAGTCGGGCAAGTCCAAGGTCTGCTACGTCCTGTCCGTTCCGAAGGAGAAGAGCCCGGCCAATGTCGATCACGGCGACATCTTCTTCCTGGTTTCCCAGCGACCGGGCCAGAACATCTCCTACGAGCCGCAGGCCATGATGGGCTACGCGCTCCAGGAAAACTCCAAGGTCATTGTCACGATCGACGCCAAGAACTTCACGCTGTTTACGAAGGGCAATTCGGCCTGGGTCGAAAATGCCGCAGAAGAGCCGGCTCTGGTTGCGGCGATGAAGGTGGGCAAGGCCATGTCCGTCGTCGCAAAGTCGCGCAAGGGCACACAGACCAACTATTCCTATTCGCTTTCCGGGATTTCCGCTGCGCTGAAGCAGATCGAGAGCTGCAAGTAAGCGTCTCGAAAAGGCATATCGCTCGAAGGCCGGCTTTGCCGGCCTTCGTCGTTTCGGCCTCATGCATGTCGCCCGAAAGTCGGGAAACGACATGCATCACAACAAGACCTAAAGCGCGGCACAGCACGCCTTTTGATGCGGGAGGTGACGCCCGGCCAAAATCATGCTAGACGCCGCGGCAATGACATGCAGCACGGGTGAGACGCTCCCCGTGCGCCGGATATAGCCTGCTCCCGTTCCGCCATTCCGTCCCTACGCAGCATCGAAGGGAACCGTTCGGCGTTGCGGGCAGAGCTGCGACAGGAACATTGTGTTATGACCGATATCCTTTCCCTCGACCGTCCCGCTCGCCCTGCCGCCCGTGCGCCTGCGCTCGCGGAAATGCCCTCCCTGATCGGCCTGACCCGCGACGAGATGGGCAAGGCGCTGGCCGAGGTGGGCGTTCCCGAGCGGCAGGTGAAGATGCGGGTCAGCCAACTCTGGCACTGGCTCTATGTTCGCGGCGTCTCCGACTTTGACCATATGACGAACGTCTCCAAGGACATGCGGGAGATGTTGAAGCAACATTTCACGATTGCGCGGCCCGAGGTCGTCGAGGAGCAGATCTCCACCGACGGGACCCGGAAATGGCTTCTGCGGTTTCCTGCGCGCGGCGCTGGTCGCCCGGTCGAGATCGAAACAGTCTATATTCCCGAGGAAGGCAGGGGAACGCTCTGCATCTCCAGCCAGGTTGGCTGCACGCTGACCTGTTCGTTTTGCCATACCGGCACGCAGAAACTCGTGCGCAATCTCACCGCTGAAGAGATTCTCGCCCAGCTCTTGCTGGCCCGCGACCGTCTGGGTGATTTCCCGGACCGCGACACCCCGCCCGGCACGATCGCACCCGCCGAAGGCCGCAAAGTCTCCAACGTCGTGATGATGGGCATGGGCGAGCCGCTCTACAATTTCGAAAGCGTCAAGACCGCGCTTTTGATCGCGACAGATGGCGACGGCCTGTCTCTGTCGAAGCGACGTGTGACGCTGTCGACCTCCGGCATCGTGCCGGAAATCTATCGCACCGGCGAGGAAATCGGCGTCATGCTGGCGATCTCGCTCCACGCCGTGCGCGACGATCTGCGCGACATGCTGGTGCCGATCAACAAGAAGTATCCGCTCAAGGCGTTGATGGAGGCGTGCCGCGCCTATCCGGGGCTGTCCAATGCCCGCCGGATCACGTTCGAATATGTGATGCTGGAAGGCGTCAACGACAGCCTCGAGGACGCCAAGGAACTCGTGAAGCTCTTGAAGGGCGTGCCGGCCAAGATCAACCTGATCCCGTTCAACCCCTGGCCCGGCACGAACTACCAGTGCTCTTCCTGGGACCAGATCGAAAAGTTTGCGGATTTCATCAATGCCGCCGGCTATGCCTCACCCATTCGCACACCGCGCGGCCGCGATATCCTCGCCGCCTGCGGTCAGTTGAAGTCGGAGTCCGAGCGCATGAGAAAGGTCGATCGCATGGCCTTCGAAGCGATGATGATCGCAAATCACGGCGCCGACGATTGAGGCGCCGGATCGACACTGGGCAAACGAAGGGGGACGCCGCTCAGCGGGCCTGCGTCAGAACGATCTTCACGGCAAACAGTGAAAACACCCCGGCAAAGACGTAGTCGATGGTGCGCATGACGCCCGGGCGCGCCTGAAGCCATCCCGAAAGGCGGTCCGCCATGAGCACGACCGCAATATTGATCGGCAGCGAAACACCGATCAGAACCAATCCGAGCACGATCAGCTTCGTTCGGATGTTCGGATCTCCGGCCGTCACGAATTGCGGCAGGAAGGTCATGAAGAAGATGATGACCTTGGGATTGAGAAGATTGACCGACAGGCCGGACAGGACGTTCGTCATGGCCGACGCCTTGGGGGCCGCAAGACGCTTTACCGAAAGGCTCGACCCGAACCGGACGGCCTGAACGGCGATGTAGAGCAGATAGGCCGCACCGCCCGTTTTCAGGACGAAGAAGGCGGTGGGCGATGCGGTGACGAGCGCCGAGACCCCGAAGGCGACGAGAAATGTGTGCACCAGACAACCGAGATTGGTGCCCAGACTGACCTGAAAAGCCGCCGCTCTCCCTTGCGAGAGCGCGCGGCTGATCCAGAGCGTCATGTCCGGTCCGGGTGTGATCGCAAGCAGGAGGCTCGCCGCGGCGAAGGCCAGGAGGGTTGGCAGGCTGGGGATGAGGTCCATGGCATCGTCTCGCAGAACGGTTCTGTGCTTCCTCAGCTTTTGCAGCTATTCCTTGGCAAGGCAAGAACCCGCAATCTCGACGTGAAGGCTCCTGATGACATCGTCTTTCCAAAGCCTGAAGAGCCGAAACATCAAGGGATGGCAGGCTTACTGCGAGCATCCCTTCGTCCGCTGCCTGGGGGATGGCACATTGTCGGAGGAGAGCTTCCGCCACTATCTCAAGCAGGATTATCTCTTCCTCGTCCAGTTCGCCCGCGCCTGGGGCCTTGCCGTCTACAAGAGCCGAGATCTTCAGGAGATCCGGCAAGGGTTGGACAGCTTGAAGGCCATTGTCGACGTCGAGATCGGTCTGCACGTCGGCTATTGCGCCGAATGGGGCATTTCGGAAACATCCCTTGCCGAGGTCTCGCCATCGGCCGCGACGCTTGCCTATACGGACTATGTTCTCGAAACGGGGCTGCACGGAGACTTACTCGACCTGCATGTGGCGCTGGCACCCTGCATCATCGGCTATGGCGACATCGCACTCTGGCTTCAGGCGCAACCGTTCCTGAAAACCGAAGGGAACCCCTACACCGCCTGGATCGCCGTGTATGGGAGCCCCGAATATCAGACGCTTTTGGAAAGCGAGATCCGCTGGCTCGACCACCAGCTCGCGGGGCTTGATGATCGTGCGGTCGATCGCCTCTCGAAAATATTCGGCGAGGCGACCCGGCTGGAGGCAGACTTCTGGCAGATGGGTCTCGACCGTACCTGACAAGCGTCCCGCGGCGCTGCGAATTTCTCCCGGTGCGGGATTTCGGATTTCCGGAATATGCAGTAAGAGTTCCGCCATTTCCAAGAGATACGGCGCATCCTGCCGCCGCTACATCAGACGGATCGGATCACCATGGCACTTCCCAAAGACGTCAAGAAGGTCGTGCTCGCTTACTCCGGCGGGCTCGACACATCCATCATCCTCAAATGGCTGCAGACGGAACTCGGCGCGGAGGTCGTGACGTTCACCGCCGATCTCGGCCAGGGCGAGGAACTGGAGCCGGCACGGAAGAAGGCCGAAATGATGGGCATCAAGGACATCTACATCAAGGATGTCCGCGAGGAGTTCGTGCGCGACTTCGTCTTCCCGATGTTTCGCGCCAATGCCGTCTATGAAGGGGTCTATCTGCTCGGCACCTCGATCGCACGTCCGCTGATCTCCAAGCATCTGATCGAAATCGCCCGGGAAACCGGTGCCGATGCGATCGCGCACGGCGCGACCGGCAAGGGCAACGACCAGGTCCGCTTCGAGCTTTCGGCCTATGCGCTCAATCCCGACATCAAGATCATCGCGCCCTGGCGCGACTGGTCGTTCAAGAGCCGCACCGACCTTTTGGAATTTGCCGAGAAGCATCAGATTCCCGTGGCCAAGGACAAGAAGGGGGAAGCTCCCTTCTCCGTCGATGCAAACCTTTTGCACTCCTCGTCCGAAGGAAAGGTGCTCGAGGATCCGGCGCAGGAAGCACCGAACTACGTGTACATGCGCACCATCTCGCCGGAAGAGGCGCCAGATGTGGCGACCACCGTCAAGATCGGCTTCCGCAAGGGCGACGCCGTTTCGATCGACGGCAAGGAGATGAGCCCGGCCTCGATCCTCACCGCGCTCAACGCGCTCGGCCGCGACAATGGCATCGGCCGTCTCGACCTCGTGGAAAACCGCTTCGTCGGCATGAAGTCGCGTGGCATCTACGAGACGCCCGGCGGTACCATTCTTTTGACGGCGCACCGCGCCATCGAAAGCATCACGCTCGACCGGGGTGCTGCACACCTCAAGGACGAGATCATGCCGCGCTACGCCGAGCTGATCTATTACGGCTTCTGGTTCTCGCCCGAACGCGACATGTTGCAGGCCCTGATCGACAAGAGCCAGGAGCATGTGGAAGGCGAAGTGACGCTGAAGCTCTACAAGGGCAATGTCATGGTCATCGGACGGACAAGCGAAAAGTCGCTCTACTCCGACAAGCTCGTCACGTTCGAGGACGACCAGGGTGCCTACGACCAGAAGGATGCTGCCGGCTTCATCAAGCTCAACGCATTGCGCCTGCGCACTCTGGCGGCCCGCAACCGATAAACGACAACGCCGGAACGGTCGGGAAACCGGCCGCTCTGGCGATCACGTTGCGACCGATATCTGCGTCATGCGCAGAAAGACCAGATAAGCTGCGACGGCGCAAAGACACATCAAAGGTATGATCGTACCGAAAGCGACCAGCGGCGCGCCGATGCGCGCGGCTGCCAGTCCTCCGAGAAACCCGCTCGCCATCTGAATGAAGCCGAGCATGGCGGAGGCGGAACCCGCAATGTGCGGGAACGACTGAAGTGCGGCCGTCGTCATGTGCGGCGTCAGGAATGCGATGCCGAAGCTCGAGAAGGCGACAGGTGCCATGACCGACAGATAGGTCGGCGGCAGCAGGTGGGTCGAGAGCGCGATCAGCATGCCGCCCGAGGCCAGCATCGCCAAGCCTACCTGCACGGAACGCTCGCCTGCAAGCCGGGCTGAGGTCAACCGAAGGCAGACCGATCCGAGAAAATAGAACCCGGATTGCATCAGCATGCCGACGCCAAAGGCGGTGGGAGACAGACCGACCTGGTCGATCAGGATGAAGGGCAGCAGGGTCGCCTGCGCATAGAGCGAACCGATCGATCCGCCGAGCACAGCCGTGGCCGCGATAAACCGGAGATCGCCGAGCACCTCCAGATAGGACGCGACGACCCGTCTCGGCGTCGCGAGGGCCGGATCCGGTCGTCCTGTTTCCCGCATGAAAACAAGCACGGAGACGATGATCGCCAGAGAAAAGCCGATCAACGCAAGAAAAATAGCGTGCCACCCGAAAGCGCCAAGCAACAGCCCGCCGATCGCAGGCGCTGTCGCCGGACCGATGGCAAGCATGATCCCGATGAGGTTCATGATGCGCGACGCCTCGGCGCCTTTGAACTGATCCCGCACGACGGCGCGCGCCACCGTAATGCCGACGGATGCGCCGATACCCTGCACCAGCCGCCCGCCGAGTAGCCATGTGACATCCGGCGAAAAGATGCAGACGAGGCCTCCAATCGCATTGATGCCGACAAAGAGCAGGGTCGCAGTTCGCCGCCCGAACGCATCCGAGAACGGCCCGGATACGAGCTGCGCCACCGAGAAGCCGGCGAAATAGACGGTCAACGTCATCTTGATCATCGACTCGGTGCTGGAAAAGGCGCTTACCAGCTGCGGCATGGCCGGCGTGTAGATGGACATGGAAATCGGGCCCAGCGTCGCCAGCAACGCGCCGAGAATGCTGGTCCGACGCTCGCTCATGCGTCCCCGTGTCGCTCGGCTCATCAATTTTTTCGATCAGCCGCCCGGAAGATGTTCGCTGGTACGTCCTCGCCTGCCGGTGCTGCTCCCGTCCCGGAGGATGGCGTCAGATTGCGATCGAGATCGTGCAGGTTATCTCGCATCATCTTAAGGCTGCGCCTCAGAATTTCAAGCTCCGCGGCATCGTGGCCGGCGGTGACCTCGTCCATCAGCGCACGAACATGCGTGCGGATATCCAACAGCACGCCATCGGCCGCCGGCGTCGCTACCACGTTCTTTGCGCGCCGATCCGACGGATCGGGGATTCGCTCCACGAAGCCCAGCGCCTCGAGCCGATCAAGATACGTCGAAAGCGTCATCGGCTCGATGCCCATGCGGACGGCAATGTCGGCTTGCTTGATGCGCTGGTTGACTGCCACTTGGATGAGAGCGCGTGCCTCACCGGGGGTTACCCCGAGATTGGCGGCATTGATCCGCCGGTCGAATGCACTGCGCAGCAAACGGGAAACATCGGTGAGAAGCATGCCGACAGTGTCGGCTTCCAGTCGGACGGTCATGAAATCTCCGTAATGCGCCGCCGTGTGGGGTGACAGGCGATGATCGCCGCGGCATAACGCGCTGGATCCATTCCTGTTTCAGAATACATGCAATAAGCATTGCTTATCATTCAATGGGCTTACAAGCAATTGCTTCTTTGAGCCCGGCTTTGCAAGCCGCCCTATAGCAATGCTACCTCTTTCGCCACGAACGCTGGTTCGCCGACCCGCGGCATTCCATGATCACAGACCACGCCTTGAAGGATTTGACGATGGCCACCCCCGATCTGAACCCCGCATTGACAGAATGGATCGGCCCGAACGGGCTGCCGCATTTCGAAGCGGTCAACGATACCGATTTTGCACCGGCCTTCGATGCAGCGCTTTCCGAGCACGAGACGGAAATTGCCGGCATCGCGCATCATCCGGATGCTCCGACGTTTGAAAACACCATCACAGCTCTCGAAATCGCCGGCGATCGCCTGTCTCGCGTATCGGCGCTTTTCTGGAACCGCGCCGGTGCCCATACCAACAAGACGATCCAGGCTTTGGAGCGCGAGATCGCACCAAAGATGTCGCGACACTATTCCAAGATCGGAATGGACACCGCCCTTTTCGCGCGAATCGATTCCCTGTGGAACAAGCGCGAAACGCTTGGCCTGTCCCTGGAACAGGCGCGCGTGCTCGAGCGACATTGGAAAGGCTTCGTCAAATCCGGTGCGCAGCTCGCCAAGCCCGAGCAGGAGCGCCTTGCCGCCATCAACGAGCGGCTTGCGGGCCTCGGTGCGGCCTTCGGACAGAACGTCTTGGCGGACGAGAAGGGCTGGTCGCTGATCCTGACAGACGAGGCGGATCTGGCAGGCCTTCCCGGCTTCCTGCGTGATGCCATGGCGTCGGCAGCGCGAGACAGCGGCGCGGAGAGCGGCTATGCCGTCACCCTCTCCCGGTCGATCATCGAGCCCTTCCTGACCTTCTCCGACGTTCGCGATCTGCGCGAAAAGGCGTTCCGCGCCTGGTCGTCCCGCGGCGAGAACGGCGGTGCGACGGACAATGGCGCGGTTATCCGGGAAACGCTGTCTTTACGTGCCGAAAAGGCAAGGCTGCTCGGCTACGACAACTATGCCGCCCTCAAGCTCGACAACACCATGGCAAAGACACCGGAAGTCGTGAACGGCCTCCTGAGCGCGGTGTGGGACAAGGCCGTGGCCAAGGCGCGTCGGGAGGAGCACGATCTCGCAACGCTGATTGCCCGAGAAGGGCGCGACCATCCGGTCATGCCATGGGATTGGCGGCACTATGCCGAGAAGCTTCGTGCTGAGCGTTTCAATTTCTCTGAAAGCGAGCTGAAGCCCTATCTCCAGCTCGATCGCATGATCGAAGCCTGCTTCGATGTCGCGAACCGGCTGTTCGGCATCACCGCCACGGAAAAGCCACGCGTGCGGGGCTATCATCCCGATGTCCGCGTCTTCGACATCCGCAATGCGGACGGGACGCTCGTCGCGCTCTTCCTTGGGGATTATTTCGCTCGCGCATCGAAGCGCTCCGGTGCCTGGATGAGCGCCTTCCAGTCCCAGCATCGCCTGCCGCTGCCGAATGGCGCAAAGGGTGAACTGCCGATCATCTACAATGTCTGCAATTTCGCCAAGCCTGCCGACGGCAAGCCGGCGCTCCTGTCGCTCGACGATGCCCGCACGCTGTTCCATGAGTTCGGCCACGGTCTGCACGGCATGCTGTCGGACGTAACCTACCCGTCCGTGTCCGGAACAAGCGTCTCGCGCGATTTCGTCGAGCTCCCGTCCCAGCTCTATGAGCACTGGCTCACGGTGCCGGATATCCTGAAACGCTATGCTGTCCATGAGACGACGGGCGAACCCATGCCACAGGCCCTGTTCGACAAGGTGATGGCAGCGCGCACCTTCAACTCCGGCTTCAACACGGTCGAATTCACCGCGTCGGCTCTTGTCGACATGGCCTATCATACGGCCGAGAGCGTGGACGACCCCTCGGAATTCGAGGCAGCCGTCCTCAATCGGCTCGGCATGCCGCAATCGATCACGATGCGGCATCGTTCGCCGCACTTCCAGCACATCTTCTCCGGCGACGGATATTCGGCCGGCTACTATTCCTACATGTGGTCGGAAGTGCTCGATGCCGATGCGTTCGCCGCTTTCGAGGAAACCGGAAATCCGTTTGATCCCGCCATGGCAAAGCGGCTACGCGATCATATCTATTCCGTTGGCGGGTCGATCGATCCCGAAGACGCCTACACCGCATTCCGCGGCAAGCTGCCAAGCCCGGAAGCCATGTTGCGGAAGAAGGGCTTGGGCGTCATGGAGGCGCTGGCCGGCAGCGACGCCTGAAAAGGCCTCAACCGGCGCTCATTGAACCGAGCGCCGGGCACCCTCTTTCGCATTTGCAAAAAAACATGTAAGAGCCCGGGCAATGAAGTTGCGGCGTTCCCAAGACACGCCCCGAGCCCCCGGATACCCAAATCATGAATATGCGCAATATCGCGATCATCGCACACGTCGACCATGGGAAAACGACCCTCGTCGACGAACTTCTGAAGCAGTCGGGCTCGTTCCGCGAAAACCAGCGCACCGTCGAGCGCATGATGGACTCCAACGACCTCGAAAAAGAACGCGGCATCACCATTCTCGCCAAGGCGACCTCGATCGAGTGGAAGGGTGTTCGCATCAACATCGTCGACACGCCCGGCCACGCCGACTTTGGGGGTGAAGTCGAACGTATCCTGTCGATGGTGGACGGCGCGATCGTCCTGGTCGACAGCTCGGAAGGCCCGATGCCGCAGACCAAGTTCGTGGTCTCCAAGGCGTTGAAAGTCGGCCTCCGTCCGATCGTCGCCATCAACAAGATCGACCGCCCGGACGGCCGCCACGAGGAAGTCATCAACGAGGTGTTCGACCTCTTTGCCAATCTCGACGCCACCGACGAGCAGCTCGATTTCCCGATCCTCTACGGCTCGGGCCGCGATGGCTGGATGAACGTCAACCCGGAAGGCCCGAAGGACGAGGGTCTCGCACCGCTTCTCGATCTCGTGCTGAAGCACGTTCCCGAACCGACCGTCGAAGAAGGCCCCTTCCGTCTGATCGGCACGATCCTGGAAGCTAACCCCTTCCTCGGCCGCATCATCACCGGCCGCATCGCATCCGGCACGATCAAGCCGAACCAGGCCGTCAAGGTTCTGGGCCAGGACGGCAAGCTCGTCGAAACCGGCCGTATTTCCAAGATTCTTGCTTTCCGCGGCATCGAGCGCACGGCCATCGAAGAAGCCCAGGCGGGCGACATTGTCGCGATCGCCGGGCTTTCCAAGGGAACGGTTGCCGATACCTTCTGCGACCCCTCGGTCACCGAGCCGATGAAGGCACAGCCGATCGATCCGCCGACCGTCACCATGTCGTTCATCGTCAACGACAGCCCGCTTGCCGGCACCGAAGGTGACAAGGTCACAAGCCGCGTCATTCGCGACCGCCTGCTGAAGGAAGCCGAAGGCAACGTGGCGCTGAAGATCGAGGAAGCCGAGGGCAAGGACTCGTTCTACGTCTCCGGCCGCGGCGAATTGCAGCTCGCCGTTCTGATCGAAACCATGCGTCGCGAGGGCTTCGAGCTGGCTGTGTCGCGTCCGCGCGTCGTCATGCACAAGGACGAGGACGGCACGCTCCTGGAGCCGATCGAGGAAGTCGTCATCGACGTGGATGAGGAACATTCCGGCGTCGTCGTGCAGAAGATGTCCGAGCGCAAGGCCGAAATGGTCGAGCTGCGTCCGTCGGGCGGCAACCGTCTGCGTCTGCGCTTCTACGCTCCGACGCGCGGCCTGATCGGCTACCAGTCGGAGCTTCTGACCGACACACGCGGCACGGCGATCATGAACCGCCTGTTCCACGACTATCAGCCCTTCAAGGGCGCCATCGGCGGCCGCGTCAACGGCGTGCTGCTTGCCAATGGCTCGGGCGAAGCCGTGGCCTACGCCATGTTCAACCTGGAAGATCGCGGTCCGATGATCATCGAGCCCGGCGAGAAGGTCTATGCCGGCATGATCATCGGCATTCACTCGCGCGACAACGACCTCGAGGTCAACGTGCTCAAGGGCAAGCAGCTCACGAACATCCGCGCCGCCGGCAAGGATGAAGCCGTGAAGCTCACGCCGCCCATCCGCATGACGCTCGACCGCGCGCTGTCCTGGATCCAGGACGACGAGCTGATGGAAGTGACCCCCAAGTCGATCCGTCTTCGCAAGATGTATCTCGACCCGAACGACCGCAAGCGCTTCGAAAAGAGCCGCACGGCTGGCGCCGCATAAGGCGTTGACGAAGACCTGACCATGAAGCCCTGCCTTGCAAAAGGCGGGGCTTTTTTGTGCGGGTGCAACGCCGCGATGGTGGCGGCACAGTTGCCCAGGATCGGATTCGACGTCAGGCGCAATCGCTTCAGCTTGCCCCGACGCGCTTATGAAGTACTCGCAACAACGGCTGCATGCCGCCCACCTTCAACGGCCGTCACACGACAGACAGGGCATCGACGCTGCGCACCTCAAGACACCGGTTCGGCATCCCTGCCCCTCGTGAGCGGCATAAAAAAACCCCGCCTTTCGCAAGGCAGGGTTTTTGAACAGAAAGATGCAGCGCCGGTTATGCGGCTTCTTCTTCCTGAGCTTCGTCTTCCTCGACGGTCTTGCCGCGCTTCGGACCCTTGGCAAGGTTTGCTTCGACCAAGCGCACGGCTTCGGTGCCGGACATCTTGTTGACGGCGGCAATTTCGCGCGCCATGCGGTCGAGAGCGGCCTCATAAAGCTGCCGTTCGGAATAGGACTGCTCCGGCTGGTTTTCCGCACGGTACAGATCGCGAACGACTTCCGCGATGGCGATCAGGTCGCCGGAATTGATCTTGGCATCATATTCCTGCGCACGACGCGACCACATGGTCCGCTTGACACGTGCCTTGCCCTGGACGACCTTCAACGCACGCTCGACGAAATCCGTCTCAGACAGCTTGCGCATGCCGATGCTGACGGCCTTGGCGACCGGCACCTTCAGGCGCATCTTGTCCTTGTCGAAATCGATCACGAAGAGTTCGAGCGACATGCCGGCGACAACCTGCTCTTCAATAACGACGATTTGTCCAACACCATGAGCCGGATAAACAATCGATTCACCGGTTTTGAAGCCATGGCGCGTGGAGGATTTTTTCTGCTGGGTCGTCATTCGTTTCAAAAACTCCCTGTTACGCTCCCGGCATGGGCCGGGGTCGGGTCAGTCAGGCCCGGGATGGACGGGCATCCTGCGGGTCACTCCTTACTGAAACGCACCAAACGAATTCAAACGCTTCGGCAAACAGATCACACACAGGCAACGGACGTTGCATGGAGACATGAACCGTGGCGAAGGAGAATTTGCTTTCGTGATGGTTTCGGGCATGCAAAAATGCCACGATGTGGATCAGTATGTGAACCCTACCACAAAAATCTGTCGAAATCAATGTTTTGCTTAAGCCACAGGCAAGCTTCGCCGCATGTCGTTAAAAACGGCGCGCTGGTTTCGCGGGGAAGACCGCTTTCGAATCACGCACTGCAGGAGCACGTTCCGGCGAGCTTAGTCGCCCTGACCCGGGTTGGGCGAGAAGAACTTTTCGTACTTCCCTTCAATGCCGTCCATTTCCTTGGCTTCCGGCATCTCTTCGCGTTTGATCGTGATGTTCGGCCACTGCGTCGAGAATTCGGCATTCACCTGGAGCCACATATCAAGGCCCGGCTCCGTGTCGGGCTTGATCGCGCCTGCCGGACATTCGGGCTCGCAAACACCGCAGTCGATGCACTCGTCCGGATGAATGACCAGAAAATTCTCGCCCTCGTAGAAGCAATCGACCGGGCACACCTCGACGCAGTCGGTGTACTTGCAGCGAATGCAATTGTCGGTGACGACGTAGGTCATGCTCTCACTCCAGTCGCTCTCGTCTCGAACCCGGGGCGCTTGGGAAGCCCTGGCATGAGCGAGGATCTTGCGGTTCCCTTCGCGAGAACCCGATCATCAGAAGAATTCCTATGGCACGTTGCACGCCCGCGCCGGCCTGTCGCCCGGATTTGCTCGAACGCCTGCGCAAAATGGGCCCAGATCGTCGGGCCTCAGCGCACCGCGCCCCGTGGCATTCCCGGTGTTGTAGCGTGAGGTAACGGCTTTGCCCAACCTTTGCAAGGCTCTTACGTTCCGATCTCAGCCCTGAAAACGGACGATTTTACTCCTCGTCCCCGCTGTCCCACCCGTCTTGCAAACGGTCGATCTCGCGGCGCTCCCGCTTGGTCGGCCGGCCGCTGCCTGGCTCGCGCGTGGCCTGCTCGAAAGGCGTCAGGCGCTCTCCGGGAATAGGGACCGGCGTCAGGTCGTCATAAAGCTTTTGCGCTTCCTCATAGGGGCCCCGTCGGTTGCCGCCGCTGCGCATGCGCACCGTGATATCGCGGCGATCGAGAGACAACACCACGACATCGCCAGCCTTCACGGCATGCGAAGGCTGCGTCACGCGATGCGCGTTGACGAGAACCTTGCCGCCCTCGATGGCCTTCTGGGCAATCGAGCGAGACTTCGTCAGCCGTGTGAAGAAGAGCCATTTATCGAGGCGCTGGCGGGAAACAGCCTCTGCAGGCGTGATCTCCGGTTCGGCCATGACGCTGCGGCTCCCTACTTCTTCATCTGCTCCTTGAGGGCAGCGAGCTTGGCGAAAGGTGAATCGGGATCGATCGGCTTGTCCTTGCGTGGAGGACGCGCCTCGAACGTCGCCGGCGCCTGTGATTTGCCATGCCCACCATTGCCAGGCTTGCCACCCGGACGATCGTTGCGGTCGCGACGATCGGCGCGATCACCCTTCTGGTCGGAACGAGGGCCCTCACCCGGCTTGCCATCACGGCCGCGATGCCGGTCCGGGCGTCCGCCGTCGGTGCGGCCACCGCCGGCCTTGCGATCGCCGTCACGACCCTGCGGGCGGCCTTCCGATGGCGGGGAACCGTCGCTCGGCCCAGAGGCCGTGCGATCCTGACCGGAGCGGTTTCCGCCACGGCGGTCGCCGGACCGCGCCTCGCGTTGCCCAGGACGACGATCTCCCGGGCGCTGGTTGTCGCTGCGCCCACCCGGACGCCACAGAAGCACCGGCTTTGCCTCGGCTTCAGGCACATCGCTGGCAACCGCGTCCGATGTTGCGGTATCCGCAGCAATGGACGACGCCGCGGATGCCTGCTCGGATTCCGGCGCGCTTTCGCCGCTCGGCGCGTCGGCAGCGACAGGGGTCTCCGGCACGACGTCGGACGGCACGACCACCGGTTCGGCGGCTTCAGCCTCGGCAGCCGGTTCGGCCATGCCCTTCGTTGCCGCGGAAACACTGTCGTCGGTGGGCGCTTCCGCGATCGCATCGGTTTCGTTTGCCTGCGCTGTTTCGGCTGTCGCAACAGCCGTGCTCGTTGCCGGGGCCTGCGCACCGAGAAACGCTGCAGCCTCTTCCGGCTTCACGCTGTCGGCGCGATAGCCAAGACCCTTGAGAATCTCTTCCATGTCGTCGGGTGTTGCGCCAAGAATCGACAGCATGGCGGTGGTGGTCGTGAACCGGCGGCCGTCATACGCACCATCCGGCCGCGCAGTCGTGCCGGGCTTCCATTGCAGAAGCGGGCGAATGAGATCGGCAAGGCGCTCCAGAATGTCGATGCGCACCGCGCGCTTGCCGAGGAATCGGAACCCGGCAAGCTTGTAGAACATACGCTCGTAGGACGGATCGGTCACGATCGAGGTCCGGCCCGCCGCAAGAACCGGGATAAGTTCGCCATAGCCCGGCTTGTCCAGGCCATCATTCTTCAACGCCCAGAGCAGCGTGATCAGTTCGGCCGGGGCCGGCTTCAACAGCGCCGGCATGAAGATGTGATAGGCGCCGAACCGGATACCGTGGCGGCGAATCGAGGCACGCGCCTCCTGATCGAGCGACTTCACGTCTTCGGCAACATCGCGACGGAAGAGGACGCCGAGGCTTTCGACCAGCTGGAAGGCCAGACCCTTGGCAAGACCTTGCAGGTCTTCGGCGCGCGACAGGTCGTCGAGCGGCTTCAGCACGGTCGCGATGTGGTGATTGACATAGCGCTCGATGCGGGCGGCGACATGATCGCGCGCTGCACCCTGCAGCTGCTCGTCCGCCAGCAGGATGACGCGCGGACGCATGATGTGCTCGCTGGGAGCGAGCCGCGCCACGGGATCGCCAAGCCAGCGCACGAGGCCGTCGGACGACAGGGCAAGATCAGCATTGCCGGCAGCGTGCAGACGAGCGGCGCGGGCTTCAAACTCGAGCGCCAGAGCCTTCTGCGCTGCACCCTGCACGGCGCGGGCATCGAGCCCGTCCGTCGTGGTGGCCAGCACGAACCGGAAACCGGTGAGTTGTCCCACATGATGTCCTTCCACGAAGACATCGCCATTCACACTGATTTCCGCTTCCAGCATCGCATTCTCTCTCAGCCGCTTCATGAGCACAGATGTCCTGCGGTCAACGAACCGTTTCGTCAACCGTTCATGTAACGCGTCGGACAATCGATCTTCGATTTCCCGCGTCTTTTCCTGCCAGTGTGTCGGATCGGCAAGCCAGCCGGGCCGGTTCGACACATAGGTCCACGTTCTGATCTGCGCGATTCGCGCCGACAGGGTATCGATTTCGCCGTCTGTATGGTCGGCCCGGCGCACCTGCTCGGACATGAACTCTTCGTTGACGGTGCCACGTCGCACAAGATCGGAATAGATGGTCGCGATGAGATCAGCGTGCTGCGCGGGAGCGATGCGGCGATAATCGGGGAGCGCGCAGGCTTCCCAGAGCTTCTCGACACGCGGCGCCGTCGTCGCCAGCGACTTGACCTCGGGATAGGTCGTGAGGAATTCGAGAGCCTGCTGGTCAACCGCCGGCAGCGCCCGCGTCAACCCGTGCACGGCGGGGGGTGTCTCCAGCGTCTTCTTCAGCGTGGTCAGCGACGTGAAGTCGAGCGCCTTGGAGCGCCATTGCAGCACGCGGACCGGATCGAACTGGTGCTGCTCGATGCGGTGAACGAGTTCGTCGTCGAAAGGCTCGACGCGCGACGTGACGCCGAAGGTTCCATCACGCAGATGTCGTCCGGCGCGGCCCGCGATCTGTGCGAGTTCGCCCGGATTGAGACTGCGAAACTGATAGCCGTCATACTTGCGATCCTGCGCAAAGGCGACATGGTCCACATCGAGGTTGAGACCCATGCCGATGGCATCGGTCGCCACCAGGTATTCGACGTCGCCCTCCTGGTAGAGCGCGACCTGCGCATTGCGCGTGCGCGGGCTCAGCGCTCCGAGGACGACGGCCGCGCCGCCGCGTTGCCGTCGAATGAGCTCTGCGATGGCGTAGACCTCGTCGGCCGAGAAGGCGACGATGGCCGAGCGCTGCGGAAGGCGCGTAATCTTCTTGGAGCCTGCGTAGAGAAGCTGCGACAGGCGGGGACGCTCGACGATCGTGATCCCCGGCAGCAGTTGCTCGAGGATTGGCCGCATGGTCGAAGCACCGAGCAACAACGTCTCCTGCCGGCCGCGCAGGTGCATCAGGCGATCGGTAAAGATATGCCCGCGCTCGAGATCGCCAGCCAGCTGGACTTCATCGATGGCGACGAAGGCCGCCTTCGTCTCGCGCGGCATCGCCTCCACGGTGCAGACGGAATAGCGGGCAAGATGCGGGGTGATCTTTTCTTCGCCGGTGACAAGCGCGACATTGTGCGCTCCGACCCGCTCGACCACGCGCGTGTAGACTTCGCGGGCGAGAAGACGCAGGGGAAGACCGATGACGCCGGTTTCGTGCGCGACCATGCGTTCGATTGCATAATGCGTCTTGCCGGTGTTGGTCGGGCCGAGGACCGCGATCACGCCGCGGCCGCTCAAGATCATCGGTTGGTCAGGCACGTTTCAGACCTTGCGCATTGTACGGGCGGCAGACATCAAAACGTCGGCGGCGCGACACACATGACCACGCCGCGCGGGAAACACAAGGGCATGCCGGCAAAAAGACCGCCCCTCCCGGTGCGATGACCGCGAATTCTCAGACGAAAAACTGTCCGCCGTTGGCTGAGAGCGTCGATCCGGTGATGAAACCGGCATCATCGGAGGCCAGGAACACCACGCAACGCGCGATTTCCTCGGGCTCGCCGAGCCGCCCGACCGGGATCTGGGGGATGATCCGCTCGTTCAGAACCTTTTCCGGGATCGCTCGCACCATCTCGGTGCCGATATAGCCTGGGCAGATGGCATTGACCGTGATGCCCTTGGCGGCACCTTCCTGCGCCAGCGCCTTGGTAAACCCGATGTCGCCGGCCTTGGAGGCGGAATAATTGGCCTGGCCCATCTGCCCCTTCTGACCGTTGATGGACGAGATATTGACGATGCGGCCGAAGCTCCGGTCCCGCATGCCGGACCAGACCGGATGCGTCATATTGAAAAGACCATTGAGGTTGACGTTCACGACCTCGTTCCACTGGGCCGGCGTCATCTTGTGGAACATGGCATCGCGCGTAATGCCGGCATTGTTGACGAGAACCTCGACCGGTCCGAGCGTCTCCTCGATTTTGGCAGCGCCTGCGGCGCAAGCGGCATAATCTGATACGTCCCATTTGAGGACCGGAATGCCTGTGACGTCGGAGAAGGCCTGGGCCTTTTCATCGTTGCCGGCATAATTCGCTGCAACGCGATAACCAGCCCCCTTAAGCGCAATCGAAATGGCAGCGCCGATGCCGCGCGTTCCTCCCGTAACCAAGGCAACCCTGCTCATGCACGTCCTCCCTCTTCGTGACGGTCTACAAAGCGATCGTGTCGTCCCGATGAACCTCCGCAAGACGTGCGCGGGCCGGCGGGGTGCCGCCCGCACCGCCAGTCCTGGCTGTAAGCCTCTCCTCAAAGACCTTCGACGCAGAGGGCGATGCCCATGCCGCCGCCGATGCAAAGCGTCGCCAAGCCGCGCTTGGCGCCCCGGCGCTTCATTTCGAAAAGCAGCGTGTTGAGAATACGCGCACCCGACGCTCCGATCGGATGTCCGATCGCAATCGCACCACCATTGACGTTGACGATGGACGTGTCCCAGCCGAGATCCTTGTTGACGGCGCAGGCCTGCGCCGCAAACGCCTCGTTGGCTTCCACGAGATCGAGGTCGGAGGCAGACCAACCGGCCTTCTCCAGCGCCTTGCGCGATGCGGGAATCGGGCCGGTGCCCATGATCTGCGGATCCACGCCGGCCGTTGCCCAGGAGGCGATCCGGGCAAGTGGCGTTATGCCCCGGCGCACCGCTTCCTGCTCGCTCATCAGAAGCGTTGCGGCAGCACCATCATTGAGGCCCGACGCGTTCGCGGCCGTCACGGTGCCGTCCTTGTCAAAGGCCGGACGAAGCTTCGCCATGCTTTCGATCGTTGCGCCGTGGCGGATATACTCGTCACTATCGACGGTCACGTCGCCCTTGCGCGTCGAGACGACGAACGGAATGATCTCGTCCGTGAAGCGACCCGCCTTCTGGGCAGCCTCGGCCTTGTTCTGCGAGGCGAGAGCGAACTGATCCTGGTCATCGCGCGACAGTTGCCACTTCTTGGCGATGTTCTCGGCTGTCACGCCCATATGGTAGCCATGAAAAGCGTCCGTCAGGCCGTCCTTGATCATGGTGTCGATCATCTTGAAATCGCCCATTTTCACGCCCGAGCGCAGATGCGCGCAATGCGGCGCCATGGACATCGACTCCATGCCACCGGCCACGATGATGGCGGCGTCGCCTGTCGCGATCTGCTGCATGCCGAGTGCGACGGCCCGCAGACCGGAACCACAAAGCTGGTTCATGCCCCAGGCCGTCTTCTCCTGCGGGACGCCGGCCTTCATCGCTGCCTGACGCGCCGGGTTCTGCCCCTCGCCAGCGGCGAGCACCTGGCCGAGAATGACCTCGTCAACCTCGGCGGCTTCAACGCCTGCGCGAGCGAGCACGCCCTTGATCACGGCGGCGCCCAGCTCGTGGGCTGGCGTATTGGCAAAGGAACCATTGAACGCGCCGACGGCGGTACGGCCTGCGCTGGCGATGACGATGGATGATGTGCTCATCACGGTCTCCTCCCTGTTGATGCAAACGGATCCTGCTGCCGAGACCCTCTATGAGGAGAGTCTGAACGAGGTCAGCTGACAAGTCAAAGCGTAACTCAATAAACCTGTAAGTTGATACGCAGGCGTGATCACTGCAGCGCACAAAGAGATTGTCTTATGCCGCTCTTTCCGCATATCCTTCTGAAATGCCATAAAAACAGCAATTTGGGGAGGAGACCCTGATGGCGAAGCAGGACGGGCAGATCGTAATCAAGAAATACGCGAACCGACGTCTCTACAACACCGGCACGAGTACCTATGTCACGCTCGACGATCTCGCGGTCATGGTCAAGAAAGGCGAGGAGTTCAACGTCCAGGACGCCAAGACAGGGGAGGACATCACCCATTCCGTCCTGACGCAGATCATCTTCGAGCAGGAAAGCAAAACCGGCAACACGCTCCTGCCAATATCGTTCCTGCGCCAGCTCATCGCCTTCTACGGCGACCAGATGCAGGCCGTCGTGCCGAGCTATCTCGAGCATTCCATGCAGGCTTTCACCGACCAGCAGGCCCAGATGCGCGAGCAGATCGGCAAGGCCTTCGGAGACACGCCCCTGAGCAAGAACCTTCAGGTTCCGCTACAGCTTGTCGAAGAACAGGTGAAGCGGAACACGGAGATGTTTCATCAAGCCATGCAGATGTTCTCGCCGTTCATGGCGGCAGCACCGCAGGCGCGCGAGCCCCGCAAGGCAGAGGCCAAGGACATTGACGAGCTCAAGGAGCAGTTGCGCGCGCTCCAGAGCAAGCTCGAGAACCTGACCTGACCTTAAAGGCGCGGGTTTGTTGTGCGCTCGGCCCGAACCGAGCCTGACTCACCATGAGCGACGGGACACGGTGGGCGACGGGTTTTGTCGCCCGTCGCGCTTCACCCTCGATACGCTTCCAGGATGTGCAATCAGAGCCCGATCGAGACATCCCGCCCGGCAGTGCGCATCGAGATCGTGAATCCGGCGACGACGTCGATGAAACTGATCACCATCAGGATGAAGAAGACGTCGGTTGCGGCCCCCGCCACGAGCAGGAACTCGATGAGAAAGACGATGAAGAGCACCATCGACAGAATATGATCGAAAAGGGTCTTCGAGCTTGTGCGGGTGGCTTTGAGAATTTCCACGAACAGGAGAGCCAGGCTTCCGACGATCAGGACATCGCCGACGCTCATTTGCCAGGTCGCGCCCGACAGCATGGCAAGGCTTGTGACCGTGTTGTCGAAAGCGGCAACGCCACCCGATCCGAAGGCTCCGGTCATGGCAAGATTGTAGAGCGCGAACGGCAGGATCAGGAGGGGGATGGATGCGAGCATGGCAGGTTCCTGTCTGTCGAGATCATCTGGCTTGGTCCGGGTCGTGCCGAGGTATGAACCAGCCGTGCACAGCAAGCAAGGCACGGGCAGAGCAGGCGACAACGAGAGCAGCAGACCTTGAGAACGCAGAAAAGGCCGGCGCGAGGCCAGCCTTTTGCAAATTCGATCGCTTTTACGTCGTTCGGCATGGCCAAAAGCCGTTAGCCGGACAGACGAGGATCAGCTCGCCTTCGGGGTCAGAACCTGACGACCACGATACATGCCGGTCTTCATGTCGATATGATGCGGGCGACGCAGTTCACCGGAGTTCTTGTCTTCGATGTAGGTCGGGGTCTTCAGCGCATCAGCAGAACGGCGCATGCCGCGCTTCGACGGGCTCGTTTTTCTCTTAGGAACAGCCATTTCAAACACTCCACGTATCGGGGGAAACCACCAGTCTGCGGACCGTTGAACGGGCCGGGATGAAGGCGTTTCAATCTCGGAATTGGCCGGGCTTATACATGCTAGATGTCCTCTTGGCCAGACCCCACAGGTTTTTTTTGACGCCGCATCGCGAACGAACAGCAGGTCGCTCTCAGGCTTCGTCTTCCGGTACGATCCAGGTCTCTTTGAGGGCATCGGCCTGCCAGGCAAGAAAAGCCGGATGCGCCTTGACGGCCGCCATGTAGGCCAACGATACCGGATCCTGCGTGAGCGCATAGATCTCGAACCGATTGACGACCGGCGCGAACATGGCATCTGCGGCCGTGAACCGCCCGAAGAGGAAGGGTCCGCCGGACCTGGCCAGAGCCTGGGCCCAGATTGCCTCGATCCGCGCAACGTCTTCCGCGACGCCGTTCGGCAGAGCGATGGCTCCGACGGGGCGGCGAATGTTCATCGGGCAGGCGCCGCGGAGCGCGCGAAAGCCGGCCAGCATTTCCATCGAGATGCTCCGGGCTATCGCACGGTCGATCTGGCCCTCGGGCCACAAGGCGGCCTGCGGAAAGAGTTCTGCGACATATTCGATGATCGCCAGCGATTCCCAGACCCTGATATCGCCATGATGCAGGACAGGAACCCGTGCCGTTGGCGAGATCTCCCGGAATTTCGGATTGCCGTTAGGAAAGTCGAACGGGATCACCACATCGACAAAAGGAACGCCGCAGGCTTTCAAAGCCAGCCACGGCCTCAGCGACCAGGAGGAATAGTTCTTGTTGCCGACATAAAGGACGAGGTCGCTCATGCAAGGTTCTCCTGTAACCGTCCTTGCGTTAGAGCAGACGCCGGAGTGCCCATCCAATCAAAAGGCGTGATTTCAGGGATAAAGGCACTTGATGTATTCGCCCGACGCCCCCGCCCGCCGCTCGATCATGGCGGCGAGCCGCTTCAGCCCCCGCCCGGGCTTGCCGGCATTGCGGTCGATCGGGTTGGGCAGGGAAACGGCAAGGAGCGCGGCCTGTCGGCGTGTCAGCTTCGACGCCGGGACGCCGAAATGATGCTGCGCCGCGGCCTCAGCGCCGTAGATTCCCGGCCCCCACTCGGCAATGTTGAGGTAGATCTCCATCAGGCGTCGTTTGGTCCAGACGAAATCGGCGGCCAGCGCCAAGGGCAGCTCCATGGCCTTGCGCACGAAGGAGCGGCCGTTCCAGAGAAACAGGTTCTTGGCCGTCTGCATGGGAATGGTGCTCGCACCCCGCGTTTGCTCGCCCTCCAGCGCGTCGTCCACGACACCGCGCATCTGGACCCAGTCGACGCCGGCATGCATGCAGAATTGTCCGTCCTCCGACATCATGACCGACTGGACGAGATTGGGCGAGATCTTCTCGAACGGCACCCATTGCCGGTCGTAGCCGCGCAACAGGGCGAGGTCGCGCAGCATCAGCGACGACACCGGATGCACGAAATTCGGGGCATAGAGAATGATCAGCGCATAGGGCATCAGCAAAAGGATGACGGCAACGACGACGAGCTGGCGCCACCGGCGCCGGATCCGTGCGAGCATGCCTCGTTTGGCGTTTGATGGCAGCGCCTCATCTCCAGCTGTGTCCGGACCGCTTCCTTCCTGCGCCGCCGAACGTCTTTCTTCGGCCGTGAGCAAAGGCGGCGCAGCCGATCCCTCGAGAGCGTCTGACGACACTTGCGCAAGAGGAGCCTCGCGTTCCGGCTGCGGCGCAGGGTCGGCTTCGCGGCCCTCGTCGTCCTCCGGCGTCGTCCAGGACGTATCGGCCTGTAGCTTACGGGATTCTGATCCCCGCGATCCTGGATCACGTGGCTCCGGTACGATATCCCAGCTCTGATCGTCCCGCCTGATCAACCCGTCCGTGGCCCCATCCGTGCTTCTTGTCTTAATCCAAGACGCTTGCAATTTGAACGTCATTTTCACCGCTGTCCCCGGTGGAAAGGGCATTCCCGGTGAAATTCATTGCAAGTCGCCGCCTGCCCATGCCAAAGAGCCGCCATGAACGCAGCCGCCCCGACCTTCGACGCCCGACTCCGGCAGAGTGCCGACCAGGTCAAGGCCTGCCTTGACGCGCTCCTCGGCGACACGCCAGCGTCCGACGAGATCGCCCGCCCGCCAGCTCTTCTGGCCGCTATGCGGCATGGCGTGCTGAACGGCGGCAAGCGCTTGCGCCCCTTTCTGGTCATGGAAAGCACCGCGTTGTTCGCAGGAGACGCAAAGGCTGCCCTTCGCGTCGCGGCGGCCCTCGAATGCGTGCATTGCTACTCTCTCGTGCATGACGACCTGCCGGCAATGGACGACGACGCCGTCCGGCGCGGCCAGCCGACGGTCCACATCGCCTATGGAGAGGCGAATGCCATTCTGGCCGGCGACAGCTTGCTGACGCTTGCCTTCGACATCCTGGCAGGCCCCGAGACGGTGCTTCCGGATGCCGTAAAGACGGCTCTTGTGCTGGCCTTGGCACGCGCCTCCGGTCTTGGCGGCATGGCCGGTGGGCAGGCGCTCGATCTTGCCGCGGAAAGCCGCGCGCCTGACGAGCAGGGCATCGTCACGCTTCAGGCCATGAAGACGGGTGCGCTGATCCGCTTTGCCTGCGAAGCCGGCGCCATCGTTTCCGGCAGGGATGCCAGCGACCGGGCGCGGCTTCGACAGTTCGGCGAGCATATCGGCCGCGCATTTCAGCTGGCGGACGACCTGCTCGACCTCACGGCGGATGCGGCGACGATGGGCAAGGCGACAGGCAAGGACGAGGCCCGCGGCAAGGCCACCCTGGTCGCTTGCCGAGGTCCGGATTGGGCAGAAGGCGAGCTTGCGCGTCTTGTCGCGGAGGCAAGCGCTCTCCTAACGCCGTACGGTGATGCTGCAAGGACGCTGGTCGAGGCCGCTGCCTTCGTCGCCAATCGCACGCACTAGGCGCGCCCCTGCGAAGGGGCGGCACCCAGTGCCCTGACGACGCCGTGCCACGACGATCGCCCGACGACAACCCTTCCTATCGGATCAGGGCAGACTTGCCGCGCGGCAGATAGGTGCCGCCTGGCTGGTCCAGGGCGACCGGCCTGCCGTCTTCGACCATCGTCCGTCCACGCAGGAGGACGCGGACAGGCCAGCCTTTGAGGGCCAAACCTTCATAGGGCGTGTAATCGGCGCCATGATGAAGAAGGTCGTTCGTCAGCGTGGTACGCTTTTCCGGATCCCAGAGCGCAAGGTCGGCGTCCGAACCGATCGCGATCGTGCCCTTCTGCGGATACAGACCGTACAGTTTGGCATGGTTAGTGGCGGTAACCGCGACGAAGGTATTGAGGTCGATGCGACCTTTCATGACGCCTTCGGAGAAGAGAATGGGAAGGCGCGTGGCGACGCCCGGAATACCGTTGGGGATCCACCGGAAATGCCGTTTGCCCTTTTCGTTTAACTTGCCCTCGGGGTCATCGAACCGGAAGGGGCAATGGTCCGAGGAGAAAAGGTCGAACACACCCTGTTCGAGACCTTCCCAGCAGGCATCCTGACTGGCCTTGTCGCGCGGTGGCGGCGAGCAGACGTATTTTGCGCCTTCGAGTGCATCCTGATCCAGATCATCCGCCGTCAGGAGAAGATATTGCGGGCATGTCTCTCCGGCGATCTTCTGGCCGCGCTGGCGGGCCCGGCGGATCTCTTCCATCGCCTCGCGGTTGGAGACGTGCACGATGACGATGGGGACATCGACGATTTCGGCCAGCGACAGAGCCCTGTGGGTCGCTTCGCGTTCCGCCGCAACCGGACGTGTGGTCGCGTGGAACTTTGGAGCGAACTTGCCCTCGTCCTCATGGCGGCCGATGAGATACCGGATGGCATCTTCGTTCTCGCAGTGGACCATGACGAGTGCGCCGGTGCGCCGCGCGGTGTCGAGCGTGGCGAGGATCTCGTCATCCCGAAGGCGCAGGCCTTCATAGGTCATGAAGACCTTCATCGAGGTATAGCCGTCCTCGACCAGCGCCGGCACTTCCTGACCCAGCACCTCCGGCGTCGGATCGGTGATGACCATATGGAACGAGACGTCCACATGGCATTTGCCCTCTGCCTTGGCGTGATAGATCTTCAAGGCTTCGCGCAGCGATTGGCCCTTCTCCTGCATGCAGAAGGCCATCACCGTCGTGTTGCCGCCGACGGCGGCGGAACGGGTACCGCTGTCGAAATCATCTGCCATGACGATGCCATCGCCGGAGGGCTGGTCGAGATGCACATGGCTGTCGATCCCGCCGGGAAGAACGAGAAGACCGGTCGCGTCGATGATCTCGTCGGCATCCGTCAGCTCGGCCGCAAGGGCCGCAATGCGGCCGTCGCGGATGCCGATATCGCTTTTGAACGTATCGGAGGCCGTTACCACAGTTCCGTTGCGGATCACCGTGTCGAAGCGCATCGTTCTCTCCTTCTTCCCTTGGCCAGGGCCGCTTGCTCAGCTCGCCTTGGCAAGCCCGGCATCGCCGGCGAGAATACGGTCGAGGGCTTCCGTGAAGCGATCGACCTCGTCCAGCGTGTTGTAGTGAACCATGGAAACCCGCAGCATGCCGCCATGGTCGGTGAGGCCGAGATATTCCGCCAGGCGACGCGAATGGAAATCGCCAAAGCGCATGGCGATCCTCTCCGCGTCCATGGCCTTGCAGAGCTCGCCCGCATCGCGGCCGTCGAAGCGGAAGGCAATCGTCGGCACGCGTGCATCGTCTCGATTGGTGGCCTGCCCGACGATGCGGCAGTCGTTGCGCGCACGGAGATAGCCCAGCAGACGCTCGGCCAGCGCATTCTCCTGCGCGGTGATTGCCGAGAAGGCGGCCTCGATCTTGCGGCGGGTCGTGCCGGTCTCGCCGGCCTGCTCGCCCAGCGTCGCGAGGTAATCGACGATACCGCAGGTGGCGTATGCAAGCTCGTAGTTCGGGTTCCCCGGTTCCAGCTTCCCCGGCACTTTGTCCTTGCCGTAGAAGTAGTGATAGAGCGTGTCGAGCTCGAGCAGCAGATCGTATTTGCCGTACATCAAGGCGTAGTGTGGACCATAGGTCTTGTAGAGGCTGAAGACGTAATAATCGGCATCGAAGGCCTGCACATCAACGGCGCGGTGCGGCGCGTAGGCCACGGCATCGACGCAAATTCGCGCGCCGCGCGCATGCACGAAATCCGCGATTTCACGGATCGGGTTGACCGAGCCGAGGATGTTGGAAACGTGGGTGACGCAGACGAGCTTCGTGCGCTCGGTCATCAGGGGCGCGAGATCGGCAAGATCGAGCGTCATCGTTTCCGTATTCAGCGGCCAGATCTTGAGCGTCATGCCGGCTGCCTGCAACCGGTCCCAAGGCCCGATATTGGACTCATGGTCGCTGACGGTGATGATGATCTCGTCGCCCGGCGACAGCTGGCTCTGCATGGCGCGGGCAAGGTTCTGCAGGAGCGCCGTGGTCGAACTGCCGAATACGATCTCCTCTGGCCGGTGTGCATTGACCAGATGCATGGCGGCCGTTCGCGCCTCATAGAGCGCACGGGCAGCCTCCTGCGAAACGTCGTACGAGCCGCCGATCTGGACGTTCTTCTCGATCAGGAATGTGTTGATGCGGTCGAGCGCGCCCTTGAGGATCTGCGATCCTCCCGCATTGTCAAAGAAGGTCCAGCCTCGGCTAAGACCGGGAAACTGGCTGCGCACATACTCGAGATCGAGCGGCGTCGTGGTGGCCATGGGTGTTCCTCCGTATCGTTTTCTTGTTAGTGATTGAGAACGGCGCGCAGGAAGCTGCGTGTCCGCTCTTCTGCCGGATTGTCAAAGATCCGGGCCGGCGTCCCTGCCTCGACCAGGCGTCCGCCGTCCATGAAGATGACGCGGTCGGCAACCTGGCGGGCAAAGCCCATTTCGTGCGTGACGATGATCATGGTGACGCCGGTGCCGGCGAGCTTGCGCATCACATCGAGCACTTCGCCCACCATTTCCGGATCGAGTGACGAGGTCGGCTCGTCGAAAAGCAGCACGCGAGGCTCCATGGCGAGCGCGCGGGCAATGGCGACGCGCTGCTGCTGTCCGCCGGAAAGCTGACCCGGGTATTTCTCGGCCTGCTCGGCGATGCCGACCCGCGCGAGCAGGTCGCGCGCCTTGCGCTCGGCCTCGGTTTTTGTCGTGCCCCGCACCCGCATCGGGGCAAGCATGACGTTCTTCAGGACGGTCATGTGGGGAAAGAGGTTGAACGACTGGAACACCATGCCGACCTCGGCGCGAACCTTGGCCAGCGCCTTGCCGGGCGCGACCCTGATGCCGTCGACCGTGATGGTGCTGTCCGGCGAGAAGGCCTCGAGGTGATTGATGCAGCGGATCAGCGTGGATTTGCCGGATCCGGACGGCCCGATGACGCAGACAACTTCCCCTTCGGCAATATCCAGATCGATGCCGTGGAGAACCGTGAAGGTGCCGTAGGCCTTTTTCAGGTCACGAATGGAGATGATCGAAGGCGCCGACGGCGATGATGACGTGGACATGGATGCGGACATCAGCGTTTTCCCCGTGCGAAATGCTTTTCGAGACGAGCAACGATCGCCACCATCGGCCAGAGCAGCATGACGTAGATGATCGCGGCACCGATCAGCGGCGTCGGATTGGCGGAAAGGGCTTGCGCCTGCGTTGCCTGCTTCAAGAGGTCCGGCATGGCGACGACGGACGCGAGCGCCGTATCCTTCATGACGTTGATGCAATTGTTGGTGAGCGGCGGAATCACGATCCGGATGGCCTGCGGGAGGATCACGTCGATCATCGTGTCCTTGTTGGACAGTCCGAGTGCGGCGGATGCCTCGAACTGCCCGTGCGGAATAGCCTCGATCCCGGCACGGAAGATTTCCGCCGTATAGGCAGCCGAGACAAGAGAAAGGGCGGTAACCGCGGACAGGAAGGGAGAAAGACGGATGCCCACGAAGGGAAGTGCATAGTAGACGACGATCAGCAGGACGAGCAGCGGGATCGAACGGAAGATGTCGATATAGATGCGGATCAGCAGCTTGAAGAAGGCAGGCGCGTACAACCGCGCGATGGCCAGAAACAGGCCGCCGGCGAGGCCGCAGAGAATGCTGGTGACGCCGATCTGCAGCGTGACCACAAGCCCCCAAAGCAGCTGCGGCAGGCTATCGGCCAGCACCTGCATGTTGAAGAAGGTATTGATCAGATTCATGGCCGAGACGGCTCCCTGGCATCCGGCAGGACGGGTCTTGCGTCCTGCCGGTGCGGTTGCGGCTTACTTGGCCTTTGGCATGTCCATGACGGCCACGGTCGAGGTGCTATCCTCGGCCTTGGCGCCGAACCAGGTCTCGTGAAGCTTGGCAATAAAGCCTTCGCCCTTTAGCTTGGTGATCACGTCATTGACCTCCGTGGCCAGCGGATCGCCCTTGTTGAACATGATCGAGTACTTCTCGCCGGTCGGGATGCGTTCGACGACCTTCAGCTCGGGCTTGTCCTTGACATAATAGAGCAGTGCCGGGATGTCGGAGATGTAACCATCGACACGGCCAGCCACCAGATCGAGCATGGCAGGCTGCAGGCCTTCGAAACGGCGAACTTCGCCCAGCTTGTATTCGGACTTGTGCGCATCCACCCACATGTCGCCGGTGGAGCCGGTGTCGACGCCGACGACCTTTCCGCCCATGTCCTTCAGACCGGCAATGCCGGAGGCGGCCGTTACGGTCAGCGACTGGTCGCTGTCATAATAGGGTTGCGCAAAGGTGACGGAGGCAAGGCGTTTCTCGGTGATGGTGATCGAGGACACCGCCATGTTGATGCGACCGGACTGGACGGCCGGGAAAAGACCGTTGAACGGCGTGTTGACGAATTCGACCGTCTTGCCGAGGCGCTTGGCGATTTCGTTGACGAGATCCACCTCGAAGCCGGTCACCTTGCCGCTCGCATCCTCGAATTCCCACGGCACGTTCCCGATATTGGCGCCGACTGTCAGGTCGGCCGAGAAAGCACCGGTGGTTCCGAAGATCGCGAGGACGCCCGCGAAAAGTGTGGTCTTGATTGCGTTCGTTCGTGTCATGAGAGTTCCCCTTGTTATTTGAACATGACTCAATCTACAGTGGCCTGACTGGTCAGACCAGTCAGGCCAAAGAAGCACGATGCTTTCTGCTTGGCAATGGCTGCGAAAAAAATAGATTGTGCGCCTGCTCACGGGAGCGAGCCCGGATACAGGATGGATGGGTCGACCGCGGACCGAGGATGCACACGCCTTCACAGAAAGCGTTGTGACGCCGGGCTGAGTACGCAGGATCGGGCTGAAGTGGGGTTTTCATGCTGAACAAGACGCTCGTTCCACAGTCGGTCGCCCGTGAAATCCAGGCGATGATTCAGAACGGCACGTTGAAGGCGGGTGAGAAGATCCCCTCGCAGCGCGGCTTCTCCCAGACGCTCGGCGTCAGCCGCGCTTCTCTGCGCGAGGCCCTTCTGACCCTGGAGACACTCGGGCTTTTGAAGACGGAGGCAGGACGCGGTACGTTCGTCGCAACGGCAGGAGAAGGAACCCAAAGCGCGTCCGGGCACATGGCGCCGTGGCGATATTCCGACAGCTATTCCGTGTTCGACGTTTTCCAAACCCGGATCCTTCTCGAGGGAGAGATCGCGCGGCTGTCGGCCGGTCGTCTGACCCAGTTGCAGCTCGACCGCATGGAAACGGCGACGCGAACGATGGAAGAATGCTGGGCGCGCCAGGACCTGCTCTCCAACGTGGAGGCGGATCTCGCCTTTCACGGCACGATCGTTTCGGCCTGTTCGAACGCCATGCTGAAGGCGCTCTATCAGACGGTGCGCGACCAGATCACGGAGACCCAGCGCCAACCGATCCCGATCACCGACCCCGAACGCATGCGCCATTCGATCGCCGAGCATCGCCGCATCATTGCGGCCTTGCGCAACAACGATGCCGCGGCGGCGCGCGGTGAGATGGAAGCGCATATCCGCAACACGGCGCGATGCGCCGGACTGTCGCCGTAGGGCCGCAAGCGGACCGCGTCCGAAAACGTCGGACGAGGGCAATCATCAACCCGTCGGTTATCGGGATGCGCTTTCTTAGGCCGTTTTGGCAAGACGGATGCGCGGTCTGCCGAGCTTTCGCGTCAAGCTCATCAGCGGCACCGGACCGGTGTCGGTCAACGCCGAACGCACCGTTTCGGCAAGTGTAAGCGTGATGAAGTCCGCATTCGTATCTTCCAGCTTCAAGCGCGGGTTATCCTCGCCGTTGGCAAGCGGTACGAAAAGACCCACGCGTAGGCCGGGCTTCAAGCGTTTCAGTCGCCGGACGAGATTACGTGCATGTGTCTTGGAGTTTCCGTTGAGAAACGTGAACACGACCGTGTCGATCGTGTCGTTTTCCTTCAGCATGCGCATGTCCGTCATGGAATGGGCGGCAACGAGCGCATCCGCACCTTGGATTTCCAGGAGCTGGGCCAGCATGGTCGCCGCAGCGTCATCGATGTCTCCGCGTCCACCGATGCAGAGAAGAGAACGACCGGTGCCGTCGGGCAGGTCCATCGCCACACTTTCATCCGTGCCGTTGTCCGTCTGCTGGTCGTTCGGCGCCTCTTCCTCGGCTTCCTCTTCGTCGGCGATCTCCGAAAGATTGTCGATCAGCGAACGAACGCTGCCGGAAAAGCGTTCGACCTGTGCATCGGACATGACACCGCGCTGCCTGTCGACCTCGCCCAGCAGCAGCGCCGGCATGCCGACCTTTTCATAATAGTCGAGCAGATACTCGTCTTCTAGATAGTCCTCGGCATTGGCCGTCGCTTCGTCCGGGTCGCCCGCCAGAAGGCGCTGATAGAGCTTTTCGTGTGGCTCAAGCACGGGATCGTTGCCGAGCAGTACGTCAAGGAAACTGAACTGCGGAACATATCGACCGAGGACGACGAGGCAGACGGTCAGCGGCGTCGACAGCATCAAACCGAGCGGTCCCCAGAGCCAGGACCAGAAGATCGCAGAGATGATGATCGCGAGAGGAGACAGGCCCGTATGCGACCCGTAAAGCCAGGGTTCGACGACGTTGTTGCTGATCAGTTCCGTCACCAGGAACAGCGCACCGACCCAGAGGACAAGCGACCAGCCGGGAGCGATCGCCAGGGCCAGGAAAAGCGGCAGGATCATGCCGATGACAGGTCCGATATACGGGACGAAGCGCAGGACGAGCGTCAGAAGGCCCCAGAGAATGGCGTTGGGAATCCCGAGAAGCCAAAGGCCGATGGTGATCGGAAAGGCATAAAGCGCATTGACCACCAGCTGCATCAGCAAATATTTGCCGACGCGTTTTCCGGCATCCTGCAGGGCTTCGGTGGTGCGATGCAGGTCGTTGAGACCGACAAGCCGGATAAATCGGTCGCGTAGATCCTCTCGCTCAAGAAGCATGAAGATAACGAGCACGATGACGAGGCCGGCCGTGGCGAATGGGCTGATCAGTGGCAGGATGAGATTTCCGAGCGTCTGGATCGGATTCGAGCGCGTGACGATCTCGACCGGCATCGGCTCCCGCGAGGTCGGGGCGGCAGTGGCATCCCGGCTCTCTTCCGCGCGGGTCTCGATCTCTTCGCCGACCCGTTCGACGATGCCGCTGAGGTGTTTCATGATGCCGTCGCCAGACCCCGCCTGCGCCAATGTCTGGACCTTGACGACGATGTTGCGCTGATAGGCCGGGATATTCTGCGCGAGGTTTGCCACCTGCGAGGCGACGATGACGCTGAACAGCGCGATCGCGCAAAAGGCGGAGGCGACCGCGATCATCACCGCGGCGATTTTCGGAACCGAGCGGCGCCGCAGAAACGAGACGATCGGCGCGAGCGTGAAGGTCAGGAGGAGGGAGAGCGCGAGCGGAACGAAGATCTCCTGCCCGACCTTGAGCACGACGGTAACGCCGATCAGGATCAACAGGACATGGCCCGACAATCTGTTTCCTGTGCCGGGATCGCGCGGCAGAGGGAGACCGGTCTTGTGAAGAGGCGGTGTAACGGTCGCGTTGCTGCTCACATGTCTCTCCAAAACCCGCGTAGCGCGGCTTCCGGCCGAGCTTTAGAGAACACTGATGCCGAATATTGGTTCCGTTTGCCGGATCATTATCCACCAGACGATGGGTTCCTGGAAAGGCAGCGTCGACACTGCCTTTCCAGTTGGCCGATTTCAGGTGCGTGAATGAAATGCCCCGGCGAGCGTGGCGCCGTTATTCGGCGTCGAGTTTCTGAGCCATCTCGTAGTGGTGCTGGAGAGCCGGCAGCGTCTTGGCAGCCCAGGCCTTCAGTTCCGCGGTCTCCCCTTCCTCACCATAGCGCTTGAAGAGGTCGACAGCATTTTCATGAGCGGTAACCTGCTGGTCGTGATATTCTTCGCTGAAGTCCTCGCCCTTGAGCTCCTTCAGATCATCGAGCATGCCCTGTTGTGCAGACGACATCTTCTTTTCCGGCGGGTTGAGCTTGAGGTCGCCAACCATCTTTGTCAGCTCGCTGGTCGTCTTTTCGTGATCGGCGATCATCTGCTGCGCGAAAGCCTTGGTGGCCTCGTCACCACGCTCGACGGCAAGCTTGCTGGACTCGATCTCGAACATGTCGCTGGCAGCAGCTTCCTGCACGAAGTCCTGCGTTTTCGGCGCAATCCCGGCCACGCTGTTGATGCCGGATTTCTCGGCGGCCGACTGGGCATGGGCGACGGTCGCGAGAAGAAGGGATGCCGTTACGGCAGCAAGAATTCGTTTCATGGGTTTATCTCCTTTGAATGGATGCCATGTCGAACTACCGTTTGCGATCTGGGTTCCGTCGAGCAGCAGAAAGGCCCCCCATCAGAGTGAACCCTGCCTTCGACAAAGGAGCCTCACAAGCACTCCTCCCAGGCTCTAAAGCTCTGAGCTTTCGCAGGATTTTTTGCCGCGAATCGATTCCGATTTTCCGGAGAATGCAGTACTAGTCATGCTGTCCCGATCCATCACGCACATCCGGCGAGATACGAACATCATGAGCATTGGTTCCAGCGAGGCGACCTGGCCCTTCGGCGGCGGCGAGCTTGGCCAGCGCATCCGGAATTTCGACTGGGCCGCGACGTCCCTCGGACCCATCGACATCTGGCCTGCCAATCTGCGAATCAAGGTCAGCTCGTTGATCAATTCGCCGATCCCGCAGGTCCTGATGTGGGGCCCGGATCACGTGATGATCTACAACGACGGGTACCGCGAAATCGCAGGCGGAAATCACCCCAAAGCGCTCGGCAGCACTGTGCCGGAGATCTGGCCGGAGATCTGGGATTGGAACAGCCGGATCCTGCAATGCGGCTTTGAGGGTCAGGTCCAGAGCTATCGAGACCAGCCTCTGGTGCTGCATCGCAACGGCCGGCCTGAAGAGATCGTTTTCGACCTGTTCTATACGCCGATCTACAACGAGCAGGGCGGCGTCGATGGCGTCCTTTGCACGGTGCTTGAGAACACCGATCGCGTGCGGGCCGTGCGGGCACTGGCCGAAAGCCAGGCCGAGCTCAGCCGCATCAGCGATGCGCTTCCCATTCTCGTCGGGTTTCTGGACGTCGACCACATCTACCGGTTCGCCAACAAGGGCTATCTGGAATGGTTCGGCCATCCCGCCAGTGCCGTCGTCGGCCGGCACATTCGCGAGATCATCGGTGAGGAATACTACCGCAAGCGGATTGCCTATCTCGAGCGTGCCTTTGCTGGCGAGCCTGTCGTCACGGATACGGTGATCCGCAGGCCGGGCGGCGACGACCGCACCGCCGAGGTGCGATACATGCCGCGGCTGACGGATGGCGGCACGGTCGATGGCATCTACATCCTGCTGATCGATATCGAAGACCGCAAGCGGGCGGAGCGGGAGCTGATGGTCAGCAACAACCGGTTCCGCGCCGCGGTGCGCGCCGTCCACGGCGTGCTGTGGACCAACAGCGCCGATGGCAGAATGATCGGGCCGCAGCCAGGCTGGGCCGAACTCACCGGTCAGCCCTACGAGACCTACCAGGGCTACGGCTGGGCAGATGCTGTTCACCCCGACGATCGACAGGCGACCGTCGAAGCGTGGAACGATGCGGTCGCCGACCGACACACCTTCATCTGGGAGCATCGGGTCCGCCGGCATGACGGCGTCTGGCGGATGTTTGCCATTCGCGGCGTTCCCATCTTCGATGATCAGGGCGAGATCGCCGAATGGGTCGGCGTCCACACCGATATCAGCGACCAGCGGCAGGCGGAAGACGAGCTGCGCCGCCATGCGGTGCATCTCGAGCGGCAGGTTCGCCACCGTCAGCGTGCCGAAGAGCAGTTGCGTCTGCTCAACGAAACGCTGGAAGCCCGCGTCAGCGAGGAGATCGCGACACGGCGGCAGGCCGAGCGGGCCCTGCAGCAGGCGCAGAAGATGGAAACCATCGGCAAGCTGACCGGCGGCGTCGCCCATGATTTCAACAATCTGCTGCAGGTCGTCTCCGGCAATCTGCAACTCCTATCCAAAGACGTGGCCGGCAACGAGCGCGCCGAACGGCGGGTCGCCAATGCTCTGGCCGGTGTCAGCCGTGGCGCAAAGCTCGCAAGCCAGCTTCTCGCCTTCGGTCGCCGGCAGGCCCTGGAGCCCAAGGTCATCAACGTCGGCCGCTTCATGTCAGGCATGGACGATCTGCTGCGGCGCTCGATCGGCGAGGCCATCGAACTCGAAACCATCGTTGCTGGCGGGTTGTGGAACACCTTCGTCGATCCGGTGCATGTCGAGAACGCAGTTCTGAACCTTGCCATCAATGCGCGTGATGCCATGGAGGGCAACGGCAAGCTGACGATCGAGGTCGGCAACGCCTATCTCGACGACGACTACGTTCGCAACCATGCCGACGTCGAGGCGGGCCAGTATGTGGTGCTCTCCGTCAGCGATACCGGGTCGGGCATCTCGCCGGAGGTTCTGGAGCAGGTTTTCGAACCGTTCTTTTCCACGAAGGCAGAGGGCAAGGGCAGCGGGCTCGGCCTTTCGATGGTCTATGGCTTCGTCAAGCAGTCCGGTGGCCATGTCAAGATCTATAGCGAGGTCGGCCACGGCACGACGGTCAAGCTCTATTTGCCCCGCGCCACGGCGGGCGAAGACCGCGAGGTCGTGATCCAGGCCGGCCCCATTGTCGGCGGCACGGAAATGATCCTTGTCGTGGAGGATGACGACGAGGTGCGCAATACGGTCGTCGAGATGCTGAGCGATCTCGGCTACAGCGTGCTGAAAGCGACCAATGCCCAGAACGCCCTGAGCGTCGTGGAAAGCGGCATCGCGATCGATCTCCTGTTCACGGATGTCGTCATGCCTGGCCCGCTGAAAAGCGTCGAAATGGCGCGCAAGGCCAAGGAGCGGCTGCCGGATATCGCCGTGCTCTTCACCTCGGGCTACACCGAGAACTCGATCGTCCATGGCGGCCGGCTCGATGCGGGCGTCGAGCTTCTGTCCAAGCCCTACACCCGCGAGGCGCTTGCACGGAAAATCCGGCACGTCATTGCCAACCAGAAGCAGCGTTCCGCTCTGAACCCGCGAGGGTCTGGTCCATCGGCATCCGGTCTCAAGGCCTTGGGCCACGACCCCGCCAAACCGGGGACATCCAGTTCCGCTATGTCGGATTCCGCTGCGATGACGCCCGATGTCTCCGTGACATCCAATCCCGGTGAGGTAGCCCTCGTGATACGGGCGCCCGGCCCGGCCCTGCTGACGGTCCTCGTCGTCGAGGACGATCCGTTGATCCGCGCCAACACCGTCGAACTCGTTGAGGATTTCGGCCATGCCGTGCTCGAGGCCGGCAGTGCGCGGGAAGCAAGGGAAAGGCTGGCCGAAGCCGCGGTCGATGTTCTCGTGACGGATCTTGGCCTTCCCGATGCCTCGGGAGCGGATCTTGCCGTCGACGCGCGGGCGACAAACCCGGCACTCGGCATCGTTTTTGCCACCGGCAACGATCGTGCGCCTGAGCAAGCGCCGCCAGAAGCAGTGCTGCTGCGAAAGCCCTATGATGCCGATGGTCTGGAAGCAGCCATCAAGGCAGCTGTGCGCAGGGCCAGCACACCCTGACCTGCGGCGTCTTGTTTCCAAAGGCATAACCTCGAAACGCCCGGACGGAAATCACGCCTCGGCGGCGACAACGCTCCACAGAAGCTCTTCCGTATTAAGACCGTCGCTGAACAGCGCAACGAGATAGGCTGCCTCGATCTCGGCCTTTGGGCCGGTATGGGGGATCTGCCGATGGTCGCAGAGACGTTGGAAAACGCGAAAAAGCATATCCATCTCCGTTGGCGTAATCACAGTTCCTTCCTGGAAAACATACGAGCCTAGCATTTCATGCTCCCGGCTACACCAAAGCAGCCTCTGTTGGATGATCCCGACCGCGATGCTACCGCCGCATAGACCATCTTTTGTCACGTAACGTTTACCACAGCTATTTCAACACGTCGCGAAAGTTGCAGTATGGAGCAGGAGTCCTTTTGTAGAAACACCTTTCCCTCGACGGACTGTTGCGGCCCCTTCCCCTTGATCAGCGATCAACGTTGGAGGAATTCTTTCGATCTACGCTTTCCTTTTCTGAGGAGAGCCATTGTTTTTCCGTAAATCGAACCAAATGAGGTTTTACACTTTTATCAGAACTGCCCTATTTTCACTCAAGGGTTATCCCGAACGCGAGAACTGCCTGGCCCTCACCTCGCAGCCGTCAGAGAGAAGAGACTGAACGATGCCTTGGCGTAACGAACCCATGCTTCCCGAGCATGTCGCTCTCTGTCAGCGCGTCTACGACGCTGCCCGCAAGAAGCGCAAGATCGCACCCGACAGCGATGCCAGCAATCCTGTCGCCGCCCTCGTCCTCACGCTCTATCGTCATGGCGTTCTTGATGAGGACGAACTTCTCAAGCGCGTCTTGAAGGCCCTCGACGAGAAGAACTGATGCGCCGACGCGAGCGGGCCTGCGGGAGCGGGTCCGGACCTGACGCGACAATTACTGCAGAAATACCCGGACGCTCGCTGCACGCCCGGCTGCGTCGATCACGGTCAGCGTGGAATAGCCGGCCCCGTCCGGCACCCACTGGTTGATGCGCCGTCGGCTGAGATCCGCCAGGGGCCGACCATTGGCGAGCCAACGAAACGGCGCGCGTCCGCCCTGAAGTTTGAGCGTGAGCGGCAACGGGACCCCTGAAACATCCTTGCCGAGATCGACGCGGGCCCCTTCAGGCGGATAGACGATCTGCGGCGCGGCCTCACGAATATTGGCGCGAAGAAGGCCGCTTATCGTCATGGAGAACCGCCGCTGACTGATCGGGAGGTCCTGCGCCGCAACGCGAACGGCGCCAGCCGGCGCACGCGGAAGCGGTACTCCGGCGATACCTGATTTCGCGAAAGCATCAAACAGGACGGGTGCCGCCGTGGTGTAGCCCGTCATCCCCGGGACGGCCCCATTGTCCGCCCGCCCAACCCAGACGCCGAGCACCGTTCGCCCGTCATACCCAACCGACCAGGCATCGCGATATCCGTAGCTCGTCCCCGTCTTGTAGGCGATGCCACGACGCGCGCTACCGGCCGGCGGCAGCACGCCTGAGAGAATATCGGCCACCTGCCATGTGGCGACCGGATCGAGGATGGGCTCGCCAGCAATCGGTCCAGGGGCGGAATCGACCCCATCGCCAAGGCGGATCGGGTGGCCTTCATTGGCAAGTCCCGCATAGAGTTGCACCAGTTCGCGCAGCGACACGCCAAGACCGCCAAGCCCGATCGCAAGGCCCGGCGCCTCTCCCACCGGAAGCATCGGATCGATTCCGGCCCGACGCATACGCAGCATCAGCCGGGAAGGCCCGACGGCGTCCAGCAAGCGGATGGCAGGAACGTTGAGCGATAGCTGCAGCGCCTGCCGGATGGTAACATCGCCCTGATAGGTCATGTCGAAATTGCGCGGGCGATAGCCGAAGAAATCTGCCGGCCGATCCTCGATCACGGTTTCCTGCGACACCAAGCCTTCTTCAAAAGCGAGGCCATAGATGAACGGTTTGAGCGTCGATCCCGGAGAGCGCGGCACTCGGGTCATGTCGATCCAGCCTTTGCGGCTCGAATCGAGATAGTCGGAAGATCCGACCTCTGCCAGGATCTCGCCTGTCGCGGCATCCGCCATGACCATCGCAACGGAGATGCGTGGGCCCGCCCGTTCCGCGGCACCCTTCGCCACGGACTCCAGTGCCGCCTGGACAGGGGCAACAAGCGTCGTGCGCAGCGTAGAGGCGGCGGGCACCTTCCGGCGCGCGAGTTCGGCGAGATGCGGACTGAGCGTCGGCAGTGGACGGCGGCTTTCGGGCACGGGCATGAGGCTTGCGCGCTCGGCCTCACCCTCGCCGATGACGGCGGCGACCGCAGCCCGCTCCAGCACGCGGGCGCGGGCCGCTTCTGCCGCATGGGGATGCCGGTCCGGGCGGCGGCGTTCGGGCAGTTGCGGCAGGGCCACGAGCAGGGAGGACTCCGCGACCGTCAGACGGCGTGGCTCCTTTCCGAAATAGGCCAGACTTGCCGCCCGCACGCCTTCCAGATTTCCGCCATAGGGGGCGTGGGTGAGGTAGATGTCGAGAATTTGCGCCTTGGTAAGCCGACGCTCCAGTTGCCAGGCGCGGACCATCTGCCGGAGCTTTGCACCGATCGAACGGCTCTCGCGCGGCTCGATCAGACGGGCGACCTGCATGGTCAGGGTCGAGGCGCCCGAGACGATCCGCCCATGCGTCAGAAACTGTAAGGTGGCACGGGCGAGCGCGCGGACGTCGATGCCGCCATGGTCGGCGAAGCGGCGATCTTCATACGCGATGAGCATCCGGACGAATTGCGGATCGACATCCTTTGCGGTCGTTTTCAGTCGCCAGCGTCCGTCGGTTGTCGCAAAGGCGCGCAGCAGCCGGCCGTCGCGATCAACCATTTCCGCCGATGTTGCAAGCGCCGCGCCATCCAGCGGCGGCGGATAGGCATGATCCAGTGCATCGATCCCGAAACCGGCAATGACGGCAAGCGCGGCCAGCATACCGCCACCGATGAAGGTGGCGGTCATTGCCCGGACGAGCCGCCGGGGTTTCGGGAGGGAGCGAACCGAGGACCGCATCACTCGACTGCCTGAACCTCCATTCGTCCTGTCGCCGTGCGGGCGGAGAATTGCGGACGGTACATGTCCTCGACAGTGGCGGCGGGATGATCGTAGGTGCCGGGCGTGACGGCGCGCACGACATAAGCGACGGTCATGTCGTTTGAATCCCCGGCCGCATGGTCGAACGCGGCAACGAAACGGTCGCTTCGGAACTCGCTATGGGCGGCCTGCATTTCGCCCAGCCATTCGAAATTCGACAGCTTGGCGCTATCCACCAGCGTCGGATTGTCGATCTCGAACCCGGCGGGCAGAAGGTCGGTCACGAGGATCCGTGCAGGACCGGGATTGAGGTCGGTCGCCTTGATCACAACCACATAGCGCTCGTTCTGGCGTGCCTCGCTGACATTCGCCGGCTCCCCGTCGAGCGTGTAGTAGCTGCGCTCGATGGCATAGCCATTGCCGCCGGCCGGAAGCGGAAAGGCCGGCGCTGCAACGGTCGTCACCGTCGCCGTGACCGGATCCTTGCCGCTATTGACGATGGTGACCGGACGGCCAAGGATCTCCTCGCCGGTCTTGCGGGCGGCAAAGGTGCCGGAAGACGCCACGCCGTCGATCGTCAGGGCAAGGCCCTCGTCTCCGCGAGACACGGCACGCGCGGCCAGCAGCATCCACAATTGCTCCTGTGTGCTTGTCGTCGATGTGCGATCCCAGGCTTCCGACACCTGTTTTGCAAGCGCCGGGATGATTGTCGGGACGGGACGGCTCTCGGCGGCCAGCGCCAGGACCGCGGCATCGTCGCGCAGGGCCGATCCGTAATCCGACCGGGCAAGGTCGGAAATCTTTGCATCCGTCGACATGGTCGCAGCCTGGGAAAACACGGTTTGCGCCCGGTTCGCATCCCCATACAGCGACAGCGCAGCGGCCAGGTGACCCTTCGACAGCGCAGTCGGAAACTCGCCGAGCTTCGTGTCGACGTAATAGCGGAGATCGCTGATGGCGGCCCTGCGATTGCGCGCGAGAACGTAGAGCGCATAGGCAATGCCGTTGCCCTGCTCCGTCACGTTGACATCGTAGGACAGGGAGTTCTGCAGGTTGTCGAGTGCCTGGATCATGGCCTGCTCCGGCACGTCGAAGTTCTTCTCCCGGGCACGGGTCAGGAACTCGGTCACGTAGCTGTCCAGCCAGAGATCGCCGGAACCCGGCGCCCAGAGCCCGAAACTGCCGGACGACGACTGATAGGAGAGAACGCGGTGGATCGCATCCTCCACCCGCGTCCGCACGTCGCTGTCCAACGGAAGCCCGGACGGAACCGAGAGTTCGCTGAGGTAGAGAAGCGGCAAGGCGCGGCTGGTGGTCTGCTCCGCACAGCCATAGGGATAGCGGTCGAGCACCATGAGAAGTGCCGGGATGTCAAACGCCGCAGCCCGGCTGACGCTGAGGCTGACGGATGCCCCGCGCAACTGGCTTTCCGCCAGAAGCCCCTCGTCCACCACCAGGCTCCCTCCCGGCTTCAGCTCGACCGGAAAACGGGTGGTGACGGGAAGGGAAGCGGGCCGGACGGGAATGGCCAGGGTCTGCTCGAGAGACTGTCCACTGGCATCGACGACCTTGATGGTCAGTGTTCCGTCTCCTGGCTGGATGCCTTTCAGCGGCAATGTCACATCGACCTTCGCGCCCGCCGGAATGGCGAAGCGCTGGTCGAGTGATGCCGTATCCACGGACACGGAGGGATCGGCCTCGACGGTGATCGAAAGATCGCCGGCTGGCGCGTCGGTGTTGGCGATATCGAGACGCAACTCCGCGCTATCGCCAGGCGCGAGGAATTTCGGCAGGCTGGCAGTGACGACGACAGGATCGCGAATGACGACGTCTGCCGTCGCGTGGCCGACGCCGGTCTTCGTCCAAGCAACGGCCATGACGCGCGCGGTCCCGTTGAACTGCGGAATATCGAAGCCGATGATGGCCTTGCCCTCGGCATCGAGCTTGACCGGGCCGGAGAAGAAGGCGACCAGCTTTTCGGTCGGCGGACTGCCCTGCAGTGCCATGGCGCCGCCATCGCCACCCGTCCGCAACCGTCCGGTCGCGCCGAGCGAGCCATCGATCAGGCGGCCATAGAGATCGCGGATTTCAAGGCCGAGCCGGCGCTGGCCGAAGTACCAGCCGTCGGGATCCGGCGCCTGATAGCGCGTGAGGTTGAGTATACCGACATCGACGGCAGCCAATGTGACGTAAGCGTCCTCGCCGACACCGGCGCCCGCGACGCTGACCGGAATGTTGAGCGTCTGGCGGGGAAGCGTCTTTTCCGGCAGCGTCAGGGAAACATCGAGCCTGCGCTCGGCCGGATCCACCGTCAGCCACTTGACCCCGATCGCGCGCATCGGCATGCGGCTGTCCTGCGCGTCTCCCGGGCGATAGAGCGTTGCGGTCACGTAAGCGCCCGCGCCGAAATCGGCTGTGACCGGCAAGGCGATCTTGTCTCCGGTCGCGGGGATCGAGACCGTCTTGGTTGCGATCAGCGTCTCCGAGCCGACGGTTATCAGGAGCTCGCCTGCAAATCGCGGCGAGACGTTGAGAGTTGCCGTTTCCCCGACCTTATAGCTGTCCTTGTCGAGCGCGATCTCCAGGCCGTCAGGCGTTTCGGTTGAGGTCGCTGCGACATAGAAGCCGGCATCGAACTCAACGCTGGAGACGGGATCGCCACCGGGAGCTGCGACCTCCAGCCGGTAGCGTCCCCAGGTCACGGGAACACGGAGTGTGCCGCCCTCAAGACCGGCATCCAGCGTGCCGTTCGACAGCAGCTTCGTCGACAGGATGGGTTCGTACCGCCATGCCGTCCCCTCGCGATACCACTGATACTGCCGCTCGACGCTCATGAGCTTCCAGCTCAGGCCCGTCATCGCCTTGCGCGCGCCATCCGGCCCGATACCGATCACCTGAAACGTGCCGGTCGAATTCTCGGTCAGCGCACCACTGAAATTCGGCTTGATGCCGATCCTGTCGGTTTCGGCCCGCACCGGAAGCTCCAGCGTCCGCTCGACGGCCCGCCCGCCGGCCTCCTGAAGCCGCACCGCGATCGTGGCGTTGACGAGCTGGGTCGTGGCAGGAAGCTCGGAGAGATCGACATCGAAACGCGCCTTTCCGTCCGCATCGAGCGGCGGCAGCAGGTCGAGCGTCTGTCGGCTGTCCTCGGTGTTTTCCTCGTCGGCAAGGCCAAAGACATAGCCCGGATAATCGGCGCTCTCGTGCGTGGGCTTTAAAAGCACGTCGCCTTCCAGCTCAAGGCCTGCGGCAGGCGCGCCGTAGAGATAGCGACCATCGACGGTTACCGGCACCGGCGTGCCGGGTGTCATCGCTTGTGCAGCGCTCTTCAGGTCGAATTCGATGCGGTCCGGCACGAAGTCGTCGACCTGGAACGGCTTCTCGCTGATGGCTTTGCCCTTCGGGTCCGTGAACACCTGGACGGTCCACGTGCCGCGCATGGCGTTCGGCTGCAGCACCATGTCGAGCGCATAGCCGCCGAGCTTGCTGTCTCCAGACACGATCCGCCGGTCCTCCACGCCGTCAGGGCGCAGGAACACGAAGGTCAACGGCAGGTCGGTGACGGCTGTCGCCGTCGGGTCGCGCGCAAGCGCCGAGACATGAACCGTCTCGCCCGCCCGATAGATGCCGCGTTCGGTCCAGGTGAGCACATCCACGGCGCCCGGCGCAGGACGCCCGGTAACGCCGCGGTCCGACAGATCGAAGCCGGCACGCGTCATGTCGAGAAACACATAGTCGTCCGGCCCGGCCCGGGCAGAAATGACGGCCGGCAGGGCGGCATCGGCACCGCGCAGCAGACCGGCATCGAACACGGCACGACCATCTTCATCGCTGGTCGCCGTGCCGAGCACTTCGTTGTTTTTGGCAACAAGCTCAAGCACGATGCCCGGCATGGGCCTCGCGGAGGAAAGAGAACGAGCGAAGACGCTGAGGCCATCGGTGCCGGCGAAAGTGGACAAACCGATATCGGAAACCACGAACCATTGCGTGGCCTGGCTATCCCATTCGTTGGACGCGCCGGTGGCCGAGACGGCCGTCAGCACATACACGCCCGGCTTGCGCTTCGGCAGCGCCTCATCCACCGGGAAACTCGTCATGACCTCCTTATTGAGGTCGGTCTGGAGGTCGATCGTGCCCTGCCAGACCAGTTCACCGCTCTCGTTCTGAATGCGGTCGGCGCTGTAGCCGTCAAGCTGGGTCAGAAACTGCGAGTTCGTCAGCAGTTGGGCGATGTTGCGATCGCCGACGCGGTAGAGCTTGAGATTGGCGCTCGTGGTGTTCACAGACACAAGGGGAATGCCGCGGCGCGCGGTCATCGGCAGAACGAAGCTGTCTCCCGTAAAACGGACCATGGCCGGGCGGTCGGGAACGTAGAGATCAAGATCGACGACCGCCTCAAGCGGCTCCTCGACGGAGGACGGCAGGCCGGGGCGTAGCGAAAGCTTATAGCGCTGCCCATGCGACAGGCCTTCGACGCAGATCTGACTGTCCTTCGCCTCGACGGCCTGCGGCGCGGCTTTGTCGAGCGTCAGGAACGGCGTGTAATCGACGCCCGGCTGCAGCGGCTCGGAAAACTGCACGCACGCGCGGGGCGAGGCGGCCTCTGCCTCCACGGTATTGCCGATCACGCGAAAGCCGTTCTTGCTGCGGAGTTCGGCAAATGCTGCCCGTACGGTCGGATTCTCGACCAGGGCGAGGCTCGCCTTGTAGGCCTCGAGCGCCGGACGAAAGCTTTCGGTGGCGGCGAGCGCCTGCCCGAGCATTGCCAGAGCCTCGGCGCGGTCGGTTGCGGTTCGTGAAAGCTCGTAGCCGTTGATGGCAGCGAGTGCGGACTGGTTGGCGACAGCCGCATTGCCGGTGATGAGATTGGCCGTGCGGGCGGCCTGCGTCCACAGACGTCCGTCCTCGGCATCGATCGCAAGTGCGGCCATCAGGCTCTGAAGCGATGCTTCGATGGCGCCATCCTGACGTTCCCGGGCAGCCTGGGCGATGAGCGCTGCTCGACCGGATTCAGCGCGATCCTCCGGGACGGTAAGAGCGCGTTTGGCGTCTCGCGCCTGGGTAACCAGATCCTCCGAGAGGAAGGGCAGCGCAAGCGCCGCGCCGATATCCGGGCCAGCCGTCCCGGCATCCACGATCCGGCCGGCGATAGCACCAGGAAAGGCGTTGATCGTGTGGAAATCCGACTTGAGAAAACACCACTTCACCTTGGGATTATAGGTAAAGGCTCGGCAGTTGCGGTCTGCGATGCAGACCTTTTCGCAGGCGGACAGCGAGAGGTTCTGCTCCGTGCGCAGGTCGAAACCGAAATAATCCTGGTCCTGCGTCGTGACGATCGTTCGCCCGCCGGCGGCTTGCGCCGCGATGGCCGAAGCGATCAGCATCAGAAGACCGACGGCAAACCGAAGTGTCGCGCGCATACCGAGTTCCCCCCTCAAGGCCCGGCCTGCTCACGGCGGTCGGTTCCGCTGCCACTTTCTGTCCGCCCCCCGTCATTGTCAATGCGAACGCACCCTGCCGGCGAAGCCGCCGCATGCAGAACGGAACGCGTGGACGCGACATGCACGCCGAGCCATCCGCCGACCAGGCCGTCGCGTCAGCCGGCCTGTCGCTGCGGGCGGGCGCGAAGGTCGATGAGAGCGGCGGCGGCATAGGCCTGGGCAACGATTTCCGGCACCAGATCGATATCCGGCAGGGAGCCCAAGCCCAGTGGCCCGATGGCGAAGAGACCAAGCCCGCGGCCACGTCCATCCAGAAGTTCACCGGCCGAATTGACCGAGAGACCGAGCTGGAGCTCGTCCGTCACGGCGAGCTGGTTGCGAAGCGCGGCTGCGATCACAGGCACGTCGAGATCGGCCGACAGGCAACGGCAATCGATGATTCGATCCGCCGCAAACAGACTTTCGCCCTGCTCGCCGGACCAGCGGACGACAAGGCCCTTGCTTGAGCGACGCAGCGCCGTGCCGCGTCTGAGATCCGTCAGGCCGGCGCCTAGCTCGCGCTCCAGTCGCGCATGGACATCCGCCGGCAGACGGTTGCGATGAGCGTCGTAGATCGAGCGAAGATGGCGGTTGAACTGCCGCTTCTCGCTGGGCGGGAGCGACGACCAGAGCGAGCTTGCACGCTTGCGCAACCCGTTCATGGCCGCCTGCCAGCTCCAGCCATTTTCCTCAGCCTCCGCACACGCCTCCCGCACGAATCGCAGAATGTGGCGCAGCTGAGACGGCATCGGCTGGGTCGGAAAGACCGAGTCAGCGGCAAGCCGCGTGTGCGGCTGCGGCAGGAAGCCACGGCGCGAAAGAATGGAGATCCGTCCGCCGAACCCCGCGTCGCGCAGTTGCAGAACCTGATCCACGGCGCGAAGACCGCTGCCCATGACGATGACATGCTTTTCGGCGCTGTCCGGCGTGGTGATGTCCCGAGTCACAGCCCGCGCCACGTCGCCCGCGTCAGCCTTGAGCCCGTACCCCGTTGCAAGGATCACCTCATCAAACACCATGGCGCCGCCATCGGCAAAACCAAGGCGCACACCCCCGTGCTCAAGACGACGAATATCGTCGGCGACATCATGCGACATCTGAACCGTGACGTCTCGCCGCTGGGCGAGCGCCTCGGAGAAGCGCTGGTAGACGTAGTCGCTGAAGATCGACTTCGGAACGAAAATCTGCCCGAAACCGGGGATGGCAGCCGATACGGCATCACGGAACTCGCTGCTCGCCTGAAGCCACCGCGTGAAATCCTTCGGTTCCCCGGTCGCCACGGAGAGATCCCGCGCACGGCTGTTCAGGATCTCGGTCGAGCGCGCGCCGGCCAGAGCCTGTCCGCCGCTGATGGTGGGAGCCGGATCGAAAAGTCGAAGCCGGAACGGTTGGGTGACCGTCTTGAGAAGAGCGATCGCCATCATGATTCCGGAGAAGCCGCGCCCCACCACCGCGATCTCGCGCGGCTCGCCGGGGGTGCGTCGGCTGGACGTGGGAAAGCCCTGAACCGTCATATCATTCCTCCCTTGCTGCCACCTCTGGCAGGTGTCGGATGGTTGAACCTGATGCCCTCGCCCCGATCGTCCCTGGGACGTCGATGGCGCACGCGTTCACATATGCGGTCTCTGTCGTCGACAGATTACACCATGGGTCTTGGCCGCCATCAAGCGGTTTCAGTCTTCGTTGACGACGGCGATCGCCAAGGTCTGACCTTGGCGAACAGAACACGAGCGCGACCTACCAACGAAAAAGGGGCCGCTCTCGCAGCCCCTGATCTGTCTGTCAGCGCGCGGCGCGATGCGCCTGCTGTCGCTCCATCCGTCGAAGAAACGCATTGATGTCGGCCCGACCGCTGCGCACCTGGCGCTTGCGGACCATGACGCCCATGATTCGGGCTGCCGTCGACACCGTCATGTCGTCGAGCGGACTTTCGCTCGACCATGGCTTGGTCAGCTGCGACGTTACGACTTCCCGGACGGACGTCGGCAGAATGTCGGTGCAATCCCGCATATGGTCGAAGACCAGCGCGATCGGCAGGAGTGCACCCTGATGGTAGATGGTCGGCGCATCGGCGCCCCCATCCCAGTCCTCGTAGGCGTCGATTGCCTCGCGGAACAGCTGATGCAGGTTAATCGGAGCATGCCCCTGGTGAAGTTCTGGCAGCAGTGTCTTCATCTGCGTCTCCTCACTTTGCTTCGACGCGGGCGGGTCGCGCCTGCACATTTCCGCCGGATGTATTAATGACCTGCTTTCCCCTCCGGTTCCAGCCTTTGGAGAAATTTTTTTGCGCACTTTTGCGCAGAGCCAATCATGATTTCAATGATTACAAGAGTTTAATATGGGTACGACGCACTTCCGCTCCTGTTGGACGTGTCGCGTGGAAAGGGCTGATTAACCTTTATTTTCTATTGAATAGAGGTGCCCATCGGCCCTCATGTTCCCGAGTTTGCAGGTTCCTATGCGTCTATCCAGAACAAATCTTCCCCACGGTATCGACAGTACGAAAGCCGAAGATGCGCCGCAGCGCATCGAGCCGGTCAAGCGTATCTACGGCACGCCGGAGACACTCGGCGGCGCTTTCCTGTCGGGTAACGATGCGGAGAACGCCGACGAGATGGCAGCCGGCGAGATCGAAGGACGGGCGCCGATCTGGCAGAGCAACTTCGTGATCGGCCCCAACGTCCGCTTCACCCGAACACCGGACAGCGCCTACCCCAAACGTAGCCCGAAATCGCCACCCATGCTTGAAATGGTTCAGATCAGCGAGCAGCCGAACGAGCCGCTGGCCGCCTTGACCTCGGACATGATCGAAGCCGACGCTTCATTGGAACGACCTGAAATGACACAGACTTTCGATATCCCCACCGATTTCGCAACGGCGCGCGGCGCGCTCGCCTTGGCGCTGAAACTGCGCCGCGAGTTCTCCCAGCCGGAAAGCTGGCCACAGGCACAGATCGAAGCACCACGTGCCGACGGGTTGCAGGATCCGCTCGAGGTGGAAGAGGAACCTGTCGTGACACCGGTTGTCGATGACGCCGCCATCGAGATGGAAACGGCCCCATCCGTTGCGCCCCGGGCCTTCAGCTTTGCCATCAACGACGCGATCTTCTTCGAGACCCTGCTATCGAACCCCGATTTCGATCCGTCGCTTTCTCTTGTTCCGGCGCCGGCCATTCGCGTTATCCCGGCCGTCGAGCCGATGCCTACGCCGACGGCGCATCCGATGTCATCAGAAAAGACCATGGCCTCGACGGCTCCGGCAAACCCGACCGTTGCGTTTCGTGCAAGCCCCGAATCCGTTACGGCCCTCTATCGCGTGATCGAGGTCGGTGCGACCAAATCCGCGGTATTGCCGGTCGTTGACGAGGGCGCGGACGCGGTGACCCTGGGAACCGAGCAGATGCCGCAAGCTGCTCCCGAGCCTATCCCTGCCGACATCCCCATGGCTCCCGACGCGGCCGAGACGGAAGCGCCGGCTGCCATCAAGCCGCGCATTCGCGCCGCTCAGGTTCTCGCCGGACGGCTGACCCCTTCGCTGCAACTGAGTGCCGCGGCACGCGCGATCGATCTCTCGGTGTTGCCGGAGATGGAGGGCTATCAACTCCCGCCGGTCGACCTTCTGCAGGAGCCGGTGTTCCAGCAGACCACCTCGATGAGCCAGGAAGCCCTGGAGCAGAGCGCCGGCCTGCTCGAAAGCGTGCTGGAAGACTTCGGCGTCCGCGGCGAGATCATCGATGTGCGGCCCGGCCCAGTCGTCACGCTTTATGAGTTCGAGCCGGCCCCGGGCGTCAAATCCTCGCGCGTCATCGGTTTGTCCGACGACATCGCCCGCTCCATGTCGGCCCTGTCGGCCCGCGTCGCGGTTGTTCCGGGCCGCAATGTCATCGGCATCGAGCTGCCCAATCCGGTGCGCGAAACGGTCTACTTCCGGGAGATGATCGAATCGCACAGCTACGAGGAAACGAAGTTCAAGTTGCCGCTCTGCCTCGGCAAGACGATCGGTGGCGAACCTGTCGTGGCGGAACTCGCCAAGATGCCGCACCTTCTCGTGGCAGGAACGACGGGCTCCGGCAAGTCCGTCGCGATCAACACCATGATCCTGTCGCTGCTCTATCGGTTGAAGCCCGAGGAATGCCGCCTGATCATGGTCGATCCGAAGATGCTGGAACTGTCGATCTATGACGGGATCCCGCACCTCCTGACCCCCGTCGTCACCGACCCGAAGAAGGCCGTCATGGCGCTGAAATGGGCCGTTCGGGAAATGGAAGATCGCTATCGCAAGATGTCGCGGCTCGGCGTGCGAAACATCGACGGCTACAACAGCCGCGCGGCCATTGCCCGGGCCAAGGGCGAGACGGTGTTCACGACGGTCCAGACCGGTTTCGATCGCGGCTCCGGCGAGCCGGTGTTCGAAGAGCAGGAGCTCGACCTTGCGCCGATGCCCTACATCGTCATCATCGTCGATGAGATGGCCGACCTGATGATGGTGGCTGGCAAGGAGATCGAAGGCGCGATCCAGCGGCTCGCCCAGATGGCCCGTGCCGCCGGCATTCACCTGATCATGGCGACGCAGCGCCCCTCGGTCGATGTCATCACCGGCACGATCAAGGCCAACTTCCCGACCCGCATCTCCTTCCAGGTGACCTCGAAGATCGACAGCCGCACCATCCTTGGCGAGCAGGGTGCTGAACACCTGCTCGGACAGGGCGACATGCTGCACATGATCGGCGGGGGACGCATCGCCCGCGTGCACGGACCGTTCGTCTCCGACGAGGAGGTCGAAAAGGTCGTCAACCATCTGAAGGCGCAGGGCCGCCCGGAATATCTCGGCACGGTGACCGAGGATGCGGACGAGGTGGAAGAGGCTCCCGAAGAAGATACGGCCGTGTTCGACAAGTCCGGCATGGCCGAGGAAGACGGCCAGGATCTCTACGACAAGGCCGTGAAGGTGGTGCTGCGCGACAAGAAGTGCTCCACGTCCTATATCCAGCGCCGCCTGCAGATCGGTTACAACCGTGCCGCCTCCCTGGTCGAGCGGATGGAGCGCGAAGGCCTCGTGGGTGCGGCCAACCATGTCGGCAAGCGGTCGATTATCGCTGGCGGACGGGATGCCATCGAGCCCGTCAGCATCGAACCTGCCGTGATGGACAGCGACGACTGAAAACGAGCGCGCAACCGGGGCATGGCAACATGCCTCGGTGCTGGCATCCGGTCCCTGGCGAGGGACGCAAGCTCTACCGACATCAGCGGAACCAAATCCCCCCGTCTGGATTGATGGAGATTGTTCAAAGGCGCATCACTGCGCATGGGAGGTCATATCATGATGAAGTTCTTCGTCTCTGCCAGCATGGCGCTGGCGATTGCAGCCGGCGGATCAGCCGGTTTTGCGGGCATCGCCAACGCTCAGGGTGTCGAATTGCGCGTTGGGCCCGATGGCATTCGCCCGGTCATTCGCGAACCGCGCCGTGAGCGTGGGCGCGATCGTTGCGGCGAGCGCGAAGCCCGTGCAGCAGCACGCGATTCCGGCCTGCGCGATCCCGAAGTTGTTCGGGTCACCGAACGCCGCGTCGTCGTGGAAGGCATGACCCGCCGTGGTCCTCAGCGCATTACCTTCGCCAACCGGAATGGCTGCCCGGAAATCTGAGACGCGTTTCTGCAAACAGACGCGCCAAACCGAAAGGGCTTCCGTATCCCTACGGAAGCCCTTTTTCATGTCATCGACCAGATTCCCTTAAGGCTGGTCTCAGTCGAGCAGTTCAGCTGGAACCTTGCCGCCGTTTTCCGACAGCTTCTGAAGCAGCGCCTTGTGCAGGAACATGTTCATCTTGCCGGAGTCGTTTGCGTCGCCGGTATAATGCAGCTCCTGCGCAAGTTCCTTGCGTTCGGAAAGGCTGGCTTCCATGCCGAGCGCCTTCATCAGATCGACAATCGAATGACGCCAGTCGAGCTTCTGGCCCTTGGCGGCGACAGCCTTGTCGAGCATTGCGGCGACATCGACCGGACCGGACGCCGACGCGGTCGTCGGCGCGGTGGCCGACGGCGCCTGGGACGGGGCAGCGACGGGTGTTCCGGACGGCATTCCAGACGCCGAGCCGGAAGCTGTACCTGCGGTTCCCGTCGGGGCAACCGGGGTCGCCGAGGGCGCTGTGGACGCAACGACGGGACCGGCGCCTGACGGGTTCAAGGTCGTGCCGGTCGGCGATGCCGGTGCCGTGGCCTTGTCGTGATGACCGAAGATCGCATCCTTGATCTTGTCGAAAATGCCCATTGGGAACGTCCTCCTGTGGTGGGGCGGCGCATTTCATGCGCACGGTGCTCAACGCTTTACCTATGCTGTAGGTTTCGTTCTCCAAGGGCTTGCGGGAAGTGACGCTGTAAAGCGGCGACAGAAAGTGGCCCGGATCCGTGCTCCGCCGCCTCACGCGCCTTCGACTGTCTCCGCACCGCCAGAGATTTTCCTTCAAATTACCCACGTTTTGCTCTAAAGCGCAGGACAATTCCCTCTTCTGGACACGAAAGTCGCAAGGCCATGGACAAGTTCGTCAAGCTCACCGGCGTCGCCGCTCCCCTGCCCGTCGTCAACATTGACACCGACATGATCATTCCGAAGGATTATCTGAAGACGATCAAGCGGACAGGGCTCGGCACCGGCCTTTTCGCCGAAGCGCGTTATAACGAGGACGGCACGCTCAACGAAAGTTTCGTCTTGAACAAGCCTGCCTACAAGGACGCCAAGATCCTCGTTGCCGGCGACAATTTCGGTTGCGGTTCCTCGCGCGAACACGCTCCTTGGGCCCTTCTCGACTTCGGCATCCGTTGCGTCATCTCGACCTCGTTTGCCGACATCTTCTACAACAACTGTTTCAAGAACGGCATTCTGCCGGTCGTCGTCAGCCCCGAGGATCTGGAAAAGCTGATGGACGATGCGAGCCGCGGTTCGAACGCCGTTCTTACCGTCGACCTCGAAAACCTCGAAATCACCGGCCCCGATGGTGGCAAGATCAGCTTCGAGCTCGATGCCTTCAAGCGCCATTGCATGCTGAATGGCCTCGACGATATCGGCCTGACGCTGGAGAAGGTCTCGGCCATCGACGGCTTCGAGAAGGCTAACGCCGTAGAGCGTCCCTGGGCTTGACCCAGGACGCCAGCACCGCCGCTTCGCGACGGCGGATCTCTTCCGGCTCGCCGTTCGAGAGCGCGGCGGGCTATTCGCGTGCCGTGGTCGAGGGCAATTGGTGTTTCGTCTCGGGAACGACGGGCTATGATTATGCGACGATGACCATGCCGGAAGCGGTAGAGGATCAAGCCCGCAACTGCCTGAAGACCATCGCCGCCGTTCTGCACGAGGCCGGCTTCGCGCTGTCCGACATCGTCCGCTGCCGCTACTACATTACCGAGTCGTCCTCTGCCGACCTGGTTTTCCCCATTCTGGGAGAAGCGTTCGGCGAGATCCGCCCGGCTGCCACCATGGTCGTCTGTGGCTTGATCCGCCCCGAAATGCGGATCGAGATCGAGGTCACGGCGCTTCGGCGCTGATCACGGCACCCAGATATCCCGTCGCACATCAGCACCTCAACGCAAGAACGCCCCGCTTTTGACGGGGCGTTCCTATATCCGGTATTTGATCGTTGACAAATCAGGCAGCCGTTGCGCGGCGGACGTCGTCGTCCGTCAGGATGCCCGAGGCCCGCAGCAGGGCTGCAAAGCGGCCGTTGGACTGGCTGAGCTCGTTGAAGCCGCCCATTTCGACCACCCGGCCACGATCCATGAAGACCACCAGGTCGGCTTCGCGAACCGTCGACAGACGGTGTGCGATGATGAACGTCGTCCGGTCCTTGCGCAGGTTGTCGATCGCGTCCTTCACCCGGTTTTCCGTTTCCACGTCAAGCGCGGAGGTGGCTTCGTCCAGCACCAGGATCGGTGCGTTCTTCAGGATGGCCCGAGCGATCGCGATCCGCTGACGCTCGCCGCCGGAGAGGCGGTTACCCCGTTCGCCGACCCGTGTGTCGTAACCCGTGTCGCGGCTTTCGATGAAGTCCGAAGCAGCGGCAGCTTCAGCGGCCTTCACGACCTCTTCGAGCGTTGCATCCTCACGACCGAGACGGATGTTGTCCGAGATCGACCTGTTGAGGAGGCCAGCATCCTGGAAGACTGTAGCGATCGAGGCACGCAGCGACTTGCGCGTTACCTTGGCAACATCGACGCCGTCGATCAGGACCTTGCCGGAGTTCGGTTCGTTGACACGCTGCAGCATGTTGATCAGCGTGGTCTTGCCGGAGCCGGTCGGGCCGACGATGGCGATGGTCTGGCCAGCCTTTACCTTGATGTTGATGTCGTGCAGGCCATCCGTGGTGCCCGGGAAGTGATAGGTCAGATCACGGAACTCGACGTCGCCACGAACATGGTTCAGTTCGCCGGCATCGGCAGGCTCTTCGCGGTCACGAACCGAATCTTCCAGGTTGAAGAAGTCTTCGAGCTTGGCACGGGCTTCGAAGATCTGGTTGACGAAGTTCTTCATCTGGTCGAGACGGCCGATCAGAAGGTTTGCAAAGCCGATGAAGGCAACCACTTCGCCAACACCCAGTTCGCCGCGCTGGACGAGGAGGGTACCGATGACGAGGATCGTCATCATGGAGATCGTGGAGGCCATGCGATTGAGGCCGCTGGCCAGCGCCCACCAGTCGAGAACCGGGAGCTGGACCGACATGAGCTTCTGCGTGAAAGCCTTCAGTTCGCGTGTTTCGGCTTCGATGCGGTTGTAGCTATGGACGACCGAGACGTTGCTGATGGCATCCGATACATGGCCGAACACGGTGTGATAGTGACCTTCGACGGCAGCCTGACCGTCCTTGGTCTTCGCCATGACAAGCTTGCCGATGATGACATAGAGCGTGCCGAGAACGACAAGGACGAGCGAGAGGCGGTAGTCCATGGCAAAGGCCGTGGGAACCAGCAGGGTCAGCGCAACAGCGGTCGAGAGATGCTCGCGCATGAATTCGAGCCAGAGGCCGAACAGCGTTTCGCAAGCTCGCAGCAGTGTATGCAGGGCGTTCGATGTCCCGCGCTGGCTGTGCCAGGACAGCGGCATGGAGATGATGCGGCCGAACGCCTCCGTGATGAGCGTCGCGCGGCGCTGATGCGCCAGGCGGTCGGCTTCACGGGCAACCAGCACGAAAGCGATGGTGTTGAAGATGCCGAGCGTCGCCCACATGATAAGGGTCGACGTGACTTCCGTTTTGGAGGAGATCGCGTCGATGATGCGGCCGAACAGGATCGGCTCGGCAATCGTGATGGCCGCCAGCACAATGTTGGCAATGACGATCGCAGAAACGCGAAACTTGTGAGCGGCGAGATACTGGAGAGCTCTCGCATAGACCTGAAACAATGACACTGTCTTATCCCTCGTGGGAAATCTCGTTGTCGCGCCAGACCGGCCAACCGGCCCGGCTTGAAGGCGAACCGGTCAGAAGACGTGCTTCTCCCTGTTCGATGACGCCACTATCGCAATCGCAACATGAATGGTCGCTGAACGGGGTATTCATGTTGCGGTGCAGCGCAAAAAGCGCACTGCATTCCCTGCACGACACGGCCATTTCCATCCGGAGCGGACCGCGGATTTTCTGCCCCGCCGCCGCGGAACAGGCCGCGTGCGCAGGCTTCCGCTGTCTGGGCGGAAAAGACGCCGGGGCGTGCTGAATCTCGCATCCCGTGAGATTCCGAAATTGAACTTCCTAAAGTGAGCCGATAGAGTTCTTCCGCGGTGCAGCAGAGCCGCACGTCAAGGTGTAGGAGGCCAGCTTGTCCATCAAAAAGATTCTCGTTGCCAATCGATCCGAAATCGCCATCCGCGTGTTTCGAGCAGCCGACGAGTTGGGCCTGAAAACCGTGGCTGTCTGGGCGGAGGAGGACAAGCTCGCCCTGCACCGGTTCAAAGCCGACGAAAGCTATCAGATCGGGCGAGGCCCACATCTGGAACGCGACCTCGGACCGATCGAAAGCTACCTTTCGATCGAGGAAATCCTGCGCGTGGCCAAGCTGTCAGGCGCGGATGCGATCCATCCGGGTTATGGCCTGCTGTCTGAGAGCCCCGAATTCGTGGACGCCTGCAAGGAAGCCGGCATCATATTCATCGGACCGACAGGCGACACGATGCGCCGCCTCGGCAACAAGGTGGCGGCCCGCAATCTCGCGATCGAGATCGGCGTCCCCGTGGTACCCGCCACCGAGCCGCTGCCGGACGACATGGCCGAAGTGGCGCGCATGGCCGAGGAGATCGGCTATCCCATTATGCTGAAGGCCTCCTGGGGCGGTGGCGGGCGCGGCATGCGCGCCATTCGCGATCCGAAGGATCTTGCCCGCGAGGTGACGGAAGCCAAGCGCGAGGCGAAGGCGGCCTTCGGTAAGGACGAGGTCTATCTGGAGAAACTCGTCGAGCGTGCCCGCCACGTCGAAAGCCAGGTTCTCGGCGATACGCACGGCAATGTGGTGCACCTGTTCGAGCGCGACTGTTCGGTTCAGCGCCGCAACCAGAAAGTCGTGGAGCGGGCGCCCGCCCCCTATCTGAACGAGGCGCAGCGTCAGGAACTTGCGGCCTATTCCGTCAAGATCGCTCAGTCGACCCAATACGTCGGTGCCGGCACGGTCGAGTATCTGATGGATATGGATACCGGGAAGTTCTACTTCATCGAGGTAAACCCGCGCATCCAGGTGGAGCATACCGTGACGGAGGTCGTCACGGGGATCGACATCGTCAAGGCGCAGATCCACATTCTCGACGGCCATGCCATCGGGACGCCGGAATCGGGTGTACCGAAGCAGGAGGACATCCGCCTGAATGGCAATGCGCTTCAGTGCCGCATCACCACCGAGGATCCCGAACAGAACTTCATTCCCGACTATGGTCGCATCACCGGCTATCGTTCGGCGGCCGGCTTCGGCATTCGGCTTGATGGCGGCACAGCCTACACCGGCGCTGTCATTACCCGCTTCTACGACCCGCTGCTCGTCAAGGTAACCGTCTGGGCGCCGGGCGCGGCCGAGGCGATCACCCGCATGGAGCGCGCGCTGCGCGAGTTCCGGATCCGCGGCGTGGCGACGAATCTGACCTTTCTCGAAGCCATCATCACGCATCCGAAATTCCGGGACAATTCCTACACGACGCGCTTCATCGACACAACGCCCGAGCTCTTCCAGCAGGTCAAACGGCAGGACCGTGCGACAAAGCTGCTGACCTATCTCGCCGACGTCACTGTCAACGGCCACCCGGAAGCCAAGGGCAGGCCACGCCCGCCGGCAGATGCTGCCAAGCCGGTCGTCCCGTTCGCACGCAGCGAAGTGGTTTCCGGCACCAAGCAGAAGCTGGACGAACTCGGCCCGAAGAAATTCGCCGAATGGGTTCGTGCCGAAAAACGCGTGTTGATGACCGACACGACAATGCGCGACGGCCATCAGTCGCTGCTGGCGACACGCATGCGGACCTACGACATCGCGCGAATCGCCAACACCTATGCCAAGACCCTGCCGCAGCTCTTCTCGCTGGAATGCTGGGGCGGTGCGACCTTCGACGTCTCCATGCGCTTCCTCACCGAAGACCCATGGGACCGCCTTGCCCGCATTCGCGAGGACGCGCCCAACCTTCTGCTCCAGATGCTTTTGCGCGGCGCGAACGGCGTCGGCTACAAGAACTATCCGGACAATGTCGTGAAGTATTTCGTGCGCCAGGCAGCCCGCGAAGGCATCGACGTGTTCCGCGTGTTCGACTGCCTGAACTGGGTGGAGAACATGCGCGTGTCGATGGACGCCGTGAATGCGGAGAATCGCATCTGCGAGGCGGCGATCTGCTACACGGGTGACATCCTCAGCTCCGCGCGCCCGAAATACGACCTAAAATACTACACGGCGCTGGCCGGTGAGCTGGAGCGGGCCGGCGCTCACATGATTGCGCTGAAGGACATGGCAGGCCTCCTGAAGCCGGCAGCCGCCACCGTGCTCTTCAAGGCCCTGCGCGAGGCAACAGACCTGCCGATCCACTTCCACACGCACGATACGTCGGGCATTGCCGCGGCAACGGTGCTGGCCGCCGTGGATGCAGGCGTCGACGTGGTCGACGCAGCAATGGACGCCTTGTCCGGCAACACATCGCAGCCCTGCCTTGGCTCGATCGTCGAAGCGCTGAAGGGATCAGAGCGCGATCCGGGCCTCGACCCTGAAGCGATCCGCCGCATCTCCTTCTATTGGGAAGCCGTGCGCCATCAGTATGCGGCGTTCGAAAGCGATCTGAAAGGACCGGCCTCGGAAGTCTACCTGCATGAAATGCCGGGCGGCCAGTTCACCAATCTCAAGGAACAGGCCCGTTCGCTCGGGCTCGAGACCAAGTGGCATCGGGTCGCCCAGACCTATGCCGACGTCAACCAGATGTTCGGCGACATCGTCAAGGTCACACCGTCGTCCAAGGTGGTCGGCGACATGGCACTGATGATGGTGAGCCAGGACCTTTCCGTCGCCGATGTTGAAAACCCGGCCAAGGACGTGTCCTTCCCGGAATCCGTCGTGTCCATGCTGAAGGGCGATCTTGGCCAGCCTCCGGGCGGATGGCCGGAAGCCCTGCAGAAGAAGGCGCTGAAGGGCGAGGAAGCCTATACCGATCGTCCGGGCTCGCTGCTGGCCGAAGCCGATCTCGATGCCGAGCGCCAGGAGGTCGAAACCAAGATCGGCCGCCCGGTGTCGGACGCCGAGTTCGCCTCCTACCTCATGTATCCCAAGGTCTTTACGGACTACGCGCTGGCGGTCGAGACATACGGCCCCGTCTCGGTACTGCCGACGCATGCCTACTTCTACGGACTGACGACGGGCGAGGAGCTTCTGCCGGAAATCGAGCGCGGCAAGGCGCTGGTGATCCAGCACCAGGCCAAGAGCGAGCCGGATGAGCAGGCCATGGTCAAGGTCTTCTTCGAGCTGAACGGCCAGGCCCGCATGATCAAGGTGCCAGACCGGAATCGGGCGGCGACGGCCGCCGTGCGCCGCAAGGCCGAAGCCGGAAACGCCGTTCATCTCGGTGCGCCGATGCCGGGCGTCGTCTCCACCGTCGCCGTCTCTGCCGGCCAGAGGGTCAAAGCCGGCGACGTGCTTCTCTCCATCGAAGCCATGAAGATGGAAACCGCGCTCCATGCCGAAAAAGACGGTGTGATCGCGGAGGTGCTGGTGAAGACAGGCGACCAGATCGACACCAAGGATCTGCTCGTCGTCTTCGGCTGAGCCGCGGCCAGATCACAGGGGGACACCGGTCGGCGACGGCCGGTGTTCCAGGGTTTAGGCGGTCTGCTCCGATTCGTATCCGGACGGTCTGTGCGTCTCGCCGGCTTCAGAGAAACAGAGGTACGATCAGCGCGGTGACCAGCGCGTTCAACGCCATGGCAATGCCGGCGAAGAGACCGGCGACCGGATCGACTTGAAAGGCGCGCGCCGTACCGATGCCGTGAGACGCGAGACCCGCGGCAAAGCCGCGGGCCGCGTAGTCGGTAATCCGCATGCGGTTCATCAAACCCGTGACGACCACCGCGCCAGTGATGCCGGTGAGGATGACGAAGACCGCGGTGAGACCGGGATCACCTCCAAGGCCTTTCGAGATCGCCATGGCAACGCCGGCTGTCGAAGACTTCGGCGCCATGGAGACGGTGAGCGCGTCGGGAAAGTCGAAGAGCCTCCCGAGCGCAAGCACGCTGAGGACGGCGGTGATGCTGCCGGCGGCGAGCGCCACCAGCATGGGCAGCAGATTGGCAATGACGAGCCTGATCTGCCGCACGAGCGGCACCGCGAGCGCGACCGTCGCCGGACCCAGCAGGAAGTGGATGAACTGTGCCCCCTCGAAATAGGCGGGATAGGCGACGCCGCCGAGCGTCAACCCGAGGCCGATGACGATGACGGAAATCAGCACCGGATTAACCATGGGATGCCCCTTCGCGCGGCGAGCCACGGCACTGGCAAGCAGCCAGACGACCAGCGTCGCCGTCAGCCAGAAGAGGGGCGTTGCCGAGAGATAGACCCACAGGCTGGATGGCAGAACAGGTGCTTGCTGCGCCATGACCCCGCCGGCCGCAGCTTTCCCCGCCAAGACCTGCCCCATTATGTCCGGAACCGCCAGACCCGTTCCTGTTGGAACTCCCTCTGTTAGGCCGGTCATGGTTTGCGCTTCCATTTCTGCTCCAGATATTTGGCGAATGTGAAAGCCCAGACGGTGACGACGAGCGTGACGACCGTGGAGACGAGGATCGCGGCGAGGATTGGCAGCCCCATGGACACCACGAGATCCAGATGCTGGATGATGCCGACCCCCGCGGGGACGAACAGGATGCCGAGATTGGCGAGAAGGCCATCTGCGACCTTGCCGGTGGATTGCTCCATCGAGGCGGCAGCCGACACCCCCCGGGTCGTCAGCAAGAAGAGTGTCAGAAGCGCAAGGCCGATGACAGGTCCTGGAACCTGTCCTCCAGCTGCATACGACAGAGCCTCCCCGACAAGTTGGAAGCCCAGCAGCCATGTGATGCCTTGGATCATGCCGGGTCTCTCCTGTGATGACGCAATCGATCTGTCCCTTGCTTCTGCTTGTGAACCTGTGATTCCGAAAGCGTCAAGACACGTCAACCGGCAACTGGGAAAGGAAAGCGGTGCGTGTCCGGCACCCCGTCGAGCGAGATACGCCTTGCATATCGAAAGAATACGTTTATGCACGTTCGTACCGATTTATGCATGATTGGAAAACGCGGATGTCGAGCGATCTGCTGACGCGCGAGAGACAGGAAGCGATCCGGAGCGAACTCCGCCAATCCGGCCGGGTTCTCGCCGGCGACCTTGCGCGCCATTTCAAGGTATCGGAAGACACGATCCGGCGCGACCTGCGCGACATGGCGGCAGCCGGTCTCTGCGAGCGGGTCTATGGCGGCGCTCTGGCTCTGCCCTCCGAGCAACCATTCTCCGTGAGGACCGGCATTTCACGCGGACGCAAGCAGGCGCTGGCCGCAGCCGCCGTCACGCGTCTCACGGACGGGATGACGGTGTTCGTTGATGCCGGATCGACCAACCTCGCAATCGTCAAGGCGCTACCCCCCGGTCTCTCCCTGACCTTGGCCACCAACATGCCGGCCATCGCCGCGGCGGCGCTCGACCATGCGCGGATCGAGGTGATCACCATCGGCGGACGGATCGATCGTCATGTCGGCGCGGCGATCGGCACGCAGGCGGAGCGGGATCTCAAGATGCTGCGACCGGACCTCTGCATTCTCGGCGCCTGCGGCATCGATGCCGGGTCTGGCCTGACCGGGCTGATCTATGACGACGTGGTCTTCAAGACGATTGCCGCTGCCCATGCATCCGCCGTCCTCGTTGCCTGCACGACCGACAAGCTGGGATCGGTTCATCCCTTCGTCATCGCTGCCCTCGACGCGCGGATGACTCTGACGCTCGAGGCGGACGCGCCAGACACGCTTACGACCGCGCTTCAGGCAACCGGTGCATCCGTTCTGCGCGCGCAGGCGGTGGCCAGCTGATCCGCAGATAAAACCAAAGCGACACGATCCGGTCGCAGACCGCAAGGAGACAGAGGATGGACCACCACACGAACGCAGGCGCTTCGGTTCCTCCGACAGATCTGGCCCCATCGGGCTACATGCCGCGGATCCGGCTCGCCGTCTCGTTGCTGTTCCTCATGAACGGTTTCATGATGGGCAGCTGGGCGCCAAAGATCCCCATCCTGAAAGACCGGCTCGGCATTAGCGAGGGCGTGCTCGGCTTGCTGATCCTTACCTTCGGGATCGGCTCCCTTCTGATGATGCCGATTGCAGGAGGTCTGATTTCTCGGCTCGGCTCGCAGAAGATCTCCAAGCTGATGGCCGCATGCCTGGTGCCTGTTCTTCTGGTGCTCAGCCTGATGCCGGGCCTGCCGCTCGCATTCGTGGGACTGTTCCTCTTCGGCGGCTTCATCGGCGCGATGGATGTGGCAATGAACGCCAACGCCGTCGCCGTCGAAAAGCGCATGCGGCGCGCGATCATGTCGTCCTGCCATGCCTATTGGAGCCTGGGTGCCCTGGCCGGCGCGGCCCTCGGCGGTCCGGCGATCGCGCATTTCGGCGAGATCCTGCATGCGGTGCTCGTGACGATCGCCGGGCTTGCATTCCTCGCCGTCGCCTGGCCGCTCGTGATGGCGGATCATCCGCACCCCGAGGCGCAGGCGGAAAAACTGGCCCTGCCCCGCTCGCCGCTGCCCTGGCTGATCGGCATCATCGCCTTGTTCTCGATGATTCCCGAGGGATCGGTCATCGACTGGAGCGCGCTTTACCTGCGCAACGAACTGGGCGCGTCGGTTGCCTTGTCGGGCTACGGCTTTGCCGCCTTCTCGGCCACCATGGCGATCATGCGCTTTGCCGGCGATCACGTCCGGGACCGCTTCGGTGCGGTGAGGACTTTACGGGTCTGCACCCTGCTGGCGCTCGTCGGCCTGGTGACGGCCGGGCTTGCACCCGATGCAACGGTTGCCATCATCGGTTTCGCGCTTGCCGGCATCGGCATTTCCAACATGGTCCCGATCGCCTTTTCGGCGGCCGGCAACCTGCCGGGCCTGGCGCCGGGCATCGGCCTCTCGGTCGTCACCTTCATGGGCTATTCCGGCATCCTGTTTGCTCCGTCCCTCATCGGCTTCATTGCCGAACATGTCGGCTTCTCCGCGATTTTCACGGCAATTCCCGCACTGTTCCTTATCGTTCTGCTTCTCTCGCGCCATGCGGTCCACGCCGATTCGGCAAAGGGCTGAACCAAAGGCACGCAAGGCAGCGACACAGGCGCCACGAATTTGCCGCCAAGATCTGTTGGAGCACCGCTGCTGCCGATGCCGCTTTTCGGCCATCGGGAGGCAGCGTCAGTTGACAGCGTGGCGATCCTCCTGCACCTCAGGAGCGCCCACCGACCGGGAATGCACGAGGCCCATCATGTCCATGTCCTTCGCCTTCGAACCGCAGCCACGCCGTGAAACAGTCGGGGTGGATGTGGGCGGGGTTCTGGTCGGCGGCGGCGCGCCTGTCGTCGTGCAGTCGATGACAAACACCGATACGGCCGACGTGGATGCGACCGTAGCCCAGGTGGCGGCCCTTCATCGCGCGGGTTCCGAACTCGTGCGCATCACCGTCGATCGTGATGAGAGCGCGGCCGCCGTGCCGCGCATTCGCGAGCGGCTGGAACGCCTTGGCCTCGACGTGCCCCTGATCGGCGATTTTCACTATATCGGCCACAAATTGCTCGCCGATCACCCGGCCTGCGCGGAAGCCTTGGCCAAGTACCGGATCAACCCCGGCAATGTCGGTTTCAAGGAAAAGAAGGATCGCCAGTTCGGCGCGATCATCGAGCGGGCGATCCAGTACGACAAGCCCGTCCGCATCGGCGTCAACTGGGGTTCTCTCGATCAGGAGCTCCTGACCCGCCTGATGAACGACAATCAGGAAAAGGGCTTTCCCCTGACGGCCCAACAGGTGATGCGCGAGACCATCGTGCAGTCGGCGCTGATCTCGGCGGAACTTGCCGAGGAGATCGGCCTGCCGCGCAACCGTATCATCCTCTCGGCCAAGGTTTCCAACGTTCAAGACCTCATTCCGACCTATGCCATGCTATCGGTGCGCACCAATCACGCGCTCCATCTCGGCCTGACGGAAGCCGGCATGGGCTCCAAGGGCATCGTCGCCTCGTCTGCCTCGCTCGGCATTCTCATGCAGCAGGGGATCGGCGATACGATCCGCATCTCGCTGACGCCCGAGCCCGGCGGCGACCGGACCCGTGAGGTGCAGGTGGCACAGGAACTGCTGCAGGTGATGGGCTTCCGCCAGTTCGTCCCCGTCGTCGCCGCCTGTCCGGGTTGCGGGCGCACGACGTCGACCGTGTTTCAAGAGCTCGCCCAGAAGATCCAGGACGACATCCGCCGCAACATGCCGGTCTGGCAGGAAAAATATCCGGGTGTCGAACGCCTGAAGGTTGCCGTCATGGGCTGCATCGTCAACGGTCCCGGTGAGAGCAAGCATGCCGACATCGGCATTTCCCTGCCGGGGACCGGCGAGCTTCCTGCCGCTCCGGTCTATATCGACGGCAAGAAGGCACTGACCATCCGCGGCACAAACATCGCAGGCGACTTCGAAGCGCTCGTCGGCGAGTATATCGAAAAACGCTTTGGCCAGGGCCATGCCGCGGCGGAATAGGCCGACGCGGAGAAAGCGTGATGCGTGCTGGGACGCAAGTCCCTGGAGGGGCGCCGAATCGATCGACCTGCGCCTCCAGTTCGCGTTCCCCTTCTCTGCTTCAAGCTTTGCATCAAAGGATTTGCAGCAGGTTTCGTGACACGGCAGGGGACCTCCGCTTGCCGGCACACCCTGAGCTTTCTGACGGTCGCCGCGCCGATCTCAACGTTGAAATCAGGCGTCGCATGCCATGTTGAAGGTGCCAAGGAACATTCCGGCGAGACGAAACGAATCGAAAGCATGAGGTGGGCGACCAGAAAGGCGGTTCTTGCCCGGCCTTGGAACCGGCCGAGCAAGGACAGCAGACCGCGACGCGGCCGAGGCAGGTTACGCGGCTCGTGTCAGGTCCCCGTGGGGATCCAGCACGTATTTGACCGCCGCCCCTTGGTCGAAACTCTCGTAGCCCTGCGCGGCATCATCAAGCGAAATGATCTTGGCGTTGACGATGTCGGCGATCGGTAACCGGTCGTGAAGGATGGCTTGCATGAGCTGACGATTGTATTTCAGCACAGGCGTCTGACCGGTATGGAAGGACTGGGCCTTGGCCCAGCCGAGGCCCAGCCGAAGGGACAGGCTTCCCTTTTTGGCGGCGTCATCGACGGCACCGGGATCCTCGGTGACGTAGAGGCCGGGAATGCCGATGGAGCCTGCCGCGCGGGTGATCTCCATCATCTGGTTCAAGACGATCGCCGGCTGCTCTCCGCCGGAATGGCCGCGGGCCTCGAAACCCACCGCATCGATCGCGCTATCGACCTCATCGGTCCCAATGACCTGGGCGATCATGTCCCCGAGACGGTCGCTCTTTGAAAGATCAATCGGCTCGAAGCCAACCTTGGCGGCATGAGCAAGGCGATCCTTGTTGAAATCGCCGATCATCACCACTGCCGCACCAAGAATGCGCGCTGACGCGGCCGCTGCCAGACCAACCGGACCCGCGCCTGCGACATAGACCGTGGAGCCGACACCGACCCCTGCCTTCACCGCCCCGTGGAAACCGGTCGGTAGGATGTCGGACAGCATGGTAAGATCGCGGATCTTCGAAAGCGCTCTGTCGCGATCCGGGAACTTGAGCAAATTGAAATCGGCGTAGGGGACGGTGACATAGCGGGCCTGGCCGCCTATCCAGCCGCCCATGTCAACATACCCATAGGCCCCGCCGGCGCGGGATGGATTCACGGTCAGGCAGACTCCGGTATCCTGCGACTTGCAGCAGCGGCAACGGCCGCAGGCGACGTTGAAGGGAACGGAGACGATATCGCCGATTTCCAGCATCTCGACATCGATGCCCTTCTCGACGACCTCGCCCGTGATCTCGTGCCCCAGCACCAGACCGGGCAGAGCTGTTGTGCGACCACGCACCATATGCTGGTCGGACCCACAGATATTGGTGGAAATGACCTTCAGGATGACGCCATGCTCGATCCGACGACCGTCCGGTGCCTCGAGCTTGGGGTCATCGATATCTCTCACTTCGACCTTGCCCGGCCGCAGATACACTACACCTCTGTTCCTGCTCATTCCCATTCCTCCTCTGGGTTTTTACGACGTCAAAAACGGTCGCCTGCCGCTGGTCGAATACGGCCATCCTGCCGTGTTCCGGATCTTTTCCTCCTCGAAAAGATCACACGCGGCAGACTATCACCTTTGACCTCGCCAGCAGAACATCAAAGTCGTCTCGCGACTGCTGCAACAACGACACGGGGAAACGATTTGGCGACGGGAATCGATCTGCAACGTGCATGACCCACGTCTCTTCACCGAAGAAATCCGCCCTGCTCCCTGGAGCCAGCACGTCGACCCGCGGCCAGCTGCATGGGCTGATCCCCCCTGCCGTGAACATCCGCTGCGCTGCATACGGGGATGCGTATCGCTCAGAGCCTTGCCACATGCCCTACGCAGGGAGCAAGCACGCAACGTCAACCTCTCTCCCGGTCACATTCGCAGACATGGTGGCAGTCGGGTCGCTAATGCAGGGACGCGCCCGCAGCATGGCCCTGGCCACATGGGCATGCCGTGCAGACCAAGAGACATCAGCAGATCACTGGAAGGGCTGGAGGCCTAAGGCTCCGATGGCGGAGAGGGTGGGGTTTTAACCCGCGATGCCCTTGCATGCGTGCCGCATTTCGCACCGGCCGACGGCTGATCAAAGAGCAAGTTGTTTTATCTTGACGCGTTTAAGCTCCTCCTTGAGTAATTGGTGCCGACGCTGTAATTCTTGCTGTATTCGCGTTCCAGTCTAGTGCCGTGAGGTCGCCGCCGCTAAAAACGAATTCACAATATTCGAAGCGATATGTCGATGTGAGACACAGATTGGCTTCCAGATATATCGGACCTTGAACATGCGTTTTTTCGAGAAGATGTTTACGCGCAGCGCTGCCGAGCCTGTGTTGGTGAAGGGGAAGGATTATCAAGCATTCACCACCGATTTCGATCAAATCGCGAGAAGCGATGACCTCGATCGCGTGCTCGGCTCTCCTAACCCAAAAGATGCCGCAATTCTCGACCGCGCCTGGCAGACCTACGAGCTTTCGGTCACGTCTCTACGCACTGAATGGACGCTCGCCGCCATACGGACCGGGTCCGATCTTGCTGCGCAAATCCCAAGGCCAAAACGTGAGGACATCATCGTCTCGCTTCTCGTCGATCACTCCGGATCAATGCGCGGACAATCAATTCTGATGGCAGCTGTCGCTGTGGATATCGCTCAAGACTTTCTTCGAAATCTAGGGTGCAAGGTAGAGGTGCTGGGATACACGACTGTCAGTTGGAAAGGCGGGAAATCGCGCAAGCGTTGGCAAAAGCTGGGATCGCCAAGGCGACCTGGCCGCCTCTGTGACGTTCTTCATATCATTTATCGCTCAGCGGATGATCTGCGCGTTTCCTCCCTCGGCCATAGACTCAAAAACATGCTACGCCCAGATCTTCTTAAAGAGAATATCGATGGCGAAGCCCTCCAATGGGCAAGCGAACGTTTGCTTCACGCATCAGAGCCCCATAAATTTCTGCTCGTTCTATCAGACGGAGTTCCGATGGATGACTCGACGCTCGCGGCGAATGGCCCCGATCTTTTACCGGGGCATCTTCGAAATGTTGTGGCTGAGCTTGAATGCGATGAGCGTGTAACGGTTATGGCAATTAGCCTTGGTCACCGGGCGGCAGATGTCTACACGACCAATCGGCGCATCGACACGCCCGCAGATTTGGCTCTCGAAATGGTCGATATGCTGGCGGAAACCATGAAAAAGAGGCTCGTGCCGACCTGATGCGGACAGCGAAGCCTCGAAATGCGATTGGCCGACCGTCGTATCGGCAGATCTGTCGAGAGGGCGGCAACCCGCCCTCTCAGTTGGTTAGCGGCGCTTTTTGCGCCACGGCGCATCCTTCTGCCAATCGCCGGCCATGATGCTGCCGTAGGGGATTACTTCGTCGACGACTTCGGCAAGGCCGTAATGTTCGATCTGCGACCGGACATTGGCGGCATTCTTGTAGGCGCTCGGCAGTTCCGAAATATCGGGAATGCCGGAGAAGAAGCGCGCGTCGAGGCCCGACGTCTCCCTCTCCATGACAGCCGCGATGTTATTCGGGCTGAGACCACGGCTATCGGCGCCGAATTCCGCGCCGAGGCGGCGTATATGCGCCGTCCGCGAGAAATTACGCCCCGCGCCATGTGGGGAGAAGCCAAGGCCGTGGGCAGCGTTCGAGCCGCGCACGATCAGGATCGGTTCCGCCATGTTGAGTGGGATGATCGTCAAATCGGTCGCGTCTTCGGCCCAGTTGTCGAAAGCCGGCGTCGCACCCTTGCCATGGTAAAAAAGACCGTCGGATTTGCGGAAGACGAAGTTGTGCTCGTTCCAGAAACGGTCGCTTACCTTCGCCGACAGCTTTTCCGCCGTCATGTCATGGATGGCGTAGTGGTTTTCCTTCGTCCATTGACGGATCGTCTGCAGCGCCGACCAATACATTTCTCCCTCCTCGCTCTCGGCAGGAATCCAGGCATTCTCCCGGTGCGTTTCGGGTGACAGCTGCTCGCGGAACTTGTTGGCGATCTTCATGCCCCGGTCATAGAGCCGTGCGCCAGGAGCGCGCGATCCGTGATGGGTGACGAGCGCAGTAGCGCCGGTCGACTTCATCTGCCCGACATAGGCAAAATGGTTGCCGTCGCCCTGCGTGGCGAAGTGATCGATGCCGATGTTCAGGATCTCCTTCAAAAGCGGATTTTCCTGGAACGCCGACAAGGTCGCGTCAGAAGGCTTGATCTGGGCGCCGCGTGGACGGCTGCCCGGGCCGAAATGAGTGACAGCGTGCACCGCGTCGAGCAACGCCTTCGGCTCCACATCAGGGAAGATCGAGATCGCCATCGAGCAGCAGATATCGGCCGAATGCATGCCGGGGTGGATCGCTTCCGACGCCACCACGCCGCCGACCGGGATCGTGCCGACCGGCCCGGAAGGGCAGGCATCAGGCATGATCGCGGCCGTGCGAACGACCGGCGTGCGGGAAAGCTCGCGCATCGTCGCACTCACCTTCTCGATATTACCCTGTTCGAACGCATCTTCGGCGCGGATGTTCATATGGATCAACACATCATTCGGCGTCTTGAGCGGCAGGGTCGGCCCCGGCTGATAACCGCCGGCAACCGTCAGCGCATCGGCCGTCGAGCCGCCCTCGCTCAGCACCCGGTTGGCCGCTTCCAGCGCATCGCGAAACCACTTGCCCTGGCTCATGCCGGCATCGATCAAATCCTGTCCGCTCATTACCTCTGTCATTGTCTTTTCTGCGTTTGCAGTCCTTCTGGTTCAGTTTCGTTTCGTCACAGCACCCGGACGACGAGCGTTGGCCGGAGAATAACTCACCGCTCGCATTCCATCACCGATGGCGCTAAGTGGCCCCTGTAGCCACCGACGGCATTCGCCCAGGGTCTTCTTCGTGGTCCCGGCGACGAGTTTTGGCAGGACGGTTGTGCTGAGCTACGCATTGCCTTGTGCAACCGGGATGATTCGAACATCCGACCTTCCCGCCGCAAAGCGACGGGCTGCTCTTTCCGTGTAGTCCTGCCTGGCATTCGCCGGGCATTCCGTTCATTCAAGCCTCGGCAACAAGGGTGGCGGGACAGTATTTGAGCTACGCGCTCCCTTCGGGAACCCGGGATGATTGAACATCCGACACACTGATCGGTAAACCGATCGGCTGCTCTACCTGTAGTCCTGCCGGCATTTGCCGGGTAGTTCTCGCAGCGGCGACGAGGGTGGACGAAACCGGATGGCCCCGCTCATGCCAGAGAGCGTATGCCCAGGAGGAGTCGAACCTGCCAGACCATCCAACGTTGGTGGCTGTAGTTCCGCCCGGCATTCGCCGCTGCAATTCCCGTCAGAATGACAATTACCCGGACACTTCCCGCCGGTCCTCCACGATGGGAGGCGACGACGGAGCAGGCTTCGAACCCACAACTCCATTCGCGGAGCACCAGTATCGTTTCCGGCTTTTCGCCTTGTTGATCATGGCAACCAATTTCACGGAAACATCCGCTTTGCATTCGCCATGTCATCCGTTCGCGACGACGAGGATTTTGGAAACATTCCTGCTCTACCGGCTGAGCTACGGGTCCATAGTATGGCGGACCCGGCGGGATTCGAACCCGCGACATGGAAGTGTGAACTGTAGTTTCCAAGGCATTCGTCACGTCCCCGCGTCGTTCACGGCGGCGCGGGGGGCATTGCTTTTGGCGTCAGAGTTCAATCGCCTCGATGGTCTCCACCCAGCCGTCTGCTCCGTTCGAGTTTGCCGCAAACGCCGTGATCACCCCATAGACGGCATCCGAGAAGCCGCCGATGTTAAGCACGTCGTCCCGCGTCGGCGCCTGTGTGGTGGCATGGGGTTGGATATCGAGGCAGACCAACTTTGCAGCCGGATTGACCCGCTTGATCCTTGCCCATTCCAACATCACAGCCGTCGGCTGGCCGTTCTTGCCCGCATGCACCCAAGACTCGTTGTCCGAGATGAACACAACCATATCGACCTTGGCCTTCTCGTTTGCGAGCTTCCTCAGCGGCGCCGAGCAGTTTGTTCCGCCGCCGCCGACCGCCGCCAGCTTGGCGGCATTGGTCATCACCGAATCCCGCCGGTTGAGCTTGACGTTCACCACGTCATTTTCGAACGGCAGCACCCGCGCCTTCTGGTTGCGTTGCAGGAATGCCGCGGTCATCAGGCCGGCGACATCGATGCAGCGAACCGCTGATGTCGCCCCCTTACGAAAACCGGTCACCGGCGAGCCCATTGAACCGGAAACGTCCGGGCAGAGCACCACATTGCCGGCAAGCGACGGCACGTTGGCAATTGCCACATCCATCGCGTCCCGCAACGCATCGCGCACGACATCCGGAACCTGGCCATCGACCATCTTCCACGCCATCATCAGCTGATAGGGGAAGACTTTGGCCCTGCGGACCTCGTCCGGATCGGCCAACCGCTCGGCCAGCACCTCGGGAAACCCTTCAACTTCGAACACGCCGTTGCGTGCGAAGGTGTTGAGGTTCTGCCGCACCATCTGCCAGTTACCCTTCCGGGCGATTTCGACCCAATGTTCCCGCGTCAGCGGCAGCGAGGTCAGCATCTGGAACGGCACGTCCGGCACCGGGCTTGTCTGGTCGCGCCGGAAGGCCTCCAGCGCCTTGACGAGCTCCGGCAGCGCCCCATAGTTGTGCGGCTTGCCGATCGCCCAGGCGTAGAGAGCCCTGCGTTCTTCCGAGGCCGGCTTCGGATGCACCATACGGATCACATCGGCAAGCGAAGGGTCGTTACCGACCATCGCGCGCAGGATCTGTTCGGTGCTTGCCCGTTCCAGCCATGCCTGCACCAGCTTCTTCGGCCGCGTGCCCAGCGACTTGCGTCCAGTAGCACCCGACCGCATCACCTGGACGAAGCCGCGCAGCATCTTGCCGCTCTTGACGACGCGCGGAAACGCACGGGCAAACGCCTCGCTCTGGAGACCGGTCAGCATAGCCAGAAGCGTCACCGGCATGTCCTTCATGTGGCCTCTTTCGGCGGCATGGATAGCCACCTTGGCCAGGAACTCCGGCTCGACCTGCAGGGCAAGCGCCTTGACCACCTCCAACTGATCGACGCCATCCGCATAAAAGGTTCCGTTGAACGTGCCCGTCACAGCATATTGCGCCAGGGCTTCGCGCGGCGTCAGCTTGTAAGCCGGCGCAGCTTCTTGGTTTTTCGTGTCCGTGCCCGGAAGCAGTTTTCCGAGGTAGGTTTTGAAGATCGCCTTGTTGACCACGACAGCACCTCTTGGTTGGTTCATGCCAGATACAATTCAAGACATGTGCCAGTTAGAAAAAATCAGCCGCGATTGAGCAGAGAGTAATCTATCTATCTGTTATTTAAAAATAAAAACTATCGCTCCGCAAGAACTTCTAGAAATTGCCAAAAGCCAGCGCACCTACTATCGTATCTAAAATTATTGTATTCTATAAAATTGGATAAGTCATGAAACGGCGTGTTGCCATCAGCATATTGGGAACTACCCTGGACATGGGTAAATGGGACAATCGCTGGAGCCGCTGGCGACCCAATGTCGGGCTCTGCCAGCAATCCGGCCTGTTCATCGATCGGTTGGAACTCATCCACGACAACCACGCGAGCGCACTCGCCAACCGGATCATCGCTGACATCACGACGGTATCGCCGGCAACGGAGGTGCGCACTAACGTCATCAACTTCCGGGATCCGTGGGATTTTTCCGAGGTCTACACAAGCTTTCGCGATTTTGCCCGCAGCTACCCGTTCGATCCCGATATGGAGGATTACCTCGTCAACATCACCACTGGCACGCACGTCGCGCAGATCTGCTGGTTCCTTTTGACCGAGGCCCGTATCATCCCCGGCAAATTGCTGCAGCTTTCGCCACCACGCGACCGCGAACCGGACCAGAACTTTGCCGGCACGCACCGGATCATCGATCTTGACCTCTCGCGCTATGACGAAATCGCCAAGCGTTTTGCCTCGGAGCGCGAAGATGCAGCCTCTTTCCTCAAGTCGGGAATTTCGACCCGCAATGCCGCCTTCAACCGGATGATCGACGAGATCGAGCGGGTGGTAATCCGCTCGACGGCGCCCGTGCTCCTGACCGGCCCGACCGGGGCAGGCAAATCCCAGCTCGCCCGCAAAATCTATGAGCTGAAGAAAAGCCAGCGCAAGGTGAGCGGGCCCTTCATCGAAGTTAATTGCGCGACGCTACGCGGCGACCAGGCGATGTCCACCTTATTCGGTCATGTGAAGGGCGCATTCACAGGCGCAGCAGGCGAGCGCTCTGGGCTGCTCAAATCCGCCGACAAAGGTGTCCTATTCCTAGACGAGATCGGCGAATTGGGCCCTGATGAACAGGCCATGTGCCTGCGCGCGATCGAGGAAAAGCGTTTTCTGCCTGTGGGCGCCGACCGAGAAATGTCGGCCGATTTCCAGCTACTGGCTGGCACCAATCGCGACCTAGGAGAAGACGTGCGCAAGGGGCAGTTCCGTGAGGACCTTTACGCCCGCCTTAACCTCTGGACGTTCCAATTGCCGGCCCTGCGCGAGCGTAAAGAGGACATTGAGCCAAATCTCGAATTTGAATTAAAGCGCTACCTAGAACGCGAAGGCGAAAACATCACCTTCAACAAGGAAGCGCGCGAGCGCTATCTTGCTTTCGCGACGGGCCCCCAAGGGCTCTGGAAAGCCAATTTCCGCGACCTGTCAGCCTCCGTCACCCGCATGGCGACGTTGGCGCCCCATGGACGCATCACGACGACTGTTGTCGACGACGAAGTTCGGCGGCTGAGCAACTTCTGGCGCTCGTCATCCGACAGTCACGCGGCGGATGCACTGATTGAGGAATTCTTGGGATCCGAAGCGGCCGAGCGCCTGGATCGTTTCGACGCAACTCAGCTTTCCGCAGTTATTCGCACTTGTCGGGAGCAGGCAACTGCGAGCGCTGCCGGCCGAGCCCTCTTCGCGAACTCGCGAATGGAAAAGAAGAGCAGCAACGATGCGGATCGTCTGGTCAAATATCTGGCAAGATTCGACCTGAAGTTCGATGACGTGAGAAAACGAGACTAAGCGATTACTGGTGAGAAGATGGGTGCGCCGTGAGTGTGGCCCTTAATACGGCCGACAAGATAGAAATATGCAATTGGGCGACAGAGCCGATACAAAGGCATCGGCAAACCACTGCCAGCGAAGGCTCCGATGGCGGAGAGGGTGGGATTTGAACCCACGATGCTCTTGCAGGCATGCCGCATTTCGAGTGCGGTGCATTCGACCACTCTGCCACCTCTCCGCGGGGTNGAAAAAATCGGGCTGGCGATTGCGACACGGGCACCGGCGATGTGGCCGCAACGTGCCTCCGCGGATAAATCCCACCACTCCTGATCATTACTTCACTTGTAGCTGCATAAATGGCTTTGTCACACAGCCAGGGGCATCAGCAGCAATCAATTTCGCGTTGTTGCCGCCCGCTACGATTGCACGACCGCAAAGTCAGTCTGCATAGGATGCCTGCAGGCTAAAAGACATTTGTCACGCATCAGGTCACTGCTGCTTGATCAATTCATCGAACGGCGTCAGGCCTTCCGGATGTTCGCGCTCGACGTAGCTCCATGCCTCCGGAAACTTGAGTTTCATAACCGTGAGAGCAGCCAAGCACTTAGACTGCTCCGGCGTTGCACCTGACTGACTTGCCAAGGCTGAAACAGACGTAAGGACGGCATCGACTGCGAGAGATTGTGCGAGATTTATGCGTTCAATGGTAAGATCAACAACAGCCTCCTGTGCAGCCGTCCGCATGATCTCGATCTGCGCTGCCCTGCACTGAAAAACGATCGTGCCTGCCAGCTCTTGAGCCTTAGGATCTATGCCGCCCATGCTTTGCAGGCCTACAAAGGCGCTAGACACGCGGGTAAAATCCAGCGATCCCGCCACGGTGTTAAAGAATGTCACATAGGTCAGTAGCGCGCCCACAACAGCCACAGCTGCAGCGATTATTGCTTTCATATTTGCCTCCGAGCTGGATTGTTCCGCTAGCAGGTAGAGAGCTAACAACTGGCTAAATTTCCAGTGCGATAACTGATGGTTGTCATAGCTTTTCCCGGTTGCCTCTCCTCCGCGCTTCGCTACTGTCGCGCTCACATGATTGAAATGGAATGCAGCATGCTCACAGGTGAAATTCGCTCGAAGGTCGATCAGGTCTGGAATGCCTTTTGGGCGGGCGGGATTGCCAATCCGCTGGAGGTGATCGAGCAGATCACCTACCTGCTGTTCATGCGCGGACTGGATGACATCCAAACGCGAGAGGAAAGCAAGGCCAACATGCTGGGCCGGCCGGTCGAGCGGGTGATTTTCCCAGATGCTATTTATCGCACCGTGCGGAATGAAGAGACCGGCGCGGTGAAGGAAGAGATCACCTATGCCATGCTGCGCTGGTCGAGATTCCGTCATGACGATCCGGCCCGCATGTTCTTCATCATTTCCGAAAACGTGTTCTCCTTCCTGCGCGAAATGGGCGAGAAGGGCACGGCGCACGCCGAGCACATGAAGGGCGCACGCTTCACCATCCCGACGCCCGGCCTGCTCGCCAAGGTGGTCGACATGCTGGCGGAAATCCCGCTCGATGACCGCGACACCAAGGGCGATCTCTACGAATACATGCTGGGCAAGATCGCAAGCGCCGGCCAGAACGGCCAGTTTCGCACGCCCCGCCACATCATCAAGCTGATGGTCGAGCTGATGGCGCCGAGCCCGAAGGATGTGATCTGCGATCCGGCGAGCGGCACCTGCGGCTTCCTGGTCGCGGCCGGGGAATTCCTGCGCGAGCACCACAAGGGTCTGTTCCGCGATACCGAGCTGAACCGGCATTTCCACCAAAGCATGTTCCATGGCTATGATTTCGACAACACCATGCTGCGCATCGGCTCGATGAACATGCAGCTGCATGGCGTCGAGGGCGCCGATATCCGTTACCGCGACAGTCTCAGCACCGGCCATGCCGACGATGCCGACACATATTCGCTGATCCTGGCCAATCCGCCCTTTGCCGGCTCGCTGGATTACGAAACGACAGCCGCAGACCTGCTGTCGATCGTCAAGACCAAGAAGACCGAGCTTCTGTTCATGGCGCTGTTCCTCAAGCTCATGAAGCCCGGCGGGCGTGCAGCGGTGATCGTGCCGGATGGCGTGCTGTTCGGCTCTTCCACGGCGCACAAGGCGATCCGCAAGATGCTGGTGGAGGATCACCGGCTCGACGCGATCGTCAAGCTGCCGTCCGGCGTGTTCAAGCCCTATGCCGGCGTCTCCACCGCCATCGTCTTCTTCACCAAGACCAATTCCGGCGGCACGGATCATGTCTGGTTCTACGACGTGCAGGCCGACGGCATGAGCTTGGACGACAAGCGGCAGATGCTGCTGCCCGAGGACAAGTTCGGCCCGGTGCCGCAGGTGCCCTTGAACGCCGAGGACCACGCGAAGAACAACCTGCCTGACGTGCTGGCCCGCTGGAAGAACCGCACCGGCAGCGAACGCGACAACCCGCGCACCGGCCAGAGCTTTTCCGTCTCCCGCGAGGACATCGCGGCTGCCAGTTACAACCTGTCGCTCAACCGCTACCGCGAAGTGACCCACCAAGCCGCCGACCACCGCCCGCCGAAGGAGATCATTGCGGAGCTGCTGGCACTGGAGGATGAGATTGCGACGGGGCTTAAGGAGTTGGAGGCGATGCTGTGAAACGGGCCTGGTCTACCCTGTCGTTAGGCGAAGTCAGCGTCATTGTGTCTGGCTTTGCCTTCAAATCCAGTGGCTTTAACACGGACGGCAAGGGCCTGCCTTTAGTTCGAATCCGAGACGTTGTTCGAGGTTATACAGACACCTTTTTCGAGGGCAACTACGATGGAGACTTCGTTGTTGAGAATGGTGACATTCTGATTGGCATGGACGGCGAGTTCAATAGAGCAAAATGGCAAGGCAATGCCTCGTTGCTAAACCAGCGTGTCTGCAAGATATTTGGAAAACCTGGCCAACTGGACAACAACTATCTGTTCCATTTTTTGCCCTCTGCCCTAAAGACGATAGAGGACCGGACGCCGTTCGTTACGGTTAAACACCTCTCTGTAAAGGATCTTCGAGCAATCAAACTCGATCTCCCGCCGCTCGATGAGCAGAAGCGGATTGCTGCGATTCTCGATAAGGCCGATCAGCTCCGGCATAAGCGCCGCAAAGCCATCGCGCTGCTCGACAGCCTCACCCAGTCGATCTTTCTGGAGATGTTCGGGGATCCAGACGAGAATCCAAAGAAGCTGCCGATTGTGGACTTCGGTTCTCTGATTGTGAGTGGCCCAACAAACGGCCTATACAAGCCTGCAAACGCCTACGGGTCCGGCGTCAGAATTTTGCGGATAAACAATTTCTATGACGGTGCGGTCGTCGAACTCGATAAACTCAGACGACTTGAAATTTCCCAGAAAGAGCAGCAAGCTTATGGCCTTTCCGAGAACGATCTTGTTATAAATCGAGTGAATAGCCGTGAATATCTGGGGAAAAGTGCCCTGATCCCCAAGCTCGAAGAGCCAGTTGTATTCGAGTCTAACATGATGAGACTAAGCCTCGATCAAGACATTATTTCTTCAAAATATTGCATAGACCTCCTTCAAAGTAGTTCGATAAAACAGCAAATTTCTATGAAGGCGAAGGATGCCGTAAATCAGTCAAGCATCAACCAAACGGACGTTAAATCTCTGAAAATAATGCTACCCTCCCTTTCGAAACAGAGAGAGTATGCAAGCTTAGCGCTTGAAAATGCGGAACGGAAAGGGCGACTACAGGATGCCGTAGTCAAAAGTGATGGTCTCTTCGCCTCCCTCCAACACCGCGCCTTCTCCGGCCAGCTCTGAGGCTTCATGTCCAATTTCGCCTTTCTCTCTGCCGAATTTCCCGAGATCTTCGACAGCGCGAGGCAGGCGGAGAGCTATGCGGCGGGCGATCCGCGGGCCGCGGCCTTTTATGCGCGCCGCACGGTGGAACTGGCGGTGCAATGGGCCTACAAGCACGACAAGAGCCTGCACTTTCCCTATGACGACAAGATTTCCGCGCTGATCCACGAGCCGAGCTTTGTCGAGCGCGCCGGGCCGGCTGTCTTCACCAAGGCAAAGCTGATCATCCGCATCGGCAACCAGGCGGTCCATGAAAGCCGGCAGACGCAGGCAAAAGATGCGGGCGACGCCGTGCGCGAGCTGTTTCACCTGTGCTTCTGGCTGGCCCGCAGCTATGCGCGCCGCCCGCCCGCCGACAGCTTGAGCTTCGACCCGGCCTTGCTCACCCGCAAGACAGACGTGGTGAAGAAGGCCTTTGTCGAGCTGACGCGCCTGAAGGCCGAGACCGAGGCGCGCGACAAGGCCTTTGCCGACCTCCTGCGCGACAAAGCGGAGCGCGACGCGGAACTGCAGGTTCTGCGCGACGAGATTGCTCGCGTGCGCTGGCAGAACGAGGCGCGGCCGGACGCCCACGACTATTCGGAGGCCGAGACCCGCGACCTCTATATCGATCTGCTGCTGAGGGAAGCCGGCTGGCCGCTGAGCGAGGCGCGCGACCGGGAATTCCCCATCCCCGGCATGCCCAACCAGAAGGGCGAGGGCTTTGCCGATTACGTGCTGTGGGGCGATGACGGCAGGCCGCTCGCGGTGATCGAGGCCAAGCGCACCAAGCGCGATGCGACAGCCGGCCAGCAGCAGGCCAAGCTTTATGCCGACGGGCTGGAGCGGCAATACGGCCAGCGCCCGGTTATCTTCTACACCAATGGTTATGATCACTGGCTGTGGGACGATCTGGCATATCCGCCGCGCAACGTGTCCGGCTTCTACAAGAAAGACGAGCTGCAGCTGCTGATCCAGCGGCGGCAAAGCCGGCGGCCGGTCACCGGATCTCCGATCGACAAGAACATCGTTGAGCGTTCATACCAGTTCGGAGCGATCCGGAGGGTCGCAGAAGCTTTTGAGAAGGATCGAGGCCGCAAGGCACTCCTTGTTATGGCCACCGGCTCCGGCAAGACGCGCATGGTGATCGCGCTGGTCGACCAGCTGATGCGCGCCGGCTGGGTCAAGCGCGTGCTGTTCCTGGCCGACCGCGTGGCGCTGGTCAACCAGGCGTTGCGGGCCTTCAAGGCGCATTTGCCGGACTCCTCGCCGGTCAACCTGGTGACGGAGAAGACAGCCGAGGGCCGCGTCTTTCTTTCGACCTATCCGACCATGATGAACCTGATTGACGAGCGGCAGTCTGGCAAGGCGGATACAAAATCGGCCAGCACAGCCCGCTTCGGCCCCGGCCATTTCGACCTCGTGATCATCGACGAGGCACACCGCTCGGTCTATCAGCGCTATGGTGCGATCTTCGACTATTTCGACAGCCTGCTGGTGGGACTGACCGCGACGCCGAAGGACGAAATCGACCACAACACCTATGGCCTGTTCGACCTGGAAGACGGTGTGCCCACCGATGCCTATGCGCTTGATCAGGCGATAGCAGATGGCTGGCTCGTGCCGCCGGTTTCCGTCTCAGTGCCGCTTAAATTCGTCCGTGAGGGTATTCGTTACGACGATCTTTCCGAGACAGAGAGAGAGCAGTGGGACATGCTGGAATGGGACGAGGAGGACGGTGACCCACCCGACAGCGTCAATGCCGAGGCGGTCAACAAATGGCTGTTCAACGCCGACACCGTCGACAAGGTGCTGGCGCATGTGATGACCGATGGCGTGAAGGTGGCGGGCGGCGACCGGCTGGGCAAAACCATCATCTTTGCCAAGAACCAGGCCCATGCGGAATTCATCGAACAGCGGTTCAACAAGGCCTATCCGCATCTGGCCGGGCACTTCGCCCGCGTCATCACCTTCAAGACCGACTATGCGCAGAGCCTGATCGACGATTTCTCCAAGAAGGACGCCGGCCCCCATATCGCCATTTCCGTCGACATGCTCGACACCGGAATCGACGTGCCCGAGGTGGTCAATCTCGTGCTGTTCAAGCTGATCCGCTCGAAGACCAAGTTCTGGCAGATTATTGGCCGCGGCACGCGGCTCTGCCCGGATCTGTTCGGCCCCGGCGAAGACAAGGAGTTCTTCCGCGTCTTCGACTATTGCCAGAACCTCGAGTTCTTCAAGGAGAACCCCAAACCAGACGAAGGACGTAATGCCAAGTCGCTGAGCGAGCGGCTGTTTGCCGCGCGCTTCGATCTGGTGCGGGCGCTGGACGACAAACAGGCGCTGGAGCGGCCGCCGGGGGTTGCCGAAGACGGCGAGGCCTATGATGCCGGACCGAACGCGGTCCCGAGCGAGGACACCATCCGGGCAGACGCGCTCGATTTCCTGAAGAGCTATGTCGGCACCATGAACCTCGACAACTTCATCGTTCGCACCCGGCGCAAGCTGGTGGAGAAATACCAGGCACCACAGGCCTGGAGCAGTCTCTCCGACACCATGCGCGACGAGCTGCTGGACGAAGTGGCACCGCTGCCCAACCAAATGAAGAGCGAGGCCGAGGAGGCAAAGCGCTTCGATCTCTTGATGTTCAGTCTGGAGCTGGCGCTGCTGAAGGGCGCAAAAAACTTCGACCGGCTGAAGAAGCAACTGATCGAGATCGCTTCAGTGCTGGACGAGCAGACCGCTATCCCCCCGATTGCCGCGCAGCACGCGCTGATCCTCGACATTCTCTCCGATCCCTGGTGGGAGGGCATCACCGTGCCGCTGCTGGAGCTGGTGCGGCTCAGGCTTCGCGGCCTGGTGCACCACATCGAGAAAGGCCGCAAGGCGATCGTCTACACCAATTTCGTCGATGAGCTGGGTCAGGGCATCGAGCACGATTTGCCGGAGGTCGGCGCGGTAGACTTTGCCCGCTTCAAGAAAAAGGCCCGGCATTTCCTGCGCGAGCATGAGGACCACATCGCCATTGCCAAGCTTCGCCACGGCAAGCCGCTGACGACGACCGACATCGAGGAGCTCCGGCAGATGCTGCTCTCCGCCGGCATCGGCGAGGCGGCCCACCTCGAAAAGGCCAGTGAGCTTGCCCACGGGTTTGGCCTCTTCATCCGCTCGCTGGTAGGGCTCGACCGGGCCGCCGTTGCCGAAGCCTTCAGCAGTTTTCTCTCGGATACCAGCGTCACCGCCGACCAGATCGAATTCCTTGACATGGTGATCGAGCACCTGACCGAGAAGGGCGTGATGGATCCCGGCCTGCTCTATGAAAGCCCCTTCATCGACATGGCGCCAGAAGGCCCGCAACAGGTGTTCGACTTCGAGAAGACGAAGAGACTGGTTGAAGTGATCCGAGGGTTGAACGAAAGCGCAGCAGGATGAACAAGCCAGCCGTCGATCTCGACCAGATTGCTCTTCTTGGGATCGATGTCGGCTTTTCGAAGTCACGGCCGACAACAGGCATTGCCTGGAGCAAGTGCGGGCAATTCAAAGCAGCGAGGACACATTCGGACTGGGACCGCCGTAGCCTCCACATCCCGCCGTCAACAGCCTTCTCGGTGATTGCAATCGACGGGCCGCTTGTCCGTATTGGTGCAGATGACAGCTTGGACCGCTTGTGCGAACGCCTGTTCATTCGCGGCGCCTTCCAGACGCGATGCAAGCCGGGCTTGAGCAATCATGGCTATGGCAAGGACCTGCGCCGTGCGGCGGCTCAGACCGCCGAGCAGGTTCTCCATCTTGCACTGCCGAGTGACGCGATCGAGAAGGCTATTCGGCCGGGCACCTCAGTGATCGAAGCCTTCCCCAACGCCTTCCTCGGCGTTCTTCTGCCCGAGTCGCGCTTTGCAATGCCCGCGGCGGGGAAGCGAAAGAAGTTCGACTGGCTGTATGATCACGCTGTCGACAGTGGCGTTCTCAGCGACGTTTTCAAGGCTCTCAATTGGCGCAATCAGGAGCTGCTCGCCGCGATGCGAGCCGAGACCGACCACGAGAAGAGAGCAGCATGGATCTGTCTGTTGACTGCGGCCTGCGCGGTGACCGGCATATCCGAGGTCGTTGGGGACGAAATAGGCGGGTGGTTCTGGATGCCGCCGTCGGTTTTATGGGCTCCTTGGGCTCGGGAAGCGCTTGAGAAGAGCAGGCTGGCTTTGGCATAGCTGGCTTGACTCGAGGATGTTCACTGGCTGGCTTGGGGGTCATAAACGTTGCGTCGCAGCTATGAATCTGCCAGACGCGCCAGCGACCCTCCCAGCCGATTTAATCAACAATGCTTTTGCATCTGGACACCCCGTAGAACACGAGACAGCGTTTTCGGATGGACCTGATACGTTGCAGCCACCTTAGAGATCGGCTCCAGGTCGATCTCGACAGAGTGCCTCGCTGCCTCGGTCTGCACTTCGGTCATAGAGCGACGGCGTCCAATATGAGATCCTCATGCTCTTGCAGCTACCATCGCCGCCTTGGTGCGTTAACAGATAATGGCTCTTTCGAACTCTGCCATCGCGCCCATCATGTGAAGACTAAGCGCCCGCCAGATAGCGACGTATCCATGCTCTCGCTCAGCGAACGGAAGTTTCATTAAGCTGACATCGCTCTGCTGGAACCCCATATTCGGCCGTCCGATTGCATTGCGCGTTCTACAGAGGGTCCGCTATGCACCTCCGCTAGCCACGGCGCCGCACCCCACATCCCGCCGTTGGCGGAGGACATCCGTTACCCACATCCCCTGAGCTGGCCGCGAACCATTCGCCGTTGCATCCAACAACGCGATCAGAAGAGCTGCTGCGTCACCGTAGGTCCTCTCCTTCCGAAGCCAGATTCGATACTCATGCGCGCAGATACTGCCGATGCTCTCGTCGAGATGCTGCGGGAACGGCTCGGGATCGCTGACCATGGCAGAGCAAAGCTCGCGCAGGGAGATTGTGCATTCATCGAACCGGGTGGTGCAAATGAGGTCGCGGGTTTCCGCAATGTGCTCAATGCGGTTCCGCAGAAACCGACGGGCTTTCATGTAGTCGTAGATCATCATTTCCTCATGAGGGTGCCGGGTTGCTTGTGCAGGACACCCTATAATTGCCCGCAACAGCTGCCCTACTATTCGGAAGCATGCATTGCCGAACCGGAAGGATGTAGCGCTATAACCGCAAGCCTAATGTTGATATAACTCATAAAGATATAGCATTTTCAGCATACTGTTACATTGCCAGACCCTCCGGCTTGTGAGCGATATGCGGTGCTAATGAAGCAGATCCTGTATCGGATCGCGCGACGCCGGCACAAGAACTCGCCAAAACGATCGGCAAGCACCCTGCCCCACCACGTCAACAGTTATGATCCAGCTGAAGCGGCCGACCAATCGCCTTTGTCCTTACCCGCAACCGCCACTCCCGGTGAAAGCCAAAGGCTCTGGCCAACTTGTTGAGGCGCATCTGCCGAGCGCGAAGATCCTTCAACGCCGCACCTCTGCCGCGATGGTTTGGCGTGATCGCGCCAGACCTTACTCCTTCAGTCAGGTAGTCGAGTTCGCGCTGGACCGCTTCGATAATCGCGATCTTCTCGGTGATCGAAAACTTGGCGAAGGTTGCAGGGTGAGGAACGCGCTGTCGCTCCGGCGGGTAGGAAAGATAGGGCCCCTCGAGCTCCTCGACGGTATCGCAATGGGACGCGTAACTCTTCGCTGCGTGCGACATCCTCTGCAGCGCCTCTAATGAAAACATGATCAGCTCCTATGCTTGTCATTCATGTTTTCGTTATAGCGGGCTGGGTGCTCGGATGCGCGAAGTCGAGCGTCGATCTTGCGCGTGGTTTAATTAGCGTCCTCTTTTTAGCGCGTTACCTGTCCTTGGGTAGGCCGACAACATGACGGCTAAAGCATCGAGCTGGATTTGCGGAAGCGGTAAATCTTATGTGCCGGAGCTGCGGAGGTGCAATGCATCTGCGACAAGAGACAGCACCTCATGCGCCGCAATCAAGGCCTGGTTCCGCGATCCCACTGCGAATGAGCGGGTTCGGTGCCTTACAGCCGCGTAGAGGACGATTTGGTAGACTGGCCGTCTGCAGGCATCGAACACTTTGGGGCAAGCACCAATTGCGCTCAGGAGCCGCGCAACACGACGAGTCCCAGTCAAGAGGTGCACAAATTGGAAATGGTCTATTCGTGCACCAATCGCTCAAACATGCTATTGCGATGAGTGTGACGATGAAGGAAGAGGGCGCACTTAGCCTTCACTCTGAAGCGAGGCTTCTCCCTCTTCATGCAACAAAAATGTTCCGATCCCTTCAACTAATTCAGCCCGGGATCGAGATACTTCGTGGCAACTCCCGCAAAGCGCAACCGCAGTTCCTCGCTCAGACCATTGCGCCGCATGAATCAGAACCTGCCGAAGTTGGGGTCACTAGCATACCCAACCTCTAACACGTTCGGTTCGATAGGCGAGTCCTTTGCCTCCGCCTTGCGCTTCCGCTCGTTCGCCTTCCGAAGCTTGGCCTGCGTCCTACGATGCTCTGCCTTCTCTTCCTCCGTCATGTTCGACAGATCGTGATAGGGTCGCACAGTCTGCGCGGTGACACCGCGCCTTTCGCGTTCGCGGTCGCGATGGATCCGCTTTTCGTAGTCTTCACGGTGTTCATGGGGCTGCTGAGGAACGTGATCATGGTAGGTGTGCGGGCGCACCGTCAGCCCCTGAGCGGCCCTCTCCTCGCGATACTTCTTGCGTGAGACGGCAGCAGAGGCAGCGGCGACCTTCCGGTGCACATCCTCACTGCGCTTCCGGCGCCAGGCATCGATTGCAGCACTTAGAGGTGCATTTCCACGATAGCGTTCATGGCAGTTACGTTCTACCGCACCTTCCACGGCCGGAAGAGTAGTAATGGTTTCCAATGCGTTCATGCGTGACTCCTTCTTCACTTACACTTCCATTATAACGGGGCTTCCCGTGGGACCGCGGAGATCATGAGCGTCACGCTTTGTGCCTTTCCTCACTGTATTCTAATATTAAAATTAAGAGTATATATACATAGGGAGAAAACGCAGAAAACGTGACAGGCGCTCCGGCTGGTCGAGAGCCTGCGGCTCGCTACGCTCGCCACCAAAGAAGACGGAGGGTCGAGCAACAGCAAGGTGCTGTTCCCCTCCTCGGCTGAGCGACGCTGATCATGTAAACATATGCTTGAAGACACCAGGATTCGCACTGGCACAAACCGGAACCAATTTCAGTGTCATGCACGAGGGCAAGCGGATGCTCGCCTACGAGCTCCTGCGTCGAGTTACGCGAAGAGGGCAAGTCAGACCTATATCCTATCTCTTCAGCGGCATCATCCAGCGGACAGCCATCGTTTTGCCTGCCGCGATCGATGCTGTGTCTATCGTATAGGACAGGAGCTTTATGCATTTCGTCGGCGCTACCGCCGCCTCAGTCCTCGGTTGTCATCGCGATGTATTGCTGGCCGGCGACATCGACCTCGTTGATGTTCTCAAAAACGGCGCTTCATCATTGACCTCGTCGGCGCCGGAGCGCTGTATCCGAAGAGCCTTATCGACGCGGAGCAGGCTGTCGTGTGTTCACAGATCGCCAGGGTGCATCAACCTTGTCGGCATTGTGATGTGCCTCGGCTGTCCATGAATCGGCATGGCATGGCGCGGGAGGTGATGGGCGGGTGCTTGGGATGGCGGATAACCGTGGCGCGGCCACCGACCTCCTATAACAGCTCTCTACCGCGCTCTCACACATCCGCATACTTTCTGGCATTCTCTCTTAGCGTCTACTCACTTACGCGCATGCACCTCTACCTCTCTACGTATCAGTCTCCTCTCATAGATGGTCGGCTCTCTCGGTCTCTATGGGCGGTGTTGGTGTAGCGCCCTCTCGGTGTCGTCTTCGAATACGTATTGACCCTTACCCCGTAGCGCTTCGGGTTTGACACGACGTTCGTCTGTGAGCGCGTCCGTGTGCCTGTCTGCTCTCGTTGCTTATCTATGTATGCGGTCGCTCTCTGTGAGCTTCTATGAGTCGAGCTGAGATTGAGGATTAGCGATCGCTCAAGTTGACACTTTTCCGAAAAACGCAAAAACGGGCTGTTTCTGTCAACATAAGGTAAACATATGTCAACATAGCGGTATGTTTCAGGGGTATATTAGCAGTCGTATGTTGTCAGTCGGCCTGGCCGGAATAGCGATTTCGGGCCTCTGGATGGCCTGATGTTGGCGCCTATGTTGGCAGAATGTGGTTGAGTGTCAACATTGGGCAACCAACGTAAGATTGAACAGGTAGGCTAGATAGGACTGTCAAATGGTTCGGAGCAATCACTGCTTGATGTCTAACCGGGCTATCGCTTCTCGATCACAAAGGGCAAATTGTTCATGAAGTCGTCAGGTGTCGTGGGGTCTGCCCAGCTTTGGAAGTCAACCTCAGCGGCTTCGATCTCGAACACCTGATCGTCGATCCGAATATAAAGCTTTCCACTGTGGTCAAGTGCGGCTGCGGAATGTTCATCGAGACGACCGGCGTCCCGATAGGCAGTCGCCAGAGCGTTAAGGATTTCATTGGGGCTGGCCATACGTGTCTCCTAAGTAATGACGCCTATGAATGCAGGGTTCAAATATAGCATTCCGCTATTGGCTCATGTCGGGTGGGCTTCCGGCTCGTTCGGGTCACGATCGTTGCGGTCCTCCTCGGCTGTATAGAGGAACGGCTGGGTCGACATGAACAGCTTCGCCTGCTCCTCCGGACGCTCGTGAGCGCTGATGGCGTCGACATCCTCGATGTTGATCTTGAAGACCTGCGCCCCTATGCGGATGAACATGGCACCATTGCTCGACATGGCTACCTCGCCGTCGTTCTTCAGCAGGCGTTCTTGATGACCGATTTGGCGAGGAACTTGTATAAGTCGTTGCGGCTAGTCACGATGGTCTCCTGTGTCGGTGCCCGGAGGATGACGCTTGGAGGCGGCGTCGTCAACGTGGTGCGCTAGAGGTTGGCTGTGGCTCCGTCTAGCGTGCTCACCATGGAGATCTCCGAGGGTGCGTCGGCCGGATCTGGGTCTTCTGCGTAAGAGAGGCGACGGTTGCGGATCACTTCCTCGAGGGCGTCAAAGACCTCCGGTGTTGTCCAGCCAGCCATGACCGCATCATCGATGATGCGCGTAACGGGAAGGCCGAGGCTCTCCTGGCAATCAAAAGCGCGGTCTGGTCCGGAGGAGTTGTCGCGTGGTCCACTGGTCATATGGTTCTCCCTGTTGAGCGGGAGAACATGATGATGGACGCTTTGTTCCTCAGTTGAGCATCTTGGGGTCGTAGTCCTGGTCAGCCAGAGTTGGCGTTACCCGGACGGAGATGCCGGTCTCCTTATTGAGGATGAACTCCGGAGGGGTCTCGCTGGTGACGATGATGCGAACCCAATCCTGGACGGAATGCTCTTTCAGGGCGCCGATGTCGGACAGAAGCTTGCCGAGGCTCTGAATGCCCATAACGGTCGTGAGCATCTCGTCGCCATTGTAGAGCACCTCTAGCCGATAGTTGGTGCGCGATGACACGAGGCGCAGTTTCGTCTTGTTGCGTAACCGAGAAACACCCATGCAAGCCCCCGCCCATTGGTGACGGGCAGCTTACCTTTATGTTCTTCTAATTGTCGAGGGTCGGCTAAGCGATCAGCTCGGCGTCGGAGAGATCCCGGTCAAAGCCGTAGGCGTCTCCTGCACAGATCGGTGCGCCGCGCACCAGGTAGCGCGTCTTGGTGTTCTGATCGGTGATTTCTGCGCGCCAGCGGCCGCGCTGCAGTTTGCCGACGTCGGTTTCCGACAGACGCATGCTCAGGCGGGTGAAAGAGCGGGCGCTCTTGCGTGGGGTGAAGAGAATAGGAGGCATGACTGGCGCTCTCTAAGCGTTGCTGATGCTTAGAATATAACTGCGCCACGCATGGAGTGCGGCAGGTTGTGCGCGGCTATGCAATGAGCGGGCGCAGCACCAAAATGACAAGTGCCAGGACAAAGGCCAAGATAATCGGAAGCGTCCCGATCGCGGACACTTCAAACCATAGGATCTTCACGCGCAACTGATCTTTGGGATTTCGCATAGGCACACCTCTCACCAAAAAAAATAGGTGATGGCTGCTTGCTGCTTCGCAGTTACTACTGATTCGTTTCCAATAGCAATGCTTTTACCTCGGGTGGAGAGTTTATCCCCCGAGTGCGATTTCTAAATCATTGTTATTGAAAGAATATTAGATGGCCTTAGTCCACCGTTACCTTGCGGTTGTGGATTACTGGCTAGAGCAAAAGCTCCCGCTGGCCCGTCACAGGGTGCCAGCAGATAAGGTCAGCGCCGATCCAGTAGCGCCTGAAATGCAGGTCGTCGAGCAGATGGGCGAGCTCCTCGTCGCACCGCATGAACGCCAGGTTCTGCAACGGGATCCGCGGTGGGCGGTCGTCCTCCAGAACGGCCCGCACGAAATCGGTCAGCGCCTCGCGCTCATAGCTGCCGAGCATGCTGATCTTCAGGACAGCCGGCCGGCACACATCGGTAAGCCGCTGCTCACCAAAGGCCCAGGCAAACGTCATGTCCTTGCGGCGCACCGTCCCCGCTTTGGCGCCAAGACGCGCTGATGCGTCCAGATCCTCAACAACACGACGGCCAGCCGCGGGTAGCGGCCGGCTTAATAGCCCGCGGGAACGATCGCATTTATGGTGAAGTGAAGAGTAGGCGATATCAAGCTGCGGTTCAAAGCGACCGGCAGAGGAGGATAGGTATTTCAAATCTCGCGGCGCAAAAGGCATCCCCATCGAGCTTCCTTGTCTTTTCTAGGACTTCGATGTCCGAGAGTGCATGCAAAAATCGTCACCCTAGACGAGCAACCAGATCAGCTGCGTCAAGATGCGCATAACGCCTCAACATGCGTAGTTCCTTATGTCCGGATATGCTGCTGACTTCGATGACGTTCAGTCCTCTCTCGAACAGCCGGCTGACTCCTTCATGACGAAGGTCGTGGAAGCGCAGCCCGGAAACTTCTGCTCGTGCCAAAAGCCGATACCACGCCTGCTCTAGTGAACCAGGTGCCATAGCGAACACGCGGGTCTCCGTCTCGTCGGAGCGACCCTTCCACTCGCTCAGAGCGCTGTAGGCGCGCTGTGACAGCGGCACCTCGCGCCCTGACCCGTTCTTTGTCATCGTCAGAGTGATCACCCGGCGATTGTGCGAGATGTCACCCCAGCGTAGGCCGAGGATCTCGCCTCGGCGCATCCCTGTCTCGATCGCCACGATGAGCAACGTGCGGAAGTAGGGGATCTTACCGCCGGAGCAAGCATCGAGCAGACGCTGCTCCTCATTACCCTCCAGGCGGCGCTTTCGTTCGTTTCGGATGACCGGTCGGCGCACAAGCTTCACGACGTTGCGGCCAAGTGGGAGACCCCAGTCACGGATTGCGACCTCGAGGACGTGGCTCAGGATGGCGAGCTCGCGGACAGTGGTGGAAGGAGCTACGGTTCTCAGACGCTCGTCGCGGAACGACGATATATCCTGCGGTGAAAGACCCATCATCGTCCGGTAGGCAATGTCATGGCGCTTCAGCACGTCGATGCGCTGGATCTCCTGGACCGAGCCCCGCTTAGTGGGCGACACTTCTGTCTTGTAGCGTTCCAGGAGCTCGCTGAGCGTCGTGCTCTCTAGGATACGAGTATCCGGCGCGGCACCGAACCGATCGACCTGCGCCTCCAGCTCGCGTGCCCACTTCTCGGCTTCGAGCTTTGTATCGAAGGATTTGCAGCGGGGCTTTGTGCCACGGCGTCGGACCTGAGCTTGCCAGCGTCCCCTGAGTTTTCTGATCGTAGCCATCTCACTCTCCATTTGTGATCGAGATGTTGCGTAGGATGCCCCTTCACGGGCGCCAAGGAGGATTCCCGGCCCGCCAGCAGCAACAATGAACAGTAAGAACAAGCAGGTCAGCCGGCCGCTGGGAGGCCCTTGCTCCTGAACAGCAGATGTAGTTTGATGACTGCCGGTAGGGGTCTGTTCTATGCGTCATCGACTTCGAGCTGCGCTCGCTGGCATTCTGCTATCGCTTGTATCAATTAACGGCGTCGCGGCTGGCGAGAAGAAGTTTGGCCCCTTCACGGTTGACGACACCAAACCCGGTGTCATCGCTCTTGATGGCGACATCGACGTTAATTCTGGCCTAAACTTCCGGCGAGCACTTCAAGCGGCACCAGCTGCTAAGCTGATCACTCTCAATAGCCCAGGCGGCAGCGTGCAGATGGGCTTGCTAATCGCCGACGACATCCATCAACGCAGGCTGGCGACCTACATTCCGAAGGAGAGCAAGTGCTTCTCGGCATGCTCCTTTGTCTTTCTCGCCGGCGATGAGCGAAAAGTCGATGGCGCGCTCGGCGTGCACCAGATCTCCTCGGAGTCGCCCGACCTTGTCGGAGCGCAACTTGCGATCTCTGACATCATCGAGATGCTGAACCGGTTCGGGACGCCGATGGACGTGATGCACATCATGTTCAAGACACCCCCGGACGACATGCACGTCTTCAGTCAGGGAGAAGTCGCTGAATACAAACTCAATCGGACCAGCGGTCTCGAGAAGCCCCCCACTGCCATTGTTGACGTGCCTGTTGCCGTGGCCGGTGTAGCTCCGAAAGATAATGACCGGGTGAACAATATCGAAGCCTCAACCGAAGCCGCAGTGGCTTCTACAGCGCCGGAGACAAATCAGCAGGCGAAGCTATCACCTCTTGAAGAATTCACCCGCCGCCCTAACCGGATAGCACTTTATACCGGCTTGGATCTCTTTGGTGATGACATCTTGTCTTCCCGAGTAGCGGAAGCAGGAGAGTGCGCGAGGAGCTGTCTCGCGATGAATGGCCAGTGCAAGGCTTTCACGTTCAACGCAAACCCGAAGATCAAGCGAGGGCCAAACTGCTTCCTCAAGTCGAGCGCTGGTCGAGCTGACGGCAACAGCGTCGCATTCTCCGGCCGCTTCCTTAGCGGTGCAGAGGCAGATCCCTCTGCACTTACCCTTGGGACGATCGACCCGCAAACTGCACTCTTTGATGATGTCGATCTGCCTGGTGGAGATCTTTCAAGCAGACCAGAGCGATCAGCGAGGACGCCGCTAGACTGCAGGTTGGCCTGTATCGATGAGAAGCGCTGCGTGGCGTTCACCTACATCAAGCCGAAGAGGGAGTGCTGGCTCAAGGGTGCAGTCGGCACGCCGATGTTCGGCAAGGGAATGGTGTCGGGGCTCAAGAAGCTTGAAACGTTTATGGCTGCGAAGATCATCAGCCTCGACTAGTTATTAAACGGAGAGCCACAAGCCATCACGAAGCGTCTGCATCATCGTTATAACCAAATCGAAGATCACGCGTAGGATGCCCTCCGCCAAATTGCGAGATGCAAATGCTCTGTCCAAAACAGGTGGCGTTTCCGCAACGTTCCTTCTAAACCTTTGCTACTTTACAGGGCTCGATAGGGTAGCGCGCATGTTGATGTTTAGCATCAAGCCTAGGTGGGCCACTATGATTGCAGAGCGGCAAAAGCTCTACGAGCTCCGTCGCAGGCCTCCTCCCCAACATGCTCAAGGGGACATAGCTTTGATTTATGCAACCTCACCTGTTTGCAGGCTTGTCTGTGCATGTGAGGTTCAAGAAATAATTACAATGGAAAATGACGCTCTTTGGACGAGTATTGGGGGCTTGACGGGATGCACAAGAGCTGAGTTCGACACTTACTTCAAAGGGTGCGGCTTCGCCAACGCCATAAAGTTGAAGGTGTTGGAAATCGACCTACCGGAGCTTTCACGCGCTGAGCTTCAGAAGGGGTATGAGTTCACCCCGCCGCAATCTTGGCGATGGTGTAACGGATTATCAGAGATCTTGAGAAAAATATGATTTTTGTTAGCGGCCCATCCGGGAGTGGTAAGACTACCACTTTGAAAACGTTTATCGAAAAAAATTCCGAGTTCACTCTCCTGACGGCAAGTTCAATCCTTAAACAGATAGGGCGACCAACACAAAGGTTGAATTTCGAAGATCTTAATGAAAACCAAATATCATTAAGGAGATGGCTAGTTGGAAAGTCTATCGGATCAAAAGTGATTTGGGACGGTCACACAATAATACCATCTGAACAGGGGCTTTATTACCTGCCGCTGGATTTCTTTGTTGATCTACCCATACATACGCTCATTTTCCTTAAGACTGATCCGTCTGTGTTAGCGAGAAGGGCAGGACTAAGCGACAGTTGTGCGCTCAAAATAAGCGAACTACAGATGATTGAGCTGGGCTACATGAAAGACCTTTCGAATGCTCTCAAGTGCCAGTTCAAAATTATCCCTTCAGCAAGTCAGAACTTGCTAGAGGAAACACTACTGGAATATGGAATTACCACGAGTAGGAATTGATCCATTGAAAACGTATTCAATCGAACCATGCCTATAGGCACCAGGTATAAACTGTGTGAGCTTAAAGCCTGTTTCTGAAAGCAAGGGCTTAAAGTTCGCCAGCTCCTCTTCTGGAACCGTCAGAAGAGGAGTAGCGCATTCGAGCCAAGCTACCGAATCTGCCAACAGACGCCTACCCACCCCTCGTCCTCGCGCGGTGGGGGACACCCAGAACGTGCAGATCTTTTTTTCAGAATCATTCTTCTTGAGGATTGCAATGGCGTTCAACTTATTATTATCAGCAACATCGACAAGGATCTTGCGCGCCCCACTCATGAGGCCGGGCTGAACTTTTGATGTGAACCATCTATCGATACCCGGATAATAAACTGCAAAGTTCGAAATCAGGTCGCGAACCCGCTCAGAATCCACCTGAGCTGCGAGCGTGCGCGCGCATGTGAAATGAGCTAATTGCATAATGTCTCCCAGGGTGCGAGTCGGAACTATACACCTATCGTCTCTCTGACATAGAGGTATGGCGGTAATTATAAACGGTTATGGGCGCTTTTTTGCGATATGAGCAAGCCACCACGCAAACAGCCCCAGAAGAACGGTCGCGACAAACACCTCCCAACCAGAGGGCAGCAATAGCAATGCAACCCAAGTGCCCTCCCAGGTAGCGCGCTTGAGAACTTGAGATACCGTCGCATGAAGCCCGCTTCCCAAACTACCGAGTGCGATCACAAGCACGATGTAAAACGCCAAGTTAGTTTTGGAGCGCCGGAATTTCGCTAGAGTTACAAAATCGCCCAGATCACCGGGCTCGGCGACCTTGCGCCAGTGATAGATAAGCATGTTTCGGGCGGATCCAGGCGGGAAGTTCGGCCCCAAGTATGCGTCCCAGACTGGCTCCATCCGTCTGATTTTTCGGAAGCTCGAGTGCGATGCAATGAGGTCAAAGCTAATATCTCGGACTAGGAAGTAATGAATAGCAGAGAGTTGCGGCGAAAGCCAATTATGCATTTCCGCAAGGCGTAAAACTGACGAAGGTATACTTCTAACCTCATTTACTCTTATTTCCGTAATCTCACTCGTTGTCGTCGAACTCAAAATCCAGCCGTCTTCATTACTGACATCAGAGCTGAATATCTCAGCAGCCTCTCTCTTGAGAGACAACCTAAAACGAATATAATGCTCGCCCGGCGACTGAAACTTGGCGCAGAAGCTGGGAAGGATCTTTATAACGAATCCAGGTGGCGCTTGATCCGGGAACTCAGTAACGAACTCGATATCGCAGAGGCGGTTGATCTCGTGGACGCTCAACATATGCGAGCCGCGCTGATTTATAAAGAAGGTCCCAGCTCCATCCTCAGTCGGCTGAACCTCCAGAAGTTCATTAAACACCGCGCTAGCTATTTCATTTCGCCGCAGTAAGTGGGCTAGATCTTCGAAGACACATTGGTCGGGCTTAAAGGGAACGTATAGGTTGAGCGCGCCGACATCCCGCTGCTCGATCACCCTGACACCGATGTCCAGGTAATTTATGTCTTCGTCATCGCGGCCGATACGTCGCCAGAGATTGACGTGTAACTCGACGGTTGGAGGCTTAGCCTTGACCGGATGGGTCATGCCTCTTTGATACCACAACGCTAGGCTGGGGAGAGTTAAAGTAGAATCAATCATCTTCGATGCGCCGGTTGAGTCCAGACTCTGTCGCAACTTCAGCGACGACCCGCAAGTAGCACCGGATAAAGATGTGCCGAAAGTGTGCCGCGATCTACGCAAGAGAAGCTTAGCTCTCATGAAAGACGACTAGACCTAAGTCGAAAAAGCCTTAGATCGAAAGGCTCCGATGGCGGAGAGGGTGGGATTTGAACCCACGATGCCCTTGCAGGCATGCCGCATTTCGAGTGCGGTGCATTCGACCACTCTGCCACCTCTCCGCGGGGTNNAGTTCGGAGGGATGGCAAGAGGGAGAAGGGCTTGAATTTGAGGGATTTCCGGGCTTTTACCTTGACAGATTTCTAAAGCTCGCGTAACGGGCGCATCTGAAGTGGTGCGGATTCCGGAAGCGGGGTCGGTGCATCACATCATCCGGATGTCCGGAAGGGCATTCGCTTCGTCGGCCGGGGAGAACCTTCTCTTGGCCATTCCGACTGATAAAAAGACGGCCGTTCACGACCGGTCTCCGAATTTTCGGAGCCGAGAGGACAGAGCCGGACCGAACAGACAAGGACAAGACATGTTCGCAGTCATCAAGACCGGCGGTAAGCAGTACCGCGTAGCCGCAAACGACGTCATCACCATCGAAAAGCTGGGTGGCGCCGAAGGCGACAAGATCGAATTCACCGAGATCCTGATGGTCGGCGTCGGCGCCGACGCCACGATCGGCCTTCCCTTCGTCGAAGGCGCTGTCGTGAGTGCAGAAGTCGTCGGCCATGGCCGTGCCAAGAAGGTTATCGCCTTCAAGAAGCGCCGTCGCCAGAACTCCAAGCGCACGCGCGGCCATCGCCAGCACCAGACGACTGTCCGCATCCTGGACATCGCAGGCGCCAAGTAAGATCGATCGAAGGTTTAAAGGAGAAGACCCATGGCACACAAAAAAGCTGGCGGTTCGTCGCGTAACGGTCGCGATTCGGAATCCAAGCGCCTTGGCGTGAAGAAGTTCGGCGGCGAAGCCGTCATTCCAGGCAACATCATCCTGCGCCAGCGCGGGACGAAGTGGCATCCGGGCGCCAATGTCGGCCTCGGCAAGGACCACACGATTTTCTCGCTGACGACAGGCAACGTGGATTTCCGCACGAAGGCCAATGGCCGCGTGTACGTCTCGGTGATGCCGAAAGCAGAAGCAGCGGAATAAGCCGGTAGCGCTCTAAAACAGCCGGCGTCTCATCGACCCGGCTGGCCGTTTCAGGTTCAGACCACGACAAAAGGGGAGATGGGGCAAGACCCACCTCCCCTTTTTCACGTCTGGAGATCAAGACATGCAGAGCGAATTGTTACGGGAAGACCCGATGCGGTTTCCCGAAGAGCGGCCGAGGCCGCAACGGTCAAGGACCGATTGCCCGATATTGTTGTCACCACGGCTTGTCCTGCGCGCGCCCCATGAAGACGATATCGACGCCCTTGCCCATCTTGCCAACAACGCCAACATCGCCACCATGGTTTCGCGCATGCCGCATCCCTACACGGTGGCGGATGCCGCGGACTTCGTGCGACGCACGAACGCCGGCACGATTGGCAAGTGCGTCTATGCCATCACGAAAGCGGACACAGGCGCGTTTCTCGGCTGCTGCGGCGTCGAGCCGCATGACGATGGGCGCACTGCGGAACTCGGCTATTGGCTGGGCGAGCCGCACTGGAACAAGGGTTATGCGACCGAAGCCGCGCAGGCGCTGATCGACATGGCCTTTCGGACGCGCGATATCGCGCAGCTGGATGCCCGCTGCCGCGTCATGAACGTCGCGGCGCGGCGCGTCATTCAGAAATGCGGGTTCCAGTACCAGGGCGGCGGCATGATCGGCAGCCTGGCCCTGGGCGGCATGGTTCCGGTCGAGTGGTTCCGGCTGGACCGGAAGACCTGGATCTCTCTGAGAAGCTGGGGAGGCGGACGATGACCCTCGAGCTCGATATGCCGGCACGGCCAAGGTGCGAGAGGCCGGAGGCAAAGCCTCGGGCGTCCGGGATCTTGCCGCCCTGCCCGGTCATCCGGACGCCGCGTCTGACCTTGCGGCCGCATGCCTTCTCCGATGCGCCGGCAATCGCCGCCTCGCTTTGCGATCACGACGTTGTCCGCATGCTCCTGCGCGTGCCCCAGCCCTATCATCTGGGCGATGCCCGCGAGTGGCTGCAAGCCGAAGCGCATGCCGGCGATGCCTGGCATGCTGCGATCACCGACAAGGGTGATGGGCACATCGGCATGGTCTCGATCGAGCGGCAGCGGAATGGCTGGCACCTGGGATACTGGCTGAACCGGCAGGCCTGGGGCCGCGGCTTCATGGGCGAAGCGGCATATGCTCTCATCGAGGCGTTCTTTCGCCAGCGACCGGAATGCGTCCTGCTGTCCGGCGTTCTCGCCGACAACGCGGCCTCGCTGAAGGTTCAGGCCAAGCTCGGTTTCGCGATCACCGGCATCTCGGATGTCTATGTGCCGGCGCGGGGCCGGACAGTAAACCGGATCGAGACGCAGCTCACGCGGGACGGTTTTGCGCCCGCGTCCTGACGACACGGCAGGCGGCCCGAGCCTCGAGGCTCGGGCCGCCT
>NZ_LMPE01000002.1:241488-396155 GCF_001424325.1 Rhizobium sp. Leaf341
CTATATCGATGGCGGCAATTCCGGCAGGTAGCACGAACGGTACGACGATGAAATTTCTTGACGAGGCCAAGGTCTATATCCGCTCCGGCGACGGGGGGGCCGGTGCTGTATCCTTCCGGCGCGAGAAGTTCATCGAGTTCGGTGGACCCGACGGCGGTGACGGCGGGCGCGGCGGTGACGTCTGGGTGGAGGCCCTCAATGGTCTCAACACGCTGATCGATTTCCGCTTCCAGCAGCACTTCAAGGCCGGCACCGGGATCCACGGCATGGGCCGTAACCGCACGGGCGCAGGCGGCGATCACGTGACGCTGAAAGTGCCGGTCGGCACGCAGATCTTCGAAGAAGACGGGGAAACGCTGATCATCGACATGATCACCGAGGGCCAGCGCTTCCGGATCGCGGCCGGCGGCAATGGTGGTTTCGGCAATGCCCACTTCAAGTCAGCCACCAATCAGGCACCGAGCTGGGCCAATCCCGGGCTCGAGGGCGAGGAAAAGACCATCTGGCTGCGGCTGAAGCTGATCGCCGATGCCGGACTCGTGGGGCTGCCCAACGCCGGCAAGTCCACCTTTCTTGCCACCTGCACGAGGGCGCGGCCGAAGATCGCGAACTACCCCTTCACCACGCTGCATCCGAACCTGGGCGTCGCCACCATCGACGGGCGTGAGTTCATTCTGGCGGATATTCCCGGCTTGATCGAAGGCGCACATGAGGGCGTCGGCCTCGGGGACCGCTTCCTCGGTCATGTCGAGCGCACACGTGTCCTGCTTCACCTTGTCTCGGGACAGGAGGAGGATGTGGCCAAGGCCTACAAGACCGTAAAGCACGAGCTGGAAGCCTATGGTGGCGAGTTGACGGACAAACCGGAGATCGTGGCGCTGTCGCAGGTCGATACGCTCGATCCTACTGAGCTGAAGAAGAAACAGAAAGCGCTGGCGAAAGCATCGGGGACGACCCCCTTCCTTCTCTCGGCCATTGTTGGCACGGGCATGACGGAAACCTTGCGTGCCCTGCGGGATATCATCGTGACGGCCCAGACGGCGGGCAGCGACGACGCGGGGAGCGCCGACTGATGCGCTCGGCCCGCAAGCCGCTTTCGACCTATCGGCGGGTCGTCATCAAGATCGGATCGGCCCTGCTGGTCGATCGGGCGCGCGGGCTGAAGACGACATGGCTTGACGCCATCTGCGCCGACATTGCGGCGCTGAAATCGCAGGGCGTCGATGTCCTCGTCGTCTCGTCGGGCGCCATTGCCCTCGGCCGTTCTGTGTTGAAGCTGCCGGCGGGCGCGCTCAAGCTGGAGGAAAGCCAGGCCGCAGCAGCCGTCGGGCAGATTTCCCTGGCGCGGGCCTGGTCGGAAAGTCTGTCCCGGGACGCCATCATTGCCGGACAGGTTCTGCTTACGCTCGGCGACACGGAGGAGCGAAGGCGCTACCTCAATGCGCGCGCGACGATGACCCAGCTCCTGAGGATGGGCGCGATCCCGATCATCAACGAGAACGACACCGTCGCCACGAGCGAAATCCGCTACGGCGACAACGACAGGCTGGCCGCGCGCGTCGCCACCATGATCGGTGCGGACCTGCTCGTGCTGCTTTCCGATATCGACGGACTGTACACGGCACCGCCGCATCTGGATCCGGAAGCCAAATTCATCGAGATCATTCCGTCCATCACGCCCGAGATCGAGGCGATGGCGGGTGGCGCAGCATCGGAACTGTCGCGCGGCGGGATGCGCACGAAGATCGACGCCGGCAAGATGGCGACCAGCGCCGGTTGCGCGATGATCATTGCTTCGGGCAAGGTCGATCACCCTCTGGCGGCGCTGGCCGAAGGCGCCCGATCCTCCTGGTTTGCCCCGTCCACTACGCCTGTCACGGCGCGCAAGACATGGATCGCCGGACAATTGTTGCCCTCGGGCACCCTTGCCATCGATGCGGGCGCCGAAACGGCATTGCGTTCCGGCAAGAGTCTTTTGCCGGCCGGCGTGCGCGACGTGACCGGGACGTTCAGCCGCGGCGACACGATCGCCATCGTGAGCGCGGACGGACGAGAAATCGCCCGGGGACTTGCGAGCTACGACGCTGACGAGACGCGGCAGATTGCGGGGCGGAAATCGGGAGACATCTCGGAGATCCTTGGCTATGCCGGCCGCGCCGCCATGGTGCATCGTGACGATCTGGTCATGACAGGCACACTGCCGGACGCGCAGGCGACGAAGCGCGCGACGTGTGAGACGGAGAGGAACGACATCGATGCTTGACGATCCCCGCAAGCGCGAAATCCAGGATCTGATGGCCGCCATCGGCCGTCAGGCCAAGGCTTCGGCCCGGCCACTGGCAACAGCATCGCCGACGCAGAAGACGGCAGCCCTCATGGCCATGGCCGATGCGATTTTGAAGCGAAGCGCAGATATTCTGGCTGCCAATGCGCTCGATCTTGAAAATGCACGGGCGACCGGCGTGGCCGCCGCCTTCATCGACAGGCTGACGCTGAATGAAGAGCGCGTGTCGAGCATGGCCAACGCCATCCGCGATATCGCTGCTCTGCCCGATCCGGTCGGCGACGTCATCGCCGAGTGGGAAAGGCCGAACGGCCTGCGCATCCAGCGCGTCCGGACGCCGCTCGGCGTCATCGGAGTCATCTATGAAAGCCGGCCGAACGTGACCGCCGATGCGGGTGCCCTGTGCCTGAAGGCCGGCAATCCGGTAATCCTGCGCGGCGGCTCCGACAGCCTCCACTCCTCGCAGGCGATCCATGCCTGCCTGCTGGAGGGCCTGGTCTCGGCCGGCCTTCCAGAGCATGCGATCCAGATGGTTCCGGTCGCCGACCGGTCGGCCGTCGGCGCCATGCTGACCGGTCTGAACGGGGCGATCGATGTGATCGTGCCCCGCGGCGGCAAGAGCCTCGTTGCGCGCGTTCAGAACGAGGCACGTGTCCCGGTGTTCGCGCATCTCGAAGGCCTATGCCACGTCTATGTCGATGCTTCGGCCGATCTCGACATGGCGCGCGCCATCATCGTCAATGCCAAGATGCGTCGCACCGGCGTTTGCGGCTCGGCGGAAACCCTGCTGATCGACACGGCCGGCGCAGAACGCTTCGTCGTGCCGCTGATTGCCGCGCTGCAGACCGCCGGCTGCGAAGTGCGCGGCGACAACGCGGTTCGGGCCATTGTCCCCGGCCTGATCGCGGCCACGGAAGAAGACTGGGCGACGGAATATCTCGATGCCATCATCGCGGTGCGGATGGTCGACGGCGTTGCCGGTGCGATCGAGCATATCGGGCTCTGGTCATCGTCCCACACGGAAGCCGTCATCGCCGAGGACGCCGGAGTCGTCCATCGCTTCTTCACGGAGATCGACAGCGCCATTCTCCTTCACAATGCCTCGACCCAGTTTGCCGATGGCGGCGAATTCGGCATGGGCGGCGAGATCGGCATATCCACCGGCAAGATGCACGCACGCGGTCCCGTCGGCGTCGAACAATTGACCTCCTTCCAGTATCGGGTGCACGGCACCGGCCAGGTTCGACCGTAAGTGACGGAAAATGCGGGTCTCGCCGATCGTTATCTGCGGATGCCGCATGTCGAGCCGGGGATGACGGTCGGCCTTTTCGGCGGCTCGTTCAACCCGCCGCATGACGGGCATGTGCTGGTGGCCGACATCGCCTTGCGGCGGCTGCGGCTCGACCAGCTCTGGTGGATGGTGACACCGGGCAACCCCCTGAAAAGCCGACGCGAACTTGCGCCGCTTTCCGATCGTATCGCCATGAGCGAAGCCATCACGGAAAGTCCGCGCATCAAGGTGACGGCCTTTGAGCATACACTCGGGCAAAGCTACACTGCGCGAACACTCGAAAAGATCCGTGCCCGCAATCCGGCCATTCATTTCGTTTGGGTTATGGGCGCTGACAATCTGAAGACATTCGATCGCTGGCAGCGCTGGCAGGAGATCGCCCGCAGCGTCCCCATCGCTGTCGTCGATCGGCCCGGCGCGACCCTGGCCTACCTCTCCTCGAAGATGGCGCGAACCTTCGACTATGCCCGCGTCGATGAGGAAGATGCCGCTCTTCTGGCCCGACGCGCTGCGCCAGCCTGGACGTTCCTTCATGGTCCACGTTCTCCGCTGAGCTCGACGGCCTTGCGGGCGGCCAAGCCTGTGCGGGGCTGACGATCTTTTTGCCTGCGTCTTGAAACCTTAAGGCTTTGATGACTACATTTATCAAGGTGACTGTCCGACAAGCGGTTGCCCGGCGCAAGATGTGCCGAACGTGCATGTTCTGGTCATTGGGAAAGGAAATACTCTGACAACAGTACACGCCAAGGGAAATGTCACCCGCATCTTCCCGAAAAGCACGGAACGTGGCGACGATGCCGCCGACCGCGCGCTTCAACTGGTTCTCGCCAGCCTCGAGGACTCAAAGGCAGAAGATATTGTCACGATCAACATTGCCGGAAAATCGGCGCTGGGCGACTACATGGTTGTGGTCTCCGGGCGATCGAGCCGTCATGTTGCAGCCATCTCCGATCACTTGGTTTCCGACATGAAGGACGACGGCTTGGGCGCTCCCCGGGTTGAAGGCCTGGAAACAGCGGATTGGGTTCTGATCGATGCTGGCGATATCATCATTCACGTGTTCCGTCCTGAAATCCGCGAGTTCTACAACATCGAGCGGATGTGGGCGGCCCCTGAAATGGACGACGGCACACGCCACTGATCCTTGACGTCAGTATCTTGACGCCACGTCGTCGGCGTTGCCTGTAAACGTGCGTCGAGAGCTGTTGCAGCCTGCACAGCGATCGTTGCATGCGGCGGATGTCCAGCGTCCGGACCAAAGCCGACATCCCGGTGTCGGCCCGCAAATGCTGTGCCGGAGGCCAGAGGGTTGAAAATTGGACTTTTTGCTGTCGGGCGCCTGAAAGCCGGCCCGGAGAAGGATCTTGCGGCGCGCTATCTCGACCGCTTCGCCAAAGCCGGTCCGGCCATCGGGCTCGAAGCAGGGCGAATGACGGAAATCGCGGAAAGTCGGGCCTCCTCCAGTGAGACGCGCAAGCGAGAGGAAGCTGCTCAGCTGCTGAAATCTCTGCCTGAAGCGGGTCTTCTCATTCTCTTGGACGAACGCGGCAAACACCTCGACTCCCCCGCCTTTGCAGAGCTTGTCGGCGGGTTCCGTGATCAGGGAAAACGCGACATAACGATCGCAATCGGAGGGGCGGACGGGCTCGACCCTGACCTCCACGCCCGGGCGGACGCCGTCATTTGTCTCGGCCGTCTGACATGGCCGCACCAGCTTGTTCGCATCCTCATTGCCGAGCAGCTCTATCGCGCTGTCACCATTCTGTCCGGACACCCTTACCACCGCGTCTAAACACCAGTTCGCACGGCTATCAGGCATGCGTCATCGGTCTTCCGGCCATGCGTGCGCCGCATTTTTGGCAAATGGCTTTGACCATGCGCACTGACAAGCTTCGGACAAGGCGGAAGACGGCAGATGGCGGGATGATCTGGAACCGGCAGAAGAGACGTGGGAAGGGCAATTCGGGCGATCGGATGAGTCTGCCGATTGATCGCCCCGGCCATGTGCTTCGTCTGGCGGCGGTCCTCGTCGCGCTTATCGGGATCGATAGTCCGGCGCAGGCGCAGGATGCCGAGCGTGGCGATCGTCCCGCCGTCGCCGCACCGGAGGATCCTGTGGCTGCCTTGTCCCAGAGGCGCAACAATACCCGCATCGAACTCGACGCCCTCTCAAAGACCATCAGTCTATCGCAAGAGCGAGCGCTCGCGCTTCAGTCCGAGATCGCAGATATCGAGAAGACCAATGCGGCCCTTCGCCAAGCCCTGGTGGAGTCTGCGGGCAAGCGCCAGACGCTCGAACAGCAGATCGCCGATGGCGAGACGAAGCTGGCGGACCTGCGCGTGCGCGAAGACACCGTTCACCAGTCGCTGAAGGCGCGGCGTGGCGTGCTGGCCGAGGTTCTCGCCGCGCTGCAGCGGATGGGCCGCAACCCGCCGCCTGCCCTTCTTGTTACGCCGGAAGATGCCCTTGGCTCTGTCCGGAGTGCCATCCTGCTCGGCGCCGTCGTGCCGGGTATCCGCCACGAAACGGAAAATCTTGCTGCCGATCTTCAGGCCCTTGCCGGCCTGCGCTCAGACATCGTCACCCAGAAGCAGGCGCTTGGAAACGACATGACCGCGCGGCTGGAGGAAGAGCGGCGGATGAACATGCTGGTCGCCGAGAAGGAAAAGCTCAAAAGCAGCAACGCCACGGAACTGGCTGCCGAACGTCGCAAGGCAGAGCAACTGGCCTCGCAGGCAACAAGCCTTCAGGGCCTGATCGGCTCGCTCGAAAGCGAAATCGGCTCTGTTCGGGCCGCGGCCGAAGCGGCCCGTGCGGACGAAGAAGCACGGGCGCGGCTGTCGGAGGCGGATCGCGAGGCAGCGCGCGCGCTGGCGCGCAATGCGGTGCCCGACAAAAACCGCATTGCCCCGGCATATGAATTTTCCGAGTTGCAGAAGAAACTCGCCTTTCCCGTCGCCGGCTCCGTCCTGCGCCGATACGGCGACGACGATGGAACCGGGCATTCCTCGCAAGGCATGATGCTGCGAACCGAAGCCGGCGCGCTGGTTACCGCACCGACAGATGGATGGGTCATGTTCTCCGGCGCATTCCGCAGCTACGGGCAGATGATCATCCTCAATCCGGGCGATGGCTATCTTGTTGTTTTGTCTGGAATGGAGACGGTTGCCGTCCAGCCTGGCCAGTTCGTCGTTGCCGGCGAGCCGCTCGGTCAGATGGGAACGAAAAGAGTGGCGAGTGCTGCGGCTTTGGCGCTGGAAACAGATCGACCAACGCTTTACATTGAATTCAGAAAAGACGGTAAACCGGTTGATTCTCGACCATGGTGGACCGCCTCAGACACCGGAAAGGTACGAAATGATTCGTAGGGCTTCACTAGTTCTGGTCGGGGCGTTGATGGGCGCGACGGCAATGAGCGTCGTCTACTCTGCGGTCGTTCCGGCCGTTGCGGCCAATCCGTCGACGTATCGCGAACTGTCGATCTTCGGCGACGTCTTCGAGCGCGTGCGGGCCCAATATGTGACGCCGCCGCAGGACGACAAGCTGATCGAGAACGCCATCAACGGCATGCTCTCGTCCCTTGATCCGCATTCGAGCTACATGAATGCCACCGACGCAGAAGACATGCGCACCCAGACCAAGGGTGAATTCGGCGGTCTCGGCATCGAAGTCACGATGGAAGACGAGCTGGTCAAGGTCACGAGCCCGATCGACGATACGCCTGCCGCCAAGGCCGGTGTTCTCGCCGGCGACTTCATTTCCAAGATCGATGGCCAGGATGTTCGCGGCCTGAAGCTCGAAGAGGCGGTCGACAAGATGCGCGGCGCGGTCGGCAAGCCGATCAAGCTGACCATCCTGCGCAAGGGCGCCGACAAGCCGATCGAACTGACGATCGTTCGCGATGTCATCGCGGTCCGTGCGGTCAAGTCGCGTGTCGAAGGCGATGTCGGCTACGTCCGCGTCATTTCGTTCACCGAAAAAACCTATGACGACCTGAAGAACGCGATCGAGAAAATCAAGAAGGACGTGCCTGCCGACAAGCTGAAAGGCTATGTGCTCGACCTTCGCCTGAACCCGGGCGGCCTGCTCGATCAGGCGATCAATGTTTCCGACGCCTTCCTCGAGCGTGGCGAAGTCGTCTCCACGCGCGGCCGCAACGCCGACGAAACCCGTCGCTTCAATGCGACGCCGGGCGACCTGACCGACGGCAAGCCGGTCATCGTTCTCGTCAACGGCGGTTCGGCGTCCGCATCGGAAATTGTCGCCGGTGCCCTTCAGGATCTGAAGCGCGCAACCGTTCTCGGCACGCGGTCTTTCGGCAAGGGTTCCGTCCAGACGATCATCCCGCTCGGCGAGGCCGGGGCGCTTCGCCTGACGACGGCGCTCTATTACACGCCATCGGGCAAATCGATCCAGGGCACAGGCATCTCGCCTGATATCAAGGTGGAGCAGCCGCTTCCGCCAGAGCTTCTCGGCAAGGTCGAAAACACCAGCGAGTCGAGTCTGCGCGGCCATATCCAGGGCCAGAACGAGACGCAGGAGGGCTCCGGCTCCGTTGCTTATGTTCCGCCGGAACCCAAGGACGATATACAGCTAAACTACGCGCTGGACCTGCTGCGCGGCAAGAAGAGCGATCCGAGCTTCCCGGCGAATCCGCAGAAGGCCGAACTCGCACCCTGAAGCCGAAGAGACCGTCGCAAATGCGTGAAACGCCGTCCGGCCCCGGGCGGCGTTTTGCATGTCCGGCGACGCGCAAGCTTGGCGCGGTATCACGTTCGCTGATGCATGTCGCCCGAAAGCGTGCAGCGTTTTCGGGCGACATGCATCAAAAGTAGAGGACAATTTTGGGCACGGATCTCAATGCACCGCTCGGGCAGAACAGGCGCCCGGCAAAGACCAGGACGCGGCTGCGCATGGGGCGGGTGGCGCTTGGCCTGTTCGCGACGGCCATTGCCGGCGTGACCGTCTTTGCATGGATGACCCCCCTCGGCCTGCTCCCGCCAGCGCCGCTGCCTGCCTCGACCGAGATCGCCGCGGCGCCGTCTGCCGGGCAAACCGAAGATAGCCCAAAGGCTCCAGTAAAGGCCGGATCCCGATCCACGGGCGAAGCGGCATCATCGGGTGCGAGCATCAACCGCACGCTCCTGGACAACGGCAATGTGGTGACGACCTATTCCCCGGGTCAGCGTGGCAAGAACGGTCCTGCCATCATCGAGGTCGGGCCCGTGCGGGGACAGGATCCGCGCATGGCAGCACAGCCGAACGAATTGCTTCTCGAGGACGCTCCGGAGGGCCGGCTGCCCGTGATTGGACCCGACGGGCTGCGGCCGATGGATCAATATGCTCGCCCCTGGTCGGGTGCGCGCGGAACGCGAATCGCGCTTGTGATCGGCGGCATGGGATTGAGCCAGACGGGCACGCAGAGTGCCATTCGCACGCTCCCACCGGCGGCGACCTTGGCTTTTGCCGCATCCGGCAACAGCCTGCAACGCTGGATGCAGGAGGCGCGCCGGACAGGCCACGAAATCCTTTTGCAAGTGCCGCTGGAGCCCTTCGACTATCCCACGAACAACCCCGGGCCGCAGACCCTGCTGGTTGGCGACGGCGCACGGCAGAATCTCGCACAGCTGCACGACGCGCTCGGCAAGATCACCAACTATACCGGCATCATGAATTTTCTCGGTGGCCGCTTTCTGTCGAACGCGGAGGCGCTCGAACCCGTGATGCGCGAGATCGGGCAACGCGGTCTGCTGTTCCTCGACGACGGCACCTCGGCGCAATCGTTGACATCGACGCTCGGCGACGCCCTGAATGTGCCCTATGCGTTCGGCGACGTTGTGGTGGATACACAGCTCGACCGGACCGCCATTCTGCGCAAGCTCGACGACCTCGAGCGAATCGCGAGACGCAACGGCACCGCCATCGGCACGGCATCGGCCTTCGACGAAAGCGTTTCGGCTATTGCGCAATGGATGGATGAGGCGGAAAAGCGTGGCATCGAATTCGTCGGCGTCTCTGCGCTGGTCAAGGACACGAAGCGAAACTGAACGGAATTCCGCGCGTGCTGTCAGACAGCCGCCACATGCCCTGAGGATAGATGATGAGCAAGACCGGCAAGACCCCGCCTCTCCGCGCCGAAGATCTCCCATATCGGCCTTGCGTCGGGATCATGGTGCTGAACGACCAGGGCCTCGTCTGGGCCGGTCGGCGTATTCCCTTGGGCAACTCCGAATATGACGGATCGGGACAACTCTGGCAGATGCCGCAGGGCGGCATCGACAAGGGAGAAGATCCGCTGGAAGCGGCAAAGCGTGAGCTCTATGAGGAGACAGGCATGCGCAGCGTGTCGCTGCTGATGGAAGCGCCGGACTGGATCAACTATGACCTACCGACCCACCTGATCGGAATCGGGCTGAAGGGGAAATTCCGGGGTCAGACCCAGCGCTGGTTTGCCTTCCGTTTCCACGGCGACGACAGCGAGATTGCCATCAACCCACCGCCCGGTGGACACGAAGCCGAATTCGAGGAATGGGCCTGGAAGCCGATGACAGACCTTCCCGGGCTTATCGTGCCTTTCAAGCGCGCTGTGTATGACACTGTTGTTTCCACCTTCGCGCATCTGGCGACGGAGACGACGGGAAAGCTTTAAGGCGGCGAAGAGGATCGGAACCGGCGCTTTCCGCTGTAGGTAAGAGGTACGGCGTCGTGGAACGCCGCACCTCCCGACCTCCTGTCTCAGGCGTCTTCGCTGCCGACCTCGGCCTTGTCGGCGGAGGTCGCATTCAGCTGTCCGTATTTCTCGGCACCGATCGAATTGAACAGTTGAAGCTGTGTTTCGAGGAAGTCGATATGGCCTTCCTCGTCCATCAGCAATTCTTCGAAAAGCTTCATGGAGACATAGTCGCCCGCCGCATGACAGATGTCGCGCGACTCCTTGTAGGCATTGCGAGCGTCGTATTCACCGGCAAGATCAGCTTCAAGGACTTCCTTGACGTTTTGCCCGATGCGGAGCGGGCCGACGGTCTGCAGATTGGGATGACCGTCGAGAAAGATAATGCGCGCGATCAGCTTATCGGCGTGGTGCATTTCCTCGATGGACTCGGCACGCTCCTTCTTTGCCAGGAGCGTGTAACCCCAGTCCTCGAGCAGCCGGAAGTGCAGCCAGTACTGATTGACCGCCCCCAGCTCGAGATAGAGGGCTTCGTTAAGCCGCTCGATGACCCTTGTGTCGCCTTTCAAGATCCGCTCTCCTGTTTTCCTCGTGAAATTTTTTGAGACGGGTCATGAAATCAAATATCTGGTCATCCGTCGAGTGCCGCACGGCGTGATAGCGTTCCGTGGTCCGGATAATCAGGTCGACCACATTGGGGAAGCAGCCGCAGCAGCGCCCGCGCTTTTCCATCGCGTGATAGACTTTTGCAGGCACGATCAGCTGCCAACAATCCTCATCGAGGAGGGCGGTGATCGTATCCTCTATCTCCTTTTCGGAGATGAAATTGCAACTGCAAACCAGCATGACGTCTTGCCTGTCTTCGCATCCTCGCTGAGGCAGCAGTAAACAAACAAGATAATTGGTGTCAAGAAAAAACCCCGTGATCGCGCAAGCCTTAGTTTAGAACAATTCCAAGGAGATAACGCGGTCGAAGGATGATCACCAAGTGCTCCCGCTCGCGCAGAAGCAGCTTGATCTCGGCGGCACGGCGAGCACCCGGCCGGTCGCACGCATGTATCGGTGGCCGACAGAAAAGACACCGCGCGCAGGTTTAATGGAAGTTGCGGCCCTTGGGCATCACCTGCGCCGTTTCCATCAGGCCGGACTTCCGTCGCGCCTCACGACGGGCGCGCTCGCGCAGGGCCTGTTCCCGCGCATCGCCCTTCTGCCTTTGATCTGCCGTAGGGCGCAGTACCTCGTCCGCTCTTTCGTTGACGGCAAAGCGGCGTGCCTCGCTCTTCAGCAGACCCAGTGCCTCGGTCATGTCGTCCAGGCTTTCCGCAACGACATGGATGACCCCGTTCTGGCTCTGCAGACGCCCGGTGACCTTGACGAGCCGCGCGCCCATGACGACGGCACGGAACGTTTCGAAGACAGCTTTCCAGACGATGATATTGGCGACACCCGTCTCGTCTTCCAGTGTCATGAAGATCACGCCTTTCGCAGATCCCGGCCGCTGCCGCACCAGAACAAGGCCGGCCACCGTGACGCGACGCCCCGGACGCGTGGTCGCAAGGCTCCGGCATGCCACCACGCTATCCCGTGCGAATGCTTCCCGCATGAAGGAGACCGGATGCGCCTTCAGCGAAAGCGACAGGGCCCTGTAGTCGTTCACCACCTCTTCGCCGGCCGGCATGATCGGAAGACGCATGGCAGGATCCCCTCTCAAGTCTGCCTCTCCCGCCGCGGCAAAGAGCGGCAAGCGTTCGGCGGGCGCCTTTTCATCGAGCGCCTTGATGTCCCAGAGCGCGCGGCGACGATCGATCCCGAGCGATCCGAACGCATCGGCATCCGCCAGTCGTTCGAGCACGCTGCGCGTCAATCCTGACCGCAGCCAGAGATCGTAGATCGAGACATATCCCGCGCCGCGATGGGCCACCAGAGGTGCCATGTCGTCTTCTCTCAATCCCTTCACCAGCCGAAAGCCGAGGCGGACGGCGTATTGCGTCAGGATGACGTTGCGCATATCGCGGTGGCGGGGATCGATCGCTCGGGGGTCGAAATCGGGTCGGGCAACGCTTCCATCATTGCTGTCCTGCAGTTCGTTTCCCTCCAGGATCGTTTCCCAGTCGGACAGATTGATATCGACGGCACGGATCTGGACGCCGTGCTCGCGGGCGTCGCGCACGAGCTGGGCCGGCGCATAGAACCCCATCGGTTGGGCGTTGAGCAGGGCCGCGCAGAAGATATCGGGATAGAACGTCTTGAACCAGCAGGAGGCATAGACAAGGAGCGCAAAGGAAGCGGCATGGCTTTCGGGAAATCCGTATTCTCCAAATCCCTTGATCTGGTTGAAGCAGCGGACGGCGAACTCGCGATTGTAACCGTTCTTGACCATGCCTTCGATCATCTTGGTCTCGAAATTCGCGACCAGCCCCGATCGGCGAAAGGTGGCCATGGCGCGGCGCAACTGATCCGCTTCCGCCGCGGTGAACTTGGCCGCCGTCATCGCGATCTGCATGGCCTGCTCCTGGAACAGCGGCACACCCAGCGTCCGCTTCAGCACGGTCTTCAGCTCCAGGCTCTCATAGGGGATCGCCTCGCCTCGCAGCTTTGCCTCACGGCGCTTGAGGTAGGGGTGCACCATGTCACCCTGAATGGGACCCGGCCGGACAATCGCCACCTCGATCACCAGATCGTAGAATTCCCGCGGTCGAAGCCGCGGCAGCATGCTCATCTGCGCCCGGCTCTCGATCTGGAAAACCCCCACCGTATCGGCACGACAGATCATGTCGTAGACCGGGTTGTCGTCTTTTACATAGTCGAGCTCGGTGTCGTAGACCTGAGACAGCAGCATCTGCTTGCCATAATGGGTCTCCAGCATGCGGAAGGCCTTGGCGAGACAGGTGAGCATCCCGAGTGCGAGAACGTCGACCTTGAGGATCTTGAGCGTGTCGAGATCGTCCTTGTTCCACTCGATCATGTAGCGGCCGGGCATGGCCGTCGGCATGATCGGCACGACCTCGTCGAGCCGGTCATGCGTGATGACGAAACCGCCGACATGCTGGGACAGGTGCCGCGGCATGTCCATTAGCCGTCCGGCATAGGTGAACATGCGCATCACGGTGGGATCCGACAGGTCGAGCCCGGCCGCCTTGGCCTGTTCGTCCGTGAACGACGATGTCCACCAGCCCCAGATGGAGGCCGCAAGCGCCGTCTGCACATCCTCGGAAAAACCGAACACCTTGGCCACCTCGCGCCCAGCCGAGCGCGCGCGGTAACTGATGGCAGCAGCGGCGATGCCGGCATGCTCCTTGGTGTAGGTATCGTAGATGAACTGGATCACCTCTTCGCGCCGTGCATGCTCGAAGTCGATATCGATATCGGGCGGCTCGTCGCGATCCACGGAGAGAAAGCGGTCGAAGAGGAGGGTGAACTTGACTGGATCGACCTCCGTCACGTGAAGACAGTAGCAGACGGACGAATTGGCCGCGGATCCGCGCCCCTGGCAAAGAATGCCTTTCGATCGCGCAAAGGTCACCAGGCGATGGACGGTGAGAAAATAAGGCTCGTATTGCTTCTTGCGAATGAGATCGAGTTCATAGGCGATCTTGGTTTCCACGGCCTCCGACACGCCCTGAGGATATCGCCGCGCCGCGCCTTCCCGCACCAGCCGCTCGAGCGCCTGCGACGATGTCTCGCCCGGACCGGCCTCGTCCGGATAATTGTGCTTCAGTTCATCAAGCGTGAAATCGAGCGTCTTGAAGAACCGCTCCGTGTTGGCAACGGCCTGGGGATAGTCGCGGAAGATACGGACCATCTCGCCGGGTGCCTTGAGAAACCGCTCGGCATTGGCCTGCAGTCGGAAGCCGGCCTCAGCAATCGTCACATGCTCGCGGATGGCCGTCATGACGTCGGCCAGCGGTCGGCTGTCGGGAGCGTGGTAGAGCACGTCGTTCGTGGCGATGAGGCGCACATCCGTGCTGTCGGCAAGGGCTGCAAGAGCCGCGAAATCCTGCGCGTCGAACCCATCATAGCGCGGCGTCATGCCGAGGAACAGCCGGCCCTTCATGAGGGGCTGTAGCGTTCTTAGGGTATGACTGAGCACCGCCCAGTCATCGTTTCCGCAAGATGCACCGTCGGTCCGAACGTCTGCGACCGCTCCCGCGGACGCGTCGGTCGCTTTTCCGCGGGCGAGCGGCAAGCCGCCAGAGGCTTCTCCGGGAGCGCTCCATCCGGCGCGGCCCTTCATCACGATCACCTGCAGATGCTCCTGCCATGCAAGGAGATCAGGCAGAAAGAGCGTGCAGTTGCCCTTGTCGTCGGCACGCAGATTGCCCGCGCTCAGAAGACGGCAGAGGTGCGCCCATCCCTTCCGGTTGCGCGGATAGGCGAGCATATCCGGGGAGCCATCGGCAAAGACGAGGCGCGCCCCAGGCTGGAAAGGAAATTTTTCCTCTCGGGCCTCTGCATGAGCCCGAACGACACCCGAAACCGTGTTGCGATCGGCGATCCCCAAGCCCTTCAGGCCGATGCGCTTGGCCGTGACCACCATTTCCTTGGCACCCGAAGCGCCACGCAGAAAGGAAAAATTGGTACAGGCGCCCCATTCGTAGAAGACAGGCGGCGTGTTGTTCGTCACGCCGTCGCTGCCGTCCCGCCCCTTTCGGGGAGCGGCGCGGGTCATGCGAAAATGCCGTGCATGAACCAGTCGGGATGCATTCGCTCGCGCTGGAACAATCCATTGCGGAACATCCAGAACCGGCGCCCCGTCTCGTCCTCGATGCGAAAATAATCGCGCGTCGGCGCGTCTTCGCCGTCGATCCACCATTCCGCAGCAATGCGCTCCGGGCCTTCCGCCCGGGTAACCCGATACGCGGTCCGCCGCCAGAAAAACCGTTCCGGTGCACCGTCCGGAACATCGGCGACGGGCACCTCCACGCGCTCGGGATGCGTCAGAAGACGCAGGGGCCGCACCGGCACAACCGGCCATTCCTCGGCTTGAAGCCCTTTGGCTGCCGGAGACGCAGCATCGCGGGCGGGCCGAAGGCTTGCCGCCCGCTCGGGAATATGGCTTGCCGCGAGAACGGCAACCGACAGCACCTCGTCTCCAAAACGAGCGACGACGCGGTCCGTGAAGTCGGCAAGGGCACGGCTTTGGTCGGGTCGCCCCGAAAAATCATCCTGAACGGAGGAGATCGGCTCGGCCTTGAGCACGCAGAGCCGCAAGATCTCGAAACCATAACCGGCATCCAGATCATCATGCACGGCGGCAAGCCGTTCCCGATAGAGCGCAGCGATGCGCTTTGGATCCCGCAACGGAGACGATGTGCCGGCGAGCAACCGGAATACCTTGCCGTCGACGCGGAAAAGCAGAAGTTCGAACTGGCGCCCGCCCTCTCCCCGCTCCTCGAGGCGTCCCTTCAGGCCATCGGCAAGCTGCAGCGCCAGCCCGAGGATGTCGTCTTCGCCCGAAACCGGCGATATCAGCCTGCGTTCGACCGAAAGCTCGGCCACAGGCCGGCGCGGAGACAGCGGTTCGTCATCATGCCCGAGCGCCTGGTCGAGCCGAAGAAAGACGAGCGGTCCGAAGCGTCGGGCAAGGGCCGCTCTCGGCGCCTCCATGAGATCTCCAACCTGCGTCAGCCCCAGTCTGATCAGCGTATCTGTGAGGGCCTGCGGCAGTCGAAGCGCCGTCACGGGCAAAGGCCCGAGCGCGACGGCCTCCTCTCCTGCTTCGATGACATCATTGCCGGAAAATCGAGCCAGAGCCCAAGACAGGCCGGGAGAGGCCGCAATCGCCCCCCGCGCCTCAACGCCAAGCTGGAAAAGGCGCGACAAGACATCGTCGAGCAGCGCTTTCTCTCCACCATGCAGTTTGGTGCAGCCGGTGATGTCGAGCGCCAGACCGTCGGCACCGGCATAGGCAACCAGCGGCGTATAGCGATCGCACCAGTCGGCCAAGCCTGAGAGAAAGCTCTGGTCAGCGGCAGGATCGGCCGGCAGCACATCAAGACGCGGATGCATGGCGCGGGCTTCGGCGACACCTTGCCCCCGCTTCAACCGCAGGCGCTCGGCCAGACTGTCAAGCGCCACGATCCGCATGGCATTTTCGACCTTGTCCGAGAACACCACCGGCGGATGATCAGGACGCCCGTTTGAAAGCCATGACGCGCCCCAGCGCCGGCGCGCCACCCGGTCGGCCGACAGATGCGGGAAGGACAGCGACAGGATCCGCTGCGTGTGCCGGAAGAGAGACGGCGACGGGGTCGAGAGGGTAGAACCGGCGCGCATGGGAACTCCATTCAAGGTAGGCATCAACAGGGGAAAAGGCCCGCGTCTTCTCGGCAATCACGTGAAAGGCGGGATGCCCGATGCCGGTCGAAAGCATCGTTCCATCCGGCAGCATGAACAGGGATGCAGGGGCAGGACGTACGAGAAGGCGGAGATGCGCGCTACTTGCCTCCTCCTCCCCGGCTTGGCGCAGCAGAAAAATCGGCACGCCGCTGCCCATCGATCGCAACTGCAGCCGTCGGCTCTCCTGAAGTCCGAGACGCGCCGGATTGCCGCGGATCTCCAGAATGACGGCGGAGAAGACGGAAAATCCAAGCGCTGCCTCGGCAATCCACAAGGCCTGCTGGAGATTGCGCGGCCTTGAGAACAGTGCGGCGCGCAGATCGATGCCGAGAAGCGACAGGCCGACCCCGTAAGGCTCGCCGGCCTCTTTTTCCGCCATCGTTTCGGAAATCCAGAGAATAGGCCCAAGTTCACCCCGCGCCTTGCGCCGTGCCTGGCAAAGGGCGGCAAGTCCAAGCGTGAAGCCGGTAGCGGCACCGGCATCACGCGTTTCCGCCACGCGGATCTCGCTCAGACCCTTGAGCGGAAGCCCGCCGGACATGGCATGATCAAGCGTGGGAACGCCAAGCGGCAGCGTTTCTTCGTGCGCGGTCGGAGAAAGGCCGGACGCGGAAAACCCGGCTTTTTCGCCCTCCGTCCTTGTAGTGGCAAGACAGGAACCGGAGGGCCTGTCTCGTTCCAAGCGGGCAATGGCGTCGCGCAGGGCGAGCACCGTCTCCCGCGGCACAGCGTTTTCAGCCATGGCAGTCAGCTCCTATACGTTCCTGTTATGTTCTTATTGATTCCAGAGCTTCAAAAAAGAGTCAACGCAGCTGGGAAAAGATTCCGCAGATTCTGCACAATCGCCTGACGGTATGAATTGCTTCTCGAAATGACCGAGGAAATGGCTATATAAACGGACAAGGAGTATCCATGGCCCGGATTGACCAAAGCGACGATTGGCGTGAGCGCCATGCGCCGACCATCAGCACGTTCGAGTCCCTGACGCTGGAAGCCTATGGGCACCTGCCGGAGGAATTCCGGCTGCTGGCCACTGATCTCATCATCGAGATCGAAGACTTTCCGGATGACGATGTCTTCGAAGACATGGCGCTGGAAACGCCCTTCGATCTGCTGGGGCTGTTTGAGGGGCGCGGTATCGGCGAGCGTTTCACCATGGAAACCGGTACGATGCCGAACCGGATCACGCTGTATCGCCGGCCGATCCTCGACTACTGGGCCGAAAACGACGAGACGCTGGGCGATATCATCACCCATGTCCTCATCCATGAGATCGGCCATCATTTCGGTTTGTCTGACGACGATATGGAGCGGATCGAGGCAAGCGTGGAGCATGTCGGCGGGTAATGAACCCGCCGCATGCCATGTAAATCGTGCGTCTGCCTATTGCTCGGACAGCTTCATGTCGGGCACGTAATCCTTGCCGTCGACATCTTTCACCACTGCCTGGCCACACTGCATGATCTGCGCGTCTGCGTTGAAGGTGTACGTCGGTGAGCCGTGCAGATCCCAGCCCTTGTTGAGAGCGGCCGTCACCTTGTGGCAGAAGCTCGCATCGTCTGGACCCGTGAGAAAGCGGTAGAGTTTCATGTGGGTTTCCCTCTTCGTTTGATGGCCTCGACCTTGGCAAGGCAGGCAAGCGCTTGGTCGAGATGCAGTGGTTCGACCATTTTGCCCTTGTGCACGATGACCGATCTGCCGGCATTGTCCGGATGATCGAAGGCCATGACGATCTCTCGGGCTTCCGCCTCTTCGGCAGCGGAAGGTCCGAAAGCGGTGTTCGCCGGCGCGATCTGCTGCGGATGGATCAGCATCTTGCCGTCAAACCCCATATCACGACCTGCCGCACACTCCCGGGCAAAGCCTTCCGCATCGGCAATATCGTTGAAGACGGCGTCGAGAGCATCGAGCCCGCTTCCCCGCGCCGCGAGAAGGATCTGCATGAGCCAGGGTACGAGATAGATGCGTCCGGAAAGAGCCGCGACGCCCGTCTCCTTGCGCAGATCGTTGAGGCCGGGGATCAAGCAATCGAGCCGCCCGCCGCGCGTGCGCCCTGTTTCCGCGATCGCCGCCACATTGAGAACGCCCCTTGGCGTCTCGATCATTGCCCAAAGCCGCAGATCATCGGGCGCATCACCCTCGTCCCAGCTTTCGGCAATGTCGAGAATATCCCGTGGCCCCTCCACCTTGGGCACAAGAACCGCATCAAACCGGCAGACGGAAAGAGCTTGAAGATCCGCTTCGCCGAAACCCGAGGCCAGACTGTTGATCCGGACGATCTGTTCGACGCCCGGCATGGTCTGCGTTGACTGCCCAAGATGGCGCACCAGCGCTTGGCGGGCCTCCAACTTGTGCTCCGGAAGCACGGCATCTTCCAGATCGTAGATAACCGCATCGGGCGAGAGGCTTGCCACCTTTGCAAGCGCACGATCATTGTCGGCCGGAACACAGAGCACGGAGCGGCGCAGGCGATGGGGGTGGCGGTCGGACAAAGACATCATGCACCCTTTTGCCTGTCTCGTTTCGGCTTCGCAAGCGTCGTGCACCGGAGATGCTCCCGCTACCGCCTCCGTTCAGCGTCGGATGGCCTCAGTTCGGCATAGGATAATCGCAGAGCCATCCCGCTCCGGGTCAGCAGACAACCAGGCATAAAAAAACCGGCCCCATTCTGAAATGGAGCCGGTCAGATCGTTCAGGGACAGACTTTAGGCTGCCTTGCGGTCATGAAGACCTTCTTCGACTTCCTCGACGATCTTTGCCACGAAGGCATCGAGATCGCCGGGATTCCGGGAGGTGATAATGCCCTTGTCGGTCACCACGGCCTCGTCTGACCACAAGCCACCGGCGTTGACCACATCGGTCTTGATCGACGCGTACGAGGTAACCTTGCGGCCCTTGACGGCCCCGGCCTCGACCAGAAGCCACGGCGCATGACAGATGGCAGCGACGACCTTACCGGAGGAGACGAACTCACGCACGATCCGCAAGGCTTCGTCTTCGACGCGCAGCTTGTCCGGGTTGATCTGGCCGCCCGGCAGAACCAATGCGTCGAAATCTGCGATGTTCACATCCTTGGCTTCGAGATCGACATCCATGCTGTCGCCCCAATCCTTTTCGTCCCAGCTCTTGATGCTGGTCTTGCCAATCGAGGCGATCTTCACGGTTGCACCCTGCTTTTTCAAGCCGTCATAGGGAACACGCAGTTCCGACCGTTCATAACCATCGGTGGCGAGAATGAGAATTTTAGAGTCCTTGATGGAAGGCATGAGCCTGCTCCTTGTTGTTTGTCACGTTGCGTCCGGTCACGGCGCGTTGGCCGGTGACCCCGCATGCGAATGTCACGACGGGTTCGACCTGTTAACGAAGCGCGCCGCCGATCGTTCCGAAAATGAAAGCGTCAACGCACGTAACATTGACGTTTGCACCAAAAGAACATATGTAGAACACTATGAAAAAATCGCTGAAAGAGCGTTTGGCCATCCTCTCGGATGCCGCCAAATACGATGCATCCTGCGCCTCCAGCGGCACGACGAAACGCAATTCGTCGGCAAGCGGCGGCCTCGGCTCCACCGAGGGATCCGGCATCTGTCACGCCTATGCGCCAGATGGGCGATGCATTTCGCTGCTCAAGATCCTGATGACGAATTTTTGCATCTACGACTGCGCCTACTGCATCAACCGTTCGTCCAGCAATGTCGAGCGGGCGCGTTTTTCGGTTGAGGAAGTGATCTGGCTGACGCTCGAATTCTATCGGCGAAATTACATCGAAGGCCTGTTTCTCTCGTCCGGCATCATCCGCTCGTCGGATCATACGATGGAGGAAATGGTGCGCATCGCTCGCGAGCTCCGCGTGACTCATAACTTCCGCGGATACATTCATCTGAAGTCGATCCCGGAAGCGTCGCCCGCGCTGATCGAGGAGGCCGGGCTCTATGCCGACCGTCTGTCGATCAACATCGAACTGCCGACCGATGCGGGCCTCACGCGCTATGCGCCGGAGAAACGACCGGACGGCATCCGCAAATCGATGGGCGATCTTCGCCTGAAGATCGAGGAGATGCGTGATCCCACGCTGCAGACCAAGCGGACCCGGCGCTTCGCTCCCGCCGGCCAGAGCACGCAGATGATTGTCGGGGCCGACCAGGCGAACGACAGCGTCATCCTGGGGACCAGCGCCCGGCTTTACGGCAGCTATGGACTGCGTCGCGTCTACTACTCCGCCTTCAGCCCGATCCCCGATGCCTCGCGCAACCTGCCCCTTGTCAAGCCACCTCTGATGCGCGAGCACCGGCTCTACCAGGCCGACTGGCTCTACCGCTTCTACGGCTTCGGCATCGAAGAGATCACGCGCGACCAGCCCGACGGCATGCTGGATCTCGATCTCGATCCAAAGCTTGCCTGGGCTCTGGCCAACCGGCAGCGTTTTCCCGTCGACATCAACAAGGCGGATCGCGAGATGCTGCTCCGCGTTCCCGGCTTCGGTACCAAGATCGTTCGCGCCATCCTGTCCGCACGCCGGCATCGCACCTTGCGATTGGAAGATCTTGCACGCCTCAAGGTGTCGCTGAAGAAGGTCCAAGCCTTTATCGTTGCAGAAGGCTGGACGCCATCCCGGCTCATCGATCGTCCAGATCTGCGCACGATGTTCGAGCCCAAACCGGAACAACTGGTCCTGCTCTGATGCCGCCGCTCATCGAGAGGCAAGCCGTCATGCTCGATGGCAAAGGCGACTTTGGTGAATGGCGGGATGCTGCACGCCGTCTCCTGATGGCGGGAACGTTGCCGACCGCCGTGGACTGGCGCGAAAGGCAGGGTGTCGCCGCAGACCTGTTTGCCGAGGTCACGCCGGTGCCCGCGAACCTTGACGAAGAACGGGAGGGCGCCCGATCGGCATCACCGGTGCAGATCACCGTTCCCCGCGCCTTCATGACGCTTGCCGAAACGGTGATCTGCCATTCTGATCCCGGCCGCTTTGGTCTTCTCTATCGCACGCTCTGGCGTCTGCAGTCAGAGCGCAATCTGCTGGACATCGTTTCCGACGCCGATGTCGTGCGTTTGCAGGCGATGGAAAAGTCCGTTCGGCGCGATAGCCACAAGATGAAGGCTTTCGTCCGCTTCAAGGAGATCGGTGCCGGCACATCGACGACGGATATCATGGACGTCATCGTCCATCCCGTCTCCCTGGAAACCGGCAGCATTGCGATCGGCCGCAGGCGATTTTTTGCCTGGTTCGAGCCGGATCATTTCATCGTTGCTCGCGTTGCGCCTTTCTTCCAGCGGCGTTTCACGGATATGGACTGGATCATCGCCACGCCGAAAGGATCCGCTGTCTGGGATGGAACGACACTGACCGTGACGTCCGAGCCGGCGGACGACCCCAAGCTGACCGATGATGCGGACACACTGTGGCGCACCTACTACAGCAACATCTTCAATCCGGCCCGGCTGAAGGTGAAGGCCATGCAGTCGGAAATGCCGAAGAAGTACTGGAAGAACCTTCCGGAAGCAGACCTCATTCCCGGCCTGATCGCCGGCGCGGAGGAACGGGTGCGCGAAATGGCGAAACAGGCCATGAAAGACCCACCGGCCTTTCACACCAGAGTACGGGAAGCCGCCATGCCGAAGACCGAGGAAAGCACCGCTCTTCCCGGAACCCTCGACGCCGCACGCGCCGAGGCCCGCGATTGCACCCGCTGCCCCTTATACTGCAAGGCGACGCAAACCGTGTTCGGCGAAGGTCCTGACGACGCGAAGCTCATGTTCGTCGGCGAACAGCCGGGCGATCAGGAGGACCTTGCAGGAAAACCCTTTGTCGGACCTGCCGGGAAGATGTTCAACACCATCGCAGGTGAGGTCGATCTCGATCGCAAACAGGCTTACGTCACCAACGCTGTGAAGCATTTCAAGTACGAGCCGCGCGGCAAGCGGCGAATCCACCAGAAGCCCAACATGGGCGAAATCCGGGCCTGCCGCTGGTGGCTCAAGCTGGAACTTGAGTTGATCCGGCCAAAGCTGGTGGTCGCCATGGGCGCAACGGCGCTGACCTCCGTCATGAACCATGCCGAGAAACTCGGGGACTATCGGAGCCGCAAGGTCGATCTCGATGACGGCCGCGCCCTCTACACCACCGTTCATCCGTCCTACCTCCTTCGCATTCCCGACGAGGGGCGCAAGCGCGAGGAAATCGATCGGTTCCGCGAAGATCTGCACGCCATCAAGCGCCTGAGCGACCACCTGTAAAGCCGACTATGGATGAGCGGCTGCACGGTGCGGAAGAGGTTATCGGATCGCAACCAGACCCGTGGGCAGGCGGTTCATGGTCTCGTGACCATCCGGGGTAATCAGCAGCTGGTTCTCGATGATCATCCCACCGACGCCATCCACATACCAAGGCGTCTCGAAGGCAACGACCATACCCGGCTCCAGCACGACCCTGCTGGTCGCAGAGAAGAACGGCCATTCCTCGCTACCGAGCCCGGCGCCGAGACCATGGCCGAAATGGCCTCGTGAATAGCCGGGAAACCCGGCTTCCGTCATCGCCGCCGTCGCGGCCTCATGAACCCTTCGCATCTCATTGCCCGGCCGGATCTGCGCAAGACCGGCCTCGAACGCATGCGACAGCGCGCTGAAAAGCCTGCTCTGCACGGCGTTCGGTTCACCGCAGACAAAGGTCCGGCCCGTGTCCGATGTGTAACCCTGAACCAGGCAACCGACATCGACCTTGATCAAGGAGCCTGCCTCCACCACACCGCCGCGCGACCAAGGATTATCCCCAACGGAAACGTACTCCCAATGTCCGGTGAGATGGCGGATATTCTCTGCGCGCGCCGCCGTCTGGACGGCCGACGTCCACACGGCCGCCAGCGCGTCACGCGTCTGCCCGGGCGCGATCGCTTCCGCCAGAGCTTCGATGCCGACCTCCGACAATCTGACGGCCGTCCGCAGGTGATCGATCTCCTGCACGGACTTCACCATCTTCAACCGTCGAAGCACATCGCTGCCATCGATCAGCCGGCAGCCGGGCAGGACGTCCGTCAGCAGGGCGAAATCCGACACCGAAAGACTGTCGAGCTCGATACCGACCCGCGCTGCGGACAACGTCCGCGAGGCCAGGAGGTCACCGGCAAGCCGAAAGCCGTGGGACGCATCAAAGGTCTCGGGCCGCGCGAAGCCCGCCTTTCGGCCGGCGCCGGCCCAAGCCGCAGCCACGAGTTCGGGCACGGGTTGGGTCAGATCGTAGGGGCGGAGATCCGCGGTTTCGACCCAGAGCGGATGGATGCGAAGATCCGTCACGTCGCTCGATGCGCGGAAGCTTTCCGCATGGAGATCGCTGACCACGGCTCCGATGGCGAGAGAAGGATCTGCAGGCACGAGCGCCGCGACGGCGCCCGCTCGTCGCCACATCGCGCCCACCCCCGGACTGGCGCCTGTCGCATAGGTAAAGCTTTCCGGCGTCAGCAAAAGAAGCGCATCAAGACCCGCCTCCGCCATAAGCCGTGCTGCCCGGTCTCTATCCAGATACGCCATGTTCGTTCTCCCTCGGCAGATATCGGCCTGCGCGATCGATGCCGGTCAAATATTGCCCATGCAGAGATATTTCATGTCGAGATAGTCCTCCATGCCGTGACGCGACCCTTCGCGGCCGATCCCCGACTGCTTCAACCCACCGAAAGGTGCCGCCTCGGACGACATGCGGCCGGTGTTGATCCCGATCATGCCGTATTCGAGAGCCTCAGCCACGTGCCAGACCTTGCGCAGCTCAGTGGCATAGAAATAGGCGGCGAGGCCATAGATCGTGTCGTTTGCCTGATGGATCACATCCTCGACCGTCTCGAACCGGATGACAGGCGCAACAGGACCGAAGGTTTCATCGAAGGCCACAAGCATGCCGTGATCGACATCGGTGAGCACCGTCGGTGCGAAGAAAGTGCCGGTTTCCCCCACGCGACCGCCGCCGCACAGCACCTGCGCGCCGCGCAGTGTCGCATCCTCCACATGATACGCCACCTTGCGCAGGGCCGCCTCGTCGATCAGCGGGCCAACCGAGACGGAAGGCTCGAAACCATCTCCGACCTTGAGATCGGCAACATGCGCTGCGAGTTTTTCCGCAAAGACGTCATAGACGCTCGACTGGACATAGATCCGGTTGGCGGAGGTGCAGGTCTGCCCGGCATTGCGAAACTTCGCCTGCAGGGCGCCGTCTACCGCTGCATCGATGTCTGCATCGTCAAAGACGATGAAGGGTGCGCTTCCGCCGAGTTCCAGGCTGAGCTTCTTGATCTGATCTGCGCATTGCCGCATCAGCAGTCGTCCGACCTCGGTCGAACCGGTAAAGCTGATCTTGCGCACTTTCGGATGCGTGCACAGTTCATAGCCAACCGCCTGACCTTCGCTTGCAAGAATAAGCTGGAAAACGCCCTCGGGGAAACCGGCATCAAGCGCAAGCCGATGAAGCGCGACAGCGACAAGCGGCGTCTGCTCCGCCGGCTTCAGGATCACCGGGCAGCCGACGGCCAGCGCTGGCGCAACCTTCCGCGCAACCATGGAGGCCGGAAAATTCCACGGCGTGATCGTGCCAACGATGCCGACCGGCTGTTTGATGACGAACATCCGCCTATCGGTGGACGGGGCCGGAAACGTCTCGCCATAGACGCGCTTGGCTTCTTCCGCATACCACTCGATATAGGCTGCGGCGTGCTGCACCTCCGATCGCGCTTCGGCAAGCGGCTTGCCCATCTCCGCGGTCAGGATCGCGGCGAGGTCGTCGATATGCACGAGAACGAGATCATGCCAGCGCCGGAGAAACTGGCTGCGATCCTTGGCCGGAAGTCCAGCCCACATCGGCTGCACAGATCCTGCCCGCTCGATCGCTGCCCGTGTCTCGGGCACCCCCATATCCGGCAGGGTTGCCAGGAGAACGCCGGACGAGGGATTTCGCACCTCGAACGCCGCCCCTGTCACCTCCGCACCGGCAAGGATCTGCGGATCCCGAAGGTGACGGGTAAGGTCGGATGTGACACGCATGAAAAGCTCCCGGATCAAGGCATGTCTCCCGCGCGCGTCAGACAGCATCGGCAGCTTTAGGAGTTGGCTCAGGACCTTGCCGCGATTGCCCCGACATGACCAATGAAATCCGCTGATCAGACCACCACGTCCTGGAATGACCGCCTCTGCAAACGCGGCTTCAGTCGCCGCGGGCGACCGCGGGAAACGCCACCCTCGCCCGGAGGCCGCGACCGGACGTCCCCTCATCCGGAACCGCTGGACCGAGCGAGAGGCTGCCCTCGAAACGAACAGCAATCTCCTCGATGATCGGCAATCCCAGGCCGAGACCCGGAGCCTCGCTCTCGCCCCGGGCAAAGCGCTGGCGCACGCCCGCCAGTCTTTCCGGCGGAATGCCGGGACCGTTGTCCTCGACATCGAGCAGAACGATGCCCGGCGCGTGATCGACCCGCACCGTTACCTCGGCACCCTGTCCAGCGTAGGCAAGTGCGTTTTCCACGAGATTGCGCAGGAGCTCGCCGATGAGCAGCGGTTCTGCCGCGATCGACAACGCCCCCTCGCCCGCGAAACCGAGATCAATGCCGGCATCCGCCGCACGGGGCACGTATTCTGCCGTGACCTCCCGTGCCAACGCGGTCAAGTCCATCGGCAAGAGCGCCGTCGAGGATCCCGATCCCGTCGCGTCGATCTTTGCAAGCAGCAGCAATTGCGCGAGGATGCGCTCCGCGTGACCGACCGCTTCATCACCACGCGCGATGAAGCCCTTGATGTCCTCCGGCTTTTCGGAGCGGGCCGCAAGTGCAAGCTGGGTGCGCACGACGGCCAGCGGCGTGCGCAACTGATGACCCGCATTGCCCGAGAAATGCCGCATGGCATCCAGCGCCGATTGCAGCCGCACCATGAAGGAATTGACCGTCTCGACCAGCCCCTCCACTTCCTGCGGCACGGACTGCCGGATCGGCCGAAGATCGTCGGGACTGCGCTCTGCGATCGCATCCCCTAGCCGGTAAAGCGGACGAAGCGAGAGCGTGACGGCGATCCAGACAATGGCCGCTGCACCAAAGATCAGCAGAAACAGCCGCAATGCCGAGCGAAACAGGAGCGCGCGGGCGAGCTGCTGGCGCGCCACCGTGGTTTCCGCCACCGTCACGACAAACGGCAGGGAGTTGATCCCGGTCGAGGCGGACCGCTCGAGCGCAGCAATCCGGATCGGCTCGCCGCGGTAGTCGGAATCGAGATAGACAGCCTGCCGTCCCTGCATTTCGGCAATGCCGGGCAGGGTACGATAGCCCGTGATGAAATGGCCGGGCGGCCCATCGACGCGATAGAAGACCCTGTCCTGTGCTGCCGAGGTGAGCATTTCCAGGGCGACATAGGGCATGTCCACCTCAAGCGTGCCGTCCTCGCCCACAACGACGCGATCGGCGATCGCGAGCGCGGACCCCGCCAAGACGCGGTCCGACACGCTGTTTGCCGTCTTCACGGCTTCCCGATACGTGTCCCCGAGCGCGACGACGCCGATGACCGCGGTGGCCGCCAGCAGCCAGGCAAGCAGCCGTCTGCGAAGCGAATGTGCCGCACGCACGCCGCTCATCGCGTCTCCGGTCCGGTGTCAGCCGGCGCTTTCGCCTTGTCGAGATAGTATCCGATGCCGCGCGCTGTGCGAACGGTCAGTCCGTAGGATGACAGCCGCTTGCGCAGGCGGCTGACATATTGCTCGATGGCATTGGGGCTGAGATCATCGTCAAACGCCGTGAGGGACTGCATGATGGCATCCTTTGCCACCACTTTGCCGGCGCGCATGAACAGGATTTCCAGAAGCCCGGTTTCGCGCAACGGGATATCGATGGGGACGCCATCGGAAGAGAACGTCCGCGACGTGAGATCGAGCGAAACGGAGCCGAAGCTGACCATCGAGGAGCGAAGGCCGGCCTGGCGCCGCAAAAGGACGCGCACGCGCGCTTCGAACTCGCCGATGTCAAACGGTTTGATCATGTAGTCGTCAGCCCCCAGATCGAGGCCTCGCACTTTCTCCTCCGCGCTCCCGCGCGCCGTCAGGATCAACACGGCCGACCGGTTCTGCCGCGCCCGCATGGAGCGCAGCACGTCGAGCCCGTCCATCTCCGGCAAGGTCAGATCGAGGATCACGAGGTCGAACCGCTCCGTCGCCGCGGCCGCGTCTGCCGAGGCTCCGTCGCGCACCACGTCGACGGCATAGCCGCTGCCCCGCAAAATGGCGGCAAGTCCCTCCGACAACACCTTGTTGTCCTCAACCAGAAGAATTCTCACAACGCGGCAGCTCCTCACCCTGGCCGATCCTAGGATAAGTCCGGGCAGAGGCAAATCGATATTGCGTCCGATGATCGATGTGGCAGCGCGTCAGGCTGTTCCAGCACTTGTGTGGCGGCGATCGCTGGCGCAAAGTCCGCCTATGTCCAGTCTCGTCGCAGCCATCCTTTTGCTTCTCGCAGGTGCGATCGAGGCGACTGCTGCGCCTGATTTCTTCCCCGCCCGGTCCGGCCGGGCGGATGCTCCCGTGCTCGATGTCTACTCGTCGCTCGACGATCCCCTGGCGCAACCGCTGATACGGGGATTCCAGGCTGCCAATCCCGACATTGCCGTTCGTCATGAAAACATGCTGACCGGCGAGATCTATGACCGGATCGTCCGGGAAACGGATGCCGGGCAGAAGACGGCGGATTTTGCGTTCTCGTCGGCGATGGATCTGCAGGTCAAGCTGACCAATGACGGCTACGCCCGGCCGAGCCATCTGCCTCTGTCGCGCTCCTGGCCCTCTTGGGCGAACTGGCGCGACACGGCTTATGCCCTGACCTTCGAGCCGGCCGTGTTCGTCTATCACAAGCCAAGCTTTGTCGGACGCAAACCGCCCTCCACGCGAGCTGAGTTCGTGCGCTTCCTGCAGGAAGCAGGACGTTCGGCCTATGGCCGTATCGGCACCTATGACATCGCGCGCTCAGGCGTCGGCTTCCTGTTCATGGCCCGCGACCAGGAGCAGTTCAGCGACATCTGGTCGGTGATCCGCGCGATGGGTGAGGCCGGGGTCAAGCTTTACGCGACGAGCTCCGACATTCTGGAGCGGGTGGCCGACGGCCGCTTCCTGCTCGGCTACAACATTGTCGGATCGTATGCAGCCGATTGGGCCGAACATCATCCCGATCTCGGCATCATCCTGCCGACCGACTACACGGTCGTGATTTCACGGATCGGTCTTGTGCCGGAAGCCGCAGCGGCACCCGAGCTTGGACGCCGCTATCTCGCCTTTTTCATGTCCGCCGAGGGTCAGTCGATCATGGCGCGCGAGCTACATATCGCCGCTGTCAATCCGGATGTGGCCGGCAACAACACGGCCAGCACGCTTCAGGATATTCTCGGCGCGCAGTTGAGGCCCGTTCCCGTCAGCCCCGGTCTGATGGTCTACCTCGACCAGGTGAAACGCGCCCGCCTGATCACCCGCTGGAAGGATGTTCTCGACCTCCCGTAGGGATCTCTCGGGATCGCGGATAGTTCGCTGCTTGCTACCCTGCAACGGGTGCGATCGATCGTGCGTCATGCGCTGGATGCATGAATGTCAGGTTGATGTCAGCTTACTATGGTGGCTTACTGATGTTCGTCAGCGTGGAGGCGGTGACGAAGCGGTGCGGAGGAGTGTCTCACCAAAACAGCCCGAGCGAAGATCGTATCGATCTTGGCTGCGCGCCTGTCGTCAAAGCTCCTCGCGTCAACAATCGAAACAAAGCGCGTATACGCGCTGACGGAGGACGTCACCTTGAAACAGTTTCTCATTGCATCCCTGATCGCCGGTGCCATGGCGCTTCCGGCGGCCGCGGCCGACTACACCATCATTGCTCCTGCCAATCCGGGCGGCGGCTGGGACCAGACGGCGCGCTCCATGCAGACGGCTCTGCAGCAGGAAAAGATTGCCGGCAACGTTCAGGTCCAGAACGTACCGGGCGCCGGCGGCACCATCGGTCTCGCCCAGTTCGCCAGCCAGTCGGCTGGCAACCCCAATGCACTGCTGGTTGGCGGCTATGTGATGGTCGGCGCGATCCTGACGAACAAATCGCCTGTTTCGCTGAACGAGGTCGAGCCGATCGCCCGTTTGACCGGAGAATATGAAGCGATCGTTGTGCCAGCCGAATCGCCGCTGAAGACCATGGGCGACCTCGTAGACGCGTTGAAGAAGGATCCGGGTTCGGTATCCTGGGCCGGCGGCTCGGCCGGCGGCACCGACCATATCGCGGTGGGTCTCATTGCCAAGGCAGCCGGCGTCGATCCGACCAAGATCAACTACATCGCCTTCTCGGGCGGCGGCGAAGCTCTGGCTGCCATCCTCGGCAACCAGGTCACAGCCGGTATCTCCGGCTACGGCGAGTTCGAGTCGCAGGTCAAGTCCGGCACGCTGCGCCTCCTCGCTGTCTCCAGCGCCGAAAAGATTGCAGGCGTCGAGGCTCCGACCTTGAAGGAAGGCGGCCTTGACGTGGTCGTGCAGAACTGGCGCATGGTTGCCGCGGCTCCCGGTCTTTCCGCCGAACAGAAGGCCGCTGTCACAGCCGATATCGAAAAGATGGTAAAGTCCGCCTCCTGGCAGGAAACGCTGAAGACCAAGGGCTGGCAGGACACGTATCTCTCAGGAGACGCCTTCAAGGAACAGCTCGCCAAGGACGTTTCTGCAACGGAAACGATCCTTAAAGAAATTGGTCTCGTTCAATGAGCGACGTCTCGCGCACACCAAGCGCAACCTCGCGCCGCCCCGACAGGGCGGCGCTTGCCGTTGCCGTCTTCCTGGGAGCCTTGGCCGGCCTGATCTTCTGGGATAGCTCGCGCCTTTCGGCCATGGCCAACTATTCCAAGATCGGCCCTGCCACCGTCCCCTTCGTCATCGCATGGTGTCTTCTCGGCCTTGCGATCTGGACAGCCGTTGCGGCATTTCGCAACGAGTTCCCGGCGCGTGAGCGCCAGGAGATCCCGCCGGTTGCCTGGATCGTCGCCGGTCTCGTTCTCCAGATGCTCTTCCTGCGCACGGTCGGCTTCTCCGTTGCCACGGGCCTCCTCTTCGCGTTCACGGCGGCGGGCTTCGGTCGTCGCAAGCTGTGGATCACCATTCCCGTCGGCATCCTTCTCTGTCTCGCCGTCTGGCTTATCTTCGCCGGTCTCCTGCAGCTGTCGCTGCCGGCAGGGCCGCTCGAACACCTCTTCTTTTAAGAGAGCGTCATGTCGACATTCGAATTCCTGCTCCAGGGCATCGCGATTGCCATGCAGCCGATGAACCTACTTTACGCGCTCGTCGGGGTGACGCTGGGCACCGCTGTCGGCGTTCTGCCCGGCATCGGTCCGGCGCTGACAGTGGCGCTCCTGCTGCCCGTGACCTATCGGCTCGATCCCGCGGGGTCGCTGATCATGTTCGCAGGCATCTACTACGGCGGCATGTATGGCGGCTCGACCACGTCGATCCTTCTGAACACGCCCGGTGAAAGTGCGTCCATCGTCACCGCGCTGGAAGGCAACAAGATGGCCCGAAAGGGCCGAGGCGGCCCGGCTCTTGCCACCGCTGCCATTGGCTCGTTCGTGGCCGGCCTCATCGCCACCATCGGTCTCGCCTTCATCGCGCCCTTCGTGGTCAAGGTGGCGCTCGTGTTCGGCCCGCGCGAATATTTCGCACTCATGGTCCTCGCCTTCGTGACCGTCTCCTCGGCATTTGGCGACTCGACGCTGCGCGGGCTTACCTCGCTCTTCATTGGCTTTGCGCTTGCCATCGTCGGCATTGACCAGCTGACAGGCCAGGCGCGTATGAGCTTTGGTGTTCCCGACCTGCTGGACGGCATCGAGGTGACGACGCTGGCCGTCGCCATGTTCGCGATCGGTGAAACGCTCTACATCGCAGCACAGGGCGCGACGGGGCCCGACAAGGTCGAGGCGGTCAAGGGCTCGGTCTGGATGACCAAGCAGGATTGGGCCCGTTCCTGGAAGCCTTGGCTGCGCGGCACGCTCATCGGCTTTCCGATCGGTGCGATGCCCGCCGGCGGTGCCGAAATCGGCACTTTCCTTTCCTATGCCACCGAAAAGCGACTGACGAAGTATCCCGAGGAATTCGGCGAAGGGGCGATTGAAGGCGTCGCCGGTCCGGAGGCGGCCAACAACGCGTCGGCTGCCGGCACACTCGTGCCGCTTCTCACGCTCGGCCTGCCGACGACGGCAACCGCGGCGATCATGCTCGCCGGCTTTCAGCAATACGGTCTGCAGCCGGGTCCGCTGCTGTTTGCAACCAATCCGCAGCTCGTCTGGGGCCTTATCGCGTCCCTTTTGATCGCCAATTTCATGCTGCTGGTGCTCAATCTTCCGCTGGTCGGACTTTGGGTCAAGCTGCTGACGATCCCCAAACCCTGGCTCTATGCAGGCATTCTGCTGTTCGCGACGCTCGGCACCATCGGCGCCAATCCATCGGTCTTCGAGCTCGGCATGCTGCTTGCGTTCGGCCTTCTCGGCTACATCATGCGCATCCTCGGCTATCCCATCGCACCTGTCGTCGTCGGTCTCATTCTCGGTCCGCTTGCCGAGCAGCAACTGCGGCGCGCCCTGGCCATCAGTCAAGGCGATCCGAGCGTGTTGTTTACCTCGCCGATCGCCGCGGTGCTGCTGACCATCGCCGCGCTCGCACTGATTGTCCCCTTGATCCTGCGCGCGCGGGGACGCGGACAGGTGCTGTCGCAACTCGCAGCCAGCGAAGACTGATCAGATCGAAAGTCCTGGGATCGATGGCCGGATGCTTCTGTGAGGCATCCGGCCATTTTTTGTTGAGCGTACAATCCTGAATATAATCGATTTAACGACGGAATTAAAGCATGTAAACATCCGTGCTTCTGAAGCGTCGTCCAAAGTAACACTCTGTTAGGACATCCGTCTTGCTTGCCGCGCATGGCTGCAATGAGCACTTGTACGTTGTCAATGCGGCGTCGAGAGCCCATCTTGTGTTCAGTGAAGATGAGAACAGGAGATAAAGACAGTGACCACGAAGCGTAACATTTTTGGCCGAGCCTTTGCCGTTATCGGCGCCGCATCCGCCGCTGCCGCAGCCATCGAAGGTGGCCGTCGCCCGCAGGCCCGTGATCTCAATACGCTCGGCATCGACCCGGCCAGCTTTCCGGCACCCTATCGCCGCGGCTGATAGCTCTCGACAGTGAGGTCGAGGGAACGTGGCATCAGACGTTTTGCCTGGGATCCCTATCCCGGGCCGCAAAAAGCCCGCAGGTCCATGACGGACCGGCGGGCTTTGCTTTTTGAGATCCGGTAACGTCGGCCCCCATGTGACCGGCCGAGACCTGCCATTTCATGGAAATCACCAGGTCACGGCAGCCGGGAGTGACAGCGGTTGCTGCCACCCCACCAGGCGTTCAATGCTGGGCCACGGCGTCCGCGCCAACGGGTTGATGTCTGCGATTATACCGGATGGACGACCAGAGCGCGATACCGATGAGCGTCGCGCCGCCAAGACCGGTGATCACTTCGGGGATATGCACAAGCGTCTGCACATACATGATCACCGAAAGAATAAGGATCGCGTAGAACGCACCGTGTTCCAGGTAGCGATATTCCGCGAGCGTTCCCTTTTCCACCAGCATGATCGTCATAGAGCGCACATACATGGCGCCGATGCCGAGACCGATGGCGATGACGAACAGGTTCTGCGTCAGCGCAAAAGCGCCAATGACGCCATCGAAGGAGAAGCTGGCATCGAGCACTTCCAGGTAGATGAACGCGCCAAGACCACCCTTTGCAGCTTCGCTCATCGTCTTTTGCGAGGCATCGAGCAGACCACCGATGACTTCGACGACCAGGAAGGTGACGAGACCGTAGATGGCGGAGAAGACGAACGTGGTGCTTTCGACATCCGGTGTTGCCGCATCGTCGGGGATCAGTGCGGAAAAGGCGAGGATCAGGATCAGGACAAAGGCGATCTCGACGCCCTTGATGCTGGCCGCTGCTGAAAGACGTTTTTCGATGAAGGAGATCCAGTGGATCTTCTTGTCATGGTCGAAGAAATAGGAGAGGCCGACCATCATCAGGAAGGTGCCGCCGAAGGCCGCGATCGGCAAGTGGGCGTCGTTCATGATGCGGGCATACTCGTCCGGTCGGGCGGCAGCGAGGATGACGGCATCGATCGGGCCGATCCCGGCCGCGATGACGACGATCAGGAGCGGAAAGACGATCCGCATGCCGAAGACGGCAATCAGGATGCCCCAGGTCAGGAACCGTTGTTGCCAGACCGGCGTCATGTCCTCGAGCTTGTTGGCATTGACGATGGCATTGTCGAAGGACAGCGAGATTTCCAGCACAGCAAGGACCGTGCAAATGAAGAAGACGGTGGCCATGCCGCCGATCGTGCCGGTCTCGTTCCAGCCGAGCCAGGCACCCAGCGCGAGACCGATGCCGGTCACGATGAAAGCCCAGGTGAAATAGCTGAGGGTTGAGGTCTGGGAGGAGGCGTTCATGAACCAACCCTCCCTGTCGAAGCGATGTCCGCTCCGGAGCAGACCGAAAGAGGTCCACAAGCGGAATGGGCATGGGCAAGAGGCGATGCCGTACCCGCACGGGCACGCATCGTCGTAAAGACGTTCTTTGTCATGGGAATTTCTACATCCGCCGGCTGAGTATGCTGGCGGTACCGACATCGCGAGAGCGCCGTTAAAACTCTCGCCAGAGGGGCCCGGCACCAAGTTCATTCCGCACGAGTGTCGATATCGTATGCGCGGAATTGCTGAACTATCTAGCCATCTCGTCCTCGACGTCAAGTCAGGACACGCGCGACGGGTAAACTCATTTCCTTTTGTCATGAAACCATGGCAAAGCCGCATTGGTTCGCGCCAACACTTTATGGCAACAGAGAGGACCGCAAACAGCGTCTGATCACGCGCGAGCACTCCGCGCCTTACCCCCCTGCCGTGACGCGCATCCCGTCCCCCCCTCCCTCGATCACGCCGAGCAAGCCGCCATGTCGTCCACCGTGCCTCTAGACCCGCCTGTCGCCCGGCCAAGACCAGTCGGCCTCGGGATTGCTTTCATGCTTCTCGGCATGCTTCTGTTTTCGCTCAACGACACGATGGGGAAATGGCTTGTCGAGACCTATCCGGTCTTGCAGTTGATGGCGATCCGCAGTGTCGCCGCGCTCCTCGTGCTGCTGCCCCTTGTTCTCAGCCGCGGCTTGTCGAACGTGATCCGCGTCGAGCGTCCCGGGCTTCAGGCCCTGCGATCGCTGCTCTTTGCTATCGATGCGACGGCATTCTACTTTGCCGTCAGGTTCATGCCGCTTGCCGACGCGATGATCTACTGGCTTGCCGTCCCCATCTATGTTGCAGCGCTGTCACCGTTTCTCCTTGGGGAAAAGGTCGGATGGCGACGTTGGACGGCGATCCTGATCGGCTTTGCCGGCGTGCTCGTTGCGCTTGAGCCCTCGCGCGAAAGCCTGTCTCTCCCGGCTCTCGTCGCATTCTTCGGCAGCGCGTGCTTTGCCATTGCCATCATCCTCGGCCGCACCTTGCGCACCACTCCGGATATGACCCTCGTCGTCTGGCAGTTCGTCGGCTCCTTCGTCTTTTCCCTGATCGGCATTGCTGTTGTTCCCGGCAGCTGGAAAGCGCTCGATCCCGAAACCATTCTGCTCCCCGCCCTTCTCGGCGTGGTCGCCATGAGCGCGCACGTGCTTGTCAGCCGGTCCCTGAAGCTCGCGGACGCCGCGACGGTCGTGCCGCTTCAATACACACTTCTTTTCTGGGCCGTCGTCTTCGGCTGGATCTTCTTCGGCGATGTCCCGCGCCTTTCCGTCATCATCGGCGCGGCACTGATCGTTGCCTCGGGTCTCTTCATCCTCTTCCGGGAGCAGAAGATCAAGAAAGGCCGTTCTCGCGACGAACAGCGGCCGGATTGATCGTTCAGCGTTGCCAAAGCGGTCTTGATCCTTATGCTGTCGAGCAACAGGGGTGTGCGGCAGCGACCGTACAGGTTGGCGCCGCGACGGGGCGCCACCTGGAGAAATCACGGCGGCGGAGAGAGCGGCCGGTACACTAGGGAGAGCGGAATGGGACTGATCAGCCTTCGGCAATTGCTGGATCATGCGGCCGAAAACGACTATGCGGTGCCGGCCTTCAACGTCAACAATCTGGAATATGTGCAGGCCGTCATGCGCGCGGCCGACAAGACGGATAGTCCCGTTATCCTTCAGGCAAGCCGCGGCGCCCGCGCCTATGCCGGTGATGGCTTTCTGCGGCACCTGATCCTCGGCGCCGCCGAGGAATATCCGCATATTCCGATCTGCCTCCATCTCGATCACGGCGACCAGCCGTCGACGTGCATCTCGGCCATCACCAACGGCTTTACCTCCGTCATGATGGACGGCTCGCTGCTCGCCGACGGCAAGACGGTGGCCAGCTATGAATACAACGTCGGGGTGACCGCGGACGTCGTGAGGATTGCCCATGCGGCCGGCGTATCCGTCGAAGGCGAGCTCGGCTGCCTCGGCAACCTGGAATCGGGCGCGGGCGAAAAAGAGGATGGACACGGCTTCGAGGGCAAGCTGACGCGCGAAGAGCTGCTGACGGACCCGGACCAGGCCCTTGATTTCGTGGCCAAGACGGGGGTCGATGCACTCGCGGTTGCGATCGGCACCAGCCATGGAGCCTACAAGTTCACACGCGCGCCGGATGGCGACATCCTGTCGATCGAGACGATCGAAAAGATCCACCGGGCCCTTCCGAACACACACCTCGTGATGCACGGCTCCTCTACAGTGCCGCAGGATCTGCAGGACCTTTTCACCGCCTATGGCGGAGAGATGACGCAGACGTGGGGCGTGCCGTTGTCGGAAATTCAGCGCGGCATTCCCTTCGGTGTCCGCAAGGTCAACATCGACACGGACCTGCGTCTTGCAATGACGGGCACGATTCGAAAATCCTTCCAGGAGAAGCCCGAGAATTTCGATCCGCGCGGATACCTGAAACCAGCAACGGCTCTGATGACCGATGTTTGCCTGGAGCGTTTCGAAGCCTTCCGCACTGCCGGCAAGGCACCGTCGATCCGCATCAAGCGACTGGCCGAAATGGCCGCAACCTACGCAAAGATGGCCTGAACAGTGCAAGAAGACAGCAGACCCGAAACCCGGGGGGCCTCGGCCTCCCATCACTCTCTCGATGACGTGACGGCGTCTCATCTGTCCGTGCCTGTGGTGGTCATGGGGGTGAGCGGTTGCGGAAAGAGCTCCGTCGGCGCGGCCATTGCCGAGGCTTTCGCGACGGATTTCATCGAGGGAGATGCGCTGCATCCGGCAGAAAACATTGCCAAAATGTCCGCCGGTACGCCGCTGACCGACGAAGATCGTTGGCCGTGGCTCGATGCCGTGGGCAAGGCCCTGCACGAGGGCTCGGATGGCGGCCATGCGGTTGTGGTGTCCTGCTCCGCTTTGAAGAGGACATATCGCGATCACCTGCGCCAAGCCGCTGGTGGACGGCTTGCTTTCGTATATCTCACGGGCACCAGAGCCGTTTTGGAGTCCCGCATGGGCCACCGCACGGGGCATTTCATGCCGACGACGCTCTTGGAAAGCCAGTTGGCGACGCTCGAACCACCGACGGGCGAAGACCTTGTGGTCACCGTCGATATCGACCGCCCGCTCGAAGCGGTCGTTTTGGCCGCGATCGACGGTCTGGGTGATCTCAAAACCGAATGACAGCCACCTTCGCCACTTCCTCGACCGGGCAACGATACCGATCGGTGCCATGCCTGTCAGGCGTGCTTGGCCTCTCCGATCGGCAGGCCGTTACGGCATGGAGGAACGGTCGGTCCGCAAGTCTCCGAGCATGTGCTGGCGGGAGATGGCGCACAGCGGAAGCGCGGGAACATTGTTGGATGTCATGACGTCGTCACATCAGGATGACACGCGTGCCGCAACGACGGCACGGGTCCATATCCGCTCCGACTCACTTTCCACCATGGTCGGATGATGTGGAACAGAAAGACGGCCACGGCTTTACCGGGATCCGCAGAGACCGTTGGCGACATGACGAGGATGCAATGCGCTACGCCCTTTATTTCACGCCCCCAAAAGACGACGCTCTGACCCTGGCCGCAGCAGCATGGCTTTCGCGCGATGCCTTTCTCGACGGTCGCGTACCAACGCCGGACGTTTCCGGTTTCACCACGGAAGAGCTCGGCGCGCTGACCGCGGAACCCCGGCGCTACGGCTTTCATGCCACGCTGAAGGCACCTTTCGAGCTGGCCCCCGGCCGTACGGAGGCCGAACTGCTGGCCGCCCTGGACGAATTCTGCGCCGAGAGCGAACCCTTCGAAATACCGTCTCTGAGCTTGGGCGAACTCGGTCCCTTCTTTGCACTCGTCCCCGGTGCCGCTTCGGACGCACTTTCGAGCTTCGCCGCCGAGACCGTGCGGCGGTTCGAGCCCTTCCGAGCTGCCTTGTCTCCCGAGGACATGGAGCGCCGCAAGCCGGCTTCGCTGCCGCCGGCCGAGCGACAAAACCTGGAAACCTGGGGCTATCCCTATGTCTTCGAAGAATTCCGCTTTCACATGACCCTGACCGGCAAGGTTCCTGAGGATCGGCGCCCCGCCATGCGCGTCGCGCTGGAAGAGGCCTTTGCCGGCTTTCTCGGAAAACCGCTACCGGTCAGCGCGCTTGCGCTTTTCGTCGAGCCGAAGCGCGGCAGCCCCTTTACCGTCCATTCGCTGATGCCGCTGGGCGATGCCGCGACCGAAGGAGAGAAATGATGGCCGTCGAGCAGGTCTTCACAAATGCCAGCATCGTCCTGCCGGACCAGATCGTGAAGGGGTCCGTCGTCGTGAGGGACGGGCAGATCGCCGACATCTCCGACGGTGCGGTTCAGACGGGCGAGGACTTCGAAGGGGATTACCTGATTCCCGGTCTCGTCGAACTGCATACCGACCACCTGGAAACACACTACTCCCCGCGCCCGGGCCTGCGCTGGATGAAGATGGCGGCGATCCAGGCACATGATGCACAGATCGTCACCTCCGGTATCACCACCGTTTTCGATTGTTTGCGGATGGGATCGGCCGAGGGGGACGATGGCTTTGCGACCGGCGAAATGCGGGCCATGGCCGATGCCTTGGCCGAGGCTGAGCGAGACAACCGGTTGCGCGCCGACCACCGCATCCATTTGCGCTGCGAGGTTTCGACCGACAACGTGCTCGACCAGTTCGATGCATTCCGTGACGATCCGAAGGTCGGCCTCGTTTCGTTGATGGACCATGCGCCGGGTCAGCGGCAGTTCCAGACGATGGATCAGTACATCTTCTACTACAAGACCAAACGTGGCCTCTCGGACGAAGCCTTCGCGATCTACGTCGAGAAGCAGCTGGCGCTGTCGGAGCGCAATTCTGCCCGCCATCGTATCGCCTTGGCAGAGCTCTGCGCAGCTCGGGGCATTCCGATCGCCAGCCACGACGACGCGACCGCCGCCCATGTCGGCGAATCGATCGACCTTGGCGTCAAGCTGGCGGAGTTCCCGACCAGCCTGGAGGCGGCCGACCTGTCGCATGAGGCCGGGCTGAGCGTTCTCATGGGCGCGCCGAACGTCGTTCGCGGCGGCTCGCATTCCGGCAATATCGCTGCGCGCGACCTGGCGGAGCGGGGCGTTCTTGATGTCCTCTCGTCGGACTATGTGCCCTTCAGCCTCATTCACGCTCCGTTCCTGCTCGCCGATGCGATCGAGGGCTTCGGGCTGGAAAAGGCCATTGCGCTCGTCAGCGACAATCCGGCCCGCACGGTCGGCCTTAAAGATCGGGGGCGTATCGCGATCGGCCGCCGTGCGGACCTCGTCCGCGTCGAACGCCCCCATGGCGTACCGATCGTCCGTTCGGTCTGGCGCAACGGTCGACGTGTCGCATGACGCCGGATCATCCGACAGGCGGCGCTGGCGCCATGATCGTCGTCGTCGGCCCAAGCGGCGCCGGCAAGGACAGCGTCATCGATTACGCCATGAGCCGGCTAAAGGCGAGATCGGCCGATATCGAACTGGTCCGTCGTGTGATCACGCGCGCACAAGATGCCGGCGGCGAAGATCACGAGGCGGTATCACCGGAGGAGTTTCAGGCCTGCGTCGAACAGGGTGGTTTTGCCGTCCACTGGGAGGCCCATGGCCTTCGCTATGGCATTCCCTCAGCCTGTCATGCCAAGCTTCAAACGGGACGGACACTCGTTGCCAACGGCAGTCGCGCGGTGCTCGAGACGTTTCGAGATGCGTTTCCGCGTGTGGCAGTCGTCAATATCGTGGCGTCGCCTGAGGTCATCGCCGCACGCCTGATCGCCCGCGCGCGGGAAAGCGAGGCCGAAATCCGCCAGCGACTTGCCCGCCAGGTGCCGGATATCGAGGGAGATCCGCATCTGACCACGATCGATAACAGCGGTCCGCTCGACGAGGCTGGCGAGCGGTTTGCGGCATTCGTGCTGTCCTTGGCAAAAGCCGAGGGCAGCTGAGAGCAAACCGAGAACGGCGATACGCTCTCGGTCTGCCTCATGCTCCGGAATGCGAGGCTCGATCGGGTACCCGGGTTTTACTCGATGTCGAACGACACGCCTTGGGCGAGCGGCAGCGCTTTCGAGTAGTTCACCGTGTTGGTCGCACGACGCATATAGGCTTTCCAGGCATCCGAACCGGACTCCCGCCCGCCGCCTGTTTCCTTTTCGCCGCCGAACGCGCCGCCGATCTCTGCACCCGACGTGCCGATATTGACGTTCGCAATACCGCAATCCGAACCGTCGGCTGACAGGAACCGCTCGGACTCCTGCAGGTCGCGGGTGAAGATCGATGAGGACAGGCCCGCAGCGACGGCATTGTGGGCCGCAATCGCGGCGTCGAAGTCGCTGTACTTCATGACGTAGAGGATTGGCGCGAAGGTTTCCTCGAGCACCGGTCCTGTCTGTTCGGGCATTTCGACCAGAGCCGGCTTGACGTAATAGGCGTCGGCATGGCCGAGATCCACACGCTCGCCGCCCGTTACGCTTCCGCCATGTGCTCTGGCGTCTTCCAGCGCCTTTTGCATGCCCTCATAGGCGGGGCGGTCAACCAGCGGACCGACGAGAGCGGTGCTCTCGAGCGGATTGCCGACGGACACGCTGCCATAGGCCTTTTTCAGCCGCGGCAGCAACGCGTCATAGACGCTTTCATGGACGAACAGGCGCCGCAATGTCGTGCAGCGCTGGCCGGCCGTGCCCATGGCGCCGAAAGCAATGGCACGCAGGGCCATGTCGAGATCCGCGGAGGGGCAGACGATGCCGCCATTGTTGCCGCCAAGTTCAAGAATGCCGCGGGCGAAGCGCTTGGCCAGCCGCGGGCCGACATCGCGGCCCATGCGGGTGGAACCGGTCGCGGAAACCAGCGGAACCTTGGGATGATCGACCAGGACTTCACCGATCTCGCGGTCGCCGATGAGCACGGACGACAGGCCGGACGGTGCGTCGTCGCCAAACCGCTTGATGGCCTTTTCGAGGACGGCCTGGCAGGCAAGCGCCGTCAGCGGCGTCTTTTCCGAGGGCTTCCAGACAACGGCATTGCCGCAGACGAAGGCGAGCGCCGCATTCCAGGCCCAGACGGCGACCGGAAAGTTGAAGGCGGAGATCACGCCGATGACGCCGAGCGGATGCCAGGTTTCCATCATCCGGTGGCCGGGGCGCTCGGTGGCGATCGTCAAGCCGTAGAGCTGGCGCGAAAGGCCGACCGCGAAATCGCAGATGTCGATCATCTCCTGCACTTCGCCGAGACCCTCCGACGGGATCTTGCCAGCTTCGAGCGAGACGAGACGGCCAAGGTCGGCCTTGTGCGCACGGAGCTCCTCGCCGAGCAGGCGCACGAGCTCGCCGCGGCGCGGCGCGGGGATCAGGCGCCACGCCTTGAATGCGTCGTGCGCTGCGTCGATACGCGTCATGGCGTCGTCCGCAGAGATGGTCTTCAGGCGCGCAATCTCCTGGCCTGTCACCGGCGAGAAGGATGCCATGTTGCCTCCCGTGTGAAGGGCGGTATCGACGCCGAGAAGTCCGAGCAGGCGAGCGGTTTCTGCGACCACATCGAGCGGCTTATGGGCGATGTTCATGGTGTTGACTCCTGAAGGATGTTAGCCGAAGCGGACGGTTCCGAGCCCGCCGGGCGACGTCAGTGGAAGAAGGCCGCAGGCCATGTCCTTGATCTTCTGCGGCGTATAGAGATCGTAATAATGCTGGTTCTTGCGACCGATGGCGTGTTCGGCGCTGAAGCTGCCGGCGAAATCCTCGACCGTTACGGAATAGACCCAGTCACGAAGGGCCGTTTCGAGCGAACCGTCGGAAAGCCCTTCGGCATCCCGCGGGAAGACAATGTTAAGGTGGACGCCGCCATCGCCGATATGTCCGAAGTCGCAGATCCGCGCCTGCGGAAAACGGGCGGGCATATCATGCTTCATCCGCTCGCAGAACGTCATGATATCGCCGCGACGAAAGGCAACGTCGAAGGCGATCAGACGGCCGGACTGCTTGACGCCTTCCGACAGAGCATGCCGCAGGGACCACATTTCCTGGGCCGGGCCGATGAAAGCGTCGGCAAGCGGCGCCGCGTCCGTTTCGAAGATCTCGGCAAGCACCGATTCGAGCATGTCGCCCAGCGGCTCCTCGCTTTCGCGCATTGGCCAGGTCCGGCTGACTTCAGCGAGGATCACGTAATCGGGAATTTCGCCGTTCTGGAAGGGATTGCGCAGCGACAGCACATGATCGAGCGCTGCTGCAATGGCGTTTCGCGACATGCCTTCGAAGGCGGACAAGGTCGTGCCGAGCCTTTCCTCCATCATTCGCAGGAGCGGCATCACCGCCTCGGGTCCTGCCGGGACCAGATAGGCCGTCGCAGTCTGCAACGGCAGGCGTTCAAGGTTGAGCACGCAGCGGGTCACGACGCCGAACACACCGGACGTACCGATGAAGAGCTGCTTCCAGTCCACGCCGGTATTGTTCTTGCGCAGCGCCTGCCCAAATTCGAGAATGGTCCCTTCGGCATCGGCCAGAACGACGGTTAATCCAAGCACATTGCGCCGGACGTCCCCATATTTCAGGAAACGGCTGCCACCCGTGTTCGTGGCGATCATGCCGCCAAGACGCGGGTCGGCGCCAAGGTCGATCGGAAAGAACAGACCGGCCGTCTCCAGCCGGCGGTTGACCTCCGAGAGCAGCAGGCCCGCATCAACGTCGAGAGAGCGATTGTCCGGATCGAGCACAAAGTGCCCGGTCATCCGGTCGAGGCTGAGCACCACCTGCCCGCCCGCCCCATCCGGCGTCGAACCGGAGACAAGCCCCGTATTGCCCGATTGCGGCACAACCGGAAGGCCATGTCGCACGCAATAGGAAAGCACGGCGGAAACCTCTTCCGTCGTTCGCGGCCGAACGACGGCCAGCGCGCGGCCCGCGTCGTAGCGCGCACCGGTTTCGTAGGCCGCCATGTCTCCGGCGTCCGACACGAAGCCGCGCTCGCCCACCAGCGCCGTCAGCGCATGGGCATGCTCATCGGCGATGACAGCGCGAACGGTCACTCGGCAGCCTCGGGACGCAAGAGGGCGCTGTGCTTGGCACCAGACAGGCAGGCTGCGATGGACGCCGCTTCCATCTCGGCATAATGATCGAATTCGTTCAGCACGACCTGGCCGAGATCCGCCTCGAACTGCTGCTGGCTGGGGCTTGCGGAGAAATCCTGCGCGACGGCATCGCCAAGGTTGGACTGGAAGATTCCGGCCGCACTCACCGGCAGGAAGTCTTCGTAGACGATAGGGTCGAACCGGACCAGCCCACGCGCAAGAAGCGCCTCGAGATCGCCGGAGAGATCCGCACCCCGGCCTGCATCGGTCAGGCTGTACGTAAAGTACCCGAGACCTGCCTTTTGGATACCGTCCCACGTATCGGGAAAATCTTTGAAGGCATCCGCCAGCGCCTGCTCGTAGGCGGCAGCATTCGAACCGTCCGCGACCGGCCGCACATGTTTGCGCGATCGCTCAAGCAGAGTGTCGTACAAAGCCCGTCCCTTCGGCGTGAGCGCGATGCCACGCTGCTCGATCTCGCCAAAACGGGCGGTATGCGAGCCGGCAACCCAGGCACCGGTCTCGTCCTGGAAAGAGACCGGCTCGTCCAGGGCCTTGAAGGATGTCTGCCGGAGAAGGATCGGACAGGTGCGCGTCGGCGGACCTTCGATGACGGCTTTGGGCGCGATCCCTTTTTGCGGCATGCGGGCCTGCACCGCATCGATGTCAAGCGTCCGCGGCGTCAGATGGTTGATGTGCGGCCCCTTGAACGAGACGACGTCGGCAATCAGACGGTGCGCGTCATGCAAGCGCTTGTAGAGCTCGGCATGAACGATCGCCTTGTCATGCCAGCGGAACGTCTCGATGACCGCTTCGACGAAGGCGGCAGCGTCCTCGACGTCGAGCCCACCCTCGGCCTCCGCCTTTTCCGTGAGCGCGATGGCACGCGGCGTGAAGATCTGGCGGCTTGCCAGCACACGCTCGGCTTCGGCGCGCAGATCGGCGTCGTCGATCAGGTCGAGCCGGAGCAGCGATGTGAAGACGCGAAATGGATTGCGGCTGAGGGCTCCGGCGCCGACCGGACGAAATGCCGTGGAATGAACGGGCACGCCGGCTGTACTGAGGTCATAATAGCCGACCGGGAACATGCCCATGACGGCAAAAACGCGGCGCATCATCGACAATTCCGAAGGCGTCCCCAGCCGAATGGCGCCATGGCGCTCTTCCGAAATCCGGTCCAGCGCATCGATCTCGGCAAGCCGCTCGGCAAAATCCGGGTCGCGGGAGAGGACCTCACCGTTCACCTCGGCGACGAGGTCCATCAGCGTTCCATAGGCAGGCACTTCCGTCCGATACATGGCCGACATGGCGGCCGAAAAGGCAGAGCGAATGTCGTCATTGGGAACGAAGGTCTTCTCGGTCATGGCAGCTTGCCTCACGATATGGCGTCACGATAGAATGCGTCGCGCTGATCATTCTGGTTTCGTATGATACTACCCCGAAATGTGCTTTGATTGCGACGGTTTTGACTATGATCATGCGGGGGCGGAATGAAGTTGAGCCGACGACTGGTGCCCGACATCGCCACGCTGCAGGCGTTCGAATGCGCCGCGCGCCATGGCAGCTTTACGCAGGCCGCCGCAGAACTCAACCTCACCCAGAGCGCCGTCAGCCGTCAGATCAAGGATCTTGAAGGCCAGCTGGGGGTCCTCCTCTTCGAACGGATTCGCCAGCGCGTCGTCCTTTCGGATGCAGGGCAGACGTTTCTGCCCGAAGTTCGGCGGCTGCTGCGCCAGTCGGAAGAGCTGATGGTGCGCGCCATGGGCGCGGCACGATCCGACAATGCCCTGTCGATCGCGACGCTGCCGACATTCGGAAGCCGGTGGCTCACGCCCCGCCTTTCCGACTTTCTGCGCCTGCATCCCGATACGATCCTGAACATCGCGGCACGATCCCAGCCATTCGATTTCGGCGAGGAGAACTTCGACCTCGCCATCCATTACGGACAACCCGTCTGGGCGCATGCGATCTGCCACTATCTCTGCAGCGAAGTCATCGTGCCCGTGGCAAGCACCGCGCTTCTTGCGCAGAATCCGGCCGGCGAACCGATCGATCTCGACGGCGCGCCCCTGCTGCATCTCGCGACACGACCGAAAATGTGGGCGGAATGGTTCGAGGCAACCGGAACGACGGCGCGCAGTGCCTATCGCGGCAGTCGCTTCGACCAATTCGCCATGGTGATCGAAGCCGCCGTTGCCGGCCTCGGCTTTGCGCTTCTGCCGTACTACCTTGTCGAGCACGAACTGGCCACCGGACGTCTCGTTGTCGTCTTTGACCGACCGATGAAGACCGAGAACAGTTATTACCTTGTTGTTCCCGAAGGAAAGATGGAAAACGAAGCAAGTCTTGCCTTTCGAGACTGGATCATGGGACAGGTGACCTGATGGAGCGCGTCTGGATCCGATCATGAGCCGGCAGGTGGAACAAACGGGTCGCTGCTGCGTTTCGGCGCCGAAAGAACTGCCATGCTTTCGCTTCGAGCCCAGGAGGTGGCGGTCATCGAATTTCATTTGAAAAAATCGTCGACCGCGCCGTTTCCGTTTCGGGGTGCTCCTCTTTGTCAGGACGGGGTGAAGCAGCGCTTTACCTTGCAAGCGCACGGGCATACCGCTAGAAAACAAAGCCTTAAATTCAATTTCCGCACATTCGATCAGACCTATGCTGACCGGATGCGGGGATCGTCTCTGCAAACCTTGTCCCGCAGATCGGCGTTCCGGGTCGTGCGCGTTCCACAGCCGGTACTGTCCGGCGGCGGACGATGGCAACCGATGCCGGCGCCGTGAAAGCGCCCGAATGAGAGGCCACGCCTCACGCCGACCGACTGCGCCTTGTGCAGTCGCCCTATCTTAACTCAACGGTTGGATCCAGAACCCTCTCCATGGCCCTGCAAGACACACACACGACCCCGCCGCGCGAAGCCCAGCCCGCCCTTCTCGACACCAATGATTCGATCCGTTCGACATATCTGACGAATGACGAACTTCGGGCCGCAGGGGCAGCCTTGGCACGGGAGGGCGCCACGAGCCTGCCGAGCTTCTTCCCGTTCGAATTTCACCAGCGTCATCGCGAAAACGAAGGTGAGATTTTCCGGGTCTACAAGATCACGGCCGCCGACGTGGAAGCCGGGGCCACCATTACGCCGGCGGCGGAATGGCTGCTCGATAACCATTATGTGGTGGAAGAAGCGATCCAGGAGGTACGGCGCGACTTTCCTCGCAAATTCTATCGCCAACTGCCGACGATACCCGTTGCAGGCACCTCTCTTCCCCGCACCATGGCCTTGGCCTGGCTTTATACGGCCCATACGCATTCGACGGTATCGCGCGAAAGCCTGACCGCCATGGTCGAGGGCTTTCATGAGCATGCGACCTTCAAGATCGGGGAGCTCTGGGCCCTCCCCTCCATCCTGCGCTTCATCCTGATCGAGAACTTGCGTCGCATCGCCATCCGTGTCGAGCGCTCGCGCGCCATGCGCAACAAGGCAAATGACGTCGCCGACCAGATCGTTCGCCTGAGCGATCCGGAGAAAGCCGCGACGTTTCTGAAAGATTATGAAAATCTGGCCGTCGACAACTCCTTTGTCGCTCAGCTTCTCTACCGCTTGCGCGACGGATCGCAGAGCGGCCGCGTCGTCATCGCCTGGCTCGAGGAACAGCTCGAAAAGCGCGGCAGCGATGTCGAGTCAGCACTGGTCGCCGAACAGAACCGCCTGTCGTCCGGCAATGCGACGATGAGCAATATCATCCGGTCGCTGCGCGAAATCGATGACAATGACTGGGCTGTTTGGTTCGAAAGCGTCAGCAAGCTTGATGCCGAATTGCGCACGCATTCCGACTACATGTCGCTCGATTTCGGCTCTCGCAACAAGTACCGCACGACAATCGAACGACTGGCCAAGCGCTCTGGGCTGACCGAACTGGAGGTCACCCAGCGCGCGATCGCAATGGCGGCCAACGGCGCCGTCGGCGGAGCAACCGGCGGAGTAGCTGGTGGGCCAGTCGGCGGGCACGCTGCGACAGCTGTTGGCGAAACGAATGTCGTGCCGATCCGCGCGGCGTCAGACGCTGTGGCTCCGGGAAACACGATAGAAGGCGAGGCGGGCACGGAGCCTGTTGCGGGCGATGCCGATCTCCCGGTCCATGCCAGCAACGTCGGCGATTTCCTGGTCGGAAACCGGACGGATGCCTTCGAGGAGGTGATCGGCTACCGGCCGACGCTCGTCCAATCGATCGTGCGCATCGCACGCCGCATGGGTTGGCTCGCCATCGCCCTGCCCAACATCCTTCTGACGATTCTTGCCATCGTGCTCGTCTATGACTTCATCAGCCCGATGGACATGCCGACCGGCGCAAAGCTGATCATCCTGCTTCTTTTCGCCCTCCCCGCATCGGAGGGCGCCGCCGGACTGTTCAACACGGTGGTGACGTTCTTCCTGACACCGTCGCGACTTGTCGGATACGAGTTCCTCTCCGGCGTTCCCGAGGATGCGCGCACGCTCGTCGTGGTCCCCTGCCTGATCTCCAAGCGTGATCACGTCGACGAACTGGTACGCAATATCGAGGTCCACTACCTCGCCAATCCCAAGGGCGAAATCTATTTCGCGCTGGTCAGCGACTGGGCCGACAGTCAGACGGAGGAGACGGCCGCAGACCTCGACGTCCTGGAATATGCCAAGGGCGAAATCGCGACGCTTTCCAAGCGCTACGCGCATGACGGCCGCACCCGCTTTTATCTGCTCCACCGCCGCCGCCTCTACAACGAGGGCGAGGGCGCTTGGATGGGCTGGGAGCGCAAGCGCGGCAAGCTGCACGAACTCAACCTTCTCCTGCGCGGCGACCGCGATACGACCTTCATCGCCGGTGCCGACAAGGTGCCCGAGAACGTCCAGTATGTCATGACGCTCGACAGCGATACGCGCCTGATGCGCGACGCCGTCACCAAGCTCGTCGGCAAGCTCTACCATCCCATCAACCGGCCGGTGATCGACGCCAAGAACCAGAAGATCCTGTCGGGCTACTCGATCCTGCAGCCGCGCGTGACCCCGTCACTGACGACCGGCAGCGAAGCCTCGTCCTTCCAGCGCATCTTCTCGGCCAATCGCGGCATCGACCCCTATGTGTTCACGGTCTCTGACGTCTATCAGGACATCGTTTCGGAAGGCACGTTCACCGGCAAGGGCCTCTACCACGTCGATGCCTTCGAGGCGGCGATCAAGGGGCGTATCGACGAGAACGCGGTTCTCAGCCACGACCTTCTCGAAGGATCGTTTGCACGCTGTGCGCTGGTGACGGATGTCGAACTCGTCGAGGATTTCCCGACCCGCTACGAAGTCGAGACGTCACGTCAGCATCGCTGGGCCCGTGGTGACTGGCAGCTCCTTCCCTACATCGTTAGCCCGTCGAACGGACTGTCCATGCTTGGCCGCTGGAAGATGTACGACAATTTGCGCCGCTCGCTGATCCCCGTTGCCTGGCTGATCGCGTCCGTGCTCGGCTGGTACTACATGGAGCCGACGGAAGCCCTGATCTGGCAGGTCGTGTTGATCTTCTCGCTCTTCGTCGCCCCCACGCTTTCGCTGATCTCCGGCCTCATGCCGCGACGGAATGATATCGTCGCACGCGCGCATTTCCACGCGGTGCTGTCCGAAATCAGCGCCGCCAATGCCCAAGTTGCCCTGCGCATCGTTTTCATCGCGCACTCCGCCGGCATGATGGCAGATGCGATCGTGCGCGCCGTCTACCGGACCTTCGTCAGCGGCAAGTTGATGCTGGAATGGCGCACCGCGGCACAGGTCCAGAGCACGGCGACCGGTTCCGTGCTCGACTATTACCGTGCCATGTGGATCGCGCCTGTGATCGCGGTCGTATCCCTGGGTCTGGCTGCCGTTTCCGCCACTGGCCTGCCCTTTATCGGCATTCCCTTCGCTGTTCTCTGGGCGCTGTCCCCGGCCATTGCATGGCTCGTCAGCCAATCGGCCGAAACCGAGGACCAGCTCGACGTTTCCGATGACGTGAAAGCCGAATTCCGCAAGATCGCGCGTCGCACCTGGCGCTTTTACGAGGATTTCGTAACCGCCGAGCAGCACTTCCTGCCGCCGGACAATTTCCAGGAGATTCCCCATCCCATCCTGGCGGAGCGGACGTCGCCGACCAATATCGGCGTCTACCTGTTGTCGGTGATGTCGGCGCGCGACTTCGGCTGGATCGGTTTCGAGGAGACCATCCGCCGGCTCGAGGAAACCATCGCAACCGTGGATGGCTTGCCGAAGTATCGCGGCCACCTGTTCAACTGGTACACGACCAACCGACTGGAAACGATGGAGCCGAAATACATCTCGGCGGTCGATAGCGGCAACCTTGCCGGCCACCTTGTTGCCGTCTCTTCCATGTGCCGCGAATGGGCGGAAGCCCCTTCGGCCCATGTGCAGGGTAGCCTCGACGGTATCGGCGATGTGGTTTCGATCCTGGCGGAAATGCTGGCCGCCCTGCCGGACGACCGAAAGACAGTCCGTCCGCTGCGCCGCCGCATCGAGGAACGCCTGATCGGCTTCCAGAGCGCGTTGCAGGCGGTCAAGCGCGAGCATGAGTTTGCGTCGATCCGCGTCATCAATCTGTCGGTTCTCGCCCGCGATATCCAGAAGCTGTCGCTGAACCTCGACCATGAGGTCAAGAGCGGCGCAAGCGGCGAAGTCGTCAAATGGGCAAGCCTCCTCGTTCAGACCTGCGAAGCGCATATCGCCGACAGCGTCTTCGACCTCGGCGCCATAGACGCCTTGCGCCAGCGCCTCATCGTGCTGCGCGACCGCAGCCGCGATATCGCCTTCTCGATGGACTTCACGTTCCTGTTCCGCAAGGAACGGCGCCTGCTCTCGATCGGCTATCGCGTCAACAGCGGCGAGCTCGACGAAGCCTGCTACGACCTTCTGGCTTCGGAATGCCGCTTGACCAGCCTGTTCGCGATCGCCAAGGGCGATCTTCCGACGGAGCACTGGTACAAGCTCGGACGGCCGGTCGTCCCGATCGGCGCGCGCGGCGCGCTCGTTTCCTGGTCCGGCTCGATGTTCGAATATCTGATGCCGCCGCTCGTGATGCAGGAGCGTCAAGGCGGCATCCTCAACCAGACGAACAATCTGATCGTGCGCGAACAGATGAACCACGGTCGTCGCCTCGGCACACCCTGGGGCATTTCGGAAGCGGCGTTCAATGCCCGCGACCATGAGCTGACCTATCAGTACACCAACTTCGGTGTGCCCTCGCTCGGCTTGAAGCGCGGCCTCGGTCAGAACGCCGTCATTGCACCCTACGCCTCGATCCTTGCAAGCATGTACGATCCCAAGGCCGCACTCTCCAACCTCGACCGTCTGCGCGGCTTCGGCGCCCTGGGGATGTACGGCTTCTACGACTCGGTCGATTTTACGCCGACCCGGGTTCCCGAGGGCAAGACCTGCGCGGTCGTGCGCAACTACTATGCCCACCACCATGGCATGTCGATCGCAGCCGTCGCCAATGTGGTCTTCAATGGCCGCCTGCGCGAGTGGTTCCACGCCGATCCCGTCATCGAAGCCGCAGAACTCCTGCTGCAGGAGAAGGCGCCGCGAGACATTCCGATCATGAATGCCAAGCGCGAGCCTGAAGCATTGGGCAAGGGGCAGGAAGACCTCCTCCGTCCCGAGGTCCGCGTGGTCACCAATCCGATCGCCAAGGACCGCGAGACCGTGTTCCTGTCGAACGGTCATTATGCGATCATGCTGACCGCGGTCGGCTCCGGCTATTCTCGTTGGAACGGCCAGAGTGTCGTTCGCTGGAAGCCGGACCCGGTCGAGGACCGGACCGGAACGTTCATCTTCCTGCGCGACACCACGACAGGCGAATGGTGGTCGGCGACCGCCGAGCCGCGTCGTGCGGAAGGCGAGAAGGCGACGACCCGGTTCGGCGACGACAAGGCCGAGTTCATCAAGATCGTCGGCGATCTCACCAGCGAAGTCGAGGTCATCGTCGCGACCGAGCACGACGCTGAAGGCCGACGCGTCACGCTCGTCAACACCGGCTCGGAGGACCGCTTCATCGAAGTGACCTCCTACGCCGAACCGGTCCTGACGACGGACGACACCGACAACGCCCATCCGCTGTTTGCCAAGATGTTCCTGAAAACGGAAATCGATGCGCGCGGCGATCTCATCCGCGTGACGCGCAACAAGCGCACGCCGAGCGAGCCCGACATGCAGGTCGCACACCTGATCGTCGACAATGCCGGCATTGACCGATTGACTGAGGTGGAAACCGACCGCCGTCGCTTCATCGGCGAAGGCCGTACGCTGGCGGAGGCTCGCGCTTTCGACGGCGACGGCGGCCTCTCTGGCACATCGGGATTCACCCTCGATCCCGTGATGTCGCTGCGCCGCACCGTCCGCGTCCCCGCGGGCAAGAAGGTCAGCGTCATCTTCTGGACGATCGCGGCACCGAACAGGTCCGATATCGACCGCGCCGTCGAGCGGTATCGCCACCCCGACAGTTTCAGCCATGAGATGATCCATGCGTGGACGCGAAGCCAGGTACAGATGCGCCATGTCGGCGTGACATCGCAGGAGGCCGCAAGCTTCCAGATCCTGGGCCGATACCTCATCTATCCCGACATGCAGCTGCGCGCGGACACGGCAGCCGTCCGTGCCGGTCTCGGGCCGCAATCGGCCCTGTGGCCCCTCTCGATTTCCGGCGACTTTCCGATCTTCACCGTCCGCATCAACGATGATGTGGACATGGGGATCGCGCGTGAGGCCCTGCGTGCGCAGGAATACATGCGTGCCCGCGGCGTCACTGCGGATCTGGTGATCATCAACGAACGTGCCGCCTCCTATGCTCAGGACATGCAGCACGCGATCGACAGCATGTGCGAGAACTTGCGCCTGCGCAGCCAGTCCGATGGCGCCCGTCAGCACGTCTTCGCCGTTCGCCGCGACATCATGGAAGCCGAGACTTGGGCAGCCTTGCTGTCGGCCTCCCGCGCTGTCTTCCACGCCCGTAACGGCAAGATCTCCGATCAGATGGCCCGTGCCGAAGCGCTCTATTCGACGCCGAGCATCAAGAAGGACAAGCCGGCCGTGGGTAGCGTGCCGCTTCTGGCCGCACCGCCCGCGACGGACGCGGCGCCCGCCGCGATTTCCGGCGACGGCCTCGACTTCTGGAACGGCTATGGCGGGTTCTCCCCCGATGGTCGCGAATACGTCACGCGTCTGCGAGGCGGAGAAGCGACGCCGCATCCGTGGATCAATGTCATCTCCAACGACATTTTTGGCTTCCATGTCTCCGCCGAAGGTTCGGCCTTTACCTGGAGCCGCAATTCACGCGACTACCAGCTGACGTCCTGGACCAACGATCCCATCGGTAACCGTCCTGGTGAAGCCATCTTCATCAAGGACATGACCAGTGGCTCGGTTGTCACACCCTATGGTGCGCTCTCGCGCCGCAAGGACGTGACCTTCGAGACCCGCCATGGTCTCGGTATCTCGACCTTCTCGAGCGTCCAGGATGGTCTGACGGTGGAAGCCACGCAGACAGTGCATCGCACTCTGCCCGTCAAGTACACCCGCCTGCGCCTGACCAACGGCGCCGGCGAAGCCCGTCGCCTGCGCCTCTACGGCTATGTCGAATGGGTTCTCGGCAACAACCGGGCCCGGACCGCACCGTTCGTCGTCAGCCATTACGACGAGGTTGCGGAGATGATGTCGGCGACCAATCCCTACAGCATCGACTACGCCGGGCGGACGGCCTACCTTGCGCTCAGCGAGACGCCGACCAGCTTCACCGCAAGCCGTCGCGAGTTCCTCGGGCGCACGGGAGGCATCCTTGCTCCGCAGGCCGTGATCGACGGCGCCATGCTGGCCGGCAGCTCCGACATCGATGGCGATGCCTGCGCGGCGCTCTCCCTCGACATCACGCTGAAGCCTGGCGAAACGCGCGACCTCGTCCTCTACATGGGCGATAGTGACAACCGGGCGCAGGCTCTCGAGCATCTGGAAGCCGCCAAGGCTGACACGTTCGAAGCGGTCCTCGAGGCATCGACTGCGTTCTGGGAAGACTTCACGGGTGTCGTGGAGATCGAAACGCCCGACAAGGCATTTAACAACCTTGTCAATCGCTGGCTTCCCTATCAGAGTCTCGGCTGCCGGATCCTCGCTCGCTCGGCCTTCTATCAGGCAAGCGGTGCCTTCGGCTTCCGCGACCAGTTGCAGGATACCCTCGCCTTCATCGTGCACCGGCCGGATCTCGCCCGGACGCAGATCTTGAACGCAGCTGCCCGCCAGTTTGCGGAGGGTGATGTCCTCCATTGGTGGCTACCCGGCTCAGGCGCCGGCGTCCGCACGCTGATCTCGGACGACGTCGTCTGGCTTGGCCATGCCACACAGCATTACTGCGAGGTGACCGGTACAAGCGATATTCTCGACGAAACCATCCCTTTCATCGAAGGGGCAGCGCTCGAGCCAGGTCAGCATGACAGCTTCTTCCAGCCGAAGGTCTCGGAAACCACCGCAAGCCTTTACGAGCACTGCGCCAGGGCCCTGGACCTCGCCATCAAGCGCACAGGCGAGAACGGTCTTCCGCTCATCCTCGGAGGGGATTGGAACGACGGTATGAACCGCGTCGGCATCGAGGGTCGCGGCACCAGCGTTTGGCTCGGCTGGTTCCTCGCCGCCACCCTGCGCGACTTCACGGCCATCGCGCAGACACGCAACGACAACGCCCGCGTCACGGCTTGGACCGCACATCTCGACCGTTTGAAGCAGGCGCTGGAAACGGCCGGATGGGACGGCACGCATTACCGCCGTGGTTACTATGACGACGGTACGCCGCTCGGCTCGGCCACGTCGGACGAATGCCGGATCGACTCGATTGCCCAGTCCTGGAGCGTGCTTTCGGGCGAAGGAAATCCGGAGCGCGCGACCCAGGCTATGGATGCAGTCCTTGCCGAACTTGCGGACGACGAACATCGCCTGATCCGTCTGTTCACGCCGCCGCTGTCCGGCACGGAGCAGGATCCGGGCTACATCAAGGCCTATCCGCCCGGTGTTCGCGAAAACGGTGGGCAGTACACCCATGCCGCGACGTGGGTGGTGCTGGCGCTTGCGCGCCTTAAAAGAGGCGACGACGCCTGGAAAGCCTTCCAGATGCTGAACCCGGTGACCCACGCACTGACCCGGGAAGACGCCGATGTCTACCGCGTCGAGCCCTATGTCGTGGCAGCCGACGTTTACGGTCACGGGGACCTGACCGGTCGCGGCGGATGGACCTGGTATACCGGTTCGGCTGCGTGGCTCTATCGTGTGGCGGTGGAAGGCATCCTCGGCCTTCGCAAGGAAGGCGATCGCCTGATCGTTGACCCTGCCCTTCCCTCGGATTGGCCAGGCTTCAAGGCTCGGTTGACGATCGACGGCAAGGTCCACGAGGTTGCTGTGGCAAGAAGCCAGAATGATAGTGGTGCGTTTGAGGTTACGGTTGATACGACTGTCACAAAAAACGCGCATGATGGCGTTTTGCTCTAGCCATTCAAGGTAAGCCGGCCCTGGCGGAACCAAGGCCGGCTTCCAGAGAAGCCTGAATGATATCGGCGAGGTTGAGGGGCTGGGGCGCCAAAATCCGCATGAGACCTTCATATGCTTCAAGACACGCCACCGGTGCTGCGCACCGCACCTTCTGCCCTGTTGCAACCCTTGCTGCAGCCGATGCCATCGCCGCTTACCAATCGGACGGCAAGCGGGATTCCCGTGCCGGCCGAGCGCGACACGCGACTGGATACATATCGGGCTATCTGTCTGTTGATGATCTTCATCAACCATGTGCCGGGTCAGTATCTCGAATATATCACGAGCAAGAACTTCGGCTTTTCGGATTCGGCCGAGGCCTTTGTCCTGATTTCGGGACTTTCGGCCGGCCTTGCCTATGGACGCAAGTTTCGACCTGGCAACCGGCTGGCCCTCAGCCTGCGCATCTGGCGCCGCGCGTTCACGCTCTATATCGCCCACATCATGTCGAGCATCATCACGCTCGCGATCTTCGCTGGCGGCGCACTCTACTTTCAAAGGCAGGATTTGATCGGCGAGATCAACATTCGCCCGTTGGTCGACAATACGGAGCAGGGCGTGGTTGCCATGGTGCTGCTCGGCCACCAGTTCGGCTACAACAACATCCTGTCCATGTATGCCGTTGTCTTTCTCATGCTTCCGGGCATGCTGCTGCTGCAAAACATGAGCCGTGCTCTTCTTCTTGGGCTGTCCTCGCTTCTCTGGCTCGTTGCGGGCGTCTTCCACATCGTTCCGATCAACTTCCTCGACCATAACTACTGGTTTTTGAACCCGCTTTCCTGGCAGCTTCTGTTTGCCATCGGCCTCGTCGCCATGATGCGCAGCCGCGCCGGCCGATCCCTGCCGCGCCATCCGGCACTCGTCTCGATTGCGGCCCTTTATGTCGGGATATCCGGCGCCTGGGTTCTGTTGTCCTGGTGGTCGATTGACTTTTCCTTCGGCCTGCCCGCTGTTCTCACGGGGTTCGACAAGACCTTCCTGTCGCTGACCCGGCTACTCCACGTCCTCGCGCTAGGGTATCTTCTTGCGATCTCGCCCATCTTCAATCGTCTGTCACGCCTCCGCCTCGATCACCCCCTGGTCCTGATTGGCCGGCACTCTCTTCCGATCTTCATCTTCGGGACGATCCTTGCCATGATCGGCCAGGTGCTCCTGTTCGTGACCGGGAAGAATCCGCTTCTCGGCACCCTGTTCGTTCTTGTCGGCATCGGACTGCACTTCGCCTATGCGCGCTATCTGGACTGGCTTGGAGGTCTCGCTACGGCGGCGCCTGCCAAAACCTGACAGGACAGGTCTTATTCTTGGCAAAGTGCCATTTTCCTGCCAGGCGACATGCGTTAAGGAACCGGCCTGTCGCGCGATCCCGCAATCGGGTTCGTTTCCGTCAAAGCCACAGACAACGTCATTGGGAGGCCTCCTTGTCCACGCGCACACTTTTCCTTCTGCCGGGTGACGGCATCGGTCCGGAAGCCATGACCGAGGTCGTCAAGATCATCGAGCATATGAACACGGAAGCGGGTGCAGGCTTTGTCACCGATACGGGTCTTGTCGGCGGCTCGGCCTACGATGCCCATGGTGCTGCCATCTCGGACGCCGATATGGCGAAGGCCATGGCCGCGGATGCCGTGCTCTTCGGCGCCGTCGGCGGCCCGAAGTGGGACAATGTGCCCTATGAGGCTCGTCCGGAAGCGGGCCTCCTGCGCCTGCGCAAGGACATGCAGCTGTTCGCCAATCTGCGCCCCGCCATTTGCTATCCCGCGCTATCGGCCGCGTCCTCGCTGAAGCCCGAACTGGTCGAAGGTCTCGACATCCTCATCGTGCGCGAATTGACGGGCGGCGTGTACTTCGGCGAGCCGAAAGAGATCATCGATCTGGGCAACGGCCAGAAGCGCGGCATCGATACGCAGGTCTATGACACCTACGAGATCGAGCGCATCGCGGGCGTCGCTTTCGAACTCGCCCGGACGCGCTCGAACCGCGTGTGCTCCATGGAGAAGCGCAACGTGATGAAGTCCGGTGTCCTCTGGAACCAGGTCGTCACCGCGACACACAAGGAGAAATATGCGGACGTCCAGCTGGACCACATGCTGGCGGATGCCGGCGGCATGCAGCTCGTGCGTCAGCCCAAGCAGTTCGACGTCATCGTCACCGACAACCTGTTCGGCGACATGCTGTCGGACGTGGCCTCGATGCTCACCGGTTCGCTCGGCATGCTGCCCTCCGCTTCCCTGGGAGCTCCGGATGGCGTGACCGGGAAGCGCAAGGCCATGTATGAGCCTGTCCACGGCTCGGCGCCCGACATTGCCGGTCGTGGCATTGCCAATCCGATTGCCATGATCGCATCCTTCGCGATGTGCCTGCGCTACTCGTTCAACATGATTTCCGAAGCCGACCGCCTGGAAAAGGCGATCGCCAACGTCCTTGATCAAGGAATCCGGACCGGCGACATCATGGCGCCGGGCGCTCGCCAGGTCGGCACCGCCGACATGGGTGATGCCATCCTTGCCGAATTCAAAGCGCTTGCCGCCTGATACCCCTAAATAGAAACGCCAAAAGCCTCGGTACCTGTCAGGAACCGGGGCTTTTTCATGTCCTGAGGTTGACTTCAGCAGAAGCGAAAACACATGAAGCGAAACCGAAAGGATCACCATGAACAGGCCGATTTCCTCCTCAGTGTGGCTGCTGTTAAGCGCCGTCCTTCTTGTCGCTGCCCTTGTGCCGTTCGATCCGCACCTTTCGCAATATGCTCAAGCGCTGCCGGAACCCTTCGTCGCCTTTAATGCGCGCATCACGGATTTCGGCACCTTTGCCTGGATGATCTACGGCTCGGCAGCCCTGGTGATCATTGCCTATATTCTTGCACGTGTCGTCAGCAGCCACGGCTTTGCCGAGAAGGCGAGGGCGGCACGGCGCCTGTCGCTCTATTTCCTTGTGACGATCGGCACGGCCAGCGCCGTGGTGCATATCCTCAAGTTCTTCATCGGCCGCGCTCGCCCCGAAAGCTTTGTGGATCTCGGTGCCTACAGCCTGACCCCCTTTTCCTCGGATTGGCTGTTTCAGAGCTTCCCGTCCGGACACTCTGCCGCCGTCGGGTCCTTCTTCGGCGCTTTTGCGATGCTGGTGCCGCGGCTGCGGCTTCTGTTTGCGCTGGGGGCGCTCACCATCGGTGTCACGCGTGTTGTCGTTGGAGCGCACTATCCGAGCGATGTGGCCGCCGGCCTGCTGGTCGGCCTGTGGAGCGCGTTGATGATCGCCTTCCTTTTCGCCCGGAAGAACCGGGTGTTCCGCCTCGACGAAAAAGGCTGGCCGCGCCCGAAAACGCAATTCCCGGATCACGGGGACGTCTGACGAAAAACCCGGCGGGGAAAGCCCGCCGGGTTCGGAGATCGAGGAGACTCAATCCATCGCGTGAATGTCTCGATCCTTGGTTTCCGGCAGGAAGAGCAGACCGATGACCAGCGTGATGCCTGCAAAGATGATCGGATACCAGAGACCGTAATAGATATCGCCCTTGGCAGCGCTCATCGCAAAGGCCATGGCCGGCAGCAGGCCTCCGAACCAGCCGTTGCCGATATGGTAGGGCAGGGACATGCCCGAATACCGGATGCGGGTTGGGAAGAGTTCGACCAGAAGCGCAGCGATCGGCCCGTAGACCATCGTCACATAGATGACCAGCACTGTCAGGATGGCGATCGTCCCGATCCAGTTGACCCGCTGCGGGTCGGCGACCATCGAATACGTGCCGCCGTTGGCGATGGTATAGACCGGCATCGCGGTGACGCCGTTGGCCTCTTCAGCCGTCAGCAGCTTGGCAGACACTAGTTCGTCCGCCGTCATCGTTGCTGGAGCGGATGCGCGGACCGTTGCAGAGTCGAGCGCGAGTTCCGGATTGGCGGCCACGAAACCGTCGAGCTTGCTTTCTGGCACCTTCGCTGCACCACGCTGCAACGGGTAGCCCGCGTCGTGGAGGGCCATGTTGATACCCTTTTCGAAGGCCGAAGCCTTTGCCTTTGCATCCGCGCCGGCGGCCACGGTGTCGTAGCTCGGAACAGTGGCATCGCCGATCTTCACGCTCGCAGCCTGTCCCGCCGGTCCAGGCACGATGTCGTAAGGCACGGAATTCCGCGTCAGGAAGGCGGTCGCGACGTCGCAGGACGTCGTGAACTTCGCCGTACCCGTTGGATTGAACTGGAAGGTGCAATCTGCCGGATCGGCCGTTACCGTTGCACGGACGGTTGCCTGCGCCTCGGCAAGCGCTGGGTTGGCGGTCCAGGTCATCGCCTTGAACAACGGGAAATAGGTCAGCATGGCGAGCAGGAGCCCGGCCATGATGATCGGCTTACGGCCGATCTTGTCGGAAAGCAGGCCGAAGATCACAAAGAAGCTCGTACCGATGAGGAGCGAGATGGCGACCATGATGTTGGCGGACTGGCCATCGACCTTCAGGATGTTCTGCAGGAAGAACAACGCATAGAACTGGCCGCAATACCAGACCACGGCCTGACCCATGGTGGCACCGAACAGCGCGAGAATGCCGATCTTGGCGTTCTTCCACGTCCCGAAGGCCTCCTTGAGAGGCGCTTTCGATGTCTTGCCTTCCGCCTTCATCTTCTTGAAGGCCGGGGACTCGTTCATCTTTACGCGGATCCAGACGGACACGCCGAGAAGCACGACGGAGACCAGAAAGGGAATGCGCCAGCCCCAGGCCGCAAAGGCTTCCTTGCCGACGGCGAACTGGACGCCGAGAATGACGAGAAGCGACAGGAACAGGCCAAGCGTGGCCGTGGTCTGGATCCATGAGGTGAAATAACCGCGCCGGCCATGCGGCGCATGCTCGGCGACGTAGGTCGCGGCCCCCCCATACTCACCGCCCAGCGCAAGCCCCTGCAGCATGCGCAACATAATCAGGATGATCGGCGCTGCGATGCCGATCGAGGCGGCACCCGGCAGGATGCCGACGAGAAAGGTCGAGAGACCCATGATGAGGATCGTGATGAGGAAGGTATACTTGCGCCCGACAAGATCGCCCAGCCGCCCAAAGACGAGAGCCCCGAACGGGCGGACGAGAAAGCCGGCGGCGAAGGCAAGCAATGCAAAGATGTTGCGCGTTGTTTCCGGATACTGACTGAAGAAGGTCGCCCCGATATAGACGGCAAGCGAACCGTAGAGATAGAAGTCATACCACTCGAACACCGTGCCGAGCGACGAGGCGAAAATGACCTTTCGCTCTTCCCCGGTCATCGGTGCGGCCTTCGTCCGGCCCACGGATGTCACATTTGCCATTGCTGTCGTCCTCCCAGAACACGTGCATGCCGCCGATCCTCCTCGATCGCTTACCGGTGCACCGATGGACAAGAATGGCAGATCGTATGCCCATCGGGCAGCGATGCTTTCGGCTTATGACTTTCGTCTAAGAACACGGACGACCAGCACGGCTCTGTCCATGAAAAACCTTGACTTTATCGACCGAATGAATATGAGCAGCAGCGGAAAGGGAAGGATTCATGCTTCTTCGGATGTCCATCATCAGTCGCGCCGACGGTCTTGCTCCGGCAAGAGCGCGTGAGTCCCTGTCCGCACTTTTCGCAAACACGGCCAAAACGACGACGAAAACCGTCTGACGTCTCTGGCCCACCGCTCTCTCCCCGGCACGGCCGGGGACGCGAAGCCCGCGCCCCAGGCGATCCGGGTTTCTCCCCCAGCTTCCGCGGAGAGAAGAGAAAGAGAGCAAGACAATGGGTTTTAAGATCGCCGTAGCAGGCGCCACCGGCAATGTCGGGCGCGAAATGCTCAACATCCTTTCCGAACGCGGTTTCCCCGCAGATGAAGTCGTTGCGCTGGCGTCTGCCCGATCGCACGGTACGGAAGTGTCTTTTGGTGACAAGACGCTGAAGGTCAAGAATCTCGAGAATTACGATTTCTCCGACACCGATATCTGCCTGATGTCGGCGGGCGGCGCGGTTTCGCTGAAGTATTCCCCGAAGATCGGCGCGCAGGGCTGTGTCGTCATCGACAACTCTTCAGCGTGGCGCTACGACGCCGACGTGCCGTTGATCGTGCCAGAGGTGAACCCCGACGCGATTACCCAGTTTACCAAGCGCAACATCATCGCCAATCCGAATTGCTCCACGGCGCAGCTCGTGGTTGCCCTGAAGCCGCTCCACGATTTCGCAAAGATCAAGCGCGTCGTCGTCTCCACCTACCAGTCGGTTTCCGGCGCCGGGAAGGATGGCATGGACGAGCTCTTCAACCAGACCCGCGCCGTGTTCGTCGCGGATCCGGTGGAAAGCAAGAAGTTTACCAAGCGCATTGCCTTCAACGTCATTCCGCACATCGATAGCTTCATGGAAGACGGCTATACCAAGGAAGAATGGAAGGTGCTGGCCGAAACCAAGAAGATGCTTGATCCGAAGATCAAGGTCACCTGCACGGCTGTTCGCGTGCCTGTCTTCATCGGTCATTCGGAATCGGTCAATATCGAGTTCGAGAGCGAAATCACGGCCGATCAGGCCCGCGACATCTTGCGCGAAGCCCCGGGTTGCCTTGTCATCGACAAGCATGAAAACGGTGGATACATCACGCCTTACGAAAGCGCTGGCGAAGACGCGACCTATATTTCACGCATTCGTGAAGATGCGACCGTCGAAAACGGTCTCAACATCTGGGTCGTCTCCGATAACCTGCGAAAAGGTGCAGCGCTGAACGCCATCCAGATCGCAGAGCTCTTGGTGGCGCGCGGTTTGATCACGGCCAAGAAGCAGGCTGCCTGACAGCATTGCAGCTAGGAAAAGAACCCGCCGACCGTAAACGGACGGCGGGCCTCGGGAAGATATGAAGACGAACGCTTGCGGACGGATTCACGTGAAACATCAAGGCGCTACCTCTGCCCAAAAGCGAGGCTGTCGGCCATCAGAAGTAGGGCTACGGGGTATTTTATGCTGAAGAAGACGTTCGCACTGGCAGGGCTTGCACTGGCTGCAGCCACCGCCCTCGTTCCGCAGGCTGCCTTCGCCGCCAGTTGCGGCAATACATCTGCCGGCTTTGACGCCTGGGTGCAGGATTTCAAGCAACAGGCGTCCGGTCGCATCAGCCCCGCCGTTCTTGACCGCGCCTTTGCCAATGTGAATTACAACACGGCCACCATCCGTGCCGACCGCGGCCAGAAGAGCTTCAAGCTCTCGCTCAACGAATTCATGAAGAAGCGCGGCGGTGCTGCCATCGTTTCGCGCGGAAAGAAGATGAAGGCGCAGAATGCGGCGCTCTTCGCCTCGATCGAGCAGCGCTATGGCGTGCCGGCCGGACCGCTGATTGCGATCTGGGGCATGGAAACCGGTTTTGGCAGCTTCATGGGCAAGGAACATACGCTTTCTGCCGTGTCGACGCTTGCCTACGACTGCCGCCGGTCCGACTATTTCACGGACCAGCTTTATGCAGCCTTGACGCTGGTCCAGCGCGGCGACCTCTCGACGGACGCCCGCGGTGCGGCACATGGTGAAATCGGCCAGACGCAATTCCTCCCGGCAAACGTGGTGAAGTACGGCGTCGATGGCGACGGCAATGGCCATGTCGATATGGTCCGGTCCAAGGCAGACGCGCTGGCATCGACCGCAAACTTCCTGCGCGGCCACGGATGGCGGGCAGGGGGCGGCTACCAGCCGGGCCAAGCCAATTTCGGCGCGATTCAGGGCTGGAACGCGGCGAGTGTCTATCAGCAGGCCATCGCCCAGATCGCTGCAGATATCGACGGCTGATCACAAGGCGCGACAGGCCCGGCAAACAGTCCGGGCTTGTCTATACCGACATGAAAAAGGCTGCGAAGGTCAGACCCGCGCAGCCTTTTTCATGTCCTAGATCCGGTGCCTGGCATCATGTCCCAGGGCGTGAAAAATCGCCCGACTTTGGATCCATGACCCAGAGTTCTCCCGTCGAGATGTCAAACCACGCGCCGTGAATCTGCAACTTGCCCCGCTGCTCTAAGATTTGCACGCAGGGAAACGTTCGTAGGTTGACGATCGAATTGCGGATCGACACATGCTCCATCGCACGCTGGCGCTCAGCTGCCGTCATGATGGCATTCCCGGCAATCTGCTCTGCCGCCGGCTTCAGCATATTCATCCACTTGCCGATGAAGTCACCGGGGGACAACGGCTCGGCATCCGCATCCAGCACGGCCTTGATACCGCCGCAGCGGCCGTGGCCCATGACGACGATGTCCTTGACGCGCAGCGACTGGACGGCGAATTCGAGCGCTGCTGATGTCGAATGGTACTGGCCATCCGGCTCATAGGGCGGAACCATGTTGGCGACATTGCGCACCACGAAAAGTTCACCGGGACCACTGTCGAAGATCGTCTCCGGCGCCGCGCGCGAATCGCAGCACGCGACGATGAGTGTTTTCGGCTGCTGTCCGGTTTCAGCCAGTGACTTGTAGCGGGCCTGCTGCTCGGTAAAACGGCCGTTCATGAACTTCTGATAGCCGCCGAGCAGGTGCTCTGGAAAACTGTACATATGCCTGTGCCCTTTTTGCTGTCCCGTGTTTAAACGGCGATGGTGCGAAGAGGCAAGAGCATCGCGGCAGGTCGGTTAACGTGCGACATGGAAAGCGGAATCCTCGGGGACCGTTAGCGTTTGCGGGTCTGGGCCGGATGCATCAGTCGCCGCATCTGGACAAGTGACATTGGGCCGGTCAGGCAATGCGCATCCTGCTGCAATGTCAGTTCGTCCGCCCCCCGGCGTGCCGAGCGCGCGACCATCTCGAACACGCTCGCGGTCGCAAGTTGCAACGCCTTCTCCTCGTTCTGGCCGTCCAGAAGTCTGCCGAGAAACAGCGCCGCCATCAGGTCGCCTGTTCCGTTGGGGGGATTGTCAACCAGACGGTGCTCCGCGAGCAGGGCGTCATGTCCGGAAAGATAGAGGTTGCCCGTGCTTCCACTCATCATCGCGACGGCCGATGTGACCAGCATCCGCGACGGTCCGAGCGAGAGAGCCGCGTCGAGGATAGCCGCATTGCTGTCGAGCGCGGCGCTTGAGAGCCAGGAGAGTTCGAACCGGTTCGGCGTCGCCAGTCCTGCCAAGGGGATCAGCCTGTCCCGGATCCCAACGGCCACGGCCTCCGGGACATAGAGGTCGCCCCGGTCGCCGATTACGGGATCGCAGGCATAGAGAAGGTCCGGATTGCGGGCCTTGAGGGTCTCCACCAACCGGGCGACCGCTTCGATCTGCCGTGCATTCCCAAGATATCCGGACAGCACAGCGCGGACCTCTCCGATCCAGGGCGACGCCGCCAGTTCGCCGAGCATGGCATCGAACGTGTCGGGATCGATCGCCATCCGCGTCGAGCGGCCATGGCCGGGATGCCAGGGCATGACGACCGTCGGCACGGCCCAGACCGTAAAGCCCAGCATCTCCAACGAGAACACAGCCGCACGATTGCCGACCGAACCGCGCATAACATGGCTGGAGATGACGATGACGGTACCGGCGGCGGTCTCGGACATGCAGCTGGCCTTTCGTTCGGGCGCGCCCCGACAGATCGCCTGACGGTCGTGCCGCTGTCAACTGGGAAGGGGAGGGAGATCGGGACCATGCGCCGGCCCCGTCGACGGTTTGGAAGAAACCGGCGGGCTTTCCGGTCGCAAAAGCGAATTCTTCTGCTAGGTTCAGGGAAAAACAACGGTCGGAGGACGCAAAACCATGGGCACACGACATCATCCGAAGAAAACCCGGTTGATCAGCGACATCGAACAGATGGCCGAACGCCTCGGCGAGTCTTTCCTGTCGCCGGCGGTTCTCTTTGGACGCGCAAGCCCTGATGACATGGCGGCCTCCCAGGCCGGCATGCTGGCCGCCGCCGCCGTTCACGCCTACTCGGAGATCAAGGCACGTCGAAGAGACACGTCGCGCGTGACCGTAACCGATCTCCAAGGCGACACATCCGGCGGAACAGCGGTGTCGGTTCTCTGCGTCACCGATCGCAACATGCCCTTCCTGTACGATTCGGTCATGGGAGAAGTCACCAGCCGGCACCGCGATCTGTTGCTGGCCGTTCATCCGATCCTCGTCGTATCCGAGGGTTCCGAACCCATCCTGTTCGATCCCGAGGAAGCGAGCGATCCGGCCGACCGGGTCAGCCACATCCAGATTCATCTGCGGCATCTGTCTCCCGAAGAGGCCAAGGCGCTGATCGGTGCGGTTGAGACCGTCCTGACCCAGGTCCATCAGGCTGTCGGAGACTGGGAGCCGATGAAAACGCTTTTGGGCGAAGCCATGGGCGAGTTGGAAAGGCATGCCGCAAACAAGCGCGAGGCCGACCGCGATGAAGCCCTTGCCTTCCTCAAATGGCTGCGCGACGACAACTTCACCTTTCTCGGGATGCGCGAATACAGCTATTCCGGCGATGGAGAGGATGCCACGCTCGATCGGGGCACGGGGCACGGCCTCGGCATCCTTTCCGATCCCAATGTCCGCGTCCTTCGCCAGGGACACGATGCCGTGGTTACCACGCCGGAAATCCTTGCTTTCCTGCAGGGGCCGGATTTCCTCATCGTCACCAAGGCAAACATCAAGGCGGTCGTTCATCGCCGCGCCTATATGGATTATATCGGCATCAAGCGTTTCGACTCTAAGGGCAACGTCATCGGCGAGCTGCGCGTCGTCGGGCTCTTCACCTCCACGGCCTATACGCGTTCAGCCTCCGATATCCCGATGCTGCGGCTGAAGGTCCGACGGGTGATCGAGCATTTCGGCTTTGACCCCCATGGCCACTCCGGCAAGATGCTCATCAACACTCTGGAGTCCTATCCGCGCGATGATCTTTTCCAGATCGACGTCGAGGAGTTGCAGGCATTCTGCGAACAGATCAATGAACTGGCCGATCGCCCCCGTGTTCGCGTCCTGCCGCGCATCGATCGCTTCGACCGCTTCGTCTCCATTATTGTCTACGTCCCACGTGAACAGTATGATTCCCGCGTGCGGGAACGCATCGGCGACCTCTTCAAGGACCTCTACGAAGGACGTGTGTCCGCATACTATCCGGCCTTTCCGGCCGGCGGTCTAGCACGCGTCCACTTCATCATCGGCCGTTCCGGTGGGGCAACCCCACGCATTGCCCAGAACGTGCTTGAGGATGCCGTGCGCGATATCGTGACGCGGTGGTCCGATCGCTTCCATCTGCTTGCCCGCCGCGACGGGATCGCGCTGAACGTGACCGAGGGGTACCAGGCAGCTTTCACGCCCGGCGAAGCCTATGCCGACCTGCCGGATATTGCTGCCGTACGAACAGACGACCCGATCCGTATTGCTTTCTACGAGCGTCGCAAGGCAGACATCGCGCAGGCCAGCGGATCGGAGACCGCAGAGGATGCGGACGCGGATCGCCTAGAACTGAAGATCTTTCACGCCGACCGCGCCGTCTCTCTTTCCCAACGCGTGCCCTTGCTCGAAAACCTTGGCTTTCGTGTCATCAGCGAGCAGACGCACGACCTGTCCATTACCGACCAAAACGGCGAGCGGCTTGTGGTTCTCCACGACATGGAGCTGATCCACCGCGACGGGAAGACGCTCGACGTCTCGTCCATGGGGCCGCTTCTGGAGGAAGCTTTTCTATCCGCCTGGACAGGGAGGATCGAGGATGACGCGTTCAATCGGCTCATCTTGCTGGCAGGCCTCAATGCGCGCGACGTGACGGTGCTGCGCGCTTATGCCCGTTATCTTCGTCAGGTCGGCATTCCCTACTCTCAGGGCCTGATCGCCGAGACACTCAACAAATATGCCGAGATTTCCGCCGCCATCTTCCGCCTCTTCCTGACGCGGATGGACCCACAGACGCAGGAGCCGGCGCGATCGACCGCGGTCACCGAGCTGCAGGCAAGCCTCGAGGAGGCGCTGAACGCCGTACCGAGCCTCGATGAGGACCGCATCCTCCGACGGATGATGAACGCCGTGCTGGCCACGCTCCGCACCAACTACTTCCAACGCGACGAGGCCGGCGAGCCTCGTGTCATGCTCGCCTTCAAATTTGATCCGAAGCTCCTCGACGGCCTGCCGGAGCCACGGCCTTTCCGCGAGATCTTTGTCTACGGCGTAGAGGTGGAAGGTGTGCATCTGCGGTTCGGCAAGGTTGCGCGCGGCGGCCTGCGCTGGTCGGACAGAGCCCAGGATTATCGCACCGAGGTGTTGGGGCTCGTCAAGGCGCAGCAGGTCAAGAACGCTGTGATCGTTCCTGTCGGCGCCAAGGGTGGCTTCTTCCCCAAGCTGCTGCCCGCCGGCGGTGCGCGCGACGAGATCTTCCGGGTCGGCACCGAGGCCTACAAGACCTACATCCGCACCATGCTGTCGATCACTGACAATATCGTCGATCAGCAGATTGTGCCTCCCGAGGCGACGCTGCGGCTGGATGGCGACGATCCCTACTTCGTGGTGGCCGCCGACAAGGGAACCGCCACCTTCTCCGATACGGCCAACGGACTGGCGCAGGACGCCGGATTCTGGCTGGACGATGCGTTCGCGTCCGGCGGCTCCGCCGGATACGACCACAAGAAGATGGGGATCACGGCACGTGGCGCCTGGGAGACCGTCAAACGCCATTTCCGTGAAATGAACATCGACATCCAGACAACGCCCTTCAGCGTCGTCGGGGTCGGTGACATGTCGGGTGACGTTTTCGGAAATGGCATGCTGCTGTCGCGCCAGATCCGTCTCATCGGCGCATTCGACCATCGCGACATCATCATCGATCCCGATCCGGATATCGCCGCATCCTTCGCCGAGCGCGAGCGCTTGTTTGCTTTGCCCCGTTCCAGCTGGCAGGATTACGACCGCTCTGCACTCTCGGCGGGGGGGATGATCATTCCGCGAACGGAGAAGTCCGTGAGGCTCACGCCGGAGGCGGCAGCGGCGATCGGGCTAGAGAAAACCCAGGCAACGCCCTTCGAGATCATGACCGCCATCCTGAAGGCGCGTGTTGATCTGCTCTGGTTTGGCGGCATCGGAACCTATGTGCGCGGCCCGACAGAGAGCGATGCCGATGTCGGCGATCGGGCGAACGATCCGATCCGGATCTCTGCGGACGAGGTCGGCGCCCGCGTGATCGGTGAGGGCGCCAATCTCGGTGTTACGCAACGCGGCCGCATCGCCTTTGGCCTTGCCGGCGGCCGATGCAACTCCGATGCCATCGACAACTCGGCCGGCGTGAACTCATCCGACGTCGAGGTCAATATCAAGATTGCGCTGGCCTCTGCCATGCGCGACGGCCGTTTGACGCGCGACAAGCGCAACACGTTGCTTGCCTCGATGACCGACGAGGTCGCCGCCCTTGTCCTCAACAACAATTATCAGCAATCACTCGCCATCTCGCTGACCGAGATGCAAGGCGCCGCCAATCGCACCTCTCTTTCCCGCCTGATGACACGGCTGGAAGCGGAAGGACTGCTCAATCGCAAGGTCGAGGTTCTGCCAAGCGACAGCGCGCTCAGCGAGCGTTATCAATCGGGCAAGGCACTGACCCGGGCAGAGATCGGTGTGCTTCTCTCTTATGCCAAGATCGTTCTGTTCGACGAGATCGTCGAGAGCGACCTGCCGGACGATCCCTACTTTCACGAGACGCTGATCGGCTACTTCCCAGGAAAGATGCGGACGCCACACCAGGGCGATATCGAGACCCACCGTCTGCGACGCGAAATCATTGCCACGCTTCTCTGCAATGACGTCATCAACCGGGGCGGACCGGCCTTCGTCTCCACGTTGATCGATCAGACAGGCTTCCTTCCGGCCGATGTCGTCAAGGCAGCCGTTTTGACGCGCGACGGATACGACCTGCCGCGCCTGTACAAGGCGATTGACGCGCTCGACAACAAGGTGCCGGGCGCGGTGCAGAACGAACTCTATCAGGATGTCAGCCGCATCTTCGCCATCGTCACCGAGCGAACCTTGAGAACCCGGGCCAGTGCCGGGCCTCTGGCCCAGGCGATCGATACGCTGCGCAAAGCCTTGGAAAATCTCACGACGGCCGCACATGGCGCCGTGCCGGACGAGGCTGTGGCGGAAATCGAGGCGCGGACGGCGGCGTTGATCGACAAGGGTGTTCCCCAAGAACTGGCACAGGATATCTCACGGCTCGTCCTCATCACGCTCGTACCGGAAATCATGCAGATTTCATCGGTAGCCGGAACGTCGCTCGGCCGAACCGCGCAGAGCTATTTCGCGGTGACGCAGAGTCTGAAGGTCGGCCGGCTGCTCGCGGCCGCCGAGCGCATCATTACCACCGATCCCTTCGAGGCCATGGCGCTCGCCCGCAGCACCAGCGATATCGCCGATGCCCGTCGCGCCATCACCATTGCCGCCCTGACGCAGCGCAAGGACGAGGAGCAGCCGGTGCTGGCCTGGCAGGAAGGAGATGCGGACCGCTTCAATCGTGTCGTGTCGCAACTGACGCAGATGACGGAGAAGGGGGAGACGACGCTTGCGAAGATCACCGTTGCCGCAGGCCTCTTGAGCGACCTTGCCGAAGACCGGGCCAGATGATGGTCAAAACGGTGGCGAAAGCGCCCGCGCCCGAACGCCGAACCAGAGCCGGCCGCGCGGGCCTCTGGGGCTGGATGCTGTTCGACCTTGCAGCCCAGCCCTTTTTCACCGTCGTCATCACCTTCATCTTCGGCCCCTATTTCGTCTCACGCCTGACAGAGGATCCAGCGGCGGGACAGGCCATGTGGGGATACACGCTGACCGTTTCCGGCATCATCATCGCGGTGATGTCGCCGGTTCTCGGATCCCTTGCAGACGCGACGGGCGCCAGAAAACCCTGGATCGCCGGCTTTGCAATCGTCAAGATCTCCGCCCTCTCGATGCTCTGGTTTGCAGTTCCGGGATCCTCTCTGATCCTGCCCTTTACCTGCATCGTCCTGGCGTCGCTCGCGGCGGAGTTCTCGATTGTGTTCAACGACAGCATGATGCCGCGCCTGGTCCCGCCGGAGGAGACCGGCCGGATCTCGAACATCGCCTGGGGGATCGGCTATCTCGGCGGGATGGTCGTCCTGATCGCGGTCGTGGCTCTTCTCGCCGCAAGCCCGGAAACGGGACAGACGGTTCTCGGTATCGCACCACTCTTTGGTCTCGACCCCGCCACCGGCGCAGACGCTCGCATCACGGGGCCGCTTTCCGCTGCGTGGTATGCGCTCTTCATCCTGCCGATGTTCCTGTTCACGCCGGACGCGCCGAAAATGACGACGTCACCGGGCAGGGCGATCCGAGACGGTCTCGCGGACCTGAAAAGCGCGGTTCTCGGCCTCCGCGAGCGACGGGGCATTTTGAAATTCCTGATCGCCCGGATGATCTTCCAGGACGGCGTCAACGGGCTCGTGGCTTTGGGAGGCACCTTTGCGGCCGGCATGTTCGCCTGGCGGACACTGGAGCTCGGCCTCTACGGCATCCTCCTTAACGTAGTGGCAATTGCCGGCTGCCTCGTCGCGAGCCGCCTCGACACAGCGCTCGGCTCGAAGGCCATCGTCGTCCTCAGCCTGCTGAGCCTGATCGTCGCCACGATCGGTATTGTCTCGACAGGCCCGGGCTTTACGCTGTTCGGCTTGCTGACGTTCTCGACGGCGGACAGCGGTGGCCTGTTCGGAACGGCTGCGGAGAAAGCCTATATCGTTTTCGGCCTGCTGGTCGGCATCGCCTTCGGACCGGTGCAGGCTTCGGCCCGTTCCTACTTGGCTCGCAGTGTCGCACCCGAGGAAGCCGGCCGCTACTTTGGCCTCTATGCCCTTTCGGGACGCGCAACCTCGTTCCTGGCGCCGGCCAGTGTTGCGACGCTGACGCTGGTGACGAGTTCCGCGCGCGTCGGGATGATGGCGCTGATCGCGTTCCTCGTGATCGGCCTGCTCGTGCTCCTGATGACGCCCTATCCGGCCGACAAAGGCGACCGGATAGGCTAGGCATCGGCGTCTGACGGGCGGATCTTACCGCCCGATCCGCTCAGTGACGGAAATGACGCATCCCGGTGAAGACCATGGCGACACCGGCTTCATCGGCAGCGGCGATCACTTCGTCGTCGCGCATCGAGCCACCCGGCTGGATAACCGCCGTGGCCCCTGCGGCGACGGCAGAGAGAAGCCCGTCTGCAAACGGCAGGAAGGCTTCGGACGCAACGGCCGATCCGATCGTCAAGGGCTTTTCCAAGCCCAGCGCCCGTGCGGCCTCCTCGGCCTTGATCGCGGCGATCCGCACCGAGTCGACGCGGCTCATCTGACCGGCACCGATACCGACCGTCTGGCCGTCTTTCGCATAGACCACCGCGTTCGACTTGACGTGTTTCGCGACCTTGAACGCAAACTTCATGTCGATCAGTTCCTGCGCGGTCGGTGCGCGACGGGTGACGACCTTGAGCTCGAGATCCTCGACCATGCCGTTGTCGCGCGTCTGGACGAGAAGACCGCCGGCCACCGTCTTGGCAGACAGGCCGGGCAGGCGCGGATCGGGCAGGGTGCCGGTGACCAGAAGCCGCAGATTGGCCTTACGGGCAATGATCGCCTTCGCCTCATCACTCACCGCAGGCGCAATGATGACCTCGGTGAAGAGCTTGACGATCTCCTCCGCGGTCGCGCCATCCAGTTCCTGGTTCAGCGCGATAATGCCGCCGAAGGCGGATGTGCTGTCGCATGCAAGGGCGCGGCGGTAGGCATCCACCAGCGTTGTTGCCGTCGCCACGCCGCAGGGATTGGCATGCTTGATGATTGCGCAGGCTGGCGCTGCCTCAGGCGGGAATTCGGCCACGAGTTCAAAGGCGGCATCCGTGTCGTTGATATTGTTGTAGGAAAGCTGTTTGCCCTGAAGGAGCGTTGCGGTGGCGACGCCCGGACGGTTTTCTCCGGTCACGTAGAAGGCCGCCTTCTGGTGCGGATTTTCGCCGTAGCGCATCTCCTCCTTGAGCACGCCGCCGATCACGCGATGCCGCGGCATGGGGGTTTCCAGCACTTCGGCAAACCAGCTGGAAATCGCCGTATCGTAGGCGGCCGTCCGCGCATAGGCCTTGGCCGCCATCTCGCGCCGGAAGGCAAAGGTCGTGGTAGCCTCACCATCGAGCTGCGCGACCAACGTTTCATAGTCCGAAGGATCAGTGATGACGGTGACGTAGGCATGATTCTTCGCCGCCGCGCGGATCATGGCAGGCCCGCCGATATCGATATTCTCGACGGTCGTCGGATAGTCGCCGCCTTTGGCTCGCACATCCTCGAACGGATAAAGGTTGATGACGGCCAGATCAATCGCGGCGATCCCGTGAAGGTTCATGGCATCGACGTGCTCGGCATCGTCACGGATCGCGAGCAGACCGCCATGCACACCGGGATGCAGCGTCTTGACACGGCCATCCATCACTTCGGGAAAGCCCGTGAGTTCCGACACATCACGGACCGGCAGGCCGGCGTCCGACAGCGTCTTGTGCGTACCGCCTGTCGAGACAAGCGCCACGCCCTTTTCATGCAGTGCGCGGGCAAGCTCGACGATACCGCTCTTGTCGGACACAGAGAGGAGCGCGGTACGCAGGGCAACGCGGTCGGAGGCTGGGATGTTCTTGGAGGCAACGGCCATGGCAGGCTCCTGGCGGCGAGGGGCAGGGAAGCCGGAGGGCACGCGAAAGCCCGGCCGGCCGGATGCCGCTGGCGTTAGCACAGCTGGAGCCGCGAAGAAACCGCAGCTGATCAAAGCCAGCCGCCATTTCATCGGAATCCTAGTGCGTCCTTGCCGCGAGAAAGCGCCTCAGGTCCGTCGGGAGAGGATCCACTGAATTTCCGGCTGATGTCCGGCGGAAAAGCCAATCGTCAGCATCTGCGTCTTTCGCAAACCCGAAGGGTCGGCAAAGAAGATGTCTTCCTCCAGGGCAATGTCGCCGTCGCGGCATGTGAGCACCCAGCTGTCATTGTCCGGTGCAACCAGCCTGATCTCGTTTGCATCGACACGGCGGATGGTGATCGAAGGATGAATATGGAACCGTGCAACCGCGGTTGCCGTGTGCTGAGGATCGGGATCCGCGCCCTCTGGGGTTATCATCCGATCCCGCCCGCGCAAGGTCGTACCCGTGGCGTTGAGGCTCAGATCCCGCTCGTGGATCAATCCGAAGGGGCCAACATAGCCGTTATGGCGGGCAACGACGGTGTCGCCGCCGTCGCCGGCCGACCGGTTTACCACGACTTCGCTCACCCCGCCGGTGACGATGGGCCCCAGAAAACCGGATGTCGAGAGCCGGGCCGACGATCGATCCTCGACGGTCACGGTGGAATGCGCCGCTGTCAAACGCGCCATCTGCCGATAGCGCTCGCCCGCAAAGCGCGGCGCGCCGGAATTGATGATGAAGCGATGACGCCCGGAAGACAGCTCGAACGAGAGGCAGCCGGCATGTGCGTTGCGCGAAAGGGCCGCCGAGATCGGACGGCCCGTATCCATCACCACGACGACATCCTTTGCCGCGAGCCGCTCGTACTGGCTGTCCGGCAGGCCCTTGAACGGCTGGCCGGCCGTCTCGTCATAGCGCAAGACCGACATGAGCTCGTTCGCCTGCGCAGACGTTGCACCGTTGAACAGCGCGAGTTCGCCGCCTTGATGACGGAAGAAGCGCAGAGCGGGGAACATCCGGTCGATGGAAGGGATCAGCCGAACAGGCACGTCGTGGCCGAGATTGACATAGGTCTGGCGGAGCGGCAGCAAGTCCAGAAGAAGATCGAGAGCAATCCGCGGGTTGCGCGAGACGTGCCCGCCGTCGGGCAGGATCTGACGATCCAGCTCTAGGTCGAGGTGACGCGCAGCCCGCCGGATCGCTGACCCGGAAGCCGGCATGGCAACACTCGCAAAGGCAATGGCCACCCGCACGCGCAGCCGCCCCTCGCCGTCCGGCACCGCATCGGCCACGTGCCGAAGATAACGTACATGGACGGCCAGGCTTTTGAGGAAACGCCGATAAAAGACATGATCAGCCTGCTTCAGGATGACAGGTGAATGCGAAAGCCATGCGATCAGCCGCTGAGCCGCGACGTCTGGCTCCCAGGCGATGCCTTTCATGAGGCGCCCGTGCGTGGCCATCCAACGGCTGACAAGCTGGCGGGACCGGGCAAGATCGTCTTCCGCTGACAGGGCCCTGATATGCCGGGCCCAGCTGAACGTATGCAGGCGGACAGCAAACTCCCGGGAGGGGAGGTCCACTTCAAACGGCGACTCGCCATCCGTTTCCAGAATACGCCCGGCAAGCGGGAAACGCCCGGCAACGATTTCACTGGCAACATGAGGATCGATCACCCTCAGATCCGTGGGGGCAACGATCAATCGATCCGGGGTTTTACCGGAGAAGCGCAGGAACGACACCCGCCCAAGAACAAGGCGGCGCGACACGCGCCACCAAGCTTCCCTGGCGTAGAGATAGATCAGCCATCGATTGTCCGACATTCGCATGAATGAATTGCAGCCCTGCCCCGTTGCGACGACCCTGAGGGCCGTTCACGATTGGGACACAGTGCCGTGTTTCCGCGGACTGCGCCAGTGGATGACGTAGCCAACGCTTACATTGAAGACGCAGAAAGCGTGTCCTTACAACGATCTACGCAGGACTGTGGCATAAAAGCCGTCCAGCCCCCCGGCAACGCCATCGCGAGCAGGAAGCATCGCCGGTGTGGTGCGCAGCTCCCCAAGAGCCGTCACGGCATCTTCGAGACCCGGGAATGCTCCAGGCTTGATCGGCACACGCTCGCAGCCGCCGTTTTCAACAACACGGGCAACCATAGCTTCGCCCTCGGCAGGGTCGAGCGAGCAGTTTGAAAAGACCACGATCCCACCCTGTTTTACCACGGTCAGCGCATGCCGCAGCAACCGCTCCTGCAGGCCTGCAAGCTTGGTGATATCTTCAGGACTCTTGGTATAAGGCACGTCTGGATGACGACGGATGGTGCCGGTGGAGGAACAGGGCGCATCGAGCAGGGCTGCGTCGAACAATGTTTCCGGACGAAAATCCGCCATGTTGCATTCGAGCGTCTCGGCTGAGAGACCCAGCCTTTCAAGATTCCCGTTCAACCTTTTCAGCCGTGTCGCGGATTGATCGAGCGCTGTTACCTTTGCTCCCGCACCGATCAGCTGCGCCGTCTTGCCGCCAGGGGCAGCACAGAGGTCAACGACACGCTGGCCAGAGATGTCGCCGAAGAGTTTCGCCGGCAGAGACGCGGCCGCGTCCTGAACCCACCATTCGCCATCTTCAAATCCGTCAAGGTCAGAGACGGTCCCCTGAAACGCTGCGAGACGCACACTGCCGGTGGGCAGGACGATTCCACCGAGACGCTTCGCCCATCCTTCCGCGTCGGATTTGACTGTGATGTCGATCGCTGCTGGTTCCAGAAGGGCGTCAGCAATGTGCTGAGCCTGGTGCTCGCCGTAGGCTGCCGTAAGTCGCTTCATGTACCAGTCAGGAAGAGACGGTGTCGTTTCGGCTGCGATTCGAAGAAGCTCAGCCTTTTCACGCGAAAGACGTCTGAGAACCGCGTTTGTGAGACTGGCAAACCGGCGATTTCTGGGATCGGCATTGGCCTGTTCCACCGCAAGGTCGACGGCTGAATGATCGGGAATGTCGAGATAAGCAATTTGGGTCGCAGCAACGACAAGCTGATGATGCAAAGCCCGTGCCCCCTCGGGCAGAGGGGTCTTCAGGAGCTGGTCAAGCATAAACTCGATCCGCGGCAGGTGTCGTAGAGCCGTGTGAAGAATGGCTTTGACGAGCGTGCGGTCAATATCGGAAAGCTGTCGATAAGCAGGATTGCCTCCGACAGGATCCAACATTCCATCGAGCGAGATCTTTTTCTCGATAACGGCGCCAAGCAACTTGGCGGCTGCCTGTCGGGCCAAAAGGCCTGGTTTCTGCGGGCCCGGCGCGGATCTAACTGATCGTTGCGTTGCCGAATCGGTGTTCTTCTTTGTCATCAAGACCACGGGCCCTTTGAAGGATCGGAGCGGCCTCGTCCCCATCCTGTGCTGGGAACCGACCGCGCTTTTCGCGTCGCCGTAGCAGGCATCGCGCTGCGCGTCGAGAGATCAGGAACATGCGACGCCATATCTTCAAGCGCGGCAATCCGGTTTTCTGTTGCCGGATGCGTCGAGAACAGATTGTCCATCCGCTCGCCCGATAGAGGATTGATGATGAACATGTGTGCCGTTGCCGGATTTCGCTCGGCGGCAGCATTCGGAACATGGGACGCCGCACCTGCGATCTTTCGGAGGGCCGAGGCAAGCGCTAGGGGTTGTCCGCAGATTTCGGCCCCGCGCCGGTCCGCGGCATATTCACGTGTCCGGCTGATCGCCATTTGCACCATCATGGCGGCGAAGGGCGCGATGATCATCGCCGCAAGCGTACCGATGAAACCGAGCGGATTGTTGTTGTCGCGGTTGCCACCAAAGAAAAAGGCAAAGTTGCCCAGCATGGAGATTGCACCTGCCAAGGTGGCGGTCAGTGTCATGGTCAAGGTGTCACGGTTCTGCACATGTGCAAGCTCGTGCGCCATGACCCCCGCGACCTCGTCATAGGTCAGTGCCTGCAGAAGTCCCGTCGATGCGGCCACCGCCGCATTCTGAGGGTTTCGTCCCGTTGCAAAAGCATTCGGCTGAGGATTGTTGATCACATAGACACGCGGCATGGGCAGCCCCGCCCTGCCGGCAAGGTCGCGCACGATATCATAATATTCTGGAGCACTTTGTTCGTCGACCTCCTGGGCGTCGTACATCCGCAAGACCAGTCGATCCGAATTCCAGTAGGAAAAGACATTCATGCCAATCGCGATCAGCAACGCGATCATCATGCCGCCACGACCACCGATCAAGAGACCGATCCCCATGAACAGTGCGGTCATGAATGCCAAAAGCATGGCCGTACGAATGAGGTTCATGCATATCTCCCAAGACAAGGTCCTATTGGCGGCGTTTCACGTGAATCGTCGCAGTTTGGCACCGATTGCCCTATATGATGGGGCGCAGAGGTTACACATTCAACGGCGTAGTGAGGTCACACAATGCTGAACGACAATGATAACAAGCAGGATATGCCGGGCAAGGTTTTGTCACCTGCAGCGCGTCGCGCCCTCGAGGAAGCAGCTGCCCGGCGTGCGACGGAGGAAGCCTTGACATTGCCCACCGAGATTGGCGGGCGCGGCGGTGCCGAGCCGGTGCGTTTCGGAGATTGGGAAATCAACGGGCGTGCCATCGACTTCTAATGCATGTCGCCCAAAAGAGTGCAGCGGTTTCGGGAAACAACATGCATCAAGACAAGACCTCAAAGCCGTTGCGTGAATCCTTTTTCATGCAATTCGCTTTAGGTCGAGAAGCCAGAACGGAACCGACGGACAGTCATGCCCGCCGGCCCTGCCATTATTTCTTGTTCTGGCGATTTTGAATGAGATCCTCCACCACGCCCGGATCGGCCAGCGTCGAGATGTCTCCGAGCGCTCCGAAATCGTCTTCGGCGATCTTGCGAAGAATGCGGCGCATGATCTTTCCAGAACGGGTTTTCGGAAGGCCAGGGGCAAACTGGATCTTATCCGGTGAGGCAATGGGCCCGATTTCCTGACGGACATGCGCGACCAACGCCTTGCGCAGATCATCCGAACCGTCGCGTCCTGCCATCAACGTGACATAGCAATAGATGCCCTGTCCCTTGATATCGTGCGGATAACCAACGACTGCAGCCTCGGACACGGCATCATGACTGACGAGTGCGGACTCCACCTCCGCCGTGCCCATCCGATGCCCGGAAACGTTGAGCACATCATCGACACGGCCTGTGATCCAGTAGTAGCCGTCGGCATCGCGCTTGCATCCGTCACCCGTAAAATATTTTCCCTTGTAGGTTGAGAAATACGTCTGGATGAAGCGCTCGTGATCACCATATACAGTGCGCATCTGGCCCGGCCAGCTATCCGCGATGCAGAGATTGCCGTCCGCCGCGCCTTCCAGGACGTTGCCGTCGTTGTCCACGAGTTCCGGTCTTATGCCGAAGAACGGCAGCGTGGCCGAACCCGGCTTCAGCGGGGTCGCGCCGGGTAGCGGTGTAATCATGTGACCGCCGGTTTCCGTCTGCCACCAGGTGTCGACCACGGGGCAGCGACCATCGCCGACGACATCGTGATACCACTGCCAGGCTTCCGGATTGATAGGCTCCCCTACCGTGCCAAGAATACGCAGACTTGCGCGCGAAGACCGCTTTACGAAGGCATCACCGGCACCCATCAGCGATCGGATCGCGGTTGGGGCCGTGTAGAAAATGTTGACCTGATGCTTGTCGATGACCTCCCAGAAGCGGCCTTGGTCGGGGTGGTTCGGCACCCCCTCGAACATCAGGGTCGTCGCGCCGTTCGCGAGCGGTCCGTAGACGATATAGGAATGGCCCGTGACCCAGCCGACATCCGCTGTGCACCAGTAGATATCGCCTGGATGATAGTCGAATACATATTCGTGGCTCATGGCGACATAGACCAGATAGCCGCCCGTCGTGTGAAGCACGCCCTTCGGCTTGCCGGTGGAACCCGAGGTATAGAGAATGAACAGGGGGTCTTCTGCCTGCATCGGCGCAGGCTCGCAGGCCGTGTCGGCAGCCTGTGTGGCCGTATGGTACCAAAGATCGCGGCCGTCGGCCCAAGTGATCTTTCCCCCCGTGCGGCGCACGACGAGCACCGTTTTCACATCGACGCCATTCTTTGCCGCGATTTCGACCGCCTTGTCCGTGTTGTCCTTCAGGGGGATCGGCTTTCCGCCCCGCATGCCCTCGTCGCAGGTCACGATGAACGTGGATGCACAGTCGACCAATCGCCCGGCAAGAGCATCCGGTGAAAAGCCGCCAAACACCACGGAGTGAACCGCGCCGATGCGTGCGCAAGCCAGCATCGCATAGGCGGCCTCGGGGATCATCGGCATGTAGATCGTTACGCGATCTCCCTTGGTAACGCCCTGGGCCTTCATCACGTTCGCCAGCCGACAGACATGCTGGTGCAGTTCGCGATAGGTGATCTTCTTGTCGATGTAGGGGTTATCTCCTTCGAAGATGATGGCGACCTGATCGCCACGGGCCTCAAGGTGCCGATCGATACAATTGTAGGACGCGTTGGTCTGCCCGTCCTCGAACCACTTGATCGAGACGTCACCTGTAAAAGAGGTGTTTTTAACCTTCGTATAGGGCTTCGACCAGTCGATCCGCTTGCCATGCCTGCCCCAGAAAGCATCGGGGTCTTCGACGCTTTCCCGATACCACGCATCGTAGGTCGCCTCGTTGACAAGGGCGTGGGCTTGGGTTTCCTTCGAGACGGGGTAGGTCCTGTCAGACATGATGTTCTCTCTCCCTGATGTCGTGCTCGCGCATCCTCATAGCGCTTTTCAGGCGATACATATCAGGTGCGCTGCAGGCGGCAATGAGACGAAAGTCAGGACGTCGAGAAGAATTGCAATTCTGCGACAAGACGGGTATAGAAGCGCCCTATTCCCGGAAATCAGTGGTATTCCACGGCCCGCGACACCGGCGCGGCGGACAGAAGGACTATATCCATGGCGCAACAATTGCTGATGCCGAAGGCCACGGCGGTCTGGCTTGTCGATAATACCGCCTTGTCGTTCGAGCAGATCGCAACCTTCTGCAAACTGCATCCGCTGGAAGTGAAGGCTATCGCCGACGGCGAATCGGCCCAAGGCATCAAGGGCCTCGATCCGATTGCGACCGGACAGCTGTCGCGCGATGAGATCGTCCGCGCCGAGGGCAATCCGAACCATAAGCTGAAGATTTCCGACCCGAAGGTTCGCGTTCCCGAGTCCAAACGCAAGGGCCCGCGCTACACGCCGGTGTCCAAGCGCCAGGATCGGCCCAATGCGATCCTCTGGCTTGTTCGCAATCATCCCGAACTCAAGGATGCCCAGATTTCGCGTCTCGTCGGCACCACCAAGTCGACGATCGAGCAAATCCGTGAGCGGACGCACTGGAATTCGGCCAACCTGACGGCGAGCGATCCGGTCACGTTGGGTCTCTGCAGCCAGATCGATCTCGACCTAGAGGTCGAACGCGCCTCCAAGGGCCGTCCGCTTCCGACAGCGGCCGATCTCGGCGCAACGCTGGAGCCGGCGCAGGAAACCGAGCGCTACAGCTATGGCTACGAGCGTGAGGAAGAAAAGGAAATGGATGCGGACGCTGTCTTCGCAAAGCTGAAGTCGCTGAAGTCGTCGACGCCGAACGAGGAAGAAGAAAACTTCTGATCGACCTTCGGATCGATGCCATACAAGAACCCGGCCGTGTGCCGGGTTTTTTATTGGCGTCATCTGGGCGCCGGCAGCCTACGCCGCGGAGACGGTCGTTTCCGGACGGTCGCGCAAGCCGAAGATCGCCGAGCCGACGCGAACGCTGGTCGCGCCGAAGGCGATGGCGACATCGAAATCTCCCGACATGCCCATGGACAGCTTCCCGACGTTGTTTTCCGCTGCAAGCTTTGCCAGCAGAGCGAAATGCGGCCCCGGGTTTTCATCTGCAGGCGGAATGCACATCAGCCCTTCAACGGGCAAGCTGAGCACATCACGGCACATCGCCACGAAGGCGGTCGTCTCGTCGGGAGAGATACCTGCCTTTTGCGGTTCAAGACCGGTGTTGACCTGGACATAGACGCGTACGGGTTTTCCCTGGCGCGCGATTTCCGCAGCGACGGCGCGCGCAATCTTCTCGCGATCAATCGTTTCGATGACATCGAACAGTGCAACGGCATCGGCTGCCTTGTTGGACTGCAGCGGACCGATCAGATGCAGCTCGATGCCTGGCGTCTCTTCCTTCAGACCCGGCCACTTCTGTTGGGATTCCTGCACCCGGTTTTCTCCGAAGACGCGTTGTCCTGCGGCGATGACGGGGCGAATTGCCTCGGCATCGAACGTTTTCGACACGGCCACCAGCGAAACGGATCCACGAGAGCGCCGTGCTCCATCCTCCGCTGCATGGATACGCGACATCACGTCGTTCCACTGGTCCACACGGCTCATCGGATATCTCCTGGCAAATGTGTGGCTTGGAAAACGCCACGGGGCTGCTCGGGATATAGACAATCTGCTGCAGCCCGCCAAGCAGAGTTCAGAGTGGGTCGCCGACCGCGACAAAGGCCTGCAAAACTTGACGCTACCTTTGTTTCATGATGAAGGTCACGCCACGCAAGACCAAGCGGCAGCGCCCCGCTACAATTTCCGGAATGACTGAAGACATGGCCACAGAACGCTATAATCCACGCGATGCGGAACCTCGCTGGCAGCGCGAATGGGAGGAGAAGTCCGTCTACCAGACGGACAATGCCGACGCCCGGGAAAAATACTACGTTCTCGAGATGTTTCCGTATCCCTCCGGGCGAATCCATATGGGTCATGTCCGCAATTACGCGATGGGTGACGTTGTTGCCCGCTTCAAGCGCGCCCGCGGCTACAATGTGCTTCATCCCATGGGTTGGGACGCCTTCGGCATGCCGGCTGAGAATGCCGCTATGGAGCGCGGCGTTCATCCTGCCGCGTGGACGTACCAGAATATCGCTTCCATGCGGGCGCAGCTCAAGGTCATGGGCCTTTCGCTCGACTGGAGCCGCGAGTTCGCAACCTGCGACGTCGCCTACTACCAGCAGCAGCAGCACCTTTTCCTGGATTTCATGGAAAAGGGCCTTGTCTACCGCAAGCAATCGAAGGTCAACTGGGATCCGGTCGATCACACGGTGCTCGCCAACGAGCAGGTGATAGACGGACGTGGCTGGCGGTCAAACGCGCTCGTGGAACAGCGAGAACTGACACAGTGGTTCTTCCGCATAACGGACTTCAGTCAGGACCTGCTGGACTCGCTCGACACGCTGGAGCATTGGCCGGAGAAGGTACGGCTCATGCAGAAGAACTGGATCGGCCGCTCTGAAGGCCTTTCCATTCGCTGGGAGCTGGTCCCCAACGAGCACGTGCCGGGAGAGACCGAAATCGACGTCTACACAACACGTGCAGACACCCTGTTTGGCGCGTCCTTCCTCGCCATTGCCGCCGATCATCCGCTCGCCCGAAAGATGGCGGCGGGGAACGCCGAGCTTGAAGCATTCTGCGAGGAATGCCGCCGCGCCGGCACGTCGCTTGCGGCGTTGGAAACCGCCGAGAAACGCGGCGTCGACACGGGTCTGCGGGTGCGGCATCCGCTCGACCCCTCGTGGGAGTTGCCGGTCTATGTCGCCAACTTCGTTCTGATGGATTACGGCACAGGTGCCATTTTCGGCTGCCCGTCGGGAGACCAGCGTGACCTTGATTTCGCGCGGCGGTACGGTCTGCCCGTGACGCCGGTCGTCATGCCGGCCGATGGCGATGCAGCAACGTTCTGCATCGGGTCGGAAGCCTATACGGGCGATGGCGTCATGATCCATTCCCGTTTTCTTGACGGGATGACGCCCCAGGCGGCCTTCGCGCGTGTGGCGGCTCTGTTGGAAGAGCAGACTCTCAACGGTCGCCCGCAGGCGGAACGCAAAGTCAACTTCAGATTGCGTGACTGGGGGATCTCTCGTCAACGTTATTGGGGGTGCCCGATCCCGGTCATTCACTGCGAAGTCTGTGGCATTGTCCCTGTCCCGAAAAAAGACCTGCCGGTGCGTCTTCCGGATGACGTGACCTTCGATAAACCGGGCAACCCCCTCGACCGGCATCCGACGTGGCGCCATGTCGGCTGCCCGCAGTGCGGCGCTGCGGCGCGGCGCGAAACCGACACGATGGACACGTTCGTCGACTCCTCGTGGTACTTCATGCGCTTTACCGCTCCGTGGGCGGAGCAGCCGACAAACCGTGGCGTTGTCGATCGCTGGTTGCCGGTCGATCAATATATCGGAGGCATCGAACACGCGATCCTGCATCTTCTGTATTCGCGCTTCTTCACGCGGGCCATGAAGGCGGCCGGTCATGCAGGTCTGTCGGAACCGTTCAAGGGCCTCTTTACCCAAGGCATGGTGGTGCATGAAACCTACAGCCGTGGCGACGGCGCGCAGCGGGAATGGATCAACCCGTCTGCCGTCACGATCGAGGATCTCGGCAACGGCCGCAAAGCGACGTTGACAGCCACCGGAGAAGAGGTGGCTATCGGCTCCATCGAGAAAATGTCGAAGTCCAAAAAGAATGTGGTCGATCCCGACGACATCATCGCATCCTATGGTGCGGATACGGCGCGTTTCTTCGTGCTGTCGGATTCACCACCGGACCGCGACGTGATCTGGTCGGAGGCTGGCGTCGAGGGCGCGCACCGTTTCGTTCAGCGCGTCTGGCGCCTGATCTCGGAAGCCGCACCGGCTCTGTCCAGCGCGCAAGCGGTCCCGGCAAGCCAGGGGGCGGCTCTGATCGTCTCCCAGACCGCGCACAGAACCCTGAAAGCCGTCGAGGCCGACTACGAGAAGCTCGCCTTCAACAAAGCCGTGGCGCGCCTCTACGAGATGGTCAATGCCTTGGCGGCTCCGCTGTCGGACGTCGCCACCGGTGCGGATGCAGCGATGACGAATGCGATGCGCGACGCCGTCGAGATCCTGATCCACCTGATGGCACCGATCACGCCGCATCTGGCGGAGCAGTGCTGGGATGCGATCGGTGGAAAGGGCCTCGTGGCGCAGGCTGACTGGCCGCGGTTCGACGAGAGCCTGGTTACCGTGTCCGAAATCGTTCTTCCCGTTCAAATCAATGGCAAGAAGCGGGCGGATTTGACAATCGCACGGGATGCGGATCAGACTGCCGTTGAGACCGCTGTCCTCGGTCTGGAGGCCGTCCAGACCGCCCTCGAGGGCCGTACTCCGAAGAAAATCATCGTCGTGCCGCAGAGGATCGTCAATGTCGTCGTCTAAGTTCGATCCTCGCCGTCGTCTTGCTCTCGGGCTGGTTGGCGTTTCCCTGTTGCTTGCGGCTGGCTGTCAGGTCCGTCCGCTCTATTCCGACGGACCACAGGGCGCGCCTGCGACAGCGCTGGCATCGATCGGGATCTCCGAGGCGCGGGATCGCGTCGAGCAACGCGTCCGCAATGCGCTGATCTTTCTGACCTCTGGCGGCAAGGGAGAACCGGTCGCACCGCAATACCAGCTGGCGCTCAGCGTCAGCCACAATGCGACCGGCGTTCTCTACAACGAGCGGAACGACAACGACACGGCCTCGGCCGGACGGCTTACGGTCGAAGCCGATTATAACCTGACGCGCGTCGACACAGGCAAAACCGTAAAATCCGGCCATCGTAAAGCCGTATCCCTTGTCGATTTCCCGGTCCAGGAGTTCGCCAAGCTTCGCGCGATCCGCGATGCGGAGAACCGGGCAGCTAAAGAACTCGCCGAGATCATCCGGGCAGATCTTGCTGCAGCACTTGCCAACTGATCCGGCCTTGGCATGAGCGAAATCAAGTCCCACGAGTTCGATAACTTCGTGGAAAGGCCGCTGCCCAGCCAGCGGCTTTACCTTTTCTACGGGCCCGATCGCGGCCTCGTTGCCGAACGCGCCGCAGCCGTCGCCGGCAAAACCGGCGTCGCGCTGGACGATCCTTTTTCCCTCATCAGGCTCGATGGCAGCGACCTTTCTCCGGGGAGATTGGCCGACGAAGCGAACGCCATCGGCTTGTTTGGCGGAAGCAAGCTTGTCTGGGTGAGGGCGTCCGGGACGGAGAAGTCGCTGAGTGAAGGTCTTGGCTACCTCGCGGAAGAGCCTCCACGCGATGCCTTCGTGATCGTGGAAGCAGGCGATCTCAAAAAGGGGTCGGCCCTACGCAAGATCGGGGAAACAGCGCGGAGCGTCATTGCCGTTGCCTGCTACGCAGATGACGTCAAGGCGATCAACGGCCTCATTGACAAGGAACTCGGCGCTGCAGGCCTCCGGATCACGCCTGCCGCGCGTGAAGCTCTCCGCGATCTTCTGGGGGCCGACCGCTTGGCATCGCGCAACGAGATCTTGAAGCTTGCGCTCTACTGTCGTGACGAGCCGGTGATCGAGGAGCACCACGTGCTCGATATCATTGGCGACGCGAGCTCCACGTCCGTCGATGACGCTGTGGATGCAGTTCTTCTCGGCGATATGGATCGCCTTATGCAGTCTCTCCGCAAGGTCGAGGCGTCAAAGACCTCGATGTTTCTCGTGTTGCAAAGCTGCCTTCGCCAGTTTCAGCAGCTCGATGTTCTTCGCGCGGAGATGGATGCAAAGCGGCTTGGGCCGTCACAGGTCACAGTGTCTCTGGGTCGCGGCATTCACTTTCGCCGCAAGCCCCTGATTGAAGCTGCCCTGAAACACTGGGCCCTCCCGGTCATCCGACGTGACCTCCAAAGGCTTCAGAACGCCATATTCCAGAGCCGCGTGCGCCAGGCACTGGAAGCGGATATTGCCAGCCAGGCACTGATCGCGATTGCTTTACAGGCGGCACGACAGCGCGCATCGGGCTAGTGCAGGGGGACGTTGAGCCCTATCGGCGTTCCAGCAACCGGCAGATATCCTCAAGCTGCTCTAGGGTCTTGTAGCTGATCTTCAGATGGCCGCCGGTCGCGCGGTGATTCACCGAAACGTCGAGACCAAGCCTGTCGGTCAAAGATCTCTCGAGCGCGACCGTATCGGCATCCTTCTCCGGCCGTGGTTTGGCACCGAAACTCGGGTCATTCTGTGCACGAATATCGTTCTGCGCCAACTTTTCCGTATCGCGAACCGACAGGCCCTTGGCGATGATCGCGCGAGCGAGCGTGGTCGGGTCAGACGTTGGAATAAGGGCACGCGCATGGCCCGCCGACAGTGTTCCCGATGACAACATATCCCGGACTGGCTCTGGAAGCTTAAGCAGCCGCAGACTGTTGGCAACGTGACTGCGACTTTTGCCGATGATTTCGCCAAGATCGTTCTGGGTGTAGCCATGATCGGCAATCAGCAGCTCGTAGCCCATCGCCTCTTCCAGCGGATTGAGATCCGAGCGCTGGACGTTTTCGACGATCGCGATTTCGAGAGCGGTGCGGTCATCCACGTCTCGGACAATCACGGGGATATCCGAAAAACCCGCAAGCTGTGCCGCGCGCCAACGGCGCTCGCCGGCAATAATCTCGAAACGATCGCCATCCATAGTTCGGACAACCACAGGCTGAACAATCCCGTGCTGTCGAACAGAGTTCGCCAGATCCTGCAACTCCGCTTCGTTAAACGTTCGGCGAGGGTTGCGTGGGTTGCGTGTGACGTGCTCGATCGGGACACGCCGATCAGCCGCAACCGTTGCAACCGGCGCCGCCTCGGCGGCGACGGGCTGATCCATCTCGCCGATCAAGGCTGCCAGTCCACGTCCGAGACGGCGCCGTGCAGGATCTTCATTCATGCCGTTCTCCTCACCATTCTGGATCCGAATCGATCAGGCTGCCGCTTTGCGTTGCCGCTCGCGCTGGATGACCTCGGATGCAAGCTGCAGATACGCCTGACTGCCTGCGCATTTCAAATCGTAAAGGATTGCAGGCTTGCCATAGGATGGAGCCTCCGAAACCCGGACGTTCCGGGGAATAAGTGTATGGTAGACCTTCTCCCCGAGATGGGTCCGCACATCGGACACGACCTGCTGTGCAAGATTGTTGCGCGAGTCGAACATCGTCAAAACGATACCCTGGATATCCAGCAGAGGATTGACGCTCCTTCGGATTTGATCAACTGTCTCAAGCAATTGACTGAGGCCCTCCAGCGCAAAGAATTCGCACTGAAGAGGAACAAGAACCGAATGCGCTGCCGCCATGGCGTTCATCGTCAGGAGATTGAACGACGGCGGGCAGTCGACCAGAATATAGGAATAGGCGAGTGCTTCCGGCGCGGAAAGCGCCTTCCGGAGACGAAAGACGCGATCGCTCTGGCCTGAAATTTCCATCTCCAGTCCCAGGAGATCCATGGTCGAGGGAATGATGGAGAGATTGGGAACGACCGTCTGGTGAACGATGGTGTCGATCGAATGCGTGCCCATCATCAGGTCGTAGGACGAGAAACGTCTGTCGCGTCGTTGGATGCCCAAGCCCGTACTGGCGTTCCCTTGCGGATCAAGATCGATGATCAGGACGGCCTCACCGATCGCGGCCAAGGCCGTCGCAAGATTGATCGCTGTCGTCGTCTTCCCGACGCCACCTTTTTGGTTGGCAATCGTGATAATCCGATTTTTATCGCGCGACATTGATCGCTCCCGCACCTTGGCTAAGCTGCTGCATCCGCGTGATCTCAAGGATGACGGAGTCAGCCTCGACAATGCTTTGGTGTTTTACCAGATCGAAATCATACCGGCCACGCGCTTTTGTGATCTCGGTCTGATAATCCCGCCCTTTGTGAAAGAAAGCACGGGTTGCTCCTGCTTCCATCCAAGGGGCAGCAAATTGAAGCAGCAAAGTGAGATCAGCAACCGCACGTGCTGAGATCGCGTCGCACGATGGAATTTGCCTGGGCGCATCTTCGATCCTGAGAACATGAACCGAGCCCCGTGCGCCTGTTTCCTGCAAGGCGACGCGCAGAAACGCCACCTTTTTTTGATTGCTTTCGACGAGATGCACCCATCCATCGCCCAGTTCCGCCATAAGGATAGCGGTGATGATGCCCGGGAAGCCACCACCACTCCCCAGATCGATCCATGTCTTCGCGCCGGGGGCAAGCTGATAGATCTGAGCGCTGTCCTGGATATGGCGGCGTTGGATATCCCCGATCGTGGATGGTGCAACGAGGTTGATCGTGCGCGCCCATCTCAGGAACAACTGGGTGAAGTGGTCGAGGCGGTCTTCAGTTTCACGTGAAACACGCAGACCGTTTATTTCGATGGGCTGACTCGTCATCAGTGTACACCTCGCGCTGCGCTTACACTCGCGTGTCGCTGCAAATGCGTGAGTATCAATGTTGCCGCCGACGGTGTCATTCCATCAATGACCTGGAGCTGCGCATAATTTCTCGGACGCAGACGTGTGAGTTTCTGCTTGAGCTCGTTAGAGAGACCGGTCAGGTCATGATACGAGAAATCAGACGGTATGCTGCGTTCCTCTTCCTTGCGGGTTCGCACGATGTCCGCGGTCTGGCGATCCATATAGACAGCATAGTGCGCATCGATTTCGATGGCCTCCGCTAAGCGATCTGGCACACCACTAAGATCCGGCCAGATCTTTGACAGAGAGGCGAAGGTGATCCCGGCATGGGATAGAAGATCGAAGGCCGAGCGCCGCTTCCCGTCCTTGTTGAGAGCCAGTCCATGCGCAGCAGCTTCCGTTGGGGTGAGGGACATGCCCCCGAGCGATGTCTTAACGTTCGCGAAATCGGACTGCCAGCGCTGGAAGCGCTCTTTCCGTTCCCGGCCCACACATCCCAACGCAATGGCCGCAGGCGTTAAACGCAAGTCAGCATTGTCCGCTCGAAGCGACAGCCGATACTCAGCACGGGAGGTGAACATGCGATAGGGCTCGGCAACGCCGCGTGTAATCAAGTCATCGATCATAACGCCAATATAGGAGTCGGTTCGTGAAAAGATGTGCTCGCTCTGTCCGGCCACTTTTCGTGCCGCGTTGAGTCCGGCCACCAGCCCTTGCGCACCGGCTTCCTCATAGCCAGTGGTTCCATTGATTTGTCCCGCGAGGAACAGTCCTGGTATCTTTTTGACCTCCAAGGCGTCCGAAAGTTCGCGGGGATCGACATGGTCATATTCAATGGCATAGCCTGCTTGAAGAATTTGGACGTCTTCAAGACCGGGAATGGTGCGAATAAACGCCGCTTGGACATCCTCGGGAAGGGACGTCGAGATCCCGTTGGGGTACACGGTGTGATCATCCAGCCCTTCAGGCTCCAGGAAGATCTGATGCCCGTCTCGTTCCCCAAACTTGACGATTTTGTCCTCGATCGACGGACAGTACCGGGGACCAATGCCGGCGATCTGGCCAGAATACATCGCTGACCGCTGCAAATTTTCCTCGATGATCCGATGCGTTGCATCTGTCGTTCGAGTCACGCCACACGCAATCTGTCGGGTGGTGATCTGATCGGTCATGAAAGAGAAGGGAACCGGGACCTCGTCCGCTGCCTGGCTTCCGATCCTGTTCCAGCCAATTGTCCGCCCATCGAGCCGCGCTGGTGTTCCCGTTTTCAAGCGCCCTAGCGCAATCCCGTGATTCTCCAGCACCTTTGACAATCCCACCGATGGCGCCTCGCCGACACGGCCGGCCGGAATTTTCCTGTCACCAATGTGGATCAAGCCTCGGAGAAAGGTCCCGGTGGTCAAGACGACGGCGCCGCAGGACAGTGTCTCGCCATTACCGAGAACAACCCCGGCAACACAGCCGTTAGCCATGATGAGGTCGACGACATCGCCCTCCACGATCGTCAATCCCTCCAACCCTTCCAGTTCGGCCTGCATGGCCTCCTTGTACAAGCGGCGATCTGCTTGAGTGCGCGGACCACGAACTGCGGGTCCTTTCTTACGATTCAAAAGCCGAAACTGGATACCGGCTCGGTCTGCAACACGACCCATCAACCCATCAAAAGCGTCGATCTCGCGTACAAGGTGTCCTTTCCCCAGACCGCCAATAGCGGGGTTGCAGGACATCACGCCGATCGTGTCGCGCTTATGCGTGACGAGTGCAACATTGGCTCCGAGACGGGCAGCGACAGCAGCGGCTTCACAACCAGCATGTCCGCCACCGACGACAATGAGATCAAAGTTTCCGGTCATTTCGAATCCGATTCATTGTTTCACGTGAAACGTGCGGGATGACTCGTATATCGTGTAAGTTACTTCCCGATACAGAATTCTGAGAAGATCACATCCAACAGGTTCTCGACATCCACGCGGCCCGTAATGCGTCCCAATGCGTCTCCCGCCGTCCGAAGCCATTCAGACTGCAGATCCAGCTCGGTACAGGCAATCGCTTCGTCCAGTGCGACCAGGCATTGCTTGAGTTGGTCAGCGTGTCGTTTCCGAGACGGCAACGATAGCATATGAGCAGACGTGTTTACCGGAAGACGCTGGACGATCAGATCTAAAAGAGGGGCTAGCCCCTTTTCATCCTTCATGGATATAAAGACATCTGCGTCGGCTCTATCCCATAAACCAGCGGAAACATCAATCTTGGTCGCGACCTTGAGGTAGTCCTTCTCCGTATCATCCGGAAGACGGAATCCATCAGGCCTATCTGAGAGGCAGAGAATGAGGTCCGCCTCGGCTTGGATGTTCAGGGCGCGTCGAATTCCTTCTCGCTCAACAGCATCCTGCGTTTCCCGAAGTCCCGCCGTATCGTAGAGTTTGACGACGAATCCGGCTAATAAAATATCGACGCTAAGGATATCGCGCGTTGTCCCCGCAATGTCGGTGACAATTGCGACGTCCTGGTTCGCTAGCGCATTCAGCAGGCTCGACTTTCCGGTATTCGGCGACCCGGAAATGACCACCCGATAACCGTCACGAATGATGGCTCCCGTCTTTGCACTGGCAAGATGGTCCGCAATCTGTGTCCGCAACAGGGTCATGTCTTCCCAGATAGACGCGCTTACAGATCCGGGAACGTCGTCCTCATCGGCGAAGTCCAGCTCCGCCTCAATCATCGCTCGGGCATGCGTCAGGCGCTTTGCCCATCCTTGATACAGCTGCGAGACACCGCCGCGGGCATGCTCGCTGGCGAGGCGGCGCTGCATCTCCGTCTCGGCGGAGAGGAGGTCCGCAAGACCTTCGACTTCGACAAGGTCGAGCTTGCCGTTCAGAAAGGCGCGTCGGGAAAACTCGCCGGCCTCCGCGTGACGGAAGAGCGGCATTGCGCCGAGTTCGTCCAGCACTCGGCTAACGACGGCTTTTCCGCCGTGAATTTGCAGTTCTACACAGTCTTCACCGGTGAAAGAACCGGGGCCGGGAAACGTCAGGACCAAGCCTTGGTCGAGCACTTCTCCGTTACGGGACCGAATCATCTTGAGATGCGCGCGCCTGTGCGCCCGGATGGGACCACAGAGCGTTTCACAGACACCGAAGGCCTGGGGTCCACTGATCCGAATGACGGCGACCCCGGATGGCACCCCGCCTGACGAGAGGGAATAGATCGTGTCGCTTACAGCTACCATTGCATTGCCTTTGAGACCTGTGTTCCGATCAACAAAAAAGTCCCCGGACGATGCCAGGGACTTTCAGATCGTCAGGATATCGGAGACGTCAATATCCGATGGTCACCCGTTATGGATGCTTACTGAGCATGCGCATCAGGTGTTCATGGAATCGAAGAAATCGCCGTTGGTCTTCGTCTGCTTCAGCTTATCGATCAGGAACTCGATCGCATCCGTTGTTCCCATGGGTGCAAGGATGCGGCGCAGTACGAAGATCTTCTGCAGATCCTGACGCGGAACGAGAAGGTCTTCCTTGCGGGTGCCGGATTTGAGAATGTCCATCGCCGGGAAGATACGCTTGTCGGCGACCTTCCGGTCGAGCACGATTTCGGAGTTGCCGGTGCCCTTGAACTCTTCGAAGATCACTTCGTCCATGCGGCTGCCCGTGTCGATCAGCGCCGTAGCAACGATCGTCAGCGATCCACCTTCTTCGATGTTACGGGCAGCACCGAAGAAGCGCTTCGGGCGTTGCAACGCGTTCGCGTCAACACCACCGGTCAGAACCTTGCCGGAAGACGGCACGACAGTGTTGTAGGCGCGGCCGAGGCGCGTAATCGAATCGAGGAGGATCACCACGTCGCGACCATGTTCGACAAGGCGCTTTGCTTTCTCGATGACCATCTCGGCCACCTGGACATGCCGGGTTGCCGGCTCGTCGAACGTCGAGGACACGACCTCACCCTTGACCGAGCGCTGCATGTCCGTCACCTCTTCCGGCCGTTCGTCGATCAGAAGAACAATCAGATAGCATTCCGGATGGTTGGCCGTGATGGAGTGCGCGATGTTCTGCAGCAGCACCGTTTTGCCTGTCCGCGGAGGGGCAACGATCAGACCGCGCTGTCCCTTGCCGAGCGGCGCTACGAGATCCATGACACGCGGCGACAGGTCCTTGGAGGTCGGAACCTCGAGCTCCATCTTGAAGCGCTCGTTCGGATAAAGCGGCGTCAGGTTGTCGAAATGGACCTTGTGCCGGATTTTCTCAGGATCCTCGAAATTGATCGTGTTGACCTTGAGAAGGGCGAAATAGCGCTCGCCTTCTTTGGGTCCCCGGATGGGGCCCTCGACCGTGTCACCTGTCTTCAGCGAGAACCGCCGGATCTGGGAGGGCGAAATGTAGATGTCGTCGGGGCCGGGCAGATAGTTGGCATTCGCCGAGCGCAGGAAGCCGAAGCCGTCCTGGAGAAGCTCGACGACGCCTTCGCCGATGATCTCGACATCTTGGGCAGCAAGCATCTTCAGGATGGCGAACATCAGCTCCTGCTTGCGCATGACGCTGGCGTTTTCGACCTCCACGGACTCTGCAAATGCCAGAAGGTCGGTTGCAGATTTGTTCTTGAGGTCTTGGAGCTTCATTTCAGCCATGAAGGAAAATCACACTTGCAGAGAGAATGGAAGGGCTGGCGCTATGTGGGCCAAGGGAGCGGCAGGGGGTAGCCACTCGAACTCGAACGCGCGCCAGAAAGATGGGATAACGCACGCTAGCGACTTCCGGCCCGTCCCGCAAGGGGGCGTAGGATATCGGAGGCTAAAATGTCCGTGATGGATTAAAATGGCTTCACGACGACCAGGATGACGATAACGATCATGAGGACGGTCGGCACCTCGTTCATCAGCCGCCAATAGCGCGCTGTCCTTCGTGTACCGTCCTGCGAAAACCGCCGGACGGCATCGGCATAGTGCAGGTGCACGCCGGTCAAAAGGATAACCGCAAGAATCTTCGTGTGGAGCCAGCCGCCCTGGAAACCATAGACGCTCCAGGCGAGATAGAGGCCGAGAGCCCAGGTGATCATCATCGCCGGGCGCATGATCACGGTGAGAAGCCGCTGTTCCATCACCTTGAACGTTTCGGATGTCGGAGATCCCGGCTCTGCATCCGTATGATAGATGAAGAGCCGTGGCATGTAGAGAAGTCCTGCCATCCACGAGATGACGGCCACGATATGCAGGGCCTTGATCCAAAGAGCGAGGTCCTCCGGCTGCCAGACGATCAACCCGCCGACGATCGCGATCAGGACGCAAAGCGCCATAAAGGCTCGTACACGCGATTTCCGCCCTGCCGGGGCATCCGTCTGGCGGGATCCACCTTCATCGCTCTGTGAGATCCTCATATGCGGCTCCTGACACGTCTCACGAGATCGGAGACATGGGCAGGATCAGCCTGCGGCGTGATCCCGTGGCCGAGATTGAAGATCAGCGGTCCCATGCCGAGACGATCGAGGATCTGATCTATGCCCTCTTCGAGCGCTTTTCCCCCGGCGACGACCCGCATCGGATCGAGATTGCCCTGCACGGGGCCTTCCTTCTGCAGGTCAGCCGCAAACGAGAGGGGAACCGACCAGTCGAGACCGATTGCATCGGCCGTTGTCTTCTGTCGATAATCTTTCAGCAGAAGACCCGCGCCCTTTGCGAACGCAATGATCTTTGCATCCGGCCGCCGGGCCCGGACGCTGTCGATGATGCGGCGGACCGGACCGACTGCAAACCGCTCGAACGTGTCTTCACCGAGCACGCCTGCCCAAGAATCGAAGATCTGCACCGCGTCTGCGCCAGCATCGAGCTGTGCAACCAGATAATCGGCGGACAGCTCGGCAAGCGTGGCAAGGAGTGCGTCGAAGGCATCCGGATGGCGATAGGCAAAAAGTCTCGCCGGCGCCTGGTCGGGGGTTCCATGCCCGGCAATCATATAGGTCGCAACTGTCCAAGGCGCGCCGCAGAAGCCGAGCAATGTGGTTTCGTTCGGGAGCTCCCGACGCAGCCGGGCAACAGTCTCGATCACAGGCCGCAGGTGATCAGCCACAGGGCGGCCATCGAGTGCCCGGATCCCGTCCACGTCGATCGGGTCGAGCTTCGGTCCGCTTCCCTCCTCGAACCGGACATTCCGCTTCAGGGCATCGGGAATGACAAGGATATCGGAAAAGAGAATGGCAGCGTCGAACGCATAGCGCCGGATCGGCTGCAGCGTGACTTCCGTCGCAAAGTCGGGGGAGTAACAGAGGTCGAGGAAACTGCCGGCTCGGGCACGAACCTCACGATATTCCGGCAGATATCTGCCGGCCTGCCGCATAAGCCAGATAGGAGGAGGGGTCAGCGTCTCGCCGTTCAGAACGCGAACGAGTTTGCGGTTTTCAGGCGTCACACACAGCTTCCCTCTTAAAATAGAATCTTGAATCTAAGAGTTTCTATTTCTTAGAGTCGGTGACTATCAAGGATTAAAGGTTGTCAGCCTTTTGTCCCCACCTGGCCCTGTCGCCGCGGTGTGCGTCATGCCAGAATGACGGTTCTTGGGGAACATAGGGTACAGCGCGGGATTTTCCTGTTTTTTGAAGGGTTTGGAAATACATCTTTCCTGGACCGGCCTGTGGACGACCTGTTGATGGTCGGCGGCGATCGGTCGCATCGCGAGTCTTTTTCACAAGCGCCCCGGTAAGGACACCGCCGCGGGCCTCTTTGTGAATAAGTCGGCGGTTTTCCCCTTGCCTGCCAGGCCAGCTCGCTCCTAGGCTCTGGTCATCCACCATCATCAACAGGCGGCCGAGAATAGCGTGGACAATCAGAAAAACTATTTCCACCTGCACCTGATCTCCGACTCGACAGGGGAAACGCTGATCGCAGCGGGTAGGGCGGCTGCGGCCCAGTTTCAGACCTATCACGCACTGGAGCATGTCTATCCGCTGATCCGAAATCGCAAGCAGCTGATGCAGGTGCTGGAGTCGATCGACAAGGCACCGGGCATCGTCCTTTACACGATCGTGGATCGCGAACTCTCCGATATCATCAACGCTCAGTGCCAGCAGATCGGTGTTCCCTGTGTCTCGGTCCTTGAACCGATCATCGATCTTTTCCAAGCCTATCTTGGCACGTCGTCTCGCCGGCGCTCCGGCGCACAGCATGTGATGGATGCCGACTATTTCGCGCGGATCGACGCGCTGAATTTCACGATGGACCACGATGACGGACAGCTTCCGGCCGATTTCAACGATGCTGATGTTGTCCTGATCGGGATCAGCCGGACATCGAAAACGCCGACCAGCATCTATCTGGCCAATCGCGGGATCCGCACGGCCAATATTCCGATTGTTCCGGGAGTTCCCCTGCCGGACCGGCTGATCGAAGCGACCAAGCCCTTGGTTGTCTGCCTCATCGCTACGGCGGATCGCGTGTCACAGGTGCGCGAACACCGTGTGCTTGGAACCACGCATGGTTTTCATGGACAGGAATACACGGATCGTGCTGCCATTGCCGAAGAACTGAAATATGCCCGGGCCCTCTGCGCGCGCAACAACTGGCCGATCATCGATGTCACCCGGCGCTCGATCGAGGAAACGGCAGCCGCCATTGTTGCCCTCAGGCCGCGCCTGCGCTAGTGCGCAGGCCGATAGGGAGATCATTGATGACGCACCAGATTGTCCTCGCCTCCGCGAGCCCCTTCCGGCGCATGCTGCTGGCCAATGCGGGGATATCCTTCACCTGGCAAGCGGCCGCGGTAGACGAACGGGCGCTGGAAGCGCCACTTGAAGCAGGCGGGGCATCACCTCAGGAGGTCGCTGCTATCCTGGCCGAAGCCAAGGCTCAGTCCGTGGCCATGGCACTTGAGAAGGCACTGCCGGACCACGCCGAAAAATCAACGACTGGGATCGGTCCCTTGGTCATCGGTTCGGATCAGACGATGTCCCTGGGATCCCGTGTCTTTCACAAGCCGAGATCGATCGCCGAGGCGAGAGATCACCTGCAATCCTTGTCGGGAAAGACGCATCAGTTAAACAGCGCGGTTGTTCTTCATCGGGAGGGTCGGACCTTGTGGTCTCATGTCTCGACGGCACGCCTGACGATGCGAACGCTTGACGAGGATTTTATCGCACGGCATCTGGAACGGGTGGGCGAAAAAGCGTTGACCAGCGTGGGAGCTTACCAGCTGGAAGGCGAGGGCGTGCAGCTGTTCGACGCGATCGAGGGTGACTATTTCACGATCCTCGGACTCCCTCTCCTGCCGCTGCTCGGCGAACTCAGAAAGTTGCAGGCGATCGATGCATGATTCACGTGAAACATTTGTTAACCATGCTTTCGTTGCCGGTTATCCCGTTCGGCATTCGCGCTCGCCATTGATCCATACGCACTGGCTGAAAACGCTGGGCCTGCAGGGGAGCTACAGCACACGCGAAGTTCCGCCGGCGCTCTTCTCAGACTTCATGACCCTCCTCCGATTGGGCCAGTCGGGGTTTATCGGCGGCAATGTCACCATTCCGCACAAGGAAGCGGTTATCGCCTGTGTCGATGACGCCGATGCTCTTAGCCGGGAGATCGGCGCGGCCAATACCGTCTGGCTGGAAGAGGGCAGGCTGAAGGCGACCAATACGGATGGCCTCGGTTTCGCCGCCAATCTGGATGAGCGGGCCCCCGGGTGGGAAAAGGCAGAAACAGCGATCGTGCTGGGTGCAGGCGGTGCAAGCCGAGCTGTCATTCAGGCCGTGCGGGACCGCGGCGTCAGGACCATTCATGTCGTCAATCGGACGTTGCCGCGCGCTCAGGAACTTTCCCATCGTTTCGGGCGGGCAAGGGTCATTCCCCACGGGATGGAAGCCCTCCCGGAGCTCCTGCCGGATGCGAGCCTGTTCATCAACACTACGTCGCTCGGCATGGACGGCGCCGCGGTTCCCGATTTCGATTTCACGAACATGCCGTCCGGTGCCATCGTGACCGACATCGTTTACGTCCCGTTGGTGACACCCATTCTGGCGCAGGCGAAGGCGCAGGGATATACCATTGTGGACGGCCTTGGCATGTTGCTGCATCAGGCAGCACCCGGCTTTCAGAAATGGTTTGGGCAAAAGCCTATCGTGGACGAAACACTCCGCAAACTCGTCATCGGCGATATGGCGGCACATGCATGATCGTCCTCGGGCTTACGGGATCGATCGGCATGGGCAAGTCGACCACGGCTGAAATGTTCAAGGTGCTTGGTATTCCTGTCAACGATGCGGATGCCGTGGTCCACGCGCTCTATCACGGGTCGGCTGTTGGGCTGATCGAGGCCGCTTTTCCCGGCTCCACGGTGAACGGCGCGGTGGATCGCACAAAACTGAGTGCGGCACTGGCCAGGCATCCCCAAGGGTTCAAAACCTTGGAAGCGATTGTCCATCCTCTTGTTCGCGCGGAGGAGCGTGCCTTTTTGGAGCGCGAAAGGCGCGCAGGCGCCCCCCTCGTCGTTCTCGATATTCCGCTTCTCTTTGAAACGGGCGGCGAAGCCAGGGTGGACGCGATCGCGGTCGTCACCTGCGATGCAGACCTCCAGCGGCAACGCGTCCTTGCCCGTCCGGGGATGACGCCGGAGAAGTTCGCCCTGATCTTGTCGCGCCAGATGCCGGACAGCGAAAAGCGTGCCCGGGCAAACTATGTTATCGACACGAGCCGAGGACTTGAAGTGGCGCGCCAAAGGGTCGAAGAGATTGTAACCGATCTTACAACAAGAGCGGGCCAGACTCCATCCTGAGTCGTCTCTCGGGGAGGTCGACGCGATAAAAGGAAGAGCCATGCGGGAAATCATCTTCGATACGGAAACGACCGGCCTCGACAATCGACAGGATCGCGTCATCGAGATCGGCGGCATCGAGCTCAACGACCATTTTCCAACGGGCAAGACGTTTCATCGGTACATCAATCCCGGAGACCGGAAGGTACATCCCGATGCGCTGGCAGTGCACGGCATCACCGACGAGTTCTTGAAGGACAAACCGGTTTTTGCCGAGGTGGTCGAAGATCTCATGGCATTCTTCGACGGTGCCCGTTGGGTCGCACACAATGCCACGTTCGACATGGGCTTCATCAACGCGGAACTGGCGCGTCTGGATCGTCCGGCCGTCTCGCAGGATCTTGTCACGGATACCCTGTCACTGGCTCGACGCAAGCACCCGATGGGGCCGAACTCTCTGGATGCTCTCTGCCGACGCTATGGGATCGACAACACCCATCGGACAAAGCACGGCGCGTTGCTCGACTCCGAACTCCTGGCGGAGGTCTATATCGAGATGATCGGCGGCCGGCAGGCGGCCCTCGGCCTGACCACGCAGGAAAGCCGGGCACGGATCGAAGCCACCGACGATGTGGTCTTCGTACCGCGGGAGCGTCCGGCCCCGCTACGTCAGCGTCTTGCTGCAGACGGCATCGCAGCGCATGCAGCGCTGATCGAGAAGATCGGCGCGAAGGCCATCTGGTCGCGCTACGACGTCTGAACGAAAAACGCCCGGTCTCTGGCAGACCGGGCGCTTCGAACCATCAAAGATTGTAAGATCAGTTCGGCGTCGACGAAACCTGGGCGCGGACGCGATCTTCGGCCATGCGCTGCGTGAACATCTGCGCAAAATCGATCGGATCGATCATGAGCGGCGGGAAGCCGCCATTGCGCGTCGCATCGGCCACGATCTGGCGTGCGAAGGGGAACAGCAAGCGCGGGCATTCTATGAACAAAAGCGGCAGCATGTGCTCCTGAGGGAAGCCGGTCACACGAAAGACACCGCCATACGTCAGCTCGATCGCAAACAGAACCTTGTCGCCATCCTTGGCTTCGGCATTCAGCGTCAGCACGACATCGAATTCCGTATCCGACAACGGGTTGGCATTCACATTGACGTTGATATTGATTGCCGGCGCCTTGTCACGGGCCTGGAGCGAACGCGGCGCACCCGGGTTTTCGAACGAGAGATCCTTGATGTACTGGGCGAGAATGTTCAGCGAGGGATTTTCGCCGGTGCCACCGTTCGTGGGGGCTGCTGTATCGGTCATGAGGCGCGTTCCTTGGAGGCGGTCGATCGGGAAGACGTTGGAGGGAGCGGTCTTCAGTCGAGCGCATCTATCATTTCGGGCATGTCCTTACAACCCGAGCGACGACGCGCGATCATGGCCGTTGCCATGACGCTCAACGAGCGCGGATCAGCGCAACCGGTCGCTCGGGCCGTTGTGATCCGGATCCCTGGTAAACTCTGCGTCATCAAGATCGATGACTCCGGGAATGGAACGTGGCCGAGCGTCGGCCGGATCGGACCGCGTACCGCTGGTCCGCGTCACCACAGTGACCCGCTTGCGGAGAAACTGCCATGCCGCTTCGCGCACTGCCGGAATGAAGAGAAGAATGCCAATCAGATCACTGAGGAACCCCGGCAGGATCAGGAGAAAGGCAGCGATGACGATCATCGCACCATGAACGATCTGACGCCCGGGATTTTCTCCGGTGCGCGAGAGGGACTGGAGTTTTCGAAGGACGCCAAGGCCTTGCGCGCGCAGGAGAACAGCGCCGACAACAGCCGACAGAAGAATGAGGCCGAGGGTCGCCGCAACACCGATCTCGCGTCCGACAACGATGAAGGTGGCAATCTCGGCCATCGGCAGAAGCAGGAAGAAGAGCGGGATCAGGGAAAGGCGCATTTGGTCCACATGTTCGTTAAAAGGTTGTCGTCTGACTTATCCCGTGAGGCACGGAAATGTGAAAGCTGCACCGGGTCGCCGAACGACCTCGACGCCGACGCGAAGATCGGCGGATCTCCTTGCCGAGCGGCCTTCATGCCGCCCCAATCTGCTTCAGGCCATTTGAATGATGGCATCATCGCGTCTATATGGGTCTCTAAGATACATCATAAAAGCGGCATTGGTGGAAATGGGATCTTTCGACTTCGTAACATTGTTCTTTCTTGTCGCCGCGGTGATCATTTTCATCCAGCTTCGCAGCGTGCTGGGCCGTCGGACAGGCAACGAACGCCCGCCGTCCGATCCCTTTTCCGCGCGCGAACCTGTGGACAGCGCCGACCCCACCGGCAAGGTTGTCCAACTGCCCCGTCGCGACACCGTTGTCGACGAGGCTGCTCGATATGCAGCCATTGATGCCTTCGCCAAGCCGGAGACCCCGTTGAACGCGTCGCTGCGCCGCATTGCCGATGCCGACAACAGCTTCGATCCGAAGACCTTCGTAAACGGCGCGCGCATGGCGTACGAAATGATTGTCATGGCGTTTGCCGATGCGGACCGGAAGACGTTAAAGTCGCTTCTTTCCAAGGAAGTGTATGACGGCTTTGAAGCGGCGATCGCCGATCGCGAGGCCAAGGGTGAATCCGTCAAGTCTACGTTCGTCGGCATCGAAAAGTCCGATATTGTCTCGGCCGACCTGAAAGACGGCGAGGCAATTGTCACCGTGCGGATCTTCAGCCAGTTGATCTCGGCGACCTATGACGCATCTGGCAAACTGGTGGATGGCGATGCCGAAGCCGTCTCCGAGGTCAACGACCTCTGGACGTTTGCGCGCGATACCCGCTCTCGCGATCCGAACTGGAAGCTGATCGCAACCGAATCCGAAAACTGAGTTTCGTTGTTCGATTGTCGGCGGCGCATGTCAGAGAGATAGGGATCGTCGATGGATTTTGCGCTCCGCAAGGTTTGCTACGAGGATCTGCCCGGCTGGGCGGATGACGATCCGTCGGACCTTCTGCCAGCCCTGCGGCGGTGCCGGGTTCAGGTCGAGACCGTCAAACCGCACCGAACAGGATCGCTCGGCATTTCTTCCGACGATCTCCTGCCGGCGTTTCGAGCGGCCGAGGACGTCGACGTATCAGATGCGGGTTCAGCCCGAGCCTTTTTCGAGGCGAACTTTCAACCCTTCGCCATCCAGCGTCGGGATGGCGCGACCGGCTTCGTTACCGCGTTTTTCGAACCCGTCGTTCCCGTCAGCCGCCAGCGCACCGGGGCCTATGTCTATCCGTTCTATCGTCGGCCGGACGATCTGGTCGATCTCGACGAAAAGACCCGGCCGTCCTTTCTGCACGAGAGCTTCGCCTTTGCTCGCCATGTAGAGGGCCGGATCGAGGAATACCCCGATCGACAGGCGATCGAAACAGGCTTTCTCGATGGGCGTGGGCTGGAGATTGCGTTTGCCCGATCCAAGACGGATGTCTTCTTCGCGCATGTCCAGGGTGCAGCCCGTCTTCTTTTTCCGGACGGCTCCACTGAGCGCATCACCTATGCCGCAAAGAGCGGACAGCCATTTTCGGCTATCGGGAAACTGTTGATCGATCACGGTGCGATCGACGCTGCGACCGTTTCCATGCAGTCGATCAAGGGCTGGCTCGACGCGCATCCTGCGGAAGCCGACGCAGTCATGTGGCACAATCGGTCCTTTATCTTTTTCCGAGAAGCACCTGTCGAGGATCCGGCCCTCGGACCCGTCGCCGCCGCAAAGGTGCCGTTGCAGCCGGGACGCTCGCTGGCCGTCGATCGCCTCATCCATACCTTCGGCGTACCCTTTTTCATCGCGAGTGACAGTCTGACCCGTATCGATGACGGACGACCGTTTCGCCGCCTGATGCTGGCGCTCGATACCGGCACGGCCATCGTCGGTCCGGCGCGGGGCGACATCTTCACCGGATCCGGTGATGAAGCCGGTGAGAAGGCGGGAGCGGTGCGCAATGCCGCAGACTTTTTCATCTTGATTCCGAAGGCCGCCGCGGCAAGATACGGCGCATGACGAGGAAGAAGACGCTTTCCAGCGAAGACCGCATTCTCTGGGGCAAGGTCGCCCGATCGACGCGCGCGCTTCCGGGACGCATGGAATTGCTTGCGCTGTTCGAGGGAGAGGAACCACCGCCGAAGCCTCCGGAGCCCCTGCCAGTCTCGGTGGCCGTGGTCCAAGCCCGCGCGATGGCGCCTGCGGCCAAGATCGACGCGCCGAAACGTCACCAGCCGCTGGAAAAGCCCGTCAAACGCAAACTCGCCAAGGGTCATCTTCCGATCGATGCCCGCATTGACCTTCATGGTATGGTGCAATCCGAAGCGCATGGCCTCCTGCTGCAGTTCCTCTCGCGAGCGCATGACCGTGGTCTGCGGCACGTTCTTGTCATTACGGGCAAGGGAACATCGATGGGCAGCGAAGGCGCCCTGAAGCGGGCAGTGCCTCTGTGGTTTTCGTTGCCGGACTTTCGTCCGCTGATTTCCTCCTACGAGCCCGCAGCCCGCAACCATGGAGGCGAGGGCGCGCTTTACGTCCGGCTGTCGCGGCACGACGTCTCCCGGCAGAACTCTGGCTTTCTCGCATGAGACGTCCTCGGCGCCATGACACCCTTCGGTGAGGAGATGGTCCGCCTTCGTTTGGAGCGTGGCGTAACGCAGAAGCAGATGGCACAGGCCCTCAATGTGTCGGCCGCCTATCTCTCGGCGCTGGAACATGGCCGTCGGGGTACGCCAAGCTTTGATTTCCTGCAGCGTGTGGCTGGCTATTTCCACATCATCTGGGACGAGGCCGACGCTCTCTTTGCGCTCGCGGCCCAATCAAACCCCCGCGTGACACTGGATACGGCAGGTCTGGCTCCTGGCCATACGATCCTCGCGAACCGGCTGGCAGCACAGATCCGCCATCTTCAGGACCAGACCATTGTGGATATCACGCAACTTTTGGACAATGCGCAGAAGGGTGCTAAAGATGGATCCTGAACCCTTTCGGCGGCAAGCACACAGAGGTGACGCCGCCGTGGAAGCCTGCTGAAAACGGAAAGACCTCATCGCCAATCACGCTCTTGCCGGTTTGATTTCGGTCCCACTTCAGACCCGCAACCGGCGGTCGGACTTTGGATCAGAACTGGGAATATCGACATTTCAGCGACTGCCGTCCTGCTGATTCGCCCTTCGGATACTTGCATGGCCTGGCTCCCCGCATGCTAAGCATCTGGAACGACGCCGTAACAATGGAAAGACCCTACCTCAATGACCGAACTGCCTGATGCTGCAACCGGCGCAAATGCCGAATATGGTGCCGATTCGATCAAGGTTCTCAAGGGTCTGGACGCTGTCCGCAAGCGTCCGGGCATGTATATCGGCGACACGGACGACGGCTCGGGCCTGCACCATATGGTCTACGAAGTCGTCGACAACGCAATCGACGAAGCGCTGGGCGGATACGCCGACCTCGTGACGGTGACGCTGAACGCCGATGGTTCGGTAACGGTAACCGACAATGGCCGCGGCATTCCAACCGACATCCACAAGGAAGAAGGGGTGTCGGCGGCCGAGGTCATCATGACGCAGCTGCATGCAGGCGGGAAGTTCGACCAGAATTCCTATAAGGTATCCGGTGGTCTCCATGGTGTCGGCGTGTCCGTCGTCAATGCGCTCTCCGTCTCGCTGAAGCTGAAGATCCGTCGATCGGGCAAGATCCATGAGATGAGCTTTACCCACGGTGTCGCCGACGGTGCACTGCAGGTGACCGGTGACAGCGGCGGCTTGACGGGCACCGAGGTCACTTTCCTGCCGAGCACCGAAACCTTCACGAAGGTGGAGTTCGATTACGGCACGTTGGAACATCGTCTCCGCGAGCTCGCCTTCCTCAATTCCGGCGTCCGCATCATCCTCACCGACAAGCGTCATTCCGACATCAAGCAGGAAGAGATGATGTATGATGGCGGCCTCGAGGCCTTCGTCGTTTATCTCGATCGTGCCAAGAAGCCGCTGGTCTCACGGCCCGTTTCCATTCGCGGCGAAAAGGACGGCATTACCGTCGAGGTCGCGATGTGGTGGAACGACAGCTACCACGAGAACATGCTCTGCTTCACCAACAACATTCCCCAGCGCGATGGTGGCACGCATATGGCCGGCTTCCGCGGGGCCCTGACGCGTCAGGTGACCTCCTACGCGGATCAATCCGGTATCACCAAAAAGGAAAAGGTGACGCTGCAGGGCGAAGACTGCCGCGAAGGGCTGACGGCCGTCCTTTCCGTCAAGGTGCCTGATCCGAAATTCTCCTCGCAGACGAAGGACAAGCTCGTCTCCTCCGAGGTACGACCGGTTGTCGAAAGCCTGGTCAACGAGGCGCTGAGCACCTGGTTCGAGGAACATCCGGCCGATGCGAAGATCCTCGTCGGCAAGGTGGTAGAAGCCGCCGCCGCGCGTGAGGCTGCCCGCAAGGCGCGCGAACTGACGCGTCGCAAGGGTGCGCTCGATATCTCTTCGCTTCCGGGCAAACTTGCCGACTGCTCGGAGCGCGACCCGTCCAAGTCCGAACTTTTCCTCGTCGAAGGTGACTCAGCCGGCGGCTCTGCAAAGCAGGGGCGGTCGCGCGAAAATCAGGCGATCCTTCCGCTGCGCGGCAAGATCCTGAATGTCGAGCGTGCGCGGTTCGACAAGATGCTGTCCAGCCAGGAAATCGGGACGCTGATCACCGCGCTCGGTACCTCCATCGGCAAGGACGAGTTCAACCCCGAGAAGCTGCGCTACCACAAGATTATCATCATGACGGACGCCGACGTGGATGGCGCCCACATCAGGACGCTGCTGTTGACGTTTTTCTTCCGGCAGATGCCGGAGCTGATCGAGCGCGGCCACCTCTACATCGCTCAGCCGCCGCTCTACAAGGTTACGCGCGGCAAGTCCGCCCAGTACCTGAAGGACGAGAAGGCCTTCGAAGAATATCTGATTTCGATGGGGCTGGAAGAAGCGCGGCTGGAACTCGGTTCCGGCGAGGTGCGGGCAGGGCAGGACCTGCGCGAAGTCATCACGGATGCGCTGCGCCTGCGCGCACTCGTCGAAGGACTGCATTCCCGCTACAGCCGCTCTGTCGTCGAGCAGGCGGCGATCGCCGGCGCCCTCAATCCGGAACGCCTGCGCGATGACGAGAAATCTGCGGTGATCGCGCGCGAGCTGGCGGAGCGGCTCGATCTGATCGCCGAGGAAACCGAACGTGGCTGGAAGGCCGAGATCGCGGGTGATGGTGGCCTGCGGCTCGAGCGCATGGTCCGCGGGGTCAAGGAACTGGCGTTCCTCGACATGGCGCTGATCGCGTCGCAGGATGCCCGCCTGATCGACCAGCTGAACGCCAAGCTTCACGACATCTATGCCGTGCCCCCTGTCCTGCGGCGCAAGGAGGGCACGCAGGAGATCAGCGGTCCTCGCGCTCTCCTTGACGCGATCTTTGCCAGCGGCCGCAAGGGCCTTTCCATGCAGCGCTACAAGGGCCTCGGCGAGATGAATGCAGAACAGCTCTGGGAAACCACGCTCGATCCGAACGTCCGCTCGCTGCTACAGGTTCGCGTAAACGATGCGACGGACGCCGACAGCTTGTTTTCGCGGCTTATGGGTGACGAGGTCGAGCCTCGCCGCGATTTCATTCAGGAGAATGCCCTGAACGTCGCTAACCTCGACATCTAGGCGTTTATCGCTTGCCGCTTCGAAGAAAGGCCTCGCAGCCATCCGGTTGCGAGGCCTTCTTTTTGACTGATGTTGCTTTGCGATCAATCGGCTTTGAAGCTGCCATTGAAGGCGAGCTCAGACAAGGGTCGACGGGGGCTCGGAGTTTCCCGGGCCTGCAGCGCTTCCGGCAGAACGGACTTGTCGCCGACGCGGCCGATCGCAATGGCGGCTTCGACACGGTAGCCCTCGGGGATGCCGAGGATACTTTCGGCCTTGTCGAAGTGAATTCCGGTCATGCCATGTGCCTGGTAGCCGAGCAGCGTTGCCTGGTGGGCAATGGCGCCCCATGCAGCACCCGCATCGAAGCTATGACTGTAGGACGGCTTGGCTTCGGTCGCGCCTGGTGCCGCGAAATGCGTCTTCGAGATGATGATCACCAAAGCGGATGCGGATTTCGCCCAGCTCTGGTTGAAGTCGTTGAGGATCGGCAGAAGCGTGTCCCATTCCGGCGAGCCGCGCAAAGCATAGGAAAAACGCCAGGGCTGCGAGTTGAAGGCGGAGGGCGCCCAACGCCCGGCCTCCAGAATCGTCAGGAGTTCAGACTCTCCCATCGTCTCGTCCTTGAAAGCGCGGGGCGACCAGCGATCGAGAAAGCTGGCCTCGATCGGAAAATCCGCCTGTCGGAAATTGCTCGACGTTGTCATGGTTCTTGTCCTTCAGTGTGTTGGCCGCTGACTGAGCGTCGCCAACGGAAAAGCGCTGGGTGCGAGGGAGCGCGCACGCGACCATCTAGTGAGTCCACGTCGCTGCCGACAAGATGCTTTTGGCGAATAGAGCGTCTACGGCATGGAGACGTTGGCGATATGCGCTATCTGAACGCTTGAGGAACAAGAAGGAGAGACACGTGCCGGCACCGGTCAACCTCTTTAAGGCTGCGCTGCGCGAGCGGCGATTCCAGCTCGGTTTCTGGGTGGCAATGGCCAACCCTTACGCGGCAGAGATCGTGTCCGGCTGCGGCTATGACTGGCTTCTCATCGACGGCGAACATGCGCCGAACGACATTCCCCTTCTGGCAGCACAGGTCCAAGCGCTGAAGGGTTCACAGAGCCACGCGATCGTTCGCCTTCCGGTAGGCGAGACTTGGATGATCAAGCAGATCCTCGACGCTGGCGCACAAACCATCATGATCCCCATGGTGGAGACGGTGGAGGAAGCCAAACGGCTCGTGCGTGCAGTGCGCTATCCGCCCCAGGGCGTTCGCGGCGTCGGCGCGGCCCTCGGTCGCGCATCCTCTTTCAATCGCGTCAGCGATTACCTCGAAACTGCGGAACAAGAAATCTGCCTGATCGTCCAGATTGAGAGCAGGGCGGGTCTGGAGATGCTCGACCAGATCGCCACCGTCGACGGGATCGATGGTTTGTTCATCGGCCCCTCCGACCTGGCAGCCGACATGGGACGTCTCGGGCAGCCTGGCCATGCCGACGTCACGGATGCCATTCGCGATGCCTTCGAGCGCATTGCGCGCGCCGGCAAGGCGGCCGGCATCATGACGCTGAGCCTCGATCAAGCGCGGCTCTACCGCGATCTCGGAGCAGACTTCATGGCTATCGGCACGGATGTCACCACGCTCGTGGAAGCTACGAACCGCCTCCGTCTCCACTATCAAGACAGTGAAACGTCCATCCCGGCAGGGCCGTCTGGCTACTGAGAAGAATTATCGACTTCTCAATGCTTGCGGGCGCACACTTCCGTCCGTTCCGAACGGCCGCATCAGGAGGAATGAAAGGAGCGCCATACAACAGTTTCGCACTGGCCAGACATGATACTTTAAACAACTTGCTGCAACGCACAATAAAGCGTAGCCTGAAATATTCGGATGGAGATTGAGAAACGCTTTATGCTGCGTCCCATCTCCTCTTGTGGTAAAAGGAGTTTGCATCCAGTGTTTTACCAGTTCTACGAATTGAACCACGCAATCATGGCGCCTTGGCGCGCCGCAGCCGATGCCTTGCGTCTTGCCTACAGCAATCCCCTTAATCCGCTGTCGCAGACCTATCTCGGTCGCACGGCCGCTGCCGGTCTCGAGGTCTTCGAGCGCTCGACCCGTCGATATGGCAAGCCGGAGTTCGGGCTTGACGAAACGATCATCAACGATCGTCCGATTTCGATCGACGAAAAGATCGTGTGGCGGCAACCCTTCTGCAACCTCATTCATTTCGAGCGCATCCTGGAGAAACCGGCGCGGTCTGATCCGCGCGTCCTGATTGTCGCGCCGATGTCCGGTCACTATGCGACCCTCCTGCGCGGCACCGTGGAAGCTCTCCTGCCGACGTCCGACATCTACATCACGGACTGGATCGATGCCCGCATGGTGCCTCTGACGGAAGGCACGTTCGACCTCGACGACTATATCGAGTACATCATCGAAATTCTGCACTTCCTGGGACCCGATACTCATGTCATCGCTGTCTGCCAGCCAGCCGTTCCGGTTCTGGCCGCTGCCGCGATCATGGAAGCCAGAGGTGATGCCCTGTCGCCCGCCTCTATGACGTTGATGGGTGGACCGATCGATACCCGTATCAATCCGACCGCCGTCAACAAACTTGCCAAGGACAAGCCTATCGAATGGTTTCGCGACAATGTCGTGATGCCCGTTCCTTTTCCGCAACCGGGATTCATGCGTCCGGTCTATCCGGGTTTCCTGCAGCTCTCCGGCTTCATGTCGATGAACCTCGATCGGCATATCAATGCTCAGAAGGAATTCTTCGACCACCTCGTCCAGCATGACGGCGATGCCGCGGAAAAGCACCGGGAGTTCTACGACGAATATCTTGCCGTCATGGATCTCACAGCTGAATTCTATCTGCAGACCGTCGATGTCGTGTTCATGCAGCATGCCTTGCCGAAAGGCGAAATGGTCCATCGCGGCGAGAGGGTGGATACCCACGCGATCCGCAAGGTGGCTTTGCTGACGGTCGAAGGGGAGAACGACGACATCTCCGGCGTGGGACAGACGGAAGCTGCCCAGACGATCTGTTCCAACATTCCGGAACACATGCGCATGCACTACGTGCAGCCGGATGTCGGCCATTATGGCGTCTTCAACGGATCGCGCTTCCGCCGGGAGATTGCGCCGCGCATCGCTGCCTTCCAGCGCGCCCATGGCCACAAGGCGGCGTCCGTCAAGGTCATCAAGGGCGGCAAAACCGGCTAGACGCGCCAGAGCAGGTCAAACACCCAAAAAATCATGAGATCGGGCAAGCCCTTGCCCGATTTTTGTTTGTCTCGTCTTGTGGAGGAATGCTGCTATTCCCACATCGACGTCAGCGGGTTCGACGACCGAACCCTCCATTGACGAGGACCAAACTCCATGAATCAGCATGCCTTGATCCGTCCTGACTGGACGCCCGCGACCATTGCGTTGATGGTTCTCGGCTTCGTCGTGTTTTGGCCGCTTGGCCTTGCCATGCTTGCTTACATTCTATTCGGGGAACGTCTGAAATCGTTCAAGCGTGACGCAAATGCGTCCGTCGATACCGTGTTTTCCACGTTCAGGGGCGGCTTTGGCGGACTGCGCCGGACGGGCTTCACACGCGGCACGTACCGCGCAGGCGATACAGGCAACGTCGCTTTCGACGATTGGCGCGAAGCAGAACTGACACGTCTCGATGAAGAGCGTCGCCGTCTGGATGACATGCGCGAAGATTTCGACGCCTATGTGCGCGAATTGCGTCGCGCCAAGGACCAGGACGATTTCGACCGCTTCATGCGTGAGCGCAGGACCCCGTCGAACGGCCCGGTCACAGGTTACACCGGCAACTGAGCTTCGGAGCGCCGGCTAACCGTACGGTGATCTGACCTCCCCAAGGCCGGCCTTCCTCATGCAGGAAGGCCGGCTTTTCCTTGTCGTGCCGGGCGCGCTAGGCCTACGAATCATCTATCAGGGACATCATGTTTCCTCTGCTGCTGAAGCCCGTTCGCCGTAAGAAGCCGGTACAACCCGTCCGGCCGGTGACGAAGACTGTCGTGAAGACGCTGGTCATCGATGAACGGTCTGTCCCCTTGACGATCCGGCAAAATCCCCGTGCGACACGCATGACGTTGCGCATCGAGCCGGGCGGACGGGCCTTGAAGATGACCATCCCTCCAGGGTTGCCTGATCGCGAGGTGACGCAGTTTCTCGACCGACACCAAGCCTGGCTTTCAAGCCGGCTTGCACGTTTTTCCGGCGAGAGCGTTCTCGAAGATGGCGGGATGATCTTCGTGCGCGGCGTCGCTCATCGGATCGAACGAACCGGTCGTCTACGCGGTGTCACGGAAAGCGTCGTGATCGATGATGAGCCGGTGCTCAGGGTCAGCGGCGCGCCCGAGCATCTCGGTCGTCGGATCGCCGACTTTCTCAAGAAGGAGGCCCGAAAGGATCTGGAGCATCTCGCGCCATCCCATGCATTGCAGGTCGGACGACCAATCAAGTCCTTGACGCTTCGCGACACGCGAAGTCGCTGGGGCTCCTGCGCCGTGGACGGCGCGCTGAATTTCTCATGGCGCATCGTCATGGCACCACCCTATGTCATCGATTACCTGGCAGCGCACGAGGTGGCGCACCTCAAGGAGATGAACCACGGACCGAACTTCTGGGCCTTGTGTGAGCAGCTCTGCGTCCGGACGCCGGAGGCCCGCCATTGGCTGAAGCGCAATGGGACGCTCCTCCATGCCATCGACTTTACCTGATCACAGCTGCGGCGATCTGCGCGAGGCCCTGTTTTGGCTCGACTCGCGGGCCGATTCATGCAAATGCGGTGCCGTATGACCATCGATGTCAAGATCTGCGGATTGAAGACCGCCGAAGCCGTCGACAAGGCCGTTGCCTTGGGCGCGAACCATGTCGGTTTTATCTTCTTCGAAAAGAGCCCGCGCCATATCGAGCCGGACGACGCCGCGCGGCTTGCGGAGCGCATACGCGGGCGGGCGAAGATCGTTGCTGTCACGGTGGATGCGGACAACGATACGCTGGACGAGATCGTCTCGTCGCTCGATCCGGACATTCTGCAGCTCCATGGCCACGAGACGGCCGCGCGTGCACTGGACATCCGCGCGATCTACGGTCGCCCGATCATGAAGGCGTTTTCGGTGCGCGAGGCCGAGGATCTCCGGGCGGTCGACGCCTATATCGGCATTGCCGATCGCTTCCTGTTCGATGCCAAGGCTCCCAAAGGCTCGGAAATTCCCGGCGGCAACGGCATCTCGTTTGATTGGACGCTCCTTGACGCGCTTGACGCCGAGGTGGATTACATGCTTTCCGGCGGTCTGAACGCCGGAAATATCCGCGAGGCACTGGAGATGACAGGCACGCGCGCGATCGACATCTCCTCTGGAGTTGAGCGCGCGCCCGGCGTCAAGGACCTACGCCGGATGGAAGAGTTTTTCGATGCCGTTGCTGAGGCCCGCGCGGAGCCTTTCCGGTCAAGGAGCACGACGTGAATCAGACCCCCCTACCCAATTCCTTCCGTTCCGGTCCCGATGAGGACGGTCGCTTCGGCATTTTCGGCGGTCGTTTCGTCGCGGAAACGCTGATGCCGCTGATCCTTGATCTTGAAGCCGAGTGGGAAAAGGCCAAAACCGATCCCGCCTTCAAGGCTGAACTCGAACATCTCAACACGCATTATACCGGCCGTCCGAGCCCGCTTTATTTTGCCGAGCGCCTGACGGAAGAGCTGGGCGGCGCCAAGGTCTACTTCAAGCGCGACGAGCTGAACCATACCGGCTCTCACAAGATCAACAACTGTCTCGGCCAGATCCTGCTTGCCAAGCGCATGGGTAAGACCCGCATCATTGCGGAAACCGGTGCCGGTCAGCACGGCGTGGCGACGGCAACCGTCGCGGCCCGCTTCGGCCTGCCCTGCGTCGTCTACATGGGCGCAACCGATGTCGAACGCCAGTCGCCCAACGTCTTCCGCATGAAGCTGCTCGGTGCGGAAGTCCGCCCGGTCACGGCGGGCCACGGCACGTTGAAAGACGCCATGAACGAGGCCCTGCGCGACTGGGTCACCAATGTCGACGATACCTACTATCTGATCGGCACGGCTGCCGGCCCGCATCCCTATCCGGAAATGGTGCGTGACTTCCAGGCTGTCATCGGCCGGGAAACGCGCGAACAGATGCTGGCGATGGAGGGCCGCCTGCCAGACATGCTCATCGCGGCAGTCGGCGGCGGCTCCAATGCCATCGGCCTTTTTCATCCGTTCCTCGACGACGCCAGCGTCAAGATCGTCGGTGTCGAGGCGGGCGGCAAGGGTCTCGACGGCGAGGAGCATTGTGCCTCGCTTACGGCGGGCACCCCGGGCGTCCTTCATGGCAACCGCACCTACCTGTTGCAGGATAGGGACGGACAGATCAAGGAAGGCCATTCCATTTCCGCTGGCCTCGATTATCCCGGCATCGGGCCCGAGCACTCCTGGCTGAAAGATGCCGGTCGGGTCGAATATGTGCCGATCATGGACCACGAGGCGCTCGAAGCCTTCCAGCTTCTGACCCGCGTCGAAGGCATTATCCCCGCACTTGAGCCGAGCCATGCACTCGCCGAGGTCATCAAGCGGGCGCCGACGATGGATAAGGATCAGATCATCGTGATGAATCTCTGCGGACGCGGCGACAAGGATATCTTTACCGTCGGCAAGCTGCTTGGAATGGGGCTGTAACAAGATGAGCGCACGTTTCGACAGGACATTCGCCAAGGCTTCCGCCGAGCATCGCCCGGTGCTCGTCACCTACATCATGGGCGGCGATCCGGATTTCGACACGTCTCTGGCGATCATGAAGGCGCTGCCGTCCGCCGGCTCCGATATCATCGAACTCGGCATGCCGTTCTCCGACCCGATGGCGGATGGCCCGGCGATCCAGCTCGCCGGCCAGCGTGCTCTTGCCGGTGGCCAGACGCTGGAAAAGACCCTGGAGCTCGCGCGCCAGTTCCGCAAGACGGATACCGACACGCCGATCGTTATGATGGGCTACTACAATCCGATCTACATCTACGGCGTGGATCGCTTTCTCGAAAATGCCCTCGCCGCCGGTATCGACGGATTGATTGTCGTCGATCTGCCGCCTGAAATGGACGACGAGCTCTGCCTGCCCGCGCTCAAGAAGGGCATCAGCTTTATTCGGTTGGCCACACCGACCACGGGCAGCCGCCGCCTGCCGAAGGTCCTCGAGAACACCTCCGGCTTTGTTTATTATGTCTCCATGAATGGCATCACAGGTTCGGCTCTTCCCGAACCGGCTCTGGTCGGCGGTGCGGTGGCGCGCATCAAGGAGCACACCAGACTGCCTGTCTGTGTCGGCTTCGGCGTCAAGACCGCCGAGCATGCGCGCGCCATCGGTGCGTCGGCCGACGGCGTGGTCGTTGGCACCGTCATCATCAATCAGGTCGCGTCCAGCCTTACCGAAGACGGTCAGGCGACGGGCGCGACTGTCCCGGGCGTCGAGGCCCTGGTGCGCGGTCTCTCGGCCGGCGTCCGGGCTGCGCGTCTTGCAGCGGCCGAATAATTGCCCACATACGGGGTAATGACTGGCTGAACGATTTCAGGAGTTTCACGTGAACTGGATTACCAACTACGTCCGCCCGAAGATCAATTCGATGCTCGGCCGCCGCGAGGTTCCGGAAAACCTCTGGATCAAGTGCCCGGAGACGGGCGAGATGGTATTCCACCGCGATCTTGAAGATAACAAGTGGGTCATCCCCGCATCCGGCTTTCACATGAAGATGCCGGCCAAGGCCCGTCTGAAGGATCTTTTCGATGCGGGCGTCTACGAGACGCTGCCGCAGCCGAAGGTGGCGCAGGATCCCCTGAAGTTTCGCGACTCCAAGAAGTACACCGACCGCCTGCGCGACAGTCGTGCGAAGACGGAGATGGAGGACACGATCCTTGCCGGTCTCGGTACCGTCGAAGGGCTGAAACTGGTGGCCGTCGTGCACGAATTCGCCTTCATGGGCGGTTCGCTCGGCATTGCCGCAGGCGAGGCGATCATCAAGGCCTTCGAGCGTGCCATCGCCGAGAAGTGCCCGCTGGTCATCTTTCCAGCCTCCGGCGGTGCGCGCATGCAGGAGGGCATTCTCTCTCTCATGCAGCTGCCGCGCACCACGGTCGCCGTGCAGATGCTGAAGGAAGCAGGTCTTCCCTATATCGTCGTCCTGACCAACCCGACGACGGGCGGCGTTACGGCGTCCTATGCCATGCTGGGCGATCTGCATCTGGCCGAGCCGGGTGCCGAAATCTGCTTTGCCGGCAAGCGCGTCATTGAACAGACAATCCGCGAAAAGCTGCCCGAGGGCTTTCAGACGTCGGAATATCTGATGGATCATGGCATGATCGACATGGTGATCAAGCGCCATGATATTCCCCAGACGCTCGCACGGGTGCTGAAGATTATGCTCAAGAAGCCCGTCGATGCCGTGAAGCGGCCCGTTCAGCCGGAGATCGTGGCGCCTGCGGCTGCCGCCGTGCCGGTCGCGGCCAGCGTCTAGCGCGCGATGACCACCGAGGCGCGCGAAGCCACGCAGGAGATCGACAAGCTCCTTGCGCTCCATCCCAAAGGCTTCGATCTGTCGCTGGAGCGCGTCACGCGTCTTCTCGACCGGCTTGGCAATCCGCAAGACAGGTTGCCGCCGGTCATTCATGTGGCGGGCACGAACGGCAAAGGATCGGTCACGGCATTCTCGCGGGCAATTCTCGAGGCTGCGGGTCTGTCGGTCCATGTCCATACCTCTCCGCATTTGGTGAGGTGGCACGAACGCTATCGTCTCGGCGTAAAGGGTGGGCGCGGCGCGTACGTGTCGGATCCCGTCCTTGCCGATGCCGTACGCCGTGTTGCCGCCGCCAATCGCGGCGAGACGATCACGGTGTTCGAGATCCTGACCGCCGTCACGTTCCTTCTTTTCTCCGAGCATCCGGCCGACGTTGCCATCATCGAGGTGGGCCTCGGGGGGCGCTTCGACGCAACCAACGTCATCAAAGCGCCGGCCGTTTCGACGATCATGCCGATCTCGCTCGACCATCAGGCCTATCTCGGCGATCGCGTCGAGCTCATTGCGGCCGAAAAGGCCGGCATCATGAAGCGCGGCTGCCCCGTCGTCATTGGCCAGCAGGAGGAAGAGGCTGCACGCGACGTGCTCGTGAGCACGGCGGAGCGCCTCCGATGCCCGGTGTCCGTCTACGGGCAGGACTTCCACGCACATGAGGAATTCGGTCGGCTGATCTATCAGGACGATGACGGATTGATCGACTTGCCCCTTCCACGCCTTCCCGGCCGTCATCAATATGCCAATGCGGCTGCTGCGATCCGCACGGTGCGTGCCGCCGGCTTCCAGCCGGCCGATGCGGCGATCGAGACAGGGTTGACGACAGTCGAATGGCCCGGCCGACTCCAGCGGCTGACAACCGGACGACTGGCAGAGTATGCTCCGAAGCGCGCCGAAATCTGGGTCGACGGCGGGCACAATCCCGGCGCCGGCAAGGTGATCGCCGAAACCATGGCGAACCTTGAAGAACGCGATCCAAAACCGCTTTTTCTGATCATCGGCATGATCAACACAAAGGATCCCGCGGGCTATTTCCAAGCCTTTTCAGGCCTTGCCGAGCAGGTTTTCACGGTTCCGATCCGCGGATCCGATGTCGGCATCGACCCGGTGGCTCTGGCAGAAGATGCCGCGGCGCAGGGTTTCGACGTTGAACCTGTCGCCTCGGTGGCGGAGGCGCTCTCGATCCTCTCCGATGCGTTTGCCCATCAGCCGGTGGCCCCGCGCGTCCTCATCGGTGGCTCGCTCTATCTCGTCGGCAACGTGCTCGCCGACAATGGGACGCCGCCTCGTTGATCATGTCGGCATCGGGATGAAGACGGCATAAAAAAACCCGGCTGCGAGGCCGGGTTTCTGATGTCTGGGAACGCGATCGCTCAAGCGGCCGCGTTGGAAATCCAGGATGTCAGCGCTGTCTTCGGCGCGGCGCCAACCTTGATGTCGGCAACCTCACCGGCCTTGAACAGGGCCAGTGTCGGGATGGAGCGAACGCCATACTGCGCTGCGATCTCGGGGTTCTCGTCGATATTGATCTTGGCGACCTTTACCTTCCCGGCCATCTCGTTCGAAATTTCTTCGAGGCTCGGTGCGATCATCTTGCAAGGGCCGCACCACTCTGCCCAGAAGTCGACGATGACCGGCTCCTGTGCGTTGAGAACTTCATCCTGAAAGTTGGATGTATCGACTTTCACGGTCGCCATGATGCGCTCCTGATTTCTAAGTGCGGGTTTTACGGTGCGGATGACCCGCAAGGCATGTCCAGGATGTGATGATCCAGACGGTCAATTTCAATGTCCCCTATCTCATTTTGTCGCGAGGTCCACAAGCGCGGCATCGAGAAGCGCATCGGGCACCTCGATTGCGCGCGGGCCCTCGGTGAAAACCAGGATGCAGCGGAAATGGTGCGAGGGATAGAGCGGCCGCAGGATTTCCCGATAGATCGCTAGCTGCGTTCGGTACACCAAGGGCACGGCGCCGACATCGTCGGGAACCGTGCGATTCGTCTTGAAATCGGCAATCACGACAGCGTTGTCGGCAACGGCCAGACGATCGATTCGGCCGGAAACCGCGTGGTCGCGGGCTCCGAGCCGTAGAGTGCCCATGATCGATACTTCTGCGCGGCTGCTGGCGGAAAACAGCACGGAAAGCGCAGGATCCTCGATAACGGCGAGAACGGATTGCACGATGTCCGACCGCTGCCTGTCGCTCCAGCCAGGGACGGCGCGCGACAGGTAGAGGGCGGCATCGCTCTCGCGATTCTGCTGCGGCCGCGCAGGCAGGACTTGCAGCAGCCGGTGCAGGACCGCACCGCGCAACAGGGACGGGCCGGTCCGTCGGTCGTCAGGGAAAAGACGGGAGCCCATCGTGGTGTCCGCCGCATCCGCCTCAACCGTGAAGCCGGCTCCGGAAGGGCTCAGAGGGCGCGGAAGGTGACGCTGCGGGGGCAGCGGCTCGAGGAGCGCGGGCGGCAAGTCCCCGACAGCATCGACAGCAGTCTCGCGCGTGACGGCTTCGATGTCGAGATCCGTCCGCTTCGTCAGAGCCTGCCAGCGCGCCCCGCTCCATTGCAGTTCACCCACGGAAAAATCGGCAGGCACCAAACGGCCTTCCGCATCTGCTGCAAGGCCGGCCTTGACCATGGCATGCCAGCTTTCGGGATTGTCGAGCTTGCCGCGATAGCCACAGACGATCAGGCGGTCGGCCGCGCGCGTCATTCCGACGTAGAGCAGCCGGCGATACTCCTCCTCGGCGCTGGCCTTCAGGCGTTGGGTATCGCTGTCGATGAGGCTGTTGGACGGCGCCCGGGGCGGCCGCCAGACGGGGACGGTCAGCGTCTCTCCATCGGGACTGCGGCCGCGCGGCGACGGCACCATGCGAAGGGCCGGAACATGCTGATTGTTGAAAGCCTTGCCGCTGCCGTCGACAAGAAAGACCACCGGTGCCTCCAGACCCTTGGCGGCGTGAACGGTCATGACGCGAACCTCGTTCCGCTCCTTGTCCTGCTCGCGCTTGATCGTCGGCGCTTCCAGTTCGAGACCGGAGATGAAGCTTTGCAGCCCGGGAAGCCCATTGGCTTCGTGATCAAGGCAGAAGGTCAGAAATTCATCCAGGATATCGCTGACCTCACTGCCGAGCCGCGACAGAAACGCGGCGCGCCCGCCATCCGCCCCGAGCAGACGTGCATAAAGATCATGCACGGAGAGGGTATCTGCGAGCATCCGGTAGGTCGCCAGCCGGGCCACCAAGGGCTTCAGGGTCGGATCCTCCGATGCCGCGAGCGCATGCCAGAGGCTCTGGCCGAGGGGTCGCAAGGTTGCGGCGTCTGCCAGCATCTCCTCGGTCACGGCAAAAAGCGGGCTCTTCAGGAGGGCGGCCAGGGAAAGGTCGTCCTGCGGCAAAAGCAGGAACCGGCCAAGTGCCATCAGATCCTGCACGGCTATGTGCGCCGTCAGCACCAGCCGGTCTGCGCCAGCCACGGGAATATCGTGGCGCGTCTTTAAAGCGCGCATGAGCGCGTTCACAAAGGCATCACGCTTGCGCACCAAGACGATCACGTCCCCCGGGCGCATGACACGGCGCGTATTCTTTTCGATGATGGTCTCGGTACCGATCCAGCTGGCAAGCGTCGCCGCGATCCGTTCAGCCAGAATGTTCGCCGGCGCATTTTCCGGCGTGGCATCGAAGGCCGCGGTCCAGTCCTCCTCTTCAAGGCTCGGCGCAGGCGCGATCGCATCCCAGATTTCGACCAGACCGGGATGGCCCACGCGGTTGGAGGCGTGCACCACGGGCTCGTTGCGGGCGCTGAGACCGCGCGCGTGAGCAGGTTCGCGAAACACGCTGTCGACGGCGGACAGCACGTCCTCGGTCGACCGGAAAGAAAGCTGCAGCCGGACGGGGCTGAAGGCGAGACCACTGGCGTCGATTCGACGTCTTGCTTCGCGTTCCTCCTCCGAGAATCGCTCCGGCCGCGCGCCTTGGAACGAGTAGATCGACTGCTTTTCGTCACCGACAGCAAAGAGGGTCCGATGGCGGCCGCGGGCGCTGTCGCCGGTGAAGAAATCCTCGGCGAGGGACCGGATGATCGACCACTGCACCGGGCTCGTATCCTGCGCTTCATCGACCAGGATATGGTCTATGCCCTGGTCCAGCTTGTAATGCACCCAGGCGCCGACATCGGACCGCGTCAGCAGACGCGCGGTGCGGTTGATCAGGTCGTCGAAGTCCAGCTGGCTGCGGCTTTTCTTGATGTCCTCGTAATCCTGGGTAAGCCGTTCGGCGAGCACCAGGGCGGCTTGTGTCGCCTCGAGCATATGCAGAAGCGCCAATCTGTCGGCAAGCGACAGGACGGCGTCATAGGCGGCCTGCATCTTGTCTTCCAGATCAGGCGCCGCCTTGCGCAAGGGCGCAGAAAAAAATCCGGACATCGCAAGCGGCTTGCCTGACGATCCCGAAAAGAACAGGTTCCGAATGGCCTGGTAGCGCTCGAGCGGAGTCGTCAACTCCGCGACGGCTGCAAGCCCATCGGCAAAGCCGCGGACCTTGGCGCCGCCCGACGTTCGACAGAGGTCGATATAGCGCGTGAGATCCGCACCATTGAGGCCGGCCAGCGGCCAGAACTGCGCAACGACGTGATCGACTGTCTCCTCCGCCCCAAGGCCCAGAGCCTCGCGAAGAACAATTTCCGTGCCGCCGCGCTGTTCGGCTTCGCTGAAGAACGCCTGAAGTGCGGTGCGATTGGCCACAATCATCGAAAGCAGGCTTTCGAGCCCGGTGTCGTCAGCCAATGACAGGACGGTTTCGAAGGCGCCGGTCAGCACCGGATCGCCTTCCGTTGCGGCAGCGGTCAGGAGAAGGCGGCGTGCGTCGGCCAGGAGGATCGTTGCGGTTCGATCGTCCAAAACGGAGAAATGCCCGGCGACATTGGCCTCGAGCGGAAACTGATGCAGCAGCGCTTCGCAGAAAGCATGAATGGTCTGGATCTTCAGCCCGCCCGGCGTTTCCAGCGCACGCGCAAACAGACGCCGGGCTTCGGCGACGGTGGCAGCGCTCGGTGCCTTCCCTTCCAGCGCCTCGATCCTTGCCGAAAGCGTCGCATCGTCCAGCGTCACCCACTCCGCGAGACGCTCGAACACGCGGTTCGACATCTCGGCTGCCGCCGCCTTTGTGTAGGTCAGGCAGAGAATGGCCGAGGCGCGGCACCCCGAAAGCAGCAGCCTGATGACGCGCTGTGTCAGAACATGCGTTTTTCCCGATCCGGCGTTGGCCGACACCCAGGCCGATCGGTTCGGGTCGGAGGCCAGTGCCTGCTGCTGCGTCGTCCAGTCCAGCCAGTCAACGGCAGATCCGCTCACCGGTTCGAGGTCATCAGGCATCCCCCGTCTCCTCTTCACCATCGGCCGTGGACCATTCGGCCACACGCGCCAGATGATCATACTCGCCGCCGTAGGATTTTTCCTTCTGGACGATCACGCGCGAGGCGAAGCCACGCTGTCCGACCTGTAGTGCCCGAAGCAGGCCGGTGAACTGGGCAAGCGATTCGTCCGCCAGCATCTCCGCGGTCTTCGGCTCGACGTCGCCTTTCGCACGCCCCTCATTGTTGACTTCGTCCACGTCGAACCGATCTCCGGGTTTCAGCCGGACGTAGAGGAGGGAGGAGGGGTGTCGCTTGCCGACCTCCTTGAAGGCACCGGCCTTCAACGCGGCTGCCTCGAGCGGAAGTTGCGGATCGAGCAGTGCGCGAGCCTCCTTTACCGAAGGGCTTGCACCGGTTTTATAGTCGACGATCACAGCCGCGCCATCTGGGCCGATGTCGATGCGGTCTGCGATACCCGTCAGCTCGATGTCGGCAACGCCGACCTTGAATCTGGCGTAGCGCTCCAGGAAGGATTGCCGGATGTTATCTTTTCGGGAGATCTCCCAATCGATAAAGGCGCGTCCGACAGCGGCAAAGCGTGGCCGCCAGATCACGTCGATATGAACGGGCAGGTGCTGTTCGTCGAAGGCTTCATCGATCAGCTTCGTCATGATCATCGAGGCTTCGGGACTCGCGGGATCGACGTCACTCTTGGCGAACCGCTCAACGATGGCATGGTAGATCGTGCCGCGTTCGGCAGCGCCTGGGTCCGCATTGAACCCGTCTACCGGCTGGAGACGCAAGATGCGCCGCGCATAGACGGAATAGGGATCGCGGCGCAGCCGTCCGACCTCACTGAAGGAATAGCGCTGCGGCTGCAGGGCGAAATCCGGCTTGGGCTCGGGTCGACGCGCCAGCGGCGTGTCCGGCCGCGCGTCGAGCAGGGCGGCATAGCGCAGACGGTCTCGTCCGTTCTCCCGCAGGCGCTGACCGAGATCCTTGCCCCCGACGGCAAGGAGACGTTGCAGCCAACGTGAGGCGACGGTCGGCGTCGCGCCCTTGCGCAAGGATCTGCTGAACACGAGACGGCGCGTGCCGCAGGCCATCTGCAGATCGTGGGCAAGCTGGCCGATACGCCGCTCCGGTGGTTCCAGGCCGATGCCGGTCTTCATGCTGCGTGACAGGAACGGATCGTTTGCCGTCTGTCCCGGCCATGTTCCTTCGTTCATGCCGCCAAGCACAACAAGATCGACACTCTGGAGTCGCGCTTCCAGGGCCCCGAAGATGAAGACCCGTGGGTGCCGCATGGCCCGTGGCTTGACGGCAGACCCGGCCATCAGCGCCTCGACCGCCTCGCACCATTGTCCCCCATCGGCCTCGATCTGTCCGTCCGCCTCGATGACGGCGCGCAGCAGGTCGGCTAGAGCCTCGCCAGCCTCGCCGGACCAGAGGGCTCCGAGATCGCTCGTCTCGGTCATGGCGATGCCTTCCAGCGCCCGGCCGGTCCGCTCGGCCCACTCCGCAAGGGTCAGCGAGGTGCTGAAGCCGCCACTGCCCTTTCGTCGCCGCACCAGCATGGAAACGAGGGGCTCGACAGCTGCGGCAATGGCGCCAGCTGCGAAGCGGACCTCTTCGATGTCCACATCCGTCACCTGTGTCAGCCATTCGGGAGCATGGCGGTCAGCCCGCCGGCTCAAAGCTGCCTCGTCAAGCAGGGGCCGGAGATCGGCAATGTCGGCCGGTGCCGTGCCTCCACGCAGAGCCAGCAATTCCAAGAGCGTTGCCGCCGGTCGAAAACGCTCGGCGGAAAGACCGAAGCGGGCAAGCGGGTGCTTGATCAGCGTGGTGATGGCGACGGGATCCCCAGGGCGCAATGCGACATCGAGCATAAGACGCAGAAGTGTGCCTTGAGGGGTGGATGCGAGCGGCGTTCCCGCGGAGTCGTCCGCCTCGATGCCGAAGCGCTGCAGCTCCGCGGCGACCCGACGCGCGAGATCGCGGTCGGGCGTGATCAGTGCAGCCTGGCATTCCTCGTCCTTCTGCAAGGCCAACCGCAAGGAAAGCGCGATGGCTGTTGCCTCTTCGCGCTCGTTGACGGCCTCGATCAGGGCTGCATCCGCAAACGCTGCCTCGACGCGTCGGGCATCGAGCGACCGTCTGACACGGTCCCAGGAACTGGTCGCCTCGACCGGCAGGAAGGCGTGCGACAATGTTTCTGCACGGTCGGCAAGATCATTTTCGACGGTGCCGATCGAAACAACTTCCGACCGGGAAATGCCCATTCGTCGCAGAAGTCGCACGAATCCATATTGCGGATGGCTACGACTGGCGGAATCGTCGCGGCGCGCAGTGTCCATGAGTGGCGGATCAATCAGGTTCCAGTCCGGTTCCGTCATGGTCCCGTCCAGCCCGGGGAGCACGATGGCGCCCTGGGCCAGCTTTTGCACGGCAAGGATGAGGCGGGCAGTCGCAGGAATGGAACCGGTCGAACCCGCGATGATGATCGGACCGTCTATGGCGCCCGCCGCAATCCGGTGACTTTCGGCCTCGAGCACGGCGTTGCGATGACGCGCGGGCGAGGAGCGGCTGAGTTCTGTAAGCCGCGCCGGCCAGAACTGGCTGGCGATCTCGAGGAATTCGAGCGTCAGCGTCCACCACTGCGCATAGTTGCTGGCATCAAGCGAGCTCAGGCTCGTCCAGTCCAGATCCTCCGTCTCGATGTCGTCAATGATCTGTACCAGGTTTCGGGCAAGCCAAAGGGCATCGGCCGGACTGGCCGGGGCGATCAGCGGGCTATCGCCATGAAGCTCGGTCACGATGCGCGGCAAAGTGTTACGCCAGGCAAGGATCAGCCGCGACAGCTCGATCAACCGAGCCGGGCCGGTCAGCGGCGGCGCAAGATCGAGGACGGCAGGAATCTCGGCATCGAAGAAGCCGCTGTCGTCGTCCGTCTCGCCCAGCGCCCGGATAACGGGGAGAATGGCCGAGCGGGCTCCAAGGCAATCGACAAACTCCGAGCGCAGCACGCGCGCCGCGCGCCGGGTGGGCACGAAGATCGTGACGCCGGCAAGCGACAGCGGGTCTGTCGGGTCGTACCGGTAGTCCGGAACGACCGTTCCGTCGCAGATCGCATGGACAAGCGTCTTCAAAAAGGGAACGCCGGCGGGGATCGTCAAGACGTTCTGTCGCGCTGGCGTCACGATCTACTCCCTTTCAATTTCCGGCTGCCAGCCGCGCGAACTGCGCTTCGGCCTTGCCGATGGCATCCGGCGTTCCCACCGTGATCCACTCGCCTTCGAGCATCAGACCGTACAGCCGCCCGGCGGCGATCGCCTTGTCGAAATAGATGTTGAGATTGAAGGCATCCGTCGGAGCATCGTCAAACAGCGAACTCATCATGGCAATCGCGCCGGCATAAACGACCGGCCGGGAAAGCCCCTCGGCATAACGCACGAGTTGACCGTCGGCTTGAAGCGAGAAATCCTTCTTGCCGTCATGTCCTGTCGTTTTCTCCAGTTCGACGCAGAGAAGCAGCATGTCCATGAGCGCGGGATCGAAAGCCTCGGCCAGTCGCACGAGGTTGCTGCGGCCCTCCGGCTCTCCGATCCAGAAGAGATCGGCATTCATGACGAGCACGGGTCCGGCATCGAGGAGCGAGAGACCCTTGGCAAGTCCGCCGCCCGAGTTCATCAGGCGATCGCGTTCATCGGAAATGCGGATAATGGGTGCAGCGCGGGCGTGGAGATGGGCTTCCATGCGGTCCGCGAAATGATGCACGTTCACGGCAGCGGTCTTGATACCGGCATCAACCAGAAGATCGAGCACATGATCGATCATCGGCTTGCCCGCGATCGGCACCAGCGGCTTCGGCATCGTGTCGGTAATCGGTCGCAGGCGCGTTCCGAGCCCTGCGGCCAGCACCATGGCATTGTCTATGAGCATGTGCCTTCCCTGATTGACACCTTGATTCGCTATCAAAGCTTGCATCATTTCCGAAACCCGGCAGGGTTCAAGGACGCTTACCTGCAGGTGGCACGTTACCAGCCGTTTCTCAAGGCGTGACGCGGCGGAGTGTGAGGTTGAGACGTCCGCCATTCTTCAGAAGCGTTGATGTCGCGGGGTAGATCCGATCGACGCCATGAAAAGCAAGCCGGCTTTCTCCAGCCAGCACGACGATATCGCCGCTCGACAGCTTGAACGAAACCGTCCGGTCGCTGCGTTCGCGACCGCCGACCCGAAACAGGCAGGCATCGCCGAGTGACACGGAAACGACAGGCGTCTGAAGATCCTGCTCGTCTTTGTCCTGATGCAGCCCCATCCGGGCCGTCTCCGCATAGTAGTTGACGAGACAGGCCTGCGGCGGCTTCGAGGCACCTGCAATGGTTTGCCAGAGATCAAGAAGGCTTTGCGGAATGTCCGGCCATGGCCGTTGCGTCACGGGATGAACCGGCTGGTAGCGGTAGCCAAGTGCCTTGTCCGTAACCCAGCCAAGCGTGCCGCAATTCGTCATCCGTACCGAGAGTTCTTTGCCGGTTTTCGGCATGGCCGGGCGGTAGAAGGGCGCGGCAGCGACAATGTCCCTGACCTCGCTGACAAGAGCTTCCTGTTGATCGCGATCCAGAAAGCCGGGAATGTGGCGAAAGCCTTTCGGCAGGACCAGCATGGCCTTCTCCTGTGTGCGTTGCTGCCAGACGGTCGAGGCGCATCCCACCGTGATGACGTCTCCCGCCATCATTTCATCAAAGCTCTTTCAGCCGACGGGTTGCCTCGTCAAAGAGATCGCGGACTGTCTTCATTCTCTATTCGCCATCCGGCCGGCCGCGCATCTTCTTGACCTCTCCGCGTCCGCTTTTGGCTTTCAGACGACGTTCGACCGAGCCGCGGGTCGGCTTGGTCTTGCGGCGTGGCGGAGGTGGAGGTTCGGCTGCCTTCAGGATCAGCGCCTTCAACCGCTCCCGCGCATCCTCGCGGTTGCGGTCCTGGCTCCGGAAACGATTGGCCTCGATCATCAACACGCCATCCTTTGAGACCTTGCGACCGGCAAGGCCAATGGCAATGTCGCGGATGCGCTCCGGCAAGGAAGGGGATGCGGCGATATTGAAGAAGAGCTGAACGGCTGTCGCCACCTTGTTGACATTCTGCCCACCCGGGCCGCCTGCCAGCACGAACTGTTCGCTCAGCTCCCAGCTGGCAATCACGATCCGATCGTTAATATAGAGGGGGTCGCTTGCCATTCCGTCACCTTTCGTTCCCTGTTTATTCCAGCTCTGAGAACATTGTAAACCGGGCAGAACGATAAAACCCGGCGCTTGGTCAGCGCCGGGTTTCACGTGAAAACATGATGCGGCCTTTCGGGTCCGCGTCTATTCGGCAGCGATCGCCAGTCCCGGTGCCGCATCCCGCACACCGCCATCGACATGGCTTTCAAATTTGGTGAAGTTCGCCACGAACATGTCGGCCAGCTTTCTGGCCTGTGCATCATAGGCCGCCCCGTCTGCCCAGGTCGAGCGCGGGTCGAGAATACCGCCCGTGATGCCGGCGACCTCGACAGGAACCGCAAAGCCGAAACTGGCATCGATGCGCATTTCTGTCTCCGCCAGCGAACCATCGAGCGCAGCCGCCAGCAATGCGCGTGTCGCGTTGATGGGCATGCGACGTCCCGTACCGTAGGCGCCTCCGGTCCAGCCCGTGTTGACGAGCCAGCAGGTCACATCGTGCCTTGCAATCAGTTCCCGCAGCAGATTGCCGTATTCGCTCGGATGCCGTGGCATGAACGGCGCGCCGAAGCAGGTCGAGAAGGTGGCCTCTGGTTCGGTCACGCCCTTCTCCGTACCGGCAACCTTTGCGGTGTAGCCGGAGAGAAAGTGGTACATAGCCTGATCGGCCGTCAACTTGGCGATGGGCGGCATGACGCCGAAGGCGTCGGCCGTCAGCATGATGATCGTCTTGGGATGACCGGCTGTGCCTGTTGCGCTGGCATTCGGAATGAAATCGAGCGGGTAGGCGCAGCGGGTGTTCTCCGTCAGCGAGCCGTCGTCGAAATTCGGAACCCTGGCGTCATCGAGGATCACGTTTTCCAGCACGGTGCCGAAGCGCTTGGTCGTTGCAAAGATTTCCGGCTCCGCTTCGGCCGAAAGACGGATCGTCTTGGCGTAGCAGCCCCCTTCGAAGTTGAAGATCCCATCCGTGCCCCAGCCATGTTCATCATCGCCGATGAGCGTGCGCTTCGGATCGGCCGACAGCGTCGTCTTGCCGGTGCCGGAAAGACCGAAGAACACCGCAGAAGCGCCATCCGGACCAACATTCGCCGAGCAATGCATCGGCATGACGCCTTTCTTCGGCAGCAGGTAGTTCAGTGCCGTAAAGACCGACTTTTTCATTTCGCCGGCATAGGATGTGCCGCCGATCAGCACGAGACCGTTGACGAGATCGCAGGCAATCACCGTTTCCGTGCGGCAGCCATGACGGGCCGGATTGGCGCGGAAATGGGGTAGATCGATGATCGTGAGTTTCGGCGCGAACGTTTTCAGGCTTTCGCGATCCGGACGGATCAGTAGGTTACGGATGAAAAGGGAGTGCCAGGCGAATTCGGTGATGACGCGCGTGGGCAGAGCGTTGTCCCTGTCGGCGCCTCCGATCAGATCCTGTACATAGAGCGAACGACCGCGGGCATGGTCAAGCATGTCGTTGTAGAGCGTTTCGAAGTGCGCCGCAGATATTTCCTTGTTGTTGTCCCACCAGATCTGGTCGGTCGTGCCTGCATCGCGCACGATGAACTTGTCCTTGGCAGAGCGACCGGTGTGCTGGCCGGTCAGCGCACGCAACGCACCGTCTGCGGTAACCTGTGCTTCGCAGAGACGCAGGGACTCTTCATAGAGTTCTGCAGGCGTCAGATTGTAGCGCACGGCGACGACGTCTTTGAAACCGAGTGTAGCGATCCCGAGATCCGGATTGCGAATGCCAAATTCTTCCATGAGCGCTGCTCCCCTGCGTTGTGTCTGGACCGCAACATGCGGGAGAGTTCTAGAAAACGCAAGACGACACACAGGAAAATCCAATAAATTCAATATATTAATCGATTTAAAGAAAATTATTCAATTTTCAATCGGTTTAACTGGCAAGTTGAAATGGAGGTTGGAGGCGGTGAAGATCGACTTTCGCCCATCTTGTGCCCGCGCAACATTTTCGCTTCGCCACAATTTGTTCCACCTTTATACTCATGAACGCGCGCCGGCCTCGGCCGACCTCCCCATGCGGAGTTCTGTCTGTTCTGGCCGGCCTCTGTCGATAATGCCTCTCTCTCCGCAGGAGACGGGCAGATGAGAGAAGGCGCGAAGATATGATGGAGCGGAATACAATGCAGACCATTGCACTTGTCGACGACGACCGGAACATCCTGACGTCGGTTTCGATCGCGCTGGAAGCGGAAGGCTACAAGGTCGAAACCTACACCGACGGTGCCTCTGCGCTCGACGGTCTCCTTGCGCGCCCGCCGCAACTCGCCATCTTCGATATCAAGATGCCGCGCATGGACGGAATGGAGCTTCTGCGCCGCCTTCGGCAGAAGTCGGACATTCCCGTCATCTTCCTGACATCCAAGGATGAAGAGATCGACGAACTCTTCGGTCTCAAAATGGGCGCCGACGACTTTATCACCAAGCCGTTCTCCCAGCGCCTTCTGGTCGAGCGCGTGAAGGCGATCCTGCGCCGCTCTGCCAATCGGGAGGCAGCCGCTGCCGCCGGTCCCGCAGGCCTGCAGAAGATGAAAGACGACATTCAGGCGCGGTCGCTCGAGCGGGGCCAGCTGTCGATGGACCAGGAACGCCACACCTGCACCTGGAAGAACGAGCCCGTGACGCTGACGGTGACCGAATTCCTGATCCTGCATTCCCTCGCGCAGCGGCCCGGTGTCGTGAAAAGCCGGGACTCCCTGATGGATGCAGCCTATGACGAGCAGGTCTATGTCGACGATCGCACCATCGACAGCCACATCAAGCGACTCCGCAAGAAATTCAAGATGGTCGACAACGACTTCGATATGATCGAAACCTTGTATGGCGTCGGTTACCGGTTCCGCGAATCGGCCTGAGGCCTGAACAGCGCGCGAGCGGGAGAGGCTAAGCATCAGACGTGGCGGATATCACGAGGCATGCGGCGATTGAGGATGCGGACGGGGTGTATCGCCCCGGCCGGCGCTGGGCGCATCCCTTCACCCTGATCCGACGCCTGTTCGGCAATGCCGTCTTTTCGAGCCTCACGCGCCGTATCCTGTTTTTCAATCTCGTGGCGCTCGTCGTGTTGGTCGGCGGCATCATGTACCTCAATCAGTTCCGTGAGGGTCTGATCGACGCCCGCGTCGAGAGCCTGCTGACGCAGGGCGAGATCATCGCAGGTGCCATCGCAGCCTCGGCGTCGGTGGACACCAATTCCATCACCATCGATCCCGAAAAGCTGCTCGAGCTGCAGGCGGGGCAGAGCATCACGCCGCTGCCGCGCGACGAAGACCTGGAATTCCCGATCACGCAGGAGCGCGTTGCGCCTGTGCTCCGGCGGCTGATTTCGCCCACCCGAACCCGTGCCCGTCTTTTCGATGCCGACGCCGATCTCTTGCTCGACAGCCGTCATCTCTATACCGGCGGGCAGGTTCTGCGCTTCGATCTTCCGCCGATCGAGCCTGAGAACGAGACGCTGACGGGCAGGCTCAACACCTGGTACAACCGTATGCTTCAGCCGGGCAACCTGCCGCTCTACAAGGAGCCTCCAGGTGGCAACGGATCGATCTACCCGGAAGTCATGAACGCGCTGACCGGTGTGCGCGGCGCGGTCGTCCGGGTCACGGAACAGGGCGAGCTGATCGTCTCCGTTGCCGTCCCCGTGCAGCGTTTCCGCGCCGTTCTGGGCGTCCTTCTTCTCTCGACCCAAGCCGGCGATATCGACAAGATCGTCCACGCCGAGCGGCTGGCGATCATTCGTGTCTTCGGTGTCGCCGCTCTCGTCAACGTCATCCTGTCGCTGCTTCTGTCGAGCACGATTGCCAATCCCCTGCGCCGCCTGTCGGCCGCAGCGATCCGCGTGCGCCGCGGCAGCGCCAAGGAGCGTCAGGAAATTCCCGATTTTTCGTCGCGACAGGACGAGATCGGCAATCTTTCGGTGGCCCTCCGCGATATGACGGGCGCGCTCTACGATCGCATCGCCGCCATCGAGAATTTTGCTGCCGACGTCAGTCATGAACTGAAGAACCCGCTGACCTCGCTGCGCAGTGCGGTGGAAACCCTGCCGCTTGCCCGCAGCGACGACTCCAAGAAGCGTCTGATGGATGTCATTCAGCATGACGTGCGTCGGCTTGACCGTCTGATCAGTGACATTTCCGATGCCTCACGGCTCGACGCGGAGCTTGCCCGCAGCGATGCGCGCATTGTCGATCTTGAAAAGCTGCTCGGCGATCTCGTCGATATCTCGCGACAAGTGCGCAACAAAAAGAAGGCGGTACTGCTCAACTTCGTCGTGGAGAGAAAAGACAACCCGAAGGCGCGCTTCGATGTCAGCGGCTATGAACTGCGCATCGGGCAGATCATCACAAACCTCATCGAGAACGCCCGTTCCTTCGTGCCGGAAGAGGGCGGACACATCATCGTGCGGCTGACGCGCAACCGCACGCGCTGCATCGTCTATGTCGAGGACAACGGCCCGGGCATCCAGGCCGAGGACATCGACCGTATCTTCGAGCGCTTCTATACCGACCGGCCGGATGGCGAGGATTTCGGGCAGAATTCGGGCCTCGGTCTCTCGATTTCAAGGCAGATCGCCGAAGCGCATGGCGGCACGCTGCGGGCCGAAAACATGACGGATTCGCACGGGACGATCACCGGCGCGCGCTTCATCCTTTCGCTGCCCGTCGGCGAGGCGGCGTGAGCCCGGCGCGATGATGTCCGACGACAATGCGCCGGAACGCGATCGAACAAACCCTGATGGTGTGATGGCCGACGGCGCGGTGCCTCGCAACATCCATGCGACCGCGATTGTCATCGGCACAATCGGCTATGTCTTCGTCGGCCCCTCTGGCACGGGCAAAACCAGTGCCGCGCTTGCTTGTCTTGCTTCCGCCGCGCGTCGCGGCTGGAACGCGGCTCTCGTCTCGGATGATCAGGTCTTGGTCTGCCTGCGCGGCGGGCGTCTCATTGCCCGCGCGCCGGTGAGCATTGCGGGCCTTGCCGAGCTGCGCGGGGTCGGCCCCATTCCGCTTCGGTGTGTCCCGGCAGCCGTTCTCTCCGTTGCTGTCCTGCCTGTCCTGCCCCCCTTCGAGGTCCGGGTCGCACCGGAGGCGGAGATCTGGCGGACGGGTCCTGCAACGCTTCCCTTGCTCCGGCTTCCGCTTCTACCGGGCCTTGACCCGCTTGATGCACTCAGCCGTTTTTCAGCTCTTTAAATGTCGCAGTCTGCACAGATTTTGCTCATGTGATCCGTGTTTTAGGATTTTTGACTTGCACTCCGGCATTTCCTCGCCAAGATGACCGCCCCAAGGCGGATTGAAATTGTTGCATTGCGGCATGGTAAGTTTATCGTCCGCCGAAGGGAAAAGGCAGTTGGAGCAAAGACACATGATCGGACTTGTGCTTGTCACGCACGGCAAGCTGGCTGAAGAGTTTCGTCATGCGCTCGAACACGTCGTAGGGCCGCAGAAATTCATCGAGACGGTGTGTATCGGCCCTGAAGATGACATGGACCAGCGGCGTCAGGACATCCTGACGGCTGTCATCGCTGCCAACGAGGGCAATGGCGTCATCATTCTCACCGACATGTTCGGTGGTACACCGTCCAATTTGGCGATCTCCGTCATGCAGAGCGGCACGGTCGAGGTCATCGCCGGCGTCAACCTGCCCATGCTGATCAAGCTGGCCGGTGTTCGGGGCGAGAGCGACATGGACAAGGCTCTGGTGGAGGCATCCGAAGCCGGGCGCAAATACATCAACGTTGCCAGCCGCGTTCTCAGTGGCAAATAACGGACGCAATCCTTCATGACTCTGTCGCGGGACCTCCAGATCATCAACAAGCGCGGTCTTCATGCGCGTGCTTCCGCCAAGTTCGTGCAGACGGTCGAGGCTTTCGATGCCGAGATCCATGTCACGAAGGACGGCATGACCGTTGGCGGACTTTCGATCATGGGATTGATGATGCTGGCTGCAAGCACGGGCAGTTCGATTTCCGTCACGGCAAGCGGCAATCAGGCAGAGGAAGCATTGGAAGCGCTTGATGCCTTGGTGCGGGACCGGTTCGGCGAGGAGATCTAGGGATATAAACATATAAAGACGTCTTTATATGTAGGTTGCCTGCAGATGGATTTTCTGCTAGAGGACGATCGCGCCCCGGCTCTGCCTGGGCAACGAGATCAGTGCGCCTGCGGTCCTCGAGCCTTCATCTCCCGACCCGGCGTGCCACCAGCGGAGAGCCTCCATGAGCACGACCAACGACTATCTGGTAGCCGATATCGGCCTGGCCGACTTCGGCCGCAAAGAAATTACGATCGCCGAAACCGAGATGCCGGGCCTGATGGCTTCGCGCGAAGAGTTTGGTGCGTCGAAGCCGTTGAAGGGTGCCCGTATCGCCGGTTCGCTGCACATGACCATTCAGACGGCGGTTCTCATCGAGACGCTGGTGGCCTTGGGTGCCGACGTTCGGTGGGCATCGTGCAACATCTTCTCGACGCAGGATCATGCCGCCGCTGCCATCGCGGCTGCCGGCATTCCGGTCTATGCCGTCAAGGGCGAGACGCTCACTGAGTACTGGACCTACACCGACAAGATCTTCCAGTGGACCGATGGCGGCGTCTCCAACATGATTCTCGACGATGGTGGCGATGCCACCATGTACATTCTGCTCGGCGCACGTGCCGAAGCGGGTGAAGATGTCCTGTCGAACCCGGGATCGGAAGAAGAAGAGATCCTGTTCGCCCAGATCAAGAAGCGTCTGGCTGCGACGCCCGGCTTCTTCACGAAGCAGCGCGACGCGATCAAGGGCGTGACCGAAGAGACCACCACCGGCGTCAACCGCCTGTATCAGCTGCATGCCAAGGGGCTGCTTCCTTTCCCAGCCATCAACGTCAATGACAGCGTGACCAAGTCGAAGTTCGACAACAAGTATGGCTGCAAGGAATCGCTCGTCGACGGCATTCGCCGTGGGACCGACGTGATGATGGCCGGCAAGGTTGCCGTGGTCTGCGGTTACGGCGACGTCGGCAAGGGTTCGGCAGCCTCCCTGTCGGGCGCGGGTGCCCGGGTGAAGGTGACGGAAGTTGATCCGATCTGCGCCCTCCAGGCTGCTATGGACGGTTTCGAAGTCGTCCAGCTCGAAGATGTCGTTTCGAGCGCCGATATCTTCATCACCACGACCGGCAACAAGGACGTCATCCGCATCGAGCACATGCGCGAGATGAAGGACATGGCGATCGTCGGAAACATCGGCCATTTCGATAACGAGATTCAGGTTTCCGCCTTGCGGAATCTGAAGTGGAACAATGTCAAGCCGCAGGTCGATCTCATCGAGTTCCCCAAGGGCAACCGCATGATCCTTCTCTCGGAGGGCCGTCTCCTCAATCTCGGCAACGCGACGGGTCATCCGTCCTTCGTCATGTCGGCCTCGTTCACCAACCAGGTGCTCGCGCAGATCGAACTTTTCACCAAGGGTGAGCAGTACGAAGCCGGCGTGCACATCCTGCCGAAGCACCTTGACGAGAAGGTTGCCCGTCTTCATCTCGCCAAGCTCGGCGTCAAGCTGACAACGCTGTCCGACGAGCAGGCGGCCTATATCGGCGTGACGCCGCAGGGTCCGTTCAAGGCGGATCACTACCGCTACTAAGGCGGGAGTCATTGCACTGAAAAGCCATGAGGAGGCCGTGCGCTGCAGATCGTACGGCCTCTTTTTTGTCTCCCTGCTTCCCGCCTCCGAGGGTAGGGACTATGCTCACCTGTATCGATTCGGGACGAAGATGCGGCACTGACGCGGACCGAGTGGAAAAAAGCGTTGGTTTTCAGGACGAAACGCGGTGCACCGTAAGCGGCGGGCAAGCATGAACGCGTAACGATCCCGGAGAAGACGATATTCGTTCAGCGGCCTTGTCAAAGGCCATATGGACGGCGGACGTGTGTCTAACGGTTCTCGCCATTTTGGCCGGAGACCAGCCGGGCACCGTGCAACGGGGACAGGCACGATGACGAAAGCTTCTTGGAACGCCGGACGAACGCCTGCGGAACCCGGCGTAACCCGTGTGGGCGGACGACCTGCTCGACGCGGAATGCCCCTGTCTTCGATCCTTCGCCGCCTCGCCGCCGGTTCTGCCATGGGGCTTCTCTCCGGCGAGGCCATGGCCGCGGAAGGCGTCACGAACGTCTTTCATTCCTCCGAAATCATCACCTTTTCGCTGCTGACCGGTGCCATTGCCGCCGCCATGATTTCTGCCGTCTGGGTCATTCGCCAGCGCAGCACGGTCGAGACTGACAACCGCGATTTGAAGACCGCGCTTGCCGATGCGCGCCAGAGCATCTCGCGCTATCAAGCGCTGATTTCCGACAAGAACCGCAGCATCGTGGTCTGGGATGGTCCGGCCGAAAAACCGGAATTCCTTGGCCAGCTTCCGCCCGAGACGGGGGCGCCACAAGACGACCGCGATTTCCTGGCATTCGGTCGCTGGATCAAGGCGACGTCTGCCAGTGAACTTGAACGAGCCATCGATCGCCTGCGCACTTTCGCCGAGAGCTTCGACCTCGTCGTGCAGACAAACCGCAATGAAATTCTCGAGGCACAGGGACGTGTTTCGGGGGGGCGCGCCTTTGTGCGCTTCGTGGCGCTGAACAATCTGCGCGAGGAATTGGCCGAACTGACCCTCGAGCGCGACCGGCTGCGCGGTGATCTTGCAAGTCTGCAGACGCTTCTGAACGCCGTGGACATGCCGGTCTGGCAGCGTGGCCGGGACGGACAGATCACTTGGGTCAATGAAGCCTATCGCGATGCCGTAGAGGCCCCGAGCGCGGATGTGGTGGTTCAGGAAGGGCGCGAGCTTCTGGCGACGGTTTCACGTGAAAAAGCCAAGGCGCTTGCCACGTACGACTCGCCCTTCCGGGACAAGATCTCGACCGTCGTCCGCGGCCAGCGAACCTTTTTCGATGTCGTTGATGCAAAGACCACCTACGGCACCGCCGGGATTGCGCTCGATGTCAGCGCCATTGAGGCCGTTCGTGAAGAACTGTCCCGTACGCTGAAGAGCCATGCAGAGACGCTCGATCACTTGGCGACGGCCGTTGCGACCTTCGATGGGTCACAGCGCCTGCAATTCTACAATCAGGCTTTCCAGACCCTCTGGAATCTCGAAACCGCCTTTCTTGCCCGCCGTCCCGGCAACGGCGAGATCTTCGACCAGCTGCGCGAAAGCGGTCGTCTCCCAGAGCAGCTCAGCTGGAAGCAGTGGAAGGAACAGGCCCTTTCGGTCTATCAGGCGATCGAAACCCAAACGGACATGTGGCATCTGCCGAACGGCCAGACCTTGCGCGTCTTTGCAACGGCGCGCCCACAGGGTGGTGCGACCTGGGTATTCGAGAATCTCACCGAGCGCGTCGACTTGGAGACCCGTTACAACACGCTGGTGCAGGTCCAGGGCGAAACCATCGACCATCTGTCCGAAGGCGTGGCCGTGTTCGGCCCCGATGGGCGCATCAAACTTTCCAATCCTGCGTTTCGGGCGCTCTGGGGCGTGACCGAAACCGAAGTTGCGCCGGGCACCCATATCCGTGCCATCGAGCAGGCCTGCGCCGTTTCCTACGATCAGCCGGACGGCTGGAAACGGTTTTCCCATGCCATTACCAGCTTCGACGACGAGCGGCCTTCCAGCCGCGGCATGTTGGAATTGCGCACCGGTCTTATTCTCGATGTCGCCATTATTCCCCTCCCCAATGCACAAACGATGCTGACCTTCGTCGATACGACCGACAGCGTGCGCGTCGAGCGCGCTTTGACGGAGAAGAACGAAGCGCTGCGCATGGCCGACTCGCTGAAGAACGATTTTGTCCAGCACGTGTCCTATGAACTGCGCTCGCCGCTGACCAACATCATCGGCTTTGCGGACCTGTTGAAAACACCCGCGTTTGGCGAGCTTTCTCCGCGCCAGGCAGAGTATGTCGATCACATCTCCAGTTCCTCGTCGCTCCTTCTGACCATCGTCAATGATATCCTCGACCTTGCGACGGTGGATGCCGGCATCGTGGAGCTCGATCTCAGCGAAATCAATCTCACGGATTTTCTCGACGAAGTGTCACAGCAGATGGCGGACCGTCTGCAGGAAAGCTCGGTCACCTTGCGTATCGACACGCCGGACATGCTCGGCACGTTCGTTGCCGATCACCAGCGCTTGAAGCAGATCTTCATCAAGCTTCTGACGAACGCCGCCAACTTCGCCCCGGAAGGCAGCGTCGTGGGCCTGTCCTGCGCGCGCGAGGGCAGTGATTTCGTCTTCACCGTCAGCGATCGGGGTCCCGGCATTCCCAAGGACGTGCTGGAAAGTGTCTTCCATCGGTTCGAAAGCCATGGACAGCGCGGCGGCGCCGGACTCGGCCTTTCCATTGTCGATAGCTTCATCACCCTGCACCACGGAAAGGTGCGTATCGCGACCCGGGAAGGCGCGGGAACCGAAGTCATCTGCCGCATCCCTTCGGGCGTGCTGGCCAAGGCCGAAGCAGCGGAATGACCGACATGCTGCGCCTGCCGCTTCCCGATGAAGCAGCAACGATCATGCTGGGCGAAGATCTGGCGCTGGCGCTCAGATCCGGTGACGTGGTCGCTCTTTCAGGAGACCTCGGCGCAGGAAAATCGACCCTCGCCCGTGCACTCATCCGCGCCATCGCCGACGACCCCTTTCTGGAGGTGCCTAGTCCCACCTTCACGCTCGTGCAGTCCTATGATCTGCGTGTTCCTGTTTCGCATTTTGATCTCTATCGCCTGGGTGACGCGAGCGAGGTGTTGGAACTCGGACTCGACGAACTCGCGTCGAACGGCATCTGCCTGATCGAATGGCCCGAGCGGGCAGATGGCTACCTACCGAGAGAGAGCATCACTCTCGCGCTGGAACAGGACGGAGATGGCCGCATGGCCATTCTGTCCGGCAGGGAATCGACCCTGTCTCGCATGCGCCGCAGTCTGTCGATCCGAAGCTTTCTCGACGATCATGGGCTTCGCGGTGTCTCCCGCCGCCATCTCAACGGCGATGCTTCCGTGCGCGGCTATGAGCGTATTCGGCGGCCTGCCGGACCAGACCTCATCCTGATGGATGCACCCCGCACCATTCCCGGCCCGATCCTCGAGGACGGAAAATACTATCAGCAGATCGCTCATCTCGCCGAGGATGTCAGCGCGTTTGTCGCCATCGACCTCTATCTGCGCGAGCGCGGTTTTGCGGCGCCTGAAATCCGCGCCCACGACATCGATTCCGGCATCCTTCTTCTGGAGGACCTCGGGACGGATGGCATCCTCGACACGGAGGGTGCGCCGATTGCCGAGCGCTATATCGAGACAGCGCGCCTCCTGGCCCGGCTGCACAGCGAACCCGTGATGAACAGACTACCGCTCCCGGAGGGGCGGGTTCACCTTGTTCCGGCGTTCGACCGCGCCGCCATGAAGATCGAAACCCGGCTGCTTCTCGACTGGTTCCTGCCCCATCATCGCGGCACCGCTGCCACGCCCGAAGAACGCGAAAGCTATGGGGCGGTCTGGGATCGGCTCGTGGACCAGTCGGAGCGTGGCGAGAAGCATCTCCTTCTGCGCGACGTCCACTCACCGAACATTCTCTGGCGCAACGACAGAGCCGGCATCGACCGCGTTGCCCTGATCGATTTTCAGGATGCCATGATCGGCCCGACGGCCTACGACGTGGCCTCGTTGGTTCAGGATGCGCGCGTGACCATCATGCCGGAACTCGGGCAGGCGATCCTCGACGCCTACATCGCCGAGCGTCGTCGTCTCGGCCCCTTCGATGACGCCACGTTCATCGAGCAATTTCATCTCATGGCTGCGCAGCGTAACTGCAAGCTGGTCGGGATCTGGGTTCGGCTCATGCAGCGGGACGGCAAGCCGGCTTACATGAAGCACATGCCACGCACGTTCGCCTATCTTCGCGAGGCGCTCGACCACCCGTCGCTCGCGCCTCTCGACGCCTGGCTTCGAGGCGCCAAACTTCTGTAACCTCCTTTAGAGCTTGCGAAGCGCAACGGTGTGAACCAGATGGTTGGCGCCTTTCTGCAGGATCAGGTCTGCACGCGGCCGCGTCGGCAGGATGTTGCGGCGCAGATTCTTAAGGTTCGTATTCTGCCAGAGGCCTTCGGCGATCGACAGCGCCTCTTCCTCGCTAACCTGGGCGTAGCGTTTGAAGAAGGACTCCGGATTCTTGAACGCTGTCTGGCGAAGCCGCATGAAGCGATCGACATACCAGGAGTGGATCAGCGTTTCGTCGGCATCGATATAAATCGAGAAGTCGAAAAAATCCGACACCATCGGCACGATCTTGCCGTCTTCCGGCAGGTCGCGCGACTGGAGGACATTGATGCCCTCAAAAATCAGGATATCCGGACGGTCCACGACCTGAAACTGGTCGGGCAGAACGTCGTAGACGAGGTGCGAATAGCTTGGCGCCTTCACATTCGGCTGTCCGGCCTTGATGGCCGAGAGAAAACGCAGCAGAGCGCCGATATCATAGCTTTCCGGAAAGCCTTTCCGGTTCATGATGTTTTCGCGCATCAGAATGGCATTCGGGTAGAGAAACCCGTCCGTCGTCACGAGATCGACCTTGGGACTCGATGGCCAGCGGGACAGAAGTTCGGCCAGAATACGGGCGGTGGTCGATTTTCCGACTGCCACCGACCCGGCAATACCGATCACAAACGGTGTCTTGGTCTCATCCGAGATTGTGAGGAATCGCTTGCGCTGCTCGTAGAGGATCTGCGACGCCTCGACATGGGTCGAAAGCAAGCGTGACAGCGAAAGATAGATTCGGCGCACCTCGTCCAGATCGATCGGGTCGTTCAGGGAGCGCAGCCGACGGACTTCGTCAGCCGTCAACGTCAGCGGCGTATCCGCCCGAAACTGCGACCAGGCATCGGCAGAGAAGAAGTGGTAAGGGGAATAGTCTCGCCTGCCGAGATCATCCGGCATATCCGCTTCACCCCTGTTCTGCGGCGCAATGGTCACGTCTTTCGGCTCGCCTTCTCCGCAAGGCCGGACCGGACCGTGCGTCCTTCCAGTTCCTCCAGAACCTCCTGTAACGGAACATCCGCGATTTTCAATACGACCATGAGATGATAAAGCAGGTCGGCACTCTCGGACACCAGTTCCCTGCGATCCCCGGAAATGGCAGCGATCACCGTTTCCACGGCCTCTTCACCCAGCTTCTTGGCAGCACGCGCCTGTCCTTTTTCAACGAGCTTCGCCGTCCACGACAGGTCTGGAGAGGCTTTGGCCCGCTCCGCGACGATGGCTTCGAGATCGGACAGTGAAAACCCGGTCACAGGATGTTCTCCGCCTGCGCGGAGCCATCGAGCCGCATCGGAATGCCTCGATCCGCCATGTAGCGCTTCGCTTCGCCGATGCTGTAGGTTCCAAAATGGAAGATGGATGCCGCCAGAACTGCTGTTGCGTGCCCATCGCGAATGCCCTGCACCATATGGTCGAGCGTTCCCACACCGCCGGAGGCGATCACCGGAACAGAGACACGATCGGCAATCGCGCGGGTGAGATCGAGATCGTAGCCGATCTTGCTGCCATCGCGATCCATCGAGGTTACCAGCAGTTCGCCTGCCCCGCGCTCTACCATCCGCGCTGCGAAGTCCACAGCGTCGATACCGGTTGCCGTGCGGCCGCCATGGGTGAAGATTTCCCAGGCGCTGGTACCTTCTACTCCCGGCGTCACGCGCCGTTTTGCGTCGATCGAGACAACGATGCACTGGTTGCCGAACTTGTCGGCAGCCTGGGCAACGAAATCGGGATCGCGCACGGCGGCGGAGTTTATGGACACCTTGTCGGCACCGGCCAGGAGCAATCGCCGAATGTCGGCGACGCTGCGCACGCCGCCGCCGACGGTCAGCGGCATGAAGCAATGTTCAGCCGTCCGTTCCACGACGTCGAAGATCGTATCGCGACCGTCCGACGACGCAGTGATGTCGAGGAAGCAGAGCTCGTCCGCACCGGCTGCATCGTAAGCCTTGGCGGATTCGACCGGATCGCCGGCATCGATGAGATCGACGAAGCTGACGCCTTTGACGACGCGGCCGTCCTTGACGTCGAGACAGGGGATGACGCGGGCCTTGAGAGTCATGCTGCACGTCCTCTAGCACTGAGAACAGCGAGCGCCTCGGCAGGATCGATCCGGCCGTCATAGAGCGCGCGCCCGGAAATCGCACCTTCCAGCTTGACCATGTCGGGCGCGGCGAGGCGATGAATATCATTCATGGAGGCAAGGCCGCCTGAAGCGATGACCGGGATCTCGACCGCATTTGCGAGCGCCAATGTTCCCGGCCAATTGATGCCCGCCAAGATGCCATCGCGATCGATGTCGGTGTAGATGATGGCGGCAACGCCGGCGCCCTCGAAACGCTGCGCCAGCTCGATCACGCCGAGTTCGGACGCTTCCGCCCAACCTTCGACGGCAACCCTGCCGCCCTTTGCATCGATGCCCACGGCGACCTTGCCGGGGAAAAGGCGGCAGGCTTCCTTGACGAGGGACGGATTGCGCACCGCAACGGTGCCAAGGATGACGCGGGCGAGGCCCTTGGCGAGCCAGGTCTCGATATGGGCGAGCGTGCGGATACCGCCGCCAAGCTGTACGGGATTGCTTGTTGCTTTCAGGATGGCCTCGACCGCCCCGCCATTGACCGTCTCGCCGGCGAAGGCGCCGTTGAGATCGACCACATGCAGCCATTCAAACCCCTGATCCTCAAAAGCTTTCGCTTGAGCGCCGGGGTCCGGATTGTAGACGGTGGCCTCCGCCATGTCGCCGAGCTTCAGGCGAACGCAGGCACCGTCTTTGAGGTCGATCGCAGGAAATAGGATCATGTCAGGGCTTCCAGCGCAGGAAATTGGTCAAAAGAGCAAGACCGAGCGTCTGGCTCTTTTCGGGATGGAACTGAGCACCGGCCTTGTTATCGTGCGCAACGAAGGCCGTTACCGGTTCCCCATATTGCGTCGTTGCAATGAGGTCTTCGGCATTTTCGGTCGCGAGATGGTAGGAGTGCACGAAATAGGCATGCAGTCCATCAGGCCCGGTCGGGATGCCGTCGAACAGCGCGTGGGGGCGACCGAGCGTCAGCGTGTTCCAGCCGATCTGCGGAATCTTCAGCGAACGATCTGCCGGTTTCATTTCGACGACATTGCCCTTAATCCAGCCAAACCCCTGCGTCGTCGCCTTTTCAAGCCCGCGTGAGGCCATCAACTGCATGCCGACGCAGATGCCGAGAAACGGCTTTCCCGCCTTTTCGACGCCCTCGATGATGGCGTCGCTCATGCCATCAACGGCAGAAAGGCCGGCGCGGCAGTCGGCATAGGCGCCAACGCCGGGCAAAACGATCCGGTCGGCGGTCGCCACGCGATCAACCTTGTCGGTAAGGTCGATCTCGGCATCGATGCCGGCCTCGCGAGCGGCGCGCTCGAAAGCCTTTGTGGCGGATCGCAGATTTCCGGATCCGTAATCGATGATCGCGACGCGCATCAGCGGCTCCCGTAGGTGTCGAACAGGCCGAAGCCCGGATTGGCAGGGTCGCTCGCCCGCCCGCCATTCTGGTGGGGGCCAAGACGTGGTAAAGGCAGAGCAGGATCGGCCACAAGGCCTTCGAGGGTCGCGCCGTACATGGCTTCAGCCGTCTTCAAATCGGGTGCCGGCAGGACGGCCGCAAGTGTGAAGCCGCGCTTTTCCAGTCGACGTGCGAGATAGGTCGGCCCTTCCAGCGCCACAAGCAGCCGAAGCGCCAGCTCGATGAAGATCGCCGCAACACCGGCATCGGCCAGTCCACCCGCCATAGTCATCGCGGTCTGCAGGATGAAAACGGCAACGCCCGCCATCCACTGGCGTTTGAAAAGAAGCCACAAGGCGGGAAACACGAAGGCCGGCCAAGCGAAACGATCGGCCAAGAAGACGGCATCCGCGCTGTCGCGCCCTGCACCCGGCGGGAGATAGACGAGAAACGGTGTCATAAGCGGCCTGCTCTCAAGACGAAATTCGCTTTCTGAAGCGGAAGAGGTGGGCTTAACCGGAGAGATCGGGCGATCCGATGCCAATGCACAGACACGGTGCGGGCTCGAATACGGGTGCGGCGTCTTTCGCCGATCCCTTGCTCCTCACGCGTTAGGCCAGCGTTCCCTTCGTCGAAGGGATGCGACCTGCCTGGCGAGGATCGATCTCCGTTGCCGCGCGCAGTACACGCGCCACGGCCTTGAAGCACGTCTCGGCGATATGGTGGTTGTTCGCGCCGTAGATGTTCTGAACGTGCAGCGTGATACCGGCGTTCTGCGCCAGCGCGTGAAAGAATTCCCGCACCAGTTCCGTATCGAACGTGCCGATTTTCGGCGCGGAGAACGCAACGTTCCAGACGAGAAACGGGCGACCGGAAACATCCACCGCGGCGCGGGTCATCGTCTCGTCCATCGCAAGGTCGATCGAGGCATAGCGCGTAATGCCGCGCCGGTCGCCGAGCGCCCTCGCGATCGCTTGGCCAATGGCAATACCGGTATCTTCGACGGTATGGTGATCGTCGACATGCAGGTCGCCCTTCGCCTCGATCACCATGTCGATCAGGGAATGACGCGACAGCTGGTCGAGCATATGGTCGAAAAATCCGACCCCCGTCGAGATCGTCGATGCCCCGGTTCCGTCGATCGAGACGGACACCGAGACGGACGTCTCATTGGTCTTGCGGGATATGCTGCCGGTGCGGCCTTCTGCCTCTGCCATCGGGAACTCCGGTGTGTGAAAGTCGCCTGATATCAGGCCGGCCAGTAAATATCCAGCTTCGATTGTCGCCCGTCGTCCGTGCAGGAACAGGTGTTGGTGCGGCCGCCCGGGCCACCCTTTGCAATCGCTCGCGGCATTCTTACATAGATCGCGATATCCCGTCATCAAACGCCCGGCACCCTGTGCGGTGCGGAAGGCAACAGGACTTTCATGAGCGAACATAACCCCTACGGAACCATGCATGCGACCACGATCATCACGGTGCGCAAAGGCGGCCAGGTGGTCATGGCCGGCGACGGCCAGGTCAGTCTCGGTCAGACGGTGATGAAGGCGAACGCCCGCAAGGTGCGCCGTCTCGGCAAGGGCCAGGTCATTGCCGGCTTTGCCGGGGCAACAGCCGATGCGTTCACCCTGCTCGAACGGCTCGAAGCCAAGCTTGAGCAATATCCCGATCAGCTGATGCGCGCCGCCGTCGAACTCGCCAAGGATTGGCGGACCAACAAATATCTGCGCAATCTCGAAGCCATGATGCTGGTCGCCGACAAGTCGATCACCCTGGCGATCACCGGAAACGGCGACGTCCTGGAGCCGGAGCACGGCACGATCGCCATCGGCTCCGGCGGAAACTACGCCTACGCGGCAGCGCGGGCCCTAATGGATTCAGAGCGTACCGCCGAGGAGATCGCTCGCCGCGCCATGGAGATCGCTGGCGATATCTGCGTCTACACCAATGGCAACATCGTCGTCGAAACGCTGGATGCCGCTTGAGCCATGCTGTCAGACTGCTGGCTGAGCACGCCATCGGAGCCGGATGAACGATATGGATTTCGGCGCCTGCATCGCGCGGATTTCCCCCGTCTGGCTCAGTGGTTTGCAGAGCCGCATGTGAGGGCTTGGTGGGGCGCGGCGGAGGTCGAACTCGAAGCCATTGCGAGGGCAATGGAGACAGGAGAGATCCAGCCGATGATCGTCGAATGGGAGGGCCGTCCGATCGCTTATCTCCAGGCCTACGATCCGCACCGCGAAAGAGACCATCCCTATCGCGACCAGCCGGTGGCAACCGTCGGTATCGATATGGCCATCGGCGCGCCTGAGGATGTCGGCCGGGGGCACGGCGGCGGTATCGCCTTGCAGTTCGCCGCACGGCTTTTTGCGACAGGCACGCTGCGGATCATCGTCGACCCGCATCCGGAAAATTCACGGGCGATCCGCGCCTATGAGAAATCCGGATTTCGCTTCATCGACCAGCGTCACAGTCATTACGGTCCGGCCTATCTCATGGCACTGGATCACCAGATTGAAGAAATGGACACACCATGACCACCTTTTCCCCCCGCGAGATTGTTTCCGAACTCGACCGCTACATCATCGGTCAGCACGATGCGAAGCGCGCTGTCGCCATCGCACTGCGCAACCGCTGGCGCCGGCAGCAGCTTCCTGACGAGTTGCGCGACGAGGTGATGCCGAAGAACATTCTGATGATCGGACCGACCGGTGTCGGCAAGACCGAGATCTCGCGTCGACTGGCCAAGCTTGCCGGCGCACCCTTCATTAAGGTCGAAGCCACGAAGTTCACCGAAGTCGGCTACGTCGGTCGGGATGTCGAGCAGATCATCCGTGATCTGGTCGAGGTCGGCATTGGCCTCGTGCGGGACAAGAAGCGCGGCGAGGTCAAGGCAAAAGCCCATCAGAATGCAGAAGAGCGCGTTCTTGATGCCCTTGTCGGCAGCACGGCATCGCCCGCAACCCGCGACAGCTTTCGCCGCAAGCTTCGTGAGAATGAGCTTGACGACAAGGAGATCGACATCGAGGTCGCCGATAGTGCGAGCCCCAGCGGCGGTTTCGAGATTCCCGGCATGCCGGGCGCGAATATCGGCGTGCTCAATCTGTCGGAAATGTTCGGAAAAGCCATGGGCGGTCGCACCAAGAAGGTGCGCACGACGGTGAAGGAATCCTATGCACTGCTGATCGACGACGAGTCCGACAAGCTGCTCGACAACGAGCAGATCCAGCGGGAGGCCGTACGCTCCGCAGAAAATGACGGAATCGTCTTCCTGGACGAGATCGATAAGATCGCGGCCCGCGACGGCGGCATGGGAGCCGGCGTCTCGCGAGAAGGGGTGCAGCGCGATCTGTTGCCGCTGGTGGAAGGCACGACCGTCGCGACGAAGTACGGGCCGGTAAAGACCGACCATATTCTCTTCATCGCATCCGGCGCCTTTCATGTCTCGAAGCCGTCCGATCTCCTGCCGGAACTTCAGGGCCGCCTGCCGATTCGCGTCGAGCTGAAAGCGCTGACGAAGGAAGACTTCCGCCGGATCCTGACGGAAACCGAAGCAAGCCTGATTCGCCAGTACAAGGCCCTGCTGGAAACCGAAGGTGTCCACCTCGACTTTTCCGACGATGCGCTCGATGCTCTGGCAGATGTCGCGGTGCATCTCAACGCCAGCGTCGAGAACATCGGGGCACGCCGGCTGCAGACGGTTATGGAACGCGTTCTCGACGAGATTTCATTTGCTGCGCCCGACAAGTCGGGCGAGCATCTCCCGATCGATGCCGCCTATGTGCGCAAGCACGTCGGCGACCTCGCTGCCAACACGGACCTGTCGCGGTACATTCTTTGATGCTCACGACCGCTTGCGCTGCGCCTTCCACAAGCGCAGCGGCCTTGGGGTTGCAGTCAGGTGCAGACTGCCAGAGGAATGGCCAAAGCCGCGACGGATAGGACGTTTGGCATGATTCCGACACCTTTACGCCGCATCACGGGCGCAACTGCTGCACCCTTTGGAGACTGAAGCCTTGCGCAAAATCGTTCCCGCTCTTGCCCTCGCCACGGCCGTGATCGCTTCAAGCCTATTCGTTTCGGGCCTTGCGGCCTCAGGATCGCCGGCCAGAGCGGAGATGCACGTCATGCCGGAAGGCAACCGCAATGCGGAACAGCCTTCGGTGCCAGGCGCCTCGGTTCGTCGGACGAAGGCCGGAAAGTCGACCTTCGATGCCAAATACGAGAAGGTGCGCCAGCTGCTTGCGACGGACAGCAAGTTGATGGGAAAGATCAAGTCGACCGCACGTGCTTACGGGATCGACCCGATCCACATGGTCGGCGCGATCGTCGGCGAACACACCTACAATGTCGATGCCTACGATCGTCTTCAGTCCTATTATGTCAAGGCGGCGGCTTATGCCGGAGACAGCTTCCGTTTCGCATATGAAGGCGAATCGATCGCCGATTTCGTCGATCGCCCGCAATTCTCCGTCTGCGCGAACAAGAAGGGATCCTACGCCCTTTGGAGCTGCCGCGAGAGTGTCTGGGACAAGCAGTTTCGCGGCGAAACGGTCGACGGCACCGCGTTTCCGAACAACCGTTTCTCTGCCGTCTTCTTCCAGCCGTTCTACGCCGGTCAGACCTTTGGACTGGGACAGATCAATCCCCTGACGGCGCTGATGATGACTGACACGGTTTCGCGCGTTTCCGGCTATGATCGGCTGGACGAAAACAGTGCGGCCGATGTGTACAAGGCGATCATGGATCCCGACCAGTCGCTGGCCTACATGGCAGCGGTCATTCGCCACTCGATCGACGTCTATCGCTCGGTGGCCGACATCGACATCAGCAACAATCCGGGCATCACGGCAACGCTCTACAACATCGGAAATCCCGACCAGCGGGCGGCAGCGCTTGCCGCCAAGAACCGATCCGGCAGCATGCAGTGGCCGGAGGAAAACTATTATGGCTGGCTGGTGAACGAGAAACTGTCCGAACTGAAGGCACTTCTCTGACCCTCCAAGGCCCGCTTTCCTTTTAAAGGCAGAGATTCATGGACATGATTTCCCGAACATTCGAGCCGCCGGCCCCCGTTCCTCGCGCTCGAGAACTTTCCAAGTTCGAGGTTCTCCGGACAGTCCTGCGCAATCCGCTCGAACTTTGGAGCGAGCAATCCTATACGCTTCCCTGGATCGAAACCCGGTTCGTCAACCAACAGACCTTGATCGTCAATGATCCCGGCCTCATTCGCTATATCCTGGTTGAAAACGTCGCAAATTATGAGATGTCGGAAGTGCGCAGGCTCGTGCTGCGGCCAATCCTGCGCGATGGTCTTCTGACGGCCGAAGGGCCCACATGGAAGCGGACGCGCAAGGCGGTGGCGCCGGTTTTCACGCCACGTCACGCCAAGGGCTTCGCCGACAAGATGCTCTCGACATGCGAACGCTATGCGGGCCGGTATGCCCGGGCTGCCAGCGACGGTCTTCCCGTCGATATCGCCACCGACATGACCGAGCTGACCTACGACATTCTGGCAGAGACCCTGTTTTCCGGGCAGATCGCCGCGGAAACCGAGGCCTTTACCCAAGACGTCGAGGCGCTCCTCGGCAGCATGGGCCGTGTCGATCCCATGGATATGCTGCTTGCTCCCTCCTGGATCCCCCGGATCACGCGTTGGGGAAGCGGAAAACTGATGCGACGCTTTGGCAAGGTCGTGACCGCCACCATGGAAGAGCGCCGTCGGCAGATGCGCGCCCATCCCGATACGGTGCCGCAGGATTTCCTGACGCTGCTGCTCGAGCGGGAAGGCCCGGACGGACTGCACGCCGACGAGATCGCGGACAATATCCTGACATTCATCGGCGCCGGCCATGAGACGACCGCGCGGGCGCTGGGCTGGACGCTCTATTGCGTCGCGCATCTGCCCGAATTCCGCACCCTGATGGAGGCCGAAATCGACCGGGTCATCGGGGACGGCACGGATCCGGTCGACTGGCTGGAAAACATGCCGCATGTCCGCGCCGCGTTCGAGGAGTCCATGCGGCTCTATCCCCCGGCCCCCTCGATCAACCGTGCGGCCATCGCGGCAGACAGTTGGACATCGCCGACCGGCGAGCGCGTCGACATCGCCAAAGGCGTCTCGGTTTTGGTCATGCCCTGGACCCTGCATCGGCATACGCTCTATTGGGAAAGTCCACGCGCCTTCATTCCGCAGCGCTTCCTGCCCGGCCATCGCGAGAGCCTGCACCGATACCAATATCTGCCCTTCGGCGCTGGCCCTCGCGTCTGCATTGGCGCAACCTTTGCGCTGCAGGAGGCCGTCATTGCCCTCGGTGTGCTGATGAAAGACTATCGCTTCGATGTGACACCGCAGACACGTCCGTGGCCTGTCCAGAGACTGACGACCCAACCGCAGGGCGGTATTCCCATGCGCGTGACGCGACGGTGAGACGGCTGCGCCGGATACGGTATCCAGCGGAAGACGTTGACTTCGGCACGGGCGTGCGGACATTGCAGGGCACGCAATGGGACAGAGCGAGGAGACCTCATGAACCGTATCGACATACAGGGGCTGAAGATCGAGCAGGGCCTGCACGCCTTCCTCGTCAATGAAGCGTTGGCGGGCACGGGTTTGGTGCCCGACCGCTTCTTCGAAAGCTTCTCGGCAATCGTCCACGACCTCGCTCCGAAGAATCGGGCTCTCCTGCAGGTCCGCGACGCTCTGCAGGCCAAGATCGACGCGTGGTACCGTGAACACGGCGTCCCGGTGGACATGAAGGCCTATACGGATTTTCTCATGGACATCGGCTATCTCCTGCCGGAAGGACCGGATTTCACGGTCTCGACAGCGACGGTCGATCCTGAGATTGCCCTGATTGCAGGGCCTCAGCTGGTCGTTCCCGTGATGAACGCGCGTTACGCACTCAACGCCGCCAACGCGCGCTGGGGCTCCCTCTACGACGCTCTCTATGGCACGGATGCGATATCCGACGACGGCGGTGCGGAAAAAGGCAAGACCTATAATCCCGTCCGCGGCAGCAAGGTCATCGCCTGGGCGCGCAACTTTCTGGATTCCAGCGCACCGCTCGCAGGGGCGAGCTGGACCGATCTTCGCTCGATCATGGTGGCAGAGGGTCGTCTGATCCTGAACGATGGTACGCTGGCGTTGAAAGACCCGGCCCAGTTCGTCGGTTTCACGGGTGATGCTGCGGCGCCTGCGTCGATCTTTCTCAGGCGCAACGCATTGCATGTCCAGATCGTCATCGATGCCACGACGGCCACCGGTGCCGGGGACGCGGCGCATATCTCCGATATCGTGCTCGAATCCGCCATCACCGCGATCATGGACTGCGAGGATTCCGTGGCAGCCGTCGATGCCGACGACAAGACGCTGATTTACCGAAACTGGCTCGGCCTGATGGACGGCACACTTGCCGAAGATGTGTCGAAGGGGGGACGCAGCTTCACCCGCCGGCTTCACCCGGATGTCGCCCTGACGGCGCCCGACGGCAGCGAAACGACATTGAAGGGCCGGGCGCTGATGCTCGTGCGCAATGTGGGTCACCTCATGACGAACCCTGCCATTTTGGATCGGGATGGTAACGAAGTGCCGGAAGGCATCATGGACGCCATGATCACGGCCCTGATCGCCCTGCGGGACATTGGTCCCGCCGGGCGCCGCATGAATTCACGGGAAGGCTCGATGTATGTCGTGAAGCCCAAGATGCACGGCCCCGACGAAGTGGCTTTTGCCTGCGAGATCTTTTCGCGTGTCGAGCAAGCGCTGGGTATGGCGCCGAACACGATCAAGATGGGCATCATGGATGAAGAGCGCCGCACGACGGTCAACCTCAAGGCCTGCATTCGCGCGGCGCGTGAGCGTGTCGTGTTCATCAATACCGGTTTCCTCGACCGGACCGGAGACGAGATCCACACCTCCATGGAAGCCGGTCCGATGATTCGGAAGGGCGACATGAAACAGGCAGCGTGGATCGCGGCCTATGAAAACTGGAACGTCGATATCGGTCTGGCCTGCGGTCTTTCCGGTCATGCTCAGATCGGCAAGGGCATGTGGGCCATGCCGGATCTGATGGCGGCGATGCTGGAGCAGAAAATCGCGCATCCCAAGGCGGGCGCCAACACCGCCTGGGTTCCCTCGCCGACAGCAGCCACGCTCCACGCGACGCACTATCATACGGTCGATGTCGCCGACGTTCAGAAAGGTCTGAAGACCCGGCCGCGCGCCAAACTTGACGATATCCTGTCTATTCCCGTTGCAACCCGCCCGAACTGGACGCCGGACGAAATCCAGCGCGAACTCGACAACAATGCCCAAGGCATTCTCGGCTACGTCGTCCGTTGGATTGATCAGGGCGTCGGCTGTTCCAAAGTCCCCGACATCAACAATATCGGACTGATGGAAGATCGCGCCACCTTACGCATCTCCGCCCAACACATGGCGAACTGGCTGCATCACGACGTTGTCTCGGCAGACCAGGTCACGGAGACGATGCGACGCATGGCCGCGATCGTTGATCGGCAGAATGCGGACGATGCGGCCTATCGCCCGATGGCGACGGATTTCGACACCTCCGTCGCATTCCAGGCAGCGCTCGATCTCGTCTTCAAGGGCCGCGAACAGCCCAATGGCTATACGGAGCCGGTCCTTCACCGCCGTCGCCTCGAACTGAAAGCGGCATCGCGCGCATGAGACGCACAAAAAAACCCGGAGCAATCCGGGTTTTTTCTTGCGCACCGAGATGCCGCGACGTGTTGGCTTACTGCTGCACGACGACCAGCGTGCCCTTGCCAGGGCGAACGCGCGAATAAAGATCGATGATGTCCTGGTTCATCAGGCGGATGCAGCCCGAGGACGCTGCCGTTCCGATCGAGTTCCATTCCGGCGTGCCGTGCAGGCGGAACAGCGTATCCTTGCCTTCCTCATTGAAGAGGTAGAGCGCGCGTGCGCCGAGCGGATTGCGCAGGCCCGGGCCCATGCCCGCTTCGACATATTGTGCGACGTCGGGACGACGCTCGGCCATCTCCTTCGGCGGATGCCATGTCGGCCATTCCTGCTTCCACGCGACATAGGCGCGGCCCTGCCAGGCAAAGCCCTGCTTGCCAACGCCGATCCCGTAGCGGACAGCCTTTCCACCCGGCAGCACGTAATAAAGGAAGCGGTTCGGCGTGTTGACCACGATCGTGCCGACCGGCTCGTTCGTCGCGTAATCGACGATCTGGCGATGGAAGCGCTGGTCCACACGGTTGATCGGAATTGCCGGAAGCGCATATCCGTGATCTTCGACAGGGCCGTAACCGTCGGAGAAGATCTGGTTGGTCGCAACGTGCTGGATCGGCATGTTGGATGTGGTGACAGGTGCCGTCGAGCAGCCGGCCAGAGCGACGCTTGCCAGAAGGCTGCACAGGAAGAATGCGTTGCGGGTGCGCATGAGAATCTCTTAAAAGGGAGCGAAGGACGGCTCGAGTGGTTCGACCATCAGCCACTATGCTTATTTTCCATTCGTCGGGTCCTTGCAAGGGAATGCGCTGCAGCATGAAGTTCCGCTGATTCAAATTCGGCGTGGATGGTTTTTTTGCAACAAAGACGCCTCTGTCAGGCGTTTGAAGCGCATGACACTGAGGAGTTACCATGCCGATCGTTTCGCTCCACGCCACCACTCCGCTTGTCGACGGGCGGCAGTCTCGCCGCGCGATGCTCGTGCGTCGTGGCCTTCAGCGCTATCTCTACGACCTGCGCCACGCCGTCATGCCGGAACTGACGCTGGCGGGCGGCCGTCGGGCCGACCTTGCCTCGATCGCGCCCAAGGGCGAGATCTGGATTGTGGAGATCAAGACCTCGATCGAGGATTTCCGGGTGGATCGGAAATGGCCCGATTACAGGCTGCATTGCGACCGGCTCTTCTTCGCCACGCATGCGGAAGTGCCGCTCGACATTTTCCCGGAGGATTGCGGGCTGTTTCTGTCCGACGGTTATGGCGCCGACATCATCCGTGATGCGCCCGAACACCGTCTTTCCGCACCGCAGCGCAAGTCGGTCACCCTCAACTTCGCGCGCGCCGCCGCACAGCGACTGATGCTCGCGGAATGGTGTGTCGGGGGCACCGGCGATGACTCGCCCCTTTCGGAGATCATGTCGGGTGCACAGGACAGCGATCTCTGACGCTTACTTCGGGGCTCGCTTGGCAAGGATCCGCTGCAGCGTCCGCCGATGCATGTTCAGCCGCCGCGCGGTTTCCGACACATTGCGTTCGCAGATCTCGAAAACGCGTTGGATATGTTCCCAACGGACGCGATCGGCCGACATCGGGTTCTCCGGCAGTTCCGCCTTGTCGCCGTCGCTCTGGACAAGCGCATTGTAGACTTCGTCTGCATCGGCGGGCTTGGACAGATAGTCCACCGCACCGAGTTTCACAGCATTCACGGCCGTGGCAATATTGCCGTACCCGGTGAGCATGATGATGCGTGTGTCATCCCGGCAGCTGCGGATCGCCTCGATTACGTCGAGCCCACTGCCGTCGCCGAGCCGGAGATCGACCACCGCATATTTCGGCGGATGGCGTTTGGCCTGAGCGATGCCGTCTGCCACGGATTCTGCGATCTCGACCGCAAAGCCGCGCTGTTCCATTGCCCGGGCCAGACGGCGCACGAAGGGACCGTCGTCATCGACGATCAGCAGCGATGGATCGAGCCCGATGGCCTCGTCCAAAGTGTTTGAAGACGTTTCGCCGAGCCCGGCGTCCGCTTTTTCGCTCATGACGATCCCCTCTGTCCCGTCCAGGTCTCTGTTGCGCAGCTTCGTCTCATGCATGAATAGATAAGGACCCCCGCCTGAAGCGGAAGGGCATGCTCGTTCATTTCGCCGGCTTGGTGTCCATCAGGGACCGCGGCCATTCGACGCTGACGCGCGCGCCCGGCTTTTCGGGCCCGCCATTCTCGAAGACAAGTGTCGCGCCTGACCGCTCCAGAAGCGTCTTGGCGATGAACAGTCCAAGCCCAAGCCCGCCTGCCGTATCGTCGCGTTGCCGCCGCGTGACATAGGGTTCACCGATCCGGCTGAGAATGTCGGGCGCATAACCATCGCCATCGTCCTCGATCGTCACGGAAACGCGATTGGCGGAGTGTTCTACGGTGACGACCACCTCCGTCTTTGCATAGTCGACAGCATTTTCAACGAGATTCCCAAGCCCATAGAGAATGCCGGCATTGCGTGTGCCGACCGGTTCTCCCTTGCGACCGGAGATCTCCACCAGGGTGATGTCGATGTCGAACTCCCGATGCGGCGCCAGAACCTCTTCGATCATGGAGGAGAGCGGAAGGTAGCGCATATGCGCCTCGTCGTTCGAAGAGAGCGTCGTCAGCCGACGCAGGATGTCGCGGCATCTCTCGCTCTGGCTGCGCAGCAGCTGCACGTCCTCGCCGAATCTCGGATCGTTGCCGAGTTCACGCTCCATTTCCTTGGCCACCACGCTGATCGTCGCCAGGGGCGTACCAAGTTCATGCGCGGCGGCGGCCGCCAGACCGTCGAGCTGGGACAGATGCTGCTCGCGCTGCAGGACCAGCTCGGTTGCGGCCAGCGCTTCGGCCAGTTCGCTGGCCTCCAGCGAAACGCGGTAGGCATAGAAGGCGGCAAACGCCGTGGTGGACACGATCGCGAACCAGAATCCCACCATCAGCGCGGGCGGCACGAGCAGCACGGCGCCATCGTACCAAGGCAGCGGATACGGCGAGAAGGCGAGGGCGGTGACGCCGGCCACGGCGAGCAGCGCGAGGGCAACGCTGTACCATTTTGGCTGGGACGCCGAGGAGATGATGACGGGAACCGAAACGAGCGGGGCGAACGGATTGGCAATGCCTCCCGTCATGAAGAGAAGCGCCGTCAGTTGCGCGAGGTCGATGCCGAGAAGCGTGAAGGCGGCCACCGGATGCAGCCGATGGGCCGGGGGATAGCGCAGTGTGAGATAGATGTTGACGACGGCAAGAAGCGCGATCAGCAGGAAGCAGGCGATCAAGGGCATCGGAAATCGGAGCCAGAGAGCGACGATGATGATCGCGATCGATTGCCCGGCAACAGCCAGCCACCGCAACCGCACGATGGTCTGGAGCCGGAGGGACCGGCTTGCGGTCGGATCATCCGGCTCGCGCGATCCTGTCGCTGCGGTTTCCAGCGCCGTATCCTGATGTGCCATTCATGTCCCCCTCGGTTTGGCCCGCGCCGTGGGTGCGGCTTGTGCCGGATCCTCCGGCCAGGGATGCCGCGGATAGCGGCCCCGCATCTCGGCACGCACGTCCTTCCAGGATCCTGCCCAGAAGCCTGGAAGATCCCGCGTCGTCTGGATCGGTCGCTGACCCGGCGATATCAACTCCAGGAGAAGGGGTATACGTCCGCCGCCGATCGCCGGATGTACGGTCAGCCCGAACAGCTCCTGCACCCGGATCGAGAGGACCGGCTCGTCGGCATCGTAGCGAATCGCATGTCGATTGCCGGTCGGTGCTTCGAAATGCGTCGGCACGAGAACGGACAGATCGCGCGCCGCGCCTTGCGGAACCAAGGACTGCAGCCCTTGCGTGAGACTGCCGGGCTCGATGTCGCTGAGAGCCCGTGCATTGGTCTGGAACGGCACGAACCAGTCGCCGAGGCGGTCGAGAAGCGCGGCATCGGAAACATCAGGCCAGGGGTCGCCCAGTCTCCGGTGCAGAAAGCCGATTCGCTCTCGGAGCTGGCGACCTTCTTTCGAGAACGGGAGAACGTCGACCCCCAGCATCTGCACCCCCTCCGCCAGCGCCAGCGCGGCATCCGGGCCTGCCGGCCGCGTCAAGGGCGTCTCTTCCAGAACGATCGCGCCGATCCGCGTGACGCGCCGCGCCCGCACCTGACGGCTCTGGCGGTCGAAAAACGTTTCGTTTCCCGTTGTGATGGCGGAGGGGAGATGGTCGACGATATCCTCCCGACGGATCTCGGCCGCTGCCAGGATCCGGTGCCGCCCGGCCGCCCCCGTGAGATCCGCGATGACGAGCATGGTCGCCCCGGACAAGCGCTCGGTTTCCGGCACTTCGGCGCCTCGCCCATTCGCCATCACGAATCGCCCCCGACCACCGCGCTGAAGGGCAATCCGATCGGGAAAGGCCCGGATCAGAAGGGCACCTGCGAGAACCTGCTCCGATGAAGCGGTCCGCCGAACGCCAAGGTCGGACGCCATCCGCTGTGCAAGCCCTCGTGCCGCCTCTCCGCGGGGACTGCGGTCCGCGCGAAACTGCCGCAGCCGGTCTTCCAGGTCGATCGAGGTGCCGCCCAGACCCTGTTCCGTCAAGAGGACGGAGAGCTCGCAAGCCGTCATTCCCTGTCCCTCCGACGCCGCGCCCACGGCCATCGCTGCAAGCCGCGGCGGCAAGGCGAGCTCCCGGATCTTCCGCCCGGCCTCCGTCAGCCGGCCCTCGGCATCCAGGGCGCCGAGAGCCGCGAGCAGGGTCCGGGCCTCGCGCCAGGCCGGGCCGGGCGGTGCATCGAGAAATTCCATCGAGGAGGGATCGGTCACGCCCCAATGCGCCAGATCGAGCACGAGTCCCGAGAGGTCGCTTGCAAGGATCTGCGGCGGCGTGAAAGCCGGCAGCGCGGCCGTCTGTCCCGGATGCCAGAGTCGGATGGCGATGCCGGGCTCGGTGCGTCCCGCGCGTCCGGCGCGCTGATCGGCAGAGGCCTTGGAGACGCGGACGGTTTCGAGCCGTGTGATGCCCGTGGCCGCCTCATGGGCCGGCAGGCGCTGCAAACCGCTATCAATCACGATCCGCACACCGTCGATGGTGATCGAGGTCTCGGCGATCGAGGTCGCGAGCACGACCTTGCGCTGCCGGTCCGGAACCGGCCTGATGGCGCGGTCCTGCTCGGCCTGGCTCAGCGTCCCGTAGAGCCCGATGATGTCGGTCGTTGGGGGCAACCGATCCTGCAGCCGTTCGATCGTCCGCTTGATCTCGGCCTGCCCCGGGAGAAACGCCAGAATGGACCCGTCCTCCCCGCGATGCGCCTCGAGGATCGCCCGCGCCATGGCATCTTCGATCCGCTCGTTCGGCAACCGGTCGCTGTGGCGGATATCGATCGGAAAGCTGCGGCCGCGGCTCTCAATGATCGGGGGATTGCCCAACAGCGCCGCGACCCGAGCGACGTCGAGCGTCGCCGACATCACGAGAAGGCGCAGATCTTCCCGCAGAGCGCGACGCACGTCCAGGGCTAGGGCAAGACCGACATCCGCATCAAGCGACCGCTCGTGGAACTCGTCGAAGAGAACCGCCGCTACGCCCTTGAGTTCCGGGTCGTCGAGCACCATCCGGGCGAACACGCCCTCCGTCACGACCTCGATGCAGGTCCGGGCCGTGACACGGCTGTCGAGTCGCATGCGATACCCCGCTCGACCGCCGATGTCCTCCCCGAGAAGCGATGCGATGCGGCTGGCCGCAGCCCGGGCTGCCAGGCGCCGGGGCTCGAGGAGGATGATCCGTCCGTTTCCGCGCCACGGCGCATCGAGCAGAAAGGGGGGCGCGAGCGTCGTCTTGCCGGCACCCGGGGGGGCCGACAGAATGGCAAGGCCGACGGTCGAGAGGGCTTCGCCGATCTGATGCAGAACGGCTTTGACGGGAAGATCGGGAAGGGAGGCAAAAACGGAAGCGGTCATGGCGCCACTGTATAGAGTGCTCCGGTAAAGTGCACACCTCGGGAGGGTGGCATCCGTCGATCATTCACACCCCCCAGCAGCGCTAAGGTGCAGATCGCTCGAACTGATGCGCGCTCTCAGCCAAAATAGAAAAACCTGTCCGGACCATCACGACAGGTGAAAAACCTTCTGTCACAGGACCTTAGAAAAAATGTCATTTTTTCGAAACATCCCTGTTGACGAACGGGCGGGGGTAGCCCTATAACCCGCCTACCAACGAGGGCGGCGGCGCTG
>NZ_LMPE01000003.1:0-436 GCF_001424325.1 Rhizobium sp. Leaf341
TCACCTGCCAGAGCTCCTTGATGCCGATCCCGTATTTCTGGGGCTCGCGGTCCTTCTGGAGATCGTATTTGGCGATCAGCTGCTTGGCGAGCGAGCCGCGCACGCCTTCGCCGATCAGCACGTATTTGCCGCGCAGCTCCATGCCGCGGGCAAAGTTGGGGCCGGGCTCGCCGGTCTTCTCGATGCCCATGTCGCCGGTGGCCACGCCGACCACCGCCCCGTTCGCATCATAAAGCACCTCGGTCGCGGCAAAGCCCGGATAGATCTCGACGCCGAGCGCTTCGGCCTTGCCGGCCAGCCAGCGACAGACATTGCCGAGCGAGACGATGTAATTGCCGTGATTGTTCATGAGCGGCGGCATGGCGAAGTTGGGCAGGCGCATCGCGCCGGCCGGGCCGAGCAGCAAAAACTGGTCCTGCGTCACCGGCGTCCTGAA
>NZ_LMPE01000003.1:541-403475 GCF_001424325.1 Rhizobium sp. Leaf341
ATCACCCCGCCTCCCAGCGACTGCTACCGGACCCGTCTTCATCGGTTCGTCATGTCAAATCCGCGCAGGCTTGTCGAGCCGATGTGCGCCATCGACCGTGCCGATCCGGTCATTCGTTCCTGTTTTTCACGCGCACTGGTTTTTCTTACGCGCTCGTTTTTCTCCGGCGCTTGTTTTCCACGCACTCTTGTTTTTCCCGGCAGCCCATGCGAGGGAGCGCCCTTCCCGAAGCCGCCACCGGCGACAGTCCATTTCGCAGGGCCCTCCTCACCGGAGGGTCTCATCGCAAGACCCTCATCGTGAGGCCCGTCTGCCGGGCCGGCCGATGTCGGTACCGCACGGCCCGCAACCCATCGCCATCCCGGCGCCCGAACCCTCGGCGCGATGGCGTCGCGTCGCGGCCATCCGCACCAGGAGACAGACCATGACCCCGTCGCTCGGCTTCGACTTCGGCACCACCAACTCCGTCCTCGCGACCGTCGGCAGCGACGGCACACAGGCGATCGCATTCGACAGCCCCGCCGGACGCTTCGACACGATGCGCACCGCGCTCTCCTTCATGAAGCACCCGAACCTCGGCGCGCAGGCCCTGCAGATCGAGGCGGGACAGGCCGCCATCCGCACCTTCATCGACAATCCCGGCGACGCGCGCTTCCTCCAGTCGATCAAGACCTTTGCCGCGAGCCCGCTGTTCCAGGGCACGCTGATCTTTGCACGCCGCAACGGGTTCGAGGATCTGATGCGCGCGTTCGTCGAGCGCCTGAAGGATTATGCCGGTGCCGCGTGGCCGGTCGAAGACACCCGCATCGTCGTCGGGCGCCCGGTGCGCTATGCCGGGGCGAACCCGGACGACAACCTGGCGCTGGAACGCTACCAGACGGCGCTCGGCACCTTCGGCTTCTCCGACATCCGCTATGTCTACGAGCCGGTGGCCGCCGCGTTCTACTTTGCCCAGACGCTGAAGCTGGATGCGACGGTGCTGGTTGCCGACTTCGGCGGCGGCACCACCGACTATTCGCTGATCCGCTTCGAGACCCGGGCGGGCGTGCTGTCGGCGACGCCGATCGGCCATTCCGGCGTCGGCGTGGCAGGCGATCATTTCGACTTCCGCATCATCGACAACCTCGTGTCGCCGCTGATCGGCAAGGGCACGCAGTTCCGGTCCTTCGACAAGGTGCTCGACGTGCCCTCTGGCTACTACGCCAATTTCGGGCGCTGGAACCAGCTCTCGATCTTCAAGACGCTCAAGGACTTCGCCGACCTGAAGCAACTCGTCCGCGCCTCGCTGGAGCCGGAAAAGCTCGAGGCCTTCGTCGACCTGATCGAACATGACGAGGGCTATCCGCTCTACCAGGCGGTCTCGGCGACCAAGATGCGGCTTTCCTCCGAGGACGAGACCGAATTCCACTTCGCGCCGCTTGGCGAACGCAGCCGCAAGATCGTGCGTCGCGCCGATTTCGAACAGTGGATCGCCCCGGAGCTTAGCCGCATCGAGACGGCGCTGGACGAGGTGCTGGACAAGACGAACACGCCCGCCACAGCGGTGGACAAGGTGTTCCTGACGGGCGGCACGTCCTTCGTTCCTGCCGTGCGGCGGATGTTCGAACGCCGCTTCGACGCCGGGAGAATCGAGAGCGGCGGCGAGCTTCTCTCCATCGCTCACGGCCTTGCCCTCATCGGCGCCCGCGACGACATCGATCTGTGGACGGCGGACGGAAACTGAGCCTTCGCGCGTGACGCGACGGCCTTTGCGCCAATTGCCGCTTTCCTGCGTGGCGGCGCTTCTGTAAACCTTGTCCCATGACCTCCCCCATTGAGACACGGGATTCCGACGGACCGACCCTGGATGCGATGACGCCGCACGAGCTTGCGGCGCTTCTGTCGTTCCATGCGGATTGCGGCGTGGAATGGCTTCTCGAGGACGATCCGATCGACCGGATCGCCGCCTTTGCCGAAAGCCAGGCGACACGCGATCGGGCGGGATCGAGCGTCGGCGGCGAGGCTCTGCGGAATTCGCAGGGCTCGAGGGGAGCCGCGCCCAAAAATGAGGCGACCAGCCGCGCGCCATCTTCCGCTTCGCAGACGCGGCAGACAGGTGGACCATCCGAGGCTGCACCGCGCCCCGTATCGACGCGGGTTGCCATACCCGACGAGCAGGCGGTCGCCGAGGCGCGGATTGCCGCAGGTTCGGCTCAGACGCTCGCCGATCTCAAGCTGGCGCTCGACGGTTTTACCGGCTGCAACCTGCGCAACAGCGCCCGCAATCTGGTGTTCGCCGAAGGGGATCCGGCGTCCGGACTGATGATCGTCGGTCCGGGACCCAACGGCGACGACGATCGCGAGGGACGGCCCTTTGCCGGGCGCCAGGGGGATCTCCTCGACAAGATGCTGGCGGCTATCGGCCTCGACCGGTCGGGCGTGCTCATCACCAATGTCATCCCCTGGCGGCCGCCGGGCAACCGCATGCCGTCCGCGCGCGAGCTGGAGATCTGCCGGCCCTTCCTCGACCGCCAGTTCGCGCTCGCCAAGCCGCGCCGGGTTCTGGTCCTCGGCAATTTCGCAGCGCGATTCTTCTTCGGCGGCAGCGATACGATCCACGAAATGCGGGGTGACTGGCGGACCATCACCACCGGCGGCGAGACCTTTCGGGCATTGGCCACGCTGCATCCGCAGGACCTGATGTCGGCACCGATCTGCAAGCGCCTCGCCTGGCAGGATCTGCAGATGTTCACAGCCCCGGATGCCGACTGAGAGAGCGGGGCTGCCGCCGCGCGCCGCGCTTTTGCCTTTCGTGCGTCCGCCGTGGGTCTGCCGGTCATCCGCGATATTGCCCACATCTGCCATTCCTAAAGAAAATGTGAATGCTAGCCGGAAAAAGCCATGCAAGTTGCGCATGGCAGCAACCCGCCTTCACGGCTTGTGAAACGCATGCTGCAGCGCAATATAGCATCACGGGAGGAACGGAATTTAAGGAACTGACAATGAACACCCGTCCGCGTCCCCTGCATTGCGGCTTTGAAACGCTCCGCCGCAGCGGCTCTGCCCTCCGCACGCCGTTCAACGGCTTCGGTTCGGCCGCCAACGAACAGATGACGGCCGCCGGCTATGCCCGCGCTGTCCGTCCTGCCACGATCTACGCCGAATTCATCCAGCGCTAAGCGGTTCGGCGATGCCGCCGGTCTGAAGGCCGTCTCCGGTCTTCTTGGCCTGATCGCCGGGCCAAACGATGAACGAATGCCGATCCGGACGATCTCCGGAAAATACTCAAGGACTTCCCATGGCCATCCGCGCGCTGAACGCTTTCTTTTCCGACATCCGGATCGCCGTGCGTGCGTCTGAGACCTTTTCGGACCTCAGCCGCGATGCACGCGCGTCGTCGGACATGAACCGCGGGGCATTCGGCCTGCTGCCGCGCTGATCTGCCGGACTGTACAGCCCAATCCTTTGCCGCAGGCGACAGCCCGAGCGGGCGACCGGGGTCGCAATCGCTGTCATGTCGTAAGGCGTCAGCGCCTCTTTGTCCGGCCGATGGCCGAGCGCGCCTGAGCCATTGCCTTCGGCATGTGACCGTTCTTACTCCCCACCTCTTTCAGTCTCTCGCTCTCTTCGAAGCGCCTCAGCCCTGCGGCGTCACGAGCTTGCGTGCGGCCTTCCGCTCGAGGCCCAGCCGATGCTCGCGCAGGATGATGAAGATGCCGGCGCTGATGACGATGGCGGTGCCGATCAGCATGGTGACGGTGGGCACGTCGTCGAACAGCCAGTAGCCGATCACCAGGCCGAGCACGATCGACGTGTATTCGAACGGTGCGATGGTCGACATGTCGGCATGACGATAGCTCTGCGTCAGCAGCAGCTGCGCGACGCCGCCGCAGAATCCCGCCGCCATGAGAAAGAGAAAGGCGCGCCAGCTGAGCGGCTCCCATCCGAAGGGCAAGGTCAGCAGCGAGAAGAGCGAGGCGGAAAGCGAGAAATAGAGGACGATCGTATGCGTCCGCTCGTTCATCACCAGCTTGCGCACCAGCACCATTGCCGTTGCGCCGAGCGCGGCCGAAATCAGCACCGCAAGCGCGCCATAGGCCGCGCCGGCATCGCCGCCGCCGCCGGCAAAAAGCGTCAGCCGCGGATAGGTGATGATCATCACGCCGAGCAGGCCGACGATGACGGCCGACCAGCGATAGACGCGCACGACCTCCTTCAGGAACACGGCGGCAAAAAGGACGGCCAGCAGCGGCATGGCATAGCCGATGGCGATCGCCTCCGGCAGGGGCAGATGCGTGAGCCCGTAGAAGCCGCAGCTCATGGCGAGAATGCCGATGAAGCCGCGGACGAGATGGCCGAAGGGATCGCGCGTCTTGAAGGCCGTGCCGAGATCGCCCTTGATGGCGAGATAACCAAGGATCGGCACCATGGCAAACGCCGAGCGGTAGAAGGTGATCTGGCCTGTGGCGATGCCGGCGCCCGCCGACTTGATGAAGGTCGACATCGCCACGAAAACGAGAACGGAAGACACTTTAAGAGCAATACCCAGAAGTGGGTTGGGCTCGTCGCGATCCATAAGATCGGTCCTGCATGCACGAGGAGGGAAAAGCAGCCGGAGGCGGCGCGGAGAATCGCAAGCCTACTGCATAAATCCGGAAACCGGAATCGGCTTGGCCGGAAAGTTGCAGATATCTGCAAGGCCCTTACCCGGATCGATCCGGGAACCCTTTGTCACTCTGCCGCCACCGCCCATGCCGCCATGCCGGCCCGCCAAAGGTGGACCGCGGAGCGCGCATCCGCCCAGAAATAGCGATTCGAAAAGGATGAAGTCCGCCGGAAAATGGCTTATTGCTTAAAATCTTGTTAGGCCGAAGCGCGTAATTGTTCAGGTCTTTGATCGGCACTGGCCCTCGCACCCTTGCGAACGGCGTCTCAGGCTGCCTCGGGAGCAAAACGACACATGCGGACGGACACAGGCCAGATTATCCACCTCGAAGACTATCAACCGACGGATTTTGTGCTTGAACGCGTCGATCTGACGTTCGAACTGGATCCGCTGGAAACAAAGGTCGAAGCCCGTCTGATCTTCCACCGCCGCGAGGGCGTCGCCGCCGATCGGCCGCTGGTGCTGGATGGCGACGAACTGAAGATGACCGGTCTGCTTCTGGATCAGGAGCCGATCGCGGCGGACGACTATACCGAGACCGCGGAGACGCTGACCATTCGCGGCCTGCCCGAGAGCACGCCCTTCGAAATCACCGTGACGACCGAGCTTTCGCCGCTGACCAACACCAAACTGATGGGCCTCTACCGGACGAACGACGTCTATTGCACGCAGTGCGAGGCCGAAGGTTTCCGCCGCATCACCTTCTTCCCCGACAGGCCCGACGTTCTCGCCGTCTACACGGTCAACATCATTGCCGACAAGGCGACCGTGCCGCTGCTGCTGTCGAACGGCAACTTCCTCGGCGGCGCGGGCATGGGCGACGGACGCCACTTCGCCGCCTGGTTCGATCCGCATCCCAAGCCGAGCTATCTCTTCGCACTGGTCGCCGGCGATCTCGGCGTGATCGAGGACAGCTTCACCACGATGTCCGGCCGCGAGGTCGTCCTGAAGATCTATGTCGAGCATGGCAAGGAGCCGCGCGCGGCCTATGCCATGGATGCGCTGAAACGCTCCATGCGCTGGGACGAGGAGGCGTTCGGCCGCGAATACGATCTCGATATCTTCATGATCGTCGCGGTGTCCGATTTCAACATGGGCGCCATGGAGAACAAGGGCCTCAACGTCTTCAACGACAAATACGTGCTGGCCGATCCGGAAACCGCCACCGACCAGGATTATGCCAACATCGAGGCGATCATCGCCCATGAATATTTCCACAACTGGACCGGCAACCGCATCACCTGCCGCGACTGGTTCCAGCTCTGCCTGAAGGAAGGCCTGACGGTCTATCGCGATCACCAGTTCTCTGCCGATCAGCGTTCGCGCGCGGTCAAGCGCATCGCGGAAGTGCGCCACCTCAAGGCCGAGCAGTTTCCGGAAGATGGCGGTCCGCTGGCCCATCCGGTCCGGCCGACGCGCTACCGCGAGATCAACAATTTCTACACGACAACCGTCTACGAGAAGGGGTCCGAGGTTACCGGCATGATCGCGACCCTGCTCGGGCCCGATCTCTTCAAGGCCGGCATGGACCTCTATTTCGAGCGTCATGACGGCGAGGCCGTGACCATCGAGGATTTCGTGCGCGCGTTCGAGGATGCGAGCGGCCGGGACCTTTCCCAGTTCGCGCTCTGGTACCACCAGGCGGGCACGCCGCTCGTCAGCGCCTCGGGCACCTATGATGCCGCCCGGCAGACCTTCACGCTGGCGCTCGAGCAGACCGTGCCGCCCACGCCGGGACAGAGCACCAAGCAGCCGATGCACATCCCGCTGCGCTTTGCGCTGATCTCGGAAGACGGCTCGCTGGCGCAGGCGTCGAGCGTTTCGGGTGCCGAGATCACCGGCGACGTGCTGCATCTCGTCGAGCGCAGCCAGACCGTGACGTTCGAGGGAATCGCCTCGCGTCCCGTCGTCTCGCTCAACCGCGGCTTCTCCGCCCCGATCAACCTGCATTTCGAAAAGTCCGCCGCCGACCGCACCCATATCGCCCGGTTCGAGACGGATCTGTTCGCACGCTGGCAGGCGCTGAACGATATGGCGCTCGATGCGCTGGTCGCCGCGACCGAAAGCGTCCGCACCGGCAAGCCGGTCGACTGCGATCCGTCGCTGGTCGACGCGCTGATGGCGACCGTTTCGGGCGATACTCTCGAGCCCGCCTTCCGGGCCCAGGCTCTGGCGCTGCCGAGCGAGTCGGATATTGCGCGGGAGATCGGCCGGGACAACGATCCGGACGCCATTTTCGCGGCCCGTCGTGCGATCATGACGGCGATCGCGGTTGCGGGCCGGGAGACGCTGGCCCACCTGTTTGACACGCTGGGCGCGTCGGGGCCGTTTTCGCCGGATGCCGGCAGCGCCGGCCGCAGGGCCCTGCGCAACGGCGCACTGTCCTATCTCGTGCTCGCCGAAAACACGCCGGCGAGAGCCGTCGAGGCGTTCGCGGCAGCCGACAACATGACCGATCTCAGCCAGGCGCTGACCATCCTCGTGCACCGCTTCCCCGAGACGCCGGACGCCGACAAGGCGCTCGACAGCTTCCGGACGCGCTTTGCCGACAATGCGCTCGTGCTCGACAAGTGGTTCACCGTGCAGGCGACCATTCCCGGCGCGGCGACGCTGGAGCGCGTGGAGGCCCTGATGGCGCATCCGCTGTTCAACGGGCTCAATCCGAACCGCGTCCGCGCGCTCGTCGGCACCTTCGCCTTTTCCAATCCCACGGGTTTCAACCGGGCGGACGGCAAGGGCTTCCGGTTCCTCGCCCGCCAGATCCTCGAGATCGATCCGCGCAATCCGCAACTCGCCGCGCGCCTCCTCACCGCCATGCGGTCCTGGCGTTCGCTCGAAGCAGGGCGCGCCGAACAGGCCCGCGCGGCGCTCGGCGAGATTGCAGCTGGCGCGAAGCTTTCGCCGGATGTGAGAGACATCGTCGACCGCACGCTCAACGGCTGAGCTCGGGGATCGGCGCACAGGAAATATGTGATTCTGATCAACGACTTACGTCAAAAACCGAATTCGCGGCGCGGCAAGCTGCGAATTCGTACCGGTGAGAAGTGGTTAACCTCTCGTTAGCCTTTTCGCTGGACAAGAAGATTCTGAATTGATTCATTGAGCCAGATTCGGGCGAGCGGCGCGTCGAATCACACGAGGTTCAAAGAATTGACGAAGATGGCGGAAGCGCAGCAGATGCACGCGGCCGGGGAACGGCTGCGTCCAAGATTCCCGGGCTTTGCGAGCCTTGAGCAGGTTTTCCTGCGGCATGTGCGCGGGCTTGCCGCGCCGGCCTCGATCCGGCTGAACAAGGCGGAGCCGCTTCTCAAGCGCTCCATTCCCGTTCTCATCACGGCCTTCCTCATCGTCGTCGCCACTTCCCGCATCAGCGGCATCGTCAACGAATATGCCCGAATGGAAAACAGCGCCCGCCAGAACACGGTGATGGCGGCAACCGCGGCGGAAGCCGTCCTCGCCCCGCAGGCGCACCTGCTCTTCGACCAAGCGCAGCGGGCACCGGTCGAGCAGGCGCTCAACGACCTCCTCACGCCGGACATGCTGGAGCCCGGCGCCTTCGCGCTCGGCGTTCGCAACGACGGCCGGATCTTTGCCGCCTCGTCGGACGGCAAGCCCTTCACGGGACGCGCACTGTCGGCGATCTCGCCCGAAATCGCCGCCTTCCAGTATTTCGGCGAACGCTCGACCGTCATGCATGCCTTCATCGGCGGAGACGAATATGTCGTGGCGCTGATGCAGGTGGCCGACAAGGCGGGCACGCTGATGGTGGCGACGCCGCTTGCCCACATGGACGGGCTCTGGCGCGACGAAGTCTCGCTCAACGTCACGCTGTTTGCCGGCATTTCGGCGATTTTGCTGATCGTCCTCTACGCCTATTACATCCAGGCCAAGCGCGCGCGCGACGCCGACCAGATCTTCGCCGAGTCCAATCTGCGCGTCGAGACCGCGCTGTCGCGCGGTCGGTGCGGCCTGTGGGATTTCGACATGCCCAACCGGCGCCTCTTCTGGTCGCGCTCGATGTACGAGATGCTCGGCATGACGCCGCAGGGCAGCGTCCTCTCGTTCGGCGATGCCGCGCGGCTGATGCATCCCGACGACACCGGCCTCTACAAGGTCGCGCGCTCGATCGCCCGCGGCGACATCCGCCACATCGACCATGTGTTCCGCATGCGCCATGCCGACGGACATTATGTCTGGCTGCGAGCCCGCGCGCAGGTGATCCGCACCAGCGGCGACCGCGTCCACCTCATCGGCATCGCCATGGACGTCACCGAGCAGCATCGCCTCGCCCAGCGCTATGCCGAAGCCGACCAGCGGCTTGCGGACGCCATCGAGTGCACATCCGAAGCGTTCGTGCTCTGGGACAAGAACGATCGCCTGGTCATGTGCAACACGCATTACCAGCAGGCCTATCAGCTTCCCGACAGCGTGCTCGTGCCCGGCACCGAGCGTTCGGCCGTCAACGCCGCCTCCGCCCGCCCGATCATCGAGCGCCGGATCGCCGATCCGGATCGCGCCAATCATTCCTCGACGTCGGAGGTGCAACTGGCCGACCAGCGCTGGCTGCAGATCAACGATCGCCGCACGCGCGACGGCGGCCTCGTGTCCGTCGGCACCGACATCACGCTCCTGAAGCGGCATCAGGTCCGTCTGCGCGAGTCCGAGCGCCGGCTGATGGCGACCATCGGCGACCTTTCGACATCGCGCATGACGCTGGAGCACCAGAAGTCGGAACTCTCCATCGCCAATGCCAACTACCTCGCGGAAAAGCAGCGCGCGGAAGCCGCCAACCGGGCAAAGTCCGAATTCCTCGCGAACATGTCGCACGAGCTGCGCACGCCGCTGAACGCGATTCTCGGCTTTTCCGAGATCCTCAAGAACCGGATGTTCGGGCCGCTGGGGTCCGACAAATACGGCGAATACGCGCTCGACATCCATGACAGCGGCAAGCACCTCCTCAACGTCATCAACGATATCCTCGACATGTCGAAGATCGAGGCCGGGCAGATGCGGATCGACCGCGAGCGCATCGATCTCGCGCCGCTGATCGAGGAAACGCTGCGGCTGACCACCGTTCCGGCCACGCAGAAGAATATCAGCGTCATGCATCAGGTCTCTTCGGGTCTGACCATGGTCGCGGACCGCCGGGCGATGAAGCAGGTGCTGCTCAATCTTCTGTCGAATGCCGTGAAGTTTACCAATGACGGCGGCCGGATCTCGCTGCGCGCCCGCAAGGTGTCCGGGGCGGTCATGCTGACCATTGCCGATACGGGCATCGGCATCCCGCGCTCGGCCATGCGCAAGATCGGCCTCCCGTTCGAACAGGTTCAGAGCCAGTACGCCAAGAGCAAGGGCGGCTCGGGCCTCGGACTTGCCATCTCCCGCTCGCTGACCACGCTCCACGGCGGCCGTATGAAGATTCACTCGGCCGAGAACGTCGGCACGATCATCTCGGTGCGCATCCCCGATTCAGTCTAATGCATGTCGCCCGAAAACGGGCAGCGGCTTCGGGAAACGACAGGCATCCAGACAGGACCTTAAAGCGCGTTATGTGAACCTTTTCACGCAACGCGCTTCAGGACCGCGCGGACTCGGACCCTCGTCCGGCGACGAGCGCGAGAAAGATGCGGCGCACGGCCTTCGTCAGCCGCCGCAGTTCGCCTTCGAGAACCTTGATGTCGGGGACATCCCCTGCCCGGCACAGCCGCTCGATCAGGCCGGCCGGCGCCTGGTGCGGGTCGAACGGCCCGTCGATGCAGAGGCGGATGATCTGTGACAGATCCGTCATCAGCGCGAGCGCCTGCCGCAGCAGCGTGAGATCGGAGTCCGGCAGGACGCCCGGGCCCAACTGTTCCAGAACCTCCATCGTCGACAGGCCGCTCGTGGGCAAGGCCTGCCCCTCGGCGGAGGCCAGTAGGAACATCGTCTGGGCGGCGAACTCGATGTCCACGAGGCCGCCCGGAACAAGCTTCAGATCCCAGGCATTTTCCGGCGGTTTTTCCTGTTCGACCAGCGCGCGCATCTCGCGCACATCCTTTCGAACGGTCTCCGCGTCGCTCGGCTCGGCAATCACCGCCTGGATCGCCTCGGCCGTCCTCTGCATCATGTCCGCATCGCCCGCGATCGGGCGGGCACGGGTCAGGGCCATGTGCTCCCAGGTCCAGGCATCCTCACGCTGATACTTGACGAAGGCCGGCAGGCGGGTGGCGACCGGCCCCTTGTTGCCGGACGGCCGCAGCCGCATGTCGACCTCGTACAGCACGCCCTCGGCCGTAGGGGCCGACAGCGCGGCGATCAGCCGCTGCGTCAGGCGGGCGTGATAGCGCGCGGCATCGAGCGGGCGCGGCCCGTCGGAATCCGCCGCATCGCCATCATGGTCGTAGATCAGGATCAGGTCGATGTCGGAGCCCGCCGTCAGCTCGCGACTGCCGGCCTTTCCCATCGCGACGAGCGCAACGCGGCCACGGGCGATCTCGCCATGGGCCGCGGCAATTTCATGGCGCACGGCACGGAAGGTCGCGGCGACGACGATCTCGGCAAGGTCGGTCAGGGCCCTGCCCGTGGCCGGCCCGTCGATCACACCGGTCAGAAGCCGGATTCCGATCAGGAAGCGTTGCTCGGATGCGAAGATGCGCAGGCGATCCAGCCGGTCTTCGTAGTGACGCGCGGTCGAGAGGAAGTCGTCCAGCCGTCCGGCCAGATCGTCCCGCTCCGGCATCTCGTTCAGCACCCGCCGATCGAGCATGCCGTCGAAGACGTGCGGCTTGGCGGCGATGATATCGGCAAGGCGCGGCGCCGCCGACATGATGGTGACGATGAGGGACAGAAGCGCCGGGTTGTTGCCGAGCAGCGAAAACAGCTGGATGCCGGCCGGAAGCTTGGCGAGAAAGGCATCGAAGCGCAGCAGCGCCTCGTCGGCGCGCCGGCTTTCGCCGAACACCGTCAGAAGCCGCGGCGTCAGCTCGGTCAGCCGCTCGCGCGCCTCGACGGACTGGGTCGCCCGGTAGCGGCCATTGTGCCAGGTGCGCATCACGCGGGCGATGTCCTGCGGCCGCTCGAAACCGAGGCCGCGGATGGTCTCCAGCGTGTCGGGGTCGTCCTTCTGGCCGGTGAAAACGAGATTGCCGAGCTCCGAGGACAGCTCGGCCTCACGCTCGAACAGCTGGACATAGCGGCGCTCGACGGTGCGCATCGCCGCGGACAGGCTGTCGCCGAAGGTCCGGGTGTCGGCGAAGCCGGACATCAGCGCAATGCGTTTCAGCTCGGCCTCCGCGGTTGGCAGCGTGTGGCTCTGCTCGTCGCGAACCATCTGGATGCGATGCTCGACATCGCGCAGGAACCAGTAGGCCTGTGTCAGCTCGTCGCGCGTACGCGCATCGATCCAGCCGGCCTCCGCCAGCGCCGCCAGCATCGCCTCCGTTTCGCGTCCCCGCAGGGCGGCGGAACGTCCACCGGCGATCAGCTGCTGCGTCTGCACGAAGAATTCGATCTCGCGGATGCCGCCCCGACCGAGCTTGACGTTGTGCCCCTTGACCGCGATCTCGCCATGCCCCTTGTGCGCATGGATCTGTCGCTTGATCGAGTGGATGTCCGCAATCGCCGCGTAGTCGAGATACTTTCGGAAGACGAACGGCCGGAGCGCCTTCAGGAACCGCTCGCCCGCCTCCAGGTCGCCGGCGACGGGTTGGGCCTTGATATAGGCCGCCCGCTCCCAGTTCTGCCCGCGCCCTTCATAGTAGATCAGGGCGGCCTCGACGGGAATGGCAAGCGGCGTCGCGCCCGGGTCGGGCCGCAGGCGCAGGTCGGTGCGGAACACGTAACCGTCGCCCGTGCGCTCCTGCAGGATCCGCACCAGCCGGCGCAGCAACCGCGCGAAGATGTCCGAGGCATCGAGGAGATCGGCAAAACCGAGCGCGTCCGGTTCGTAGAACACCACGAGATCGATGTCGGAGGAATAGTTGAGCTCGCCGGCACCGAGCTTGCCCATGCCGAGGACGATGACGCCGGAGCCTTCGCTCGGATGGTCCTCGTCGCCAAGCCGGATCTTGCCGCTGCGATGCGCGCCCACGAGCAGGTGGTCGATGGTGGCGGACGTGGCGGCAGCGGCGAACCGGCTCAACAGCTGCGCGCTGCTGCGCGCGTCCGTCAGCCGCGCGAGGTCATGGAGCGCGAGCGCGAACGCGGTTGTTCGCTTGGCTCTCCGCAACCGCTCCATCAGCACGGTGTCGCTGAGATCGGCGCCGCGCCAGCTCTCGCGCGCCTCGGCGATCGCGCTCTCGACAAGCGGACCCAGCGGCTGGTCGATCGCCCGCCAGAGCAGGGGCGGATGGGCCACCGCGATATCGCGCAGATAGGGCGACAGGGAAAAGGCCGCGACAAGGAAATCGCGCAGCGCCGGGGCTGCGTCGAGAAGCGGCTGAAGCTGCGGCTCGGCCTTTGCCATCGCCTTGAGGTCGGCCGCGACGCTGCGCGCCTCCGTCTGGCTGATCGGCTTCAGCACGCTTGTCTGAAGCGCTGCCAGCCGTGCCGGCATCTCCTGCCCCGTCGTCGAACCGTCCGATGTCATGAAACCTCCCGATCACGACGTTTTCGCCATGTCTTACAGCATCTCTGCGCCGATCGTGCATCGGTTTCGTGCAAAAGGCTGGACAGACGAGAATGTCAGGTCGGGCTCTGCGGGAAGATCATGTCGACCGTCAGGCCCTTGGCGCCGGTGGCCTCCGGCATCGTGCTGCGCAAGGCCAGGCTGCCGTGGTGCAATTCCATCACGGCCTCTACCAGGGACAGGCCAAGGCCCGTTCCCGGCTTCGACCGGCTCTGGTCGAGCCGCACGAACCGCTGAACCACCACGTCGCGCTTGTCGTCGGGAACGCCGGGCCCGAAATCCGCGACCGAGACGACGACGCCACCACCATCGCGCCGCGAAAGCCGCACGAGGATGCGCGCGTCCTTGGCGCCCTCGGAATATTTGACGGCATTGTCGATGAGGTTGCCGAGCGCCTGCCCGATCAGCTCGCGGTTTCCGGTGACGGAAATGCCGGGCGTGATCTCGGCTTCGAGCGCCAGCGCATGCTCGTCCGCCAAGGGCTCGTAGAGCTCGACGCAATCGGCCACGCTCTGCGACAGATCGACATCGCTCATCTCGGCCGCGGACGATCCCGCCTCGACGCGGGAGATCATCAGGAGCGCATTGAACGTGCGGATCAGCTGGTCGGATTCGTTGATGATCTCGTCCAGCGAGCCGCGATAGCCGTCGATGGAGGTATTGTGGGAAAGAGCGGCTTCCGCCTTGTTGCGCAGGCGGGTCAGCGGGGTCTTCAGGTCGTGGGCGATGTTGTCGGACACCTGCCGCAGACCCTCGTTCAGCTTCTCGATGCGGCCGAGCATGGCGTTCAGCGATTCCGACAGGCGATCGAACTCGTCGCCGGAACCGCTCATCGGCAAACGCTGGGACAGATCACCCGCCATGATGCGCGTGCTGGCATCCGACATGCGGTCGATCCGCTTCAAGGCGTTGCGGCCGATGGCAAACCAGATGATGAGGGCGCCGACCCCCATGACCCCCAACGCCACCATCAACGCCTGCCGCACGAGAACGCGGAATTTCTCCGGCTCCTGCAGGTCGCGGCCGACGAGCACGCGCAGGCCGTTGTCCAGGAAGAGCACCTGGGCGAGCGCCACGTGGCGGTCCTTGCGCGTCTCGTCCGTATAGCGCTGATAGGCGAAGGCCTCGTCGGTCCAGCCTTCCTTGTCCAGCAGGCCCGGCTGCAGCGAGGCGACGTTGCCGGCGAGAATCTCCCCTGTCGGACCGGCGATCACGTAGAGGGCAGCACCGGGCTGGCGCGCCCGCCGTTCCAGCGTGCGCAAAAGTCCGTTCACGCCTGCACGCCCGTAGATCGCCTCGATCTGCGAGACTTCGGCGCTGACGGCATCCTTGGTCTGCTGGTCGAGCAGACGCTGCGACATGCCGGTGACGTAGAAGACGAGGAAGGCCGCACAGAGGGAGAACAGCACGAGATAGAGCGCCGACAGCCGCACGGCGGTCGTGCGCATCAGGATGCCGACGCGGCTCATGCCTCGGCGCGCCCTTCGGCCTTGGGCTCGTCCTTGATCATGTAGCCGGCGCCGCGAACGGTCCGCAGCAGCGGCTGGTCGAAGTCCTTCTCGATCTTGGCGCGCAGCCGCGACACATGCACGTCGATGACATTGGTCTGGGGATCGAAATGATAGTCCCAGACATTCTCCAGCAGCATGGTGCGCGTCACCACCTGGCCGGCATTCTTCATCAGATACTCGAGCAGCCGGAACTCGCGGGGCTGCAGCAGCAGCTCCCGGCCCTGGCGCTTGACCGTGTGGGACAGCCGGTCGAGCTCGAGATCGCCGACGCGGTAGATCATATCCTGTTCCGGCGCACCCTTGCGGCGGCCCAGCACCTCGATGCGGGCAAGAAGCTCGTTGAAGGCATAGGGTTTCGGCAGATAGTCGTCGCCGCCGGCGCGCAGGCCCGTCACGCGGTCGTCCACCTGGCCGAGCGCGGAGAGAATGAGGACCGGCGTGTGGATCCCGCGGGCGCGCAGTTCGGTGATGACGGAAATGCCGTCCCGCCGCGGCAGCATGCGGTCGATGACCAGGACGTCGTAGCTGTTCTCGCTCGCCATGAACAAGCCGCTCTCGCCATCGCTTGCATGGTCGCTGACGATGCCGGCCTCGCGGAAGGCCTTGGAGAGATAGGCGGCAGCTTCGAGGTCGTCCTCGACGATCAATATCTTCATATGGCTGACCATAATGCCGGTCCCGTCACTTTCACAATGTTTCCTTGAAAACATCCGGGTTTCCCTGAAAACATCCGGGGTTCCTTGAAACCGTCAGGGTCTCCTCGAAAACATCAGGCTTCGGATGTGGGCTCCTCCAAACGGCAACGCCGCGAAACCTCGTCGATTTCGCGGCGCTGCCTTGCATGTTCGAACGCCGGATCAGCCCTGGTCGATCGGCAGCGCGATGAAGCGGCTGGCATTGTCGGCCTGGATCTGGAACAGCGCCTTGGAGCGACCGTCCTTCTTCGCCTGGCTGATCACCTTCAGGATGTCGTCCGCGGATTTGACTTCCTGATTGTTGACCGAGACGATCTTCTCGCCTTCCTTCAGGCCGCGATCGCTCGCGTCGCTGTCCGGGTCGACCTGCGAGATCGTCACGCCCTGGCCGTCCTCGGACGGCGCAACCGTCACGCCCAGGTCCGCCAGGGCCTTTTCGCTTGCGGGCTGCGAAGGCTCTTCCGGCTGAGCCGGGTCGGCGGCTGCTTCCTGCTTGTCGTCCGGCAGGGTGCCGATGACCAGCTTGACGCTCTGCGACTTGCCGTCGCGCCACAGCGAGACATCCACCGAGCTGCCCGGCTTCATCGCGCCGATCTTGCGGGCGAGTTCGCGCGGTCCCTTGATCGGATCCCCGTCGACCGCCGTCACGACATCGCCCTTCTTGATGCCGGCCTTTTCGCCCGGAGATCCCGGCTGCGGCTCGACCACCAGCGCGCCGCTGGCTTCCGCAAGGCCTAGGCTGTCGGCGATGTCCTTGTTAACGGGCTGGATCTGGACGCCGAGCCAGCCGCGCGACACGCTGCCGTCCTTCATCAGATCCTCGACCACATCCTTGGCCACGGAAGCGGGAATGGCGAAGGCGATGCCGACATTGCCGCCGGAGGGCGAGAAGATCGCCGTGTTGATGCCGACCACCTGGCCTTCAAGGTTGAAGGTCGGGCCGCCGGAATTGCCGCGGTTCACCGCCGCATCCACCTGGAGGTAATCGTCATAGGGGCCGGAGCCGATGTCGCGACCGCGGGCCGAGACGATGCCGGAGGTCACCGTGCCGCCGAGACCGAACGGATTGCCGACCGCCACGACCCAGTCGCCGACGCGGACCTTGCTGTCGTCCGCAAAGCTGACATAGGTGAACTTGCGCTTGTCATCGACCTTGAGCACCGCGAGATCGGTGCGGCTGTCCTTACCGACGAGCTTGGCATCCAGTTCGCTGCCGTCGTTCAGCACGACCGTGAAGGCCGAGCCGTCGCTGACCACGTGGTTGTTGGTGACGAGGTAGCCGTCTTCGGTGATGAAGAAGCCGGAGCCCTGCGAGGTCGGACGCAGGCGGCCTTCGCCCTTGCCATGCGGACCGCGCTCGGCGCGCGGACCGTTCGGACCATGCTGCGGGCCGCCGTTCTGCCCGCCGAACTCGCGGAAGAGGCGCTTCAGCGGATGGTCGTCCGGCAGGTCTTCAAACCCGCGACCGTTGAAGTCGAACGAGAAACCGTTGGAGGCATCTTCCGACACCGGGTTCGCGCGGCTCTGGACGCGAACGGAGACGACGGCCGGGGAAACGGCGTCGACCACGTTGGCAAAGCTGGGAACCTGCTGCGGCGCCGTGATGCGGACGGGCTCTGCAAAGGAATTGGTGATGGCGGCCGGGATGCCCGTCGAGAGCATGACAGCCGCGAGACCGGCGACGCTGGACGTCTTCAGGACGGTCTTGAGGGTGGGGCGGAAAGAACGTGTCGTTGTCATCCTGGTATGCCTTTTCTTCTCTGCTCGGGCTGTGACTGGAGGAAACAGCTGATGACAGTAGAGATAGGCCCGCCCACCTTACGAGGGAATGTCTGGGGCATGAACATTTGGTAATGTTGCCACCGTCGTCCCCTATTGCCGACGGCGATCGAGGGATGGTCGTCTCACAGGCCCGCGGGCCTCGGCGCATACGCGACCGACTGCCTTGACCCGGCATGGGTCGTGGCAATGCCGCGTTCCGAAGCGAGATGTGCTTGCCGACGATGGGATCCCGCTACTTCAGGAGCTGGTCCAGCCGCCCCTCTTCTTCCGCCGACAACGGGTCGGCGACGAGCGGGCGCTGACGGCGGTTGCGGGCGGCGAGCAGCGTGGCCGCGCCGCCGGCAACGAGCAGCATGACGGGCGTGCCCCAGAGAATCAGCGTCTTGCCCTCGAAGCGCGGCTTCAGGAGAACGAACTCGCCATAGCGCGAAACGACATAGTCGATGACGGCCGCGTCGGTCTCGCCGCGGGCCAGCCGTTCGCGCACGATCAGGCGCAGATCCTTGGCAAGCTCGGCATTGCTGTCGTCGATCGACTGGTTCTGGCAGACCATGCAGCGCAGCTGCGCCGACAGCGCCCGCGCCCGCGCCTCGAGCGCCGGATCGGCCAGAACCTCGTCCGGATTGACGGCCATCGCCGGCGGGGCGAGCCCCGCAAACCCGGCCGTCAGGAGCGCGAGCAGACAGGCGACATGCAGCCTTCGCGCCGCCCTTGCGCCCCTCAGCGCTGTCGGGAGCTGCGGCCAGCTCGTCATTCCGCGGCCTCGGCAAGGGGTCTGACCGACTTGCGCACCCGCGACGGCGCACCGATGCGCAGGCGCCGGTCGCTCAGGGACACCACGCCGCCGAGCATCATCAGCACGGCCCCGCCCCAGATGCAGAGGATGAAAGGCTTCCACCAGATCCGCACGACGACGCCGCCGTTTGCCTGGTCGTCGCCGAGCGACACATAGAGCTGGCTTGCGCCGAAGGTCAGGATGCCCGCCTCCGTCGTGGGCATGCGCCGCGCGGTATAGAGGCGACGCGCCGACCAGACATCGTCCACGACGACGCCCGCCCGGCTGACGGTGAAATGCCCGCGCTCCTCGCTGTAGTTCGGCCCCTGCCCGGCCTTCAGACCGTCGAACCGCAGCGCATATCCGCCGGCCTCGGTCGTCTGTCCGGGCGTCATTGCCAGGATATGTTCGCTCTGGAACGCCGTTACGGCGACAATGCCGATGACGGTCACGCCGACGCCGGCATGGGCGAGCGCGGTGCCGAAGCTTGCCCGCGGAAGCCCGGAGAGCCGCCGCCAGGCGATCGCTGGCGACACCTTGCCGAGGCCCGAGCGCAGCACGAGATCGGTCGCCGCGCCGCCGATCATATAGGCGCCGAGCGCGATCCCGAGCAGCGCCAGAACCGGACCGCCACCCTGCGCATAGGCGACGCCCGCGCCGACCACGAGCCCGAAGGCGACGGCGGCAAACAGCCGCTGGCCGGCGGCGAGCAGGTCGCCCCGCTTCCAGGCGAGCAAGGGCCCGAAGGGAACGGCAAACAGCAACGGCAGCATCAGGAGACCGAAGGTCATGTTGAAGAAGGGCGGCCCGACGGAGATCTTGCTCCCGGTCAGGGCCTCGAGCGCCAGCGGATAGAGCGTGCCGGTGAGGACGGTGGCGGCCGCGGTGGTCAGGATGAGATTGTTGAAGACCAGTGCCCCCTCGCGCGAGATCGGCGCGAACAGGCCGCCGGCCTTCAGCCGCGCCGCCCGCAGGGCAAACAGCGCCAGCGAGCCGCCGATGAAGAGGATGAGGATGACGAGAATGAAGATGCCGCGCCGGGGATCGGTCGCAAAGGCGTGCACCGAGGTGAGAACGCCCGAGCGCACGAGAAAGGTGCCGAGCAACGACAGGGAGAAGGTCATCAGCGCGAGCAGCACGGTCCAGATCTTCAGCGCTTCGCGCTTTTCCATGACCAGGGCCGAGTGCAGGAGCGCCGTGCCGGCCAGCCAGGGCATGAAGGAGGCGTTCTCGACCGGATCCCAGAACCACCAGCCGCCCCAGCCGAGCTCGTAATAGGCCCAGTAGGAGCCCATGGCGATGCCGGCCGTGAGAAAGCTCCAGGCGGCGAGCGTCCAGGGCCGCACCCAGCGCGCCCAGGCGGCGTCCAGACGCCCCTCGATCAGGGCCGCCACGGCAAAGGAAAAGCAGACGGAAAAGCCGACATAGCCGAGGTAGAGGAGCGGCGGATGGATGGCGAGGCCGATATCCTGAAGCACCGGGTTCAGGTCCTGCCCCTCGCCCGGCGCCGGCACCAGCCGCGCGAACGGGTTGGACGTGAGCAGCACGAACAGCGCGAAGGCGGTCGCGATCACCGCCTGGATCGACAGGACATGCGCCTTGAGCGTGGCCGGCAGGTTGCCGCCGAAGAAGGCGACGAGCGCCGAAAAGAAGGTGAGGATCAGCATCCAGAGCAGCATGGAGCCCTCGTGATTGCCCCAGACGCCGGAAAACTTGTAGATCAGCGGAATGGCCGAATGCGAATTGGCCCAGACGTTCTCGACGGAAAAATCGGACGTCACATGCGCATGCGTCAATGCGGCAAAGGACAGGGCCACGAGAAGGAAGGTCGCATACGCGGCGGCGGTGCCGCTCGCCATCAGCGCCGTGTCGCGCCGGAAGGCCCCGACCGACGGCAGCGCCGCCTGCAGCAGGCTGGTCGCCAGCGCCAGCACCAACGCATAATGCCCGAGTTCCGCGATCATCGGATCGCCTCCTGCCCGCCGAGCGAGACGCCCTGCGCCTTCAGCCGGTCGGCGACGTCCTTCGGCATATAGGTTTCATCATGCTTGGCCAGCACCGTGTCGGCCACGAACACGCCTTCCTCGTTCATCGCGCCTTCCGCCACCACCCCCTGGCCCTCGCGGAACAGGTCCGGCAGCATGCCCGTGTAGGTGACCGGCACCTTGGCCAGCGTATCGGTGACGGTAAAGGTCACCGTCGTGCCGGCACTCCGCTCGACGGAGCCGGACGCGACGAGGCCACCGAGGCGGATGCGCGTTCCCGGCGCGACATGCGCCTTTTCGAGATCGGCCGGCACGTAGAAATAGGCGACCGCCTGGCTGAAGGCAAAGAGCACGAGCAGCACGGCCATGGTCACGAAGCTGACGCCGCCGGCGATAAGGGCAAGGCGTTTCTGCTTGCGCGACATCCTTTTTGCCGACGACACTGCCGGATCCCTCGTCGTGCTCCCCGTCGTGGTGTGCGTCATGGCGTCTTCCCCGTGTCGATGCCCAGTTCCGCGGCCAGCGCCAGCAGCTGCCGCCCGCCCGCGCCGTCGCGCGGAAAGGCGGCCAGCCCGTCCTGCAGCGCGCCTTCCGCCTTGGTCTTCTCTCCCAGCACCGCATAGGACCGGATGATGCGCTGCCAGCCTTCGAGGTTATCGGGGGCGTCCTTGAGCTTGGCGGCGAGGCTCGACACCATGCCCTCGATCATCTGCCGCCGATCGTCCGTGCTCATCGTCTGCGCACGGGCGATGGCAGCCGCATCCGGCCCGCCGAGCTTTGCGTCCGCCGCCGGCGCCGGGCCGGACGGCGCGAGCGAGGCGATATGCTGGTTGACGAGCGGCAGCCAGGGCGCGTCGGCCGGCGACGCGGCCACAATCGTGCGGAAGGCGGCCAGTGCCTCGTCCTCTTTCCCGTCCTGCTCCAGCCCCAGCGCGAGATAGAAGCGCGCCCGCGGATCGCGAGGTTCCAGCGCCAGCGACTGTTCCAGCGCCTTTCGCGCCTCCGCCGCGACCAGGCCGCCGGATTGCGCGATCAGGCTTTCGGCATAACCGCCGAGCCGCTGTGGCGAGGGCCCCTTGAGCCGGATGGCATTGGAATAGGCGGACACGGCATCGTCGAAACGGCCGCTGCGATAATAGATCGGCGCCAGCACGTCGTAGCCGGCACCGTCGTCCGGATGCGCGGCCAGCTGCCGTTCGGCCTGGGCGATCAGGAGTTCGATGTCCTCGCCGGGATGGGCGAGCCGCGCGGCAAGCGGCGCGTCGGGCAGTTCGGGGCTGCCGGTCTTCAAATAGAGACAGAGCCCGACCAGAGGCAGCACCACGATGACGGCCGCCTGCGCCAGCCGGTTGGCCCGGCCCGCGGGAGCCGTGTTTTCGCCAGTCGCCCGGCCGTCATGGGTGTCGCTGCGGTCACCGGTCGTCGGCCGCTCTGCCTTCGCGCTCGCCGCCAGCAGGCGCCGGGCGATCTCGGCGCGGGCAAGCGCGGCCTCTTCGGGCGCGATCAGCCCGTTCCGGGCATCCCGTTTCAGCTCTTCCAGCTGGTCGCGATACACTTCGGAGTCGTGTGCGCCGGCCACGGCCTCTCTCCGGCCCGCCCGCAACAGGGGCACGAGCAGCAGCGCCGCGACGGTGGCGGTCATCACGGCAACGATGATCCAGAACAGCATGTTCAGTCTTTCAAGTCCATGTCCAGCGCCGCGCGCCGGAGATGCCGCACGCCGTCGGCTTCCGTGCAGCCTAGGTGCTTGCTCCGTGCACGACATTGATCGCGATCAAGGAATGCGCCGTCGCCGTGGCGCAGGGCGGCACCCACCGGTCCCCTCCTGCACCCCCACCCCGGACGCGCGCGTCCTCCGTCGCAGCCCTTCCCGGCAGCCATACTATGCAGACGGCCGGCTTCCAATCGCCAAAGCGAGCATGACGAAAAATTGAGGCGGGAAACCGGCGATAGCTTTGGAAAGCATCGGTGGCGACACGCGTGCCCGCGCGGCGGGTCTCGCCGTCAGGGGGCGATCAGATCAACGGCGTCCAGCTGCCGTCGGCATTGCGGCAGGCAACGCCGCGCGCCACGCTGTCGGCCGTTCCCGCCGTCACCGTATGGCTGTACTGCCGGCAGTTCTGCGACCCGACCTGATAGGGAGCCGCTGCCACGACCGAACCGCGGACGCCGCTCCCCTGCCAGACGACGGGCTGGCCGCCCGGTGCAGCCTCCAGGGCGCGATACTCCGCTTCGAGCGCACGCTGGCGGTCGGCGGTGGAGAGCTTGGCGCCGGCCACCTGCCCGATGATGCCGTTCCCAAGCGCTGCGATGAACGAGGACGAGGCCGCGCTGCGCGTCGTCACGCCACCAAGCGATGCCGTCTTTGCGCCGGACGCGCGCGACGCACAGCCGGCGGCCGCGCACAGCGCCACCAGAAGACCTGCGGTTGCCAGCGTCCGGATCATGCGGGGAAAGCGGTGTCTGTCTGTCATGCGCAATGCGGATCCGGCTCATTTCGACCTGTCGAAGCCTGTATTTTGCACTGCCGCAAAATGCGGGCAACAGCGCAAGGCAAAATAAGCGCGGCCGCCGGCGCATTTCCGGTCGAGCGTGTCGAAAAAGCACCCCGGATCGTCGAACGAGGCGGCTCACGATGCCGCAGGCAGCACCAGCGTCGCCTTGAGACCGCCGATCTCGGCCCGATCCATGGCCAGCGTCCCGTGATATTCGCCGGCGATCTCCCGCACGATGGACAGGCCGAGGCCGGTGCCGGGCTTGCTCTCGTCCAGCCGTCGCCCGCGCTTCATCGCCATGGCGATCTGCTCCGGCTCGATGCCCGGCCCGTCGTCTTCCACATCCACCGTGATCCAGGCGCGCCGCCCCGGATCGAGCCCCTGAACGCCTTCGGCCGAAAGATGCGCCGTGATCCGCACCTCCGTCAGCGCATAGCGCGCGGCATTGTCGAGCAGGTTGCCGACGGTTTCCTCCACGTCCTGCTGCTCCATCGCCAGAACGAGGTTCGGCGGTGAAATCGTCAGGAGGAACGTCTTTTCCGCATGCAGCCGCCGCATCACGCGGACCAGCCGCTCCAGCGCCTGCTCGACCTCGGTGCGCGCCAGCACCGATTCGCGCTGCGCGGCGATGCGTGCGCGGTTGAGATAGGATTGCACCTGAACCTGCATGGCGTCGGCCTGGCTGCGCACGAGGTCGCCATGCGGCGGTTCGAGGACACGCGCTTCGTTGATCAGCACGGCCAGCGGCGTCTTCAGCGAATGCGCCAGGTTTCCCACCTGCATGCGCGCCCGCTCGATGATGCGCCGGTTGCTGTCGATCAACGCGTTGACCTCGCTGGCCAGCGGCTGGATCTCGCGCGGAAACACGCCGTCCAGCCGTTCGCTCTCGCCCGCCCGGATCTTTTCGAGCGACCGGCGCGCCTGGTCGAGGGGGCGCAGGCCGAAGAGGATGGCGAGCGCGTTCATGCCGAGACCGCCGAAACCGAAGATCGCCAGCGCCAGATAGAGGTTGCGGTTGAAATCGTTGATGTCGGCTTCGAGCACGTCGCGGTTGCCGGCGATGCGGAAGCGGGCCGTGCGGCCCTGAATGTCGAGCACCACCTCCGTCTCGGCCACCTCGACCTCGTTGCCGAAACTGTCGAGCGTCGTGTAGAACCGCTCGTAGCGAATGTCGAAGGGCACGTCGTCGACGCTGACGATCGGCAGCTTGCCGGAGCCGAGCGAGGTCGAGACGAGCGGCGGCGTGTTGAACTCGCCGATCGGCTCGACGATCCAGTACCAGCCCGTCTGCGGCTGCGAAAAGCGCAGGTCGCCAAGCTGCGGACTTCCCGCCAGGACGCCCTTGTCGTTGACGACGATCGAGTTGATGACGTTGTAGAGCTGCGCGCGCAGCAGATCCTGGAAACCGCGTTCCGAGCCCTGCCGGTAAAGTGTGGAGATCACGACGCCGATCACCACGAGGGCCGCCGCCGCCCAGATGGTGGAGACGAGAAGAACACGCGCCGTGAGGGATTGCAGCCGCAGCATCAGCCGCGCCGGCTTCGGGCCGAGCGGCGCCTCAAGACTTCGCGCCCTTCTCGGCTGCGCCCTTTTCGTCGGCACCCGGCGCCTGCATGCGGTATCCCAGCCCGCGGACGGTCTCGATCAGGTCGTTGCCGATCTTCTTGCGCAGACGGCCGACGAAGACCTCGATGGTGTTGCTGTCCCGGTCGAAATCCTGGTCGTACATGTGCTCGACCAGCTCGGTGCGCGACACCACCTGGCCCATGTGATGCATGAGATAGGAGAGCAGCCGGAATTCGTGCGACGTCAGCTTCAGCGCGACGCCGTTGACCGTCGCCTTGGAGCCCTTGGTGTCGAGCCGCACCGGCCCGCAGACGATCTCGGACGTGGCATGGCCGGCCGCCCGGCGGATGAGCGCGCGGATTCGGGCAAGCACCTCCTCCACGTGGAAGGGCTTCGTCACGTAGTCGTCGGCCCCGGCGTCGATGCCGGCGACCTTGTCGCTCCAGCGGTCGCGGGCGGTCAGGATCAGCACGGGCATGCGGCGGCCGGCCGCGCGCCATTTCTCCAGCACCGTGATGCCGTCCATTTCCGGCAGGCCGATGTCGAGGATGATCGCGTCATAGGGCTCGCCCTCACCGAGATAGTGCCCCTCTTCGCCATCGAAGGCCTGGTCGACGACATAGCCCGCCTCCTTCAGCGTGTCGGCCAGCTGCCGGTTGAGGTTCACGTCGTCTTCGACCACCAGGATGCGCATCCGATACCACTCTCCGTCTGTCCGTCGTCACGGACGTCGCCGGGCACACCGGCAGCCTTGCGTTCATAGCCGGTCTCCACCCCTTGCGGAAGCGGAAGGCCAAGTCGTGCACTCGCGACAACCGCACCGCGCTACATCGGCACCCGCATCGTCACCTTCTTCGGCCGCCCGCCATTGCCGGGAATGAGCACGGTCACGACGCATTGTCCATCGGAGGTCAGCTGGACCGACAGGAGGTCGCCCCCGGTCTCCGCGACGACCTGCGAGGCCGCTGCGCTGCAATCGCCGGACACGGGCGCGACCGCCATGGCGGCGATGTCGTCCATCGACGCGCCGGCTCTCAAGGGCGCCGCCGCCGTCGGCAACGAAAGCAGCAGGACGCTTCCGGTAAGCATCGCAATGATCAGCGGTGACGGCATGAAGGCACTTTCGCAGGTCCGAGGTGTTGCGTGTGTATTAGGTGTCCCTGCCTGAATGGCGAATGAATGCGCGACTTACGACACTTTCTCCGCTTCGGATCAAGCCCCGATCCGCCTGCCGGCGGAGGGTTTCGATCTCTCGTCGCGCAATTGGCGACGTCTTCGCCGGGCGCGCGCTCAAACGATGATCGCGGCCTCGGCCGCGAGCCCGAGCGCCACCACCTGCCCCGTCTGCCGCATCCGCACCGACAACAGGCTCTGCCGCGCGCCGAAATCCGCGATTTCCAGCGCGAGCGGATAGGCAAAGTCCGGGCCGGTCGTTTCGCCCGAGCGCACGACCTGCGTGCCCGACAGGATCTCGACACGGTAGGCTTCCTGCGGCTCGTCGAGCGGAATGTCCCCGTCGCGCCAGGCGTCGGCCGCAGCGCGCGCGCACCGGATCCAGCGCAGCGTCAGGTTGCCCTCCGCATCCCGCCGGGCGGCGATGTGCACAGGCGCGAGCGGCGTTTCCGCCCGGAGCCCGCCGGCAAAGGTGACGGTGCGCCCCACGTCGGTTGGCCGGCCCTGCGCCTCGACGCGCCAGTTGAGCGGCTGTCCCGCCTCCGCGCCCGTCAGCCCGAGCGGCTGCACGGCCGCGTCGAGCATCACGATCGCCGTGCCCGCCTCCGCGCCCGCGGCCTGCGCGTCGGTCGATCCGGCAAGCCCGCGCAGCAGGCGCTGCAAGCGCCAGCGACCGGGCGCGATCTCCTCGGCGCGACCGAAGCCGAGCACCTCCCAGGCGCCGTTGCGCGACAGGACGGCCAGGCGGTTTTCGCCCCCGAACAGCGCGAGGTCGCTCAGCGAGGCCAGTTCGCCGGCATGGAGATCAAGCACCACGGCCTGCGCACGGTCGAACCGGCCGGATACGCCGGGGCCGAGCGCCTCGACCAGCGTGCCCATGCGCGCCGGTTGCGCCAGCGACAACCGCGCCGTGTAGCCTTCGCGCGTCGGCGAGGACGACAGCGTCACCGGCGTCCACGGTCGCGCAAACACCGCCGCCCGTGCAAAGCTTGCCGCATCCCCCTCCGCATAGCGCGGCAGATCCATCAGCTGCACCAGCGGCGCAAAGGCCTCGGACGCGCTGTGGCCAACGGCGGGCGTGTCCGGCGACGGCACGAACCGGCTGCAGCCGCCGGGCACGATGCCCCGCGCCTCCGCCCGCCGCACGTCGCCGTCGTCGATCCGCTCGATGAGGAACGGGCCGGTCGGCCCGTCCGCCAGGATCACGATGTCTCCCGGCGTCGGGCCCAGTGCGTTCGGCGGCAGCGAAAAGCTGACCTGCCGGCGGCCGGCCTGATGGTCGCGCAGGGCCGCTTCCACGGCATCGATCGCCGCCGCCTCGTGCAGCGCCCCCGGCAGCGACAGCCGCAGGATACGCTCGCTGCCGGGGGCCGCCCTACGCGACCGGGCGGTCGTCCGGCGATAGTCGCTCGACGGGTCGAGATGATCGAGCACCGCCTCGCGGGCATAGTCGCCGGCATCGCCGCGAAGCTCCAGCGTCAGCGGTGCGTCCTTTACCTCCGCAAGCGTGTCGAGCCGCACCGGCGGGCCGGCCTGCAGCAGCCGCGAGCGAAAGACGAGCCGCCCGTTTTGCTCGACCGCATCGATTCCCCCCGCCGCCATCAGCGGCTCGAGCAGATCGCGCGCCGACATCTGCTCGGCCTGCACATAGCCGCCGAGATCGCCGCAGACGAGCGTCGCGTCGCCGTCGTCAAAGTGGTGATCGGACAGGATGGCCGCGATCGTATCGGCCATCGTCGCCGTGCCCAGCCGGCCGTTCAGCCAGTGGCCCGTCTGCCAGGCGCGGCCGTCCGCCCAGGTCGCGAGGTCGCCGGGAAAGGCCGGCTGCGGCCGCGCATCCCAGGTCCAGAGGAACATGTGGTCGGGGTCGACCCCGCTTGGCGCGTCGGCCGCCTGCCAGAGGTCGAGCTGCGCCTCCAGACACCGGCGCTGGATGGCGTCGCTGCGGCCGCCACCGGAAAAATACGGCACCGCGCTCTCGGACGACTTCGGATCGGAGAAGACGTTCGGCTGGTTTGCACCCTTGTCGATGGCAGGGCAGCCCGTCTCGGTGAACCACACCGGCTTCATGCGCGGCGTCCAGGACGTCGGCGTCGCCTGCTCGACGCCGGCCCTGCGCGCGTGATGCGCGTTCGCCCACCAGGCGCCGATATCCTTGGCCCGAAACATCCAGGGCTTGCCCGCAGAGCCGTCGGTGATCGGCGTGCGCTGCCGGGCGGCACGATCCGCCGGGGTGGCGTAGAACCAGTCGAAGTCTTCCCCGCCCACGATCATCGCCCGGAACGCCGCCCCGTCCTCCGGTGTCCGCTGGCCGTCCGGATTGCCGTTATCCACGTCCTCGTCCCGCCAGTCCGACAGCGGCACGTAGGTGTCGATGCCCACCGCATCGATGTCGGGCGACGCCCAGAGCGGATCGAGCGGGAAGTGCAGGTCGCCCGATCCGTCGTCCGGCTGAAACGCGGCATATTCGCTCCAGTCGGCGGCATAGGTCAGCCGCGTCGCCGGCCCCATCACGCCGCGCACGTCCCGCGCCAGGGCGACCAGCGCCTCGACGAAGGGAAACCCTCCCGTCCCGTCGCGCAGCGTCGTCAATCCGCGCAGTTCCGACCCGAGGATGAACCCATCCACCCCGCCCGCGTCCCGCGCCAGCCGGGCATGGTGCAGCACGAAGGCGCGATATCGCCCGTCGTCGTTTCCCGCAGCCGTCGCACTCCCGCAGAAGGCGGCGATCTCGGTCCGCACGGCCGGCGTGTTGTCGCTGCTGCCCGGCCGGCCCGGGGCTTCCTCGGCGGTGATCCGGCCGCGCCAGGGATAGGCGGGCTGGCGCAGGCCGCCATAGGGATCCGGCATGCCATTATCGGCGGCAATGTCCATCATCACGAAGGGATACAGAAACACCGCGAGCCCGCGGGCCTTGAGGTCGGCGATGGCGGCGATCACGCTCTGGTCGGAGGGCGTCCCGCCATAGGCCGGCCCTCCGCCTGAGACCAGTCCCCCGCCAGACACCAGTCCCCCGCCAGAAACCTGTCCGCCGTTGCGGCTGACGAGATGCGCATCGGCGCGCGCGATCCCGGCGACGGACCACGGACGCGTCTCGACGCCGCGGTCGCGCGTTTCCACCCCCGGCAGGATCCGGCACGCCCCGGCGCGCAGGTCCGTGCCGAACCAGGAAACGACCAGCGCCACGCGCTTCAGGTTCGGGCAGAGGGCCTGCAGCTCGTCGAGCGAGGCCTGCCAGTCCGTCTCGCCATGAAAGACGTGGCGGTTGAGGATGCGGGCTTCACCCGGTCCGGTTTCTTCGCGCACCGGCGCCGGGTCGTAGCCATGTTCGGTCGCGCCGGGAATGAGGGTCACCGCCCGGATCTGCCGTTCCAGACGTCCGACGGCGCGGATCACCTCGACATGCAGCAGCGGAATGCGGTTGCCATAGCCGCCGAGCGGCAGGCGCTCGAACACGAGATAGGCCAGGCCGCGATAGGCCGGGGTCTCGCCGGACGCCTGTTTCGCCGCGATCAGCGGATCGGGCGCCTGCGTCCCGGTGCCGGTATGGACGCGCATCTCGACCGTCGACAGATCGAGTTCGCGTCCGTCGGCCCAGACGCGCCGGATGCCGGCGATCGGGCCGTCGCAGAGGCCGAGCGCGAAATTTGCAAAATAGCGGAATGTCTCGACGCGCGGCCCGCTCGCCTTGCCGCCCTGTCGCTCGCGATGCACCTCTTCCTCGAAGCGCGTCGCCCAGATCAGCGTTCCGCCGATCCGCAGCGTGCCGTAGACGCGCGGAATGGCCGTGCCCTCCTCGGCGCCGGGCACCCGGGCGTCGCCGAGACGCGCGCCGGTCACCGTCGCCATGCCGTTGAGCACCGAGCGGTCGATGATGGAGCCCGCCAACGCGCCTGCGGCGCGCCCGACGATCGCGCCGACCGGTCCGAACACGCTGCCGATCGCGGCGCCCGCCGCCTGCAGGAGAATGGTCGCCATGGCTACAGTCCCTCGGGAAAGCGGAAGACGCCGGCCATGCGCCGTCGCCAGGACGGCACCAGCGGCGACTCCACGACGCTGGCCTGCTCGTAGGCGTGGATGAAGCGAGCGGCACCGGCACGAAGCGGGTCTTCGGCCAGGCTGAGGATGCCCGCATGCTTGGCCGGCATGCCGAGCCGCCATCGAAAGAGGATGAGATCGCCCGGCCGCATCGCCCCGGGGTCGATCGGCGGGCCCATCGCGCGTGTCGCCGCCGCCCACAGCCGGTCCTCGCCGCTGCGCTCCGCCCAGTCCGGCCGGTAGGGCGGCGGCGTCTCGGGTTCCTGCCCGTGGATCTCGCGCCAGACGCCGCGCACCAGCCCGAGGCAGTCGCAGCCGACCCCCTTCAGGCTCGCCTGATGCCGGTAGGGCGTCCCGAGCCAGCCGCGTGCGGCGGCGAGCACGCCCTGCCGCATGGCCTCGCCGGAACTGTCGTCACGCAAACAGCGGTCGTCCGTCATGCACCGTCTCCCCATCCGCATAGCCATAGGAAAAGTCGCTGCCCGGCATGTGCGGGAAGCCGCGAAAGTTGAGCGTGTTTGCAAACCGGTCGCGGCAGGTGGCGAAGCTCTTGTCGCAGCCCATCGTCACGGTGAAGGTGTCGCCGGCCGACAGCGGCAGCGGCGGCGGCAGCCAGAGGGTCAAAAGCGCCATGCTCGCGTCGGGTCCCGCGACCGCGTGATCCTGGACATCGGTGCTCCACCCGGCATTCGCCCCGCTCGTCATGCGCAGCAGCCCGTACCGATAGGCACCGGCAGCGGCAAAGAGGCCCGACACATGCAGCACCACGTCGCCGGCGCGCGCGCGGATCGTGCCCGCTTCGCTGCGCCCGGCGAGGCTTGCGCCACAACGCGCATCGCCGAAGGCCGCGTCGCAGCGACGCCCGTAGCTGCGGCCCTTCACCTCGCCCAGCCGGTGCGTCAGGCTGCGAAGCTCCGCGCGAAAGGCGCCGCCCGCCCGCGTGACCTCGCCGATCTCCTGCACGGTCAGGCGCACATGCTGGTCCGGCGCCTGCCAGTTGACGAGAAACTGCTCGACGCGCGCGCCGTCATAGCGCCCGGCCGCCACGTCGGCGTCGCTGATCGCAACGTTCGAGAAACCGCCCGTCACCTCGCCGGCATCCGCCGCCAGTCCGGAAGACGCTTCGCTCTCGCTCGCCCGAAAGCCGCTTGCCGCCAGAAACCCGGTGCCGTCGAACGCCAGGTCGCGATCGTGCTCGGTAAAGCCGAGGACCGTGCCGTCGCGACGGGTGACCCGCCAGGCATGGCAGACGGTCGTCGCATCGCCGCCCAGGTGCGCCGCCAGCGCTTCGGAAATGTCTCTCATGGGCGGATCTCCACCAAAGGAATGTTCGGGATGCGCCCCGCCCGGAACTGGGCGAGATCGACATCGATCCGGTCGGTGTCGAAGCGGACGGGGACGTCGAATTCGAAGCCGGCCCGCACGACGGCTCCGGCCGGGGGCACATGGCCAGGCGCAAAGGTCACGATGCCCGTGGCCGCATCGAGCGACACGCGCTCGAAGGGGATCGCCGTGCCGTCCACCGAAACCAGCAGCGTGCCCGCCACCGGCTTGCCGATCTCGCGCACGGTGCCGCCACCGGCATCCGCATAGGTCTTGACGAGCGGGAAGCCTGCCGTCTGCCCGTCGCCGGTGCCGATTACCTGGTCGCGCGCCGTCACCGCCTGGCCCGGCGAGCCGGAGCGGAAATCGAGCGGATCGCGGAAGCGGAAGCCGTGCAGCTGCCCGGAGCGGGCCTCGAAGAAAGCGACGACCGCGTAGAGATCGTCGATCGAGCGGATGCCGGATCCCGCATCATAATGCCGCCGGGCAGCGCGCCAGCGGTTGTTGCGGGTCTCCCGGCCGTTGGAGAGGCTGATGATGTCGGTGCGCCGCACCGGACCGCCGCTGGTGCCGAGCGCCAGCCGCAGGGGAAAGCGCACCTCGTGAAAGCCCTGTTCCATGGCTGGTCCTCTTCAGGGTTCGGGTTTCCAGACGTTACCCCGCCTCGACGAAGGGCGGCGTCAAACGCCGCGCCGCCCGCGCCCGACGGTGCGGGTCAACATGGCGGCGATCTGCCCTTCGGAGCGGCGAAAACTGTCGGCATCGCTCGCCGTCACGTTGAAGACGACGTTCGGCGGCGCGCCGGCGCTCGTGTCGCCCCCTGCCCGCAGGCCCGCGCCGGCCGCGGCAACGGCGGCGTCCGTGCCGGCGGGGGCACCGCCCTGCGCCGACAGGGATGAAAGAAACCGCGGCGTCGCGAGGCCGCCATGGTCTGAAAAGGGCGCCACGCCGCGTGCCGGGGACGCGTTGCCCGCGGTCGGCACAAGCCCCTCGAGGACCGAGCCGATCCCCGCGGACACCGCATTCTCGAGCGGTTTCAGCCCGGCCGACAGCGCGATGTCGACCAGCCGGAGACCGGCGCTCTTCAGGATGTCGTCGAGCCCTTTTCCCCCGCGCACCGCGCTCGTGAGCGCGCTGGTCATCGCCGCGCCGAAGCGCCCGGCGCTCTGCTCGAGATCGGAGAGCACCGCGTCCAGCGCCTTGCCCTCCGCGATCATCGCGGGAAAATCCCCGGTTTTATCCCCACCATCCGCCATGCCTGCCTCCAGTGTTCGCGGTTGCCGTCACACGGCATCGTCGGGAAATTCCCGCATCATCCGGGCGAGCCCCGCCCGGTCGGGGGCGGCCCCGCTTTGCGCCGAAAGGCCGAGGGCCGAGGCCAGTTCGCGCGGGGTCATCCGCCAGAAGTCGGGGGCCGGCAGCCGCAGACGCGAAAGGCCGGCCTCCATGGCCGCCTCCCAGGGAAAAGGCGCCGGTCCCGCCTTTTCCGCGCCGTCTGCGGCCGTCAGGGGTCCGGCCGGACCGGTGTGTCCGCATCGCTCCCGAATGCCGCGGCGAGAAGGTCGCCCGCAAGGCGCGCCAGGCCGGCAAGCCCGCCCGCGACGCTCATGCCGGCCACGTCTTCGTCGGAGACGATGTTGCCGCCGCCGCGCAGACCGGCGCCAAGGATCACGATCAGATCCTCCGCCTTCAGCCCGCCGGCCGAAAAGCGGCGCGCCAGTCCCGCCAGGCTGTCGGCGGCAAAGGCGGTCTCGAGTTCGGCAAGGCTGCCGAGCGTCAGGCAGAGAATGCGGCGTTCGCCGTCGATGATGGCCTCGACTTCGCCCCGGTGCCGGTTCGCGCGCCCGGTCGCGCCTGTCGCGCGGGGGCGCATCAGGCGGCCACGAAGGTCAGCGGGCCGGCCGATTCCAGCGCCGCCTCGAACTGCACCTCGCCCCGGTGATCGCCGGAATAGGCCAGCGTGGTCAGCTGGAAGAGGCCGCTGACCGTGCCGAAATCCGGGATGATCACCTGCCAGGCGACGATTGCGCCGGCAAAGAAGGTGGCGCGCACCAGCGCATCGGACGCCTGGTCCTTGAAAAGGCCGGCACCGGAGATCGAGGCGCGCTGGACGCCCGCACCGCCGAGAAGCTCGCGCCAGCGCCCCGTCGATTCGGCGTCGGTCACGTCGACGGTCTCCGCATCGAATGCCAACCGCTTGGACCGCAGCCCGGCAACGGTGGTAAAGCCGCCGCCGCTCTCGATCTTCAACAGGATGTCCTTGCCCTTCTGCGCCACCATCGGCTGATCCCTTCCTTTTGGTTCTGTCGCTGCCGTCCGGCCCGGCATGGCCGAGCACGTCGGCGTTCCGTCATCGGATCTCGTCCATCGGCTCCGTCACGGCCCGGAACCGCATCGCCGCCACATGCCCGCGCGCCTCGGCGTCGCGCGCCGTGCGGGTGCCCTCGTGCCGCAGGTTCACCAGGTGATGGCCGGACAGGAGAAGACCCGCATCGTCCAGGAGCGCCCGCACCCGGGCGGCAATCTCCTGCACGCCGCGATGTCCGCCCTCGCCCCCGCGCACCTCGATCGCCATGTCGTGCGCCTCGCCCGGTTCACTGGCCGTCGACCAGTCGCGGCTCTCGATGCCGGCGAGCCGCAGGTAGGGATGCGCCGGATCGTCCAGCAGCCGGTCGTGAATGCCGCCCGGCCCGAGCATGGCCGACAGCGCGGCATCACCCGAGAGCGCCGTAAAGACCGCCGCCTGCAGGGCGTTCGCCGCGCTTGTTTCCCGCCCGCTCATGCGCGCGCCTCCCGGCAGCGGCAGACGAGGTAGCGCCGCGTCTCGTCCGGATCGAAGGCCGAGAGCACGACCAAAAGCCGCGTCCCCTTGCGAAAGCGCATGCCGGGCGTGACCCCGGTGCGGTGGCGGATCCAGACGTCATGCTCGACATCCACCACCCTCTCGTCGCGCCGGTCGACGATCAGCGCCACGCGCGGCTCGATCAGCGCCCAGAGCGGTCCGGTCGGCACGAAGGTCCGCGACATGCCGCCTTGTCCGTCCGGCGTCTCCACCGGCACCTCCAGGTCCATCCGCGCCGTCATCCGGCCGGGGTCGATCGTGTCGGTGCGCATGGTCAGAGCCTCATCCGGCGAAAGGGCGCGACCAGGCGGTCGTAGCCGGCCGGCACCTCCGCCGGCTGGTCGCCCGGCGAAACCGCGCCGCGATAGGCATGGAGCAGCGCCAGATGCAGGAGCAGTGCGCGCTTCAGCGACGCCGGCACCTCTGCGCCCGTCATGCCGAAGCCGGCGGTGAAATCGATCTCGATGCCGTTGATCGCCCGGGCCGTCTGCGGCGCTTCCGGCAGGAACAGGCGGGCGGGACACGCCCGGCCGTCGAGGACGAAGCCGGTCATGTCGGCCTCGAACGGCGCGCCCAGCGCGTCATATCCGGTGATCGTCTCGACGCTGCTGACCGGCCCGCGCCCGATCTCCAGCACGCGGCCCTCCGGCCAGTCGTCGAGATAGAGGCGGAAGGCGCGGGCGATCAGCACGAGGCCGGTCGTCCGCTCCAGGTGTTCGCGCACGGTCGTGATGAGGTCGGCGATCAGCGGATCGTCGGCGGCATCGTCCACGCGCAGGTGCGCCCGCGCTTCGGCAAGCGTCAGCGGCTCGCCCGCGGGCGGCGCCAGTTCGGCAAGGGTCATGGACATCTCCGGTTGGAAGGGACGTGTGGCATGGGCGGCGGGCTCTGCCGCCGCCGCGGCGCGGTCCCGGTCAGTTGACCGCGAACTTCACCAGCTTGATCGCCTCGAAGTTCTGCACCCCGCCGCCGACGCGCTTGGTGGTGTAGAAGAGGACGTAGGGCTTGGCGGAATAGGGATCGCGCAGGATGCGCACGCCCGTGCGGTCCACCACGAGATAGCCCGCCTGGAAATCGCCGAAGGCGATCGCCGTGCCGCCGCTGGTCATGTCCGGCATGTCTTCCGCTTCGGCCACGGGGAAGCCGAGGAGCGAGGCCGCCTGCCCGACCGTTGCGGGCGGCTGCCACAGATAGTTGCCGTCGGCATCCTTCAGTTTGCGGATCTCGGCCTGCGTCTTGCGGTTCATCACGAAGCTCGCCTTCTGCCGGTGCCCGGCCTTCAGCGCGTAGATCGTGTCGATCAGCACGTCGGAGGGGCCGCTCGGCCGGAAGCCGTTGAGAAGGCCGGTCGCGATATAGCCGAGGCTGCCCCAGCCCCAGTTGGCGTCCGCCACCTGGCCGTAGCTCAGAAACCCCTTCGGCTTGTTGATGCCGTCGCCGCTGACGAAGGCGGTGCCTTCCTGTTCGCTGAAGGCGATGTCGACCTCGTCGGCGATCCAGCTTTCGACATCCACGGCCGCATCGTCCAGAAGCGCCGCCGTGGCCGCCGGCATGGCGTAGAGTTCCATGGTCGGAAAGGTCAACTCCGACAGCTGCGGCGTTGCGGTCTGCGGCCGCGCGGCGGTTTCCGAAACCCAGCCGGAGGCGAGGCCCGCCACGGCGAAGGGCTTTTTCAGCACGCTGCCCGACACCTGCCGCACGGTCGACAGCGCGCGGATCGGCGAGATCACCTGCAGCCGGCGGCCGATTTCCGTGTCGGTCTGGGCGGGCACCAGATAGCCGCCGTCGCTCGCCGAGCCGATCGAGAACGCCTTTTCTTCCAAGGCCCGCAATGCGCCTTCGTCGCCCCGGCGGATATAGCTGTCGAAGGCCGCCTTGTGCTCGGCCGCCTCGAAGCTCATCGCCTCGGCCTTGCCGCCGAGCGCCGGGCGCGCCTTCTTCAGGAGCATCTGGTCGAGCGCGCGCTTCTGCTCGTCCATCCCGCGCGCGATCCGATCCACCTTGTCGCGCGTCACGACATCGGCCGAGAGCTTGCTCTCGATCTCGCCCAGCCGCTGGTCGTTCGCTTCCTTGAAGACCTCGAAGGCGCCCATGAAGTCCTCGAAGGCCGAGGCCATGGTGTCCGGGATCGTCTTGATCTCGGGCGCCGTCCTGCCCGGTGCCGTCGTCACTGGATTGGTCATCGGAAAATATCCTTTCGTTCCACCATCATCCGGGCCGCCCGCCGCATCGTGCGCACGAGCTCCGTTTCCCTGTCGCGGAAGAACCGCGCATGCTTGACGTTCGAGACCCGCGCCGACGGCAACATCGGAAAGGTCACGACCGAGATTTCCCAGAGGTCGGCTTCGAGCACGCGGCGGACGCCGCTCTTGGCGTCGGTGCGCGCCTTCACGGTCTGGAAGCCGATGGAAAGCCCGTCGAGCGCGCCGCCCTTCATCAGCTGATGCACCTCGCGGGCCCGCGCCACGCCGGGAGACAGCCGCCCCTCGACGAACAGCCCGCGTCCGTCCTCGCGGATCGTCGTCCAGGTGCCGATCGGCTCGTTCGGATCGTGCTGAAACAGCATCCGCACGCCGCCCGCCCCCCGCTTGGCCAGGGAGTGCAGAAAGGCGCCGCGCTCGATCGTGTCCTTGCCGAGATCGATCTCGCCGAACACGCTGGCATAGCCCGAAAACCGCCCCTCGCCTGTCGCTCCGGCCAGCGTCAGCCCGGCAACCGCCGTCGCCCGCCGGACCGCATATCGGTCAGTCGCCATGGAATTCTCCGATGCTGTGATGTGATGTGATTAAGGCCGTTTGCGCGACGGGCGTCGAAAGGCGGGGAGCGCCTCTTTGGACCCTTTGTCCTGTGGGCCCTCTTCCCGCTATGCCGTGCCCTGGGCGCCCTTGTCCGCTCTGCCGTGGCCTGAGGAGCGGCCGTCCGTTATTTCTGCCCGTAGCGCCGGGATATCCGAACGGCGGCGCCGAGCGCCCACCAGGCCATGAGGCTGGCCGCCGCCGATCCGGTCAGCAGCACCTCCGCACCGGACACGAGCCCGGAAATGCCCAGGCGCTCGACCGCCCAGACGCCGGTCGGCCCGCCGAACACCAGCCCGCAGACCGTGCCGGTCAGAAACCGCGACGCCGCTTCGTGCCGGCTGCGGGGCAGGAGGTAGATGAGCGACACCGCCGCCCCCGCCACCGACCCGATCCCCCGCGCGATCCAGAGGTGAGACTCTTCCGCCATCGTCCTGTCCTTCCGTGTTGCGCTTCGTCCTGCCAACCACCGTTCGCCAACCACCGTTCGCCAGCCACCGTTCGCCAGCCACCGTGCGCCAACCGGCCTTCGCCGGCTGGCGTTTGCACGCCTGCGATTGTCTCAGTATCCCACCGCCGCCCGCTTCTCCGCGTCGGTCAGGAAATCCGCCGCGCCGAGCCGCGCCCAGAGTTCGCTGCGCTCGCCGGCAAGCCCGCTCACCTGGTCGAGATCGGCGCCGAGCTGCAGCGGCGTGTCAAAGCGGTCGGAGAGAAAGGCGGAGAGCGCCGTCGCCGTGCGGTTGATCAGCGGCAGCACGGTCAGCCGATAGAAGGCGCGATGCGCCTCCTGGTAGTTCGCATAGGTGTTGTCGCCGGGAATGCCGAGCAGCATCGGCGGCACGCCGAACGCGAGCGCGATGTCGCGCGCCGCACCGTTCTTGGCCTCCACGAAGTCCATGTCCTTGGGCGAAAGGCCCATCGCCTTCCAGTCGAGCCCGCCCTCCAGCAACAGCGGCCGTCCCGCCCGCATCGGCCCGCTATAGCCCTCGTCCAGCTCGCTCTTCAGGCGGTCGTACTGGTCGGGCGAAAGGTTGCCGCCCTCCTTCGGCTGGTAGACGAGCGCCCCGGACGGCCGGGCGGAGTTGTCGAGCAGCGCCTTGTTCCAGGTCGCGGCGGCATTGGACAGGTCGAGCGCCGTCTGCGCCGCCGCCAGCGGCGGAAAGCCGAGATGGTCGTCGAGCGGGTGAAACAGCTTCAGGTGCAGGAGGGTCGTTCCCGCCGCATAGCGCCGCACGATGCCGCCCACGCGATATTCGTAGAACTCCGGCCAGCCGTCGCGCCCTTCGAGCACCCGCACCCGGTCGGGCCGCAGCAGGTGCAGCTCGCGGGTCTCGGTGCCGATCGTCACCGCCTCGACATAGGCATTGCCCGACAGCAGCAGATGGCCATAGAGCGTTTCGAGAAAGTCCGCTGCCGCCATCTGGGCGTTCGGCCGCGTCAGAAGGCGCAGCACCGGATGGTCCGTCACCTCGCGTCCGGCGCGATAGACGATGAGCGGCACGGCGGCGGCGGCCTCGGCGATCATCCGGACGGTCCGATAAGCCACCGGATTGCGCAGAAAGCCCTCTCGCGCCAGCGCGGCATAGGATCGGCCCGTCCAGTGCGCCCGCCCCTCCTGCGCGATCGCCACGAAACCGGCCGCCTTGCTTTCGCGCCCCGGCGCGGCGTCGGCCTCGGGTTTCCGCGGTGGCGCTGGGCGTCCGGCGTCCGTCGCAAAGCGGGGTCTTTTCAGGCCGAAGGGCATCTTCATGACGTGGCGATCCTTCTGAAGGAGGGGTGACCCGCAGCCTCGAGCGCCGCGTGATAGGCCCGGGCGTCGGCCGCGATCTCCACGGCCCGGTCCCGCCCGTTGATGATGCGCCGCGCCGCCACCCAGTCGGTGCGCGCGGCATGGAACATGTCGGCCAGCGACACGCCGGTGAAGGCGCCCGTCTCCATGCCGACGTAAAGGATCTCGACCGCCGTGCCGCGGTCCATGGCCCGACCGGGGTCGGCCAGAAGGTCGATGCCGATCCGCCGCGACATCGTCTCGTAATTGCGCCGGTGCGTCAGCTGCACCAGCCCGCGGCCGAACCAGGCCTTGCCCTCCGCATCGCGCCGCCAATAGGGCACGCGCACCGCTGGCAACTGTCCCGCGGCGAAAGCCCGGTCCAGCCGGGCGATGGCCTGGGCATCGGTTGCCGCCATCGTCTCGCGCACAGGCTGCATTTTTCGCCCGGTTTCGTGCTGCACGGTTGCCAGGAGATAGGCAAGCCAGCGCCCGTCATACGGCACGGGATGCGCTGACCCCGATGGCCCGCCCGCCTGCGCCGGCTCCGACCGGTCGAGGATCGCGCCGATGCCGCTTACCTGGTCCGGGTCCAGATGCCCTGTAAACAGCGTCCGGCGGACGATGCGAAAGAAGATTGCCCGGTCCATGCATCCGTCCATGCTCTCGTTCCTTCTTCGGGCGATCCGCGCCGACGCCCGGTTGTCCCTGAAATCCAAGAATTCAATCGATTTAGAAAATCTAAATCGTTTAAATGACCTAAGCCCATGATTTACTTTTCGTTTAGCATCTGCCAGCGTAAGCCCACGACAGGGGACCGACCACTTTGGGTCGAATTTTAAACAACACGATGGAGAGACGGCATGACCTCGACCATGAAGACGCAGACCACCGTTCGCGAAACCATCCCGCCGCATCTCCTCAGCCGCATCGAAAACGAATGGCAGCAGATGCGCTCGGTTGCCGTTGCTGACCGCCGCACCGAGATCCGTCCGGAGAACCGTCCGTCGGCAGCGCCGGTGTCGTCCACGCGCGGCTGAGACGTCGCCTTCCCGAAAATTTTCGCGGAACCTTCGTGTCCAATGTGCGTTTTTGTCGCACTCAACCGTCGCGTTAAGGAGAGACCATGACCGTGAAGACGATTTCCCAGAGCCTTTTCGAACGCTTCGAGAACGAATGGCGCCAGATCCGCACCGCCGCGACCCAGCCCGCCAAGCCCCAGCCGGCGAGCGCCAAGTAGCGCCGGACAGGCGAAGACGACTGCAGGACAAGATGAAGGAGGCGCACCCTGTGCGCCTCTTTTCGTTGATGGAGCGACCACCGGCGCCCACCCCTCATCCGCCTGCCGGCACCTTCTCCCCGCGCGCGGGGAGAAGGGAGATGGGGCAAAGCGCGCGCTCCAAGTCCCTTCTCCCCGCAGGCGGGGAGAAGGTGGCGGCAGCCGGATGAGGGGCCGTGACAGCATAACCGTTCCACCATCATCCGCCCGGAAACCGCGCCGCCTGAACCGATGCGCCGCTGTCCCACCCGGCAGCCGCACATGCACCTGGCCCTGCCTCTTCCTGACCTCAGCGATCCTGTCCGCCCCTCATCCGCCTGCCGGCACCTTCTCCCCGCGCGCGGGGCGAAGGGAGATGCGGCAAAACGCTCGCTCCAAGTCCCTCTCCCCGCGCGGGCGAAGGGAGATGGGGCAACGCGCGCGCTCCGGGTCCCTTCTCCCCGCAGGCGGGGAGAAGGTGGCGGCAGCCGGATGAGGGGCCGTGACGGCATAACCGTTCCACCATCGTCCGCCCCGCCCCGCGTCACACCATCCGCAAGCGCGGCTCGCCGCCGCCGTCCAGCATCAGCGCCGTCAGCGCCCAGACCAGCGCGTCCAGCCGGTCGGGCGAGCGTCCCGAGGAGAGCCCCTCGGCGCCGAAGTCGCACATCTGGTCCTCGAGCGCCGGAAAGGCGCCCGCATGGACCACGCGGCCCTGTTCGTAGAGCGCGGCGACGGGTTCGGCGCGCAGCCATTTGCCGCGGCTGGCGCGGACATTGGTGATCGGCAGGCGCGCATCGATCCCGCGCAGGACGGCGGCCACCATGTCGCCGCCCTGGTTGATTTCGGCGACGATCCGGTCGGCATCGAAGCGGCGGAAGGCGCGCACCACCGCCGCCGCCCATCCGGCGGGGCTTGCACCCTCCACCGAGCAATCGGCCAGCACCACGGCCCGTCCGCGGCCGTCGATGCCGGCAACCACGATGCCGCAGCAGCTCTCCAGCCCCGATCCGGCCGGCGGATCGACGGCCACGACGATGCGGCCGAGGGGCCCCGTCTCCCGCAGCGAGCCGCCGTCGCGCAAGGTCAGCGCCTCGATGGCCGCCCGGTTCCAGAGCGCATCCTCCCGGTCGGCGATCATTTCGCCGTCGAGTTCCTGCCGCCCGAGCCGCGTGCCGCCATAGCGGCCGTCCATCGCCCTCAGGAAGCCCGGCGCCAGATTGCGGGCATTGTCGGCCGTGCGGATGCGGCGGAGCACCGTGGCCGGGTCCGCGGCCAGCGCCTTGAGGATCGGGATCGGCCGTGGTGTCGTCGTCACCAGGATGCGCGGGTCGGCCCCCAGCCGCAGCGCGAACTGCAGCATGTCGAAGGTGGCCTGGGCATGCTTCCATTTTCCCAGTTCGTCGCACCAGGCATAGTCGAATTGCGGCCCGCGCAGGCTTTCCGGATCTTCCGAGGAGAAGATCTGGGCGATCGTGCCGTTCGGCCACACAAGCCGGCGGCGCGAGACCTCGAACTCCGGGCGGTGGCGCGTCGCCACCCGGCAGATGCCGGAGACGCCGTCGATCATCACCTCGCGCGCATCGCCGAGCGTCTCCGCCACCAGCGCGATCCGAAGCCCCGGCCGGGCGCCAGGCGCGGTCGCCAGGTCATGGACCCAGTGCGCGCCCGCTCGCGTCTTGCCGGAACCGCGGCCGCCCATCAGCAGCCACACCCGCCAGTCGCCGGGCGGCGGCCGCTGCTCTGCCCGCCCAGTCAGCCGCCAGTCTGACGCGAGACGCGCGAGATGCACCGGCGGGAGATCCCCGACCACGCTCTTCAGCCAGGATGCGACCCCTGCCGTCCGCGGCGTCTCCGACATCGCCTGCATGTCGGGCGTCACCTCCGCCGATCTCCCCCGATCCGCCGTGCCGCACGGCCGGTCGGCCGTATCCGCGCTGCCGGCAGGAGACCGGCTGGCGATCTCCCGGCCGAGGGCGCCCAGACGCGCCATGGTGCTCCCGTGATTGTCGCTGATCCGCCCCACGCCACCCTCGAGACTGAAAATGATCGCCGTGAAGAGCGCCGCATGCGCCGCGTCGATCCGCAGGCGCTGCGCGGCGCGCGCCAGAGCCGCGTCATCCGTAGGGCGGGAGGGGTCTCTCGCCATGGCAGACTCCGGGCACGGCATCGTCGCCAGAAAGAGCGGCCGGGCGTCCGGCTGCGCCGGGTTCCTCCACAGGGGCGCCGTCTGCAGGCTTTCCGGTCCGCGCCGCCGGTTCGGCCTCGCGCTCCCGGAAACGCTCGACAGTGCGCTGCTCGATGACAGCCTCCAGCTTGACGAGAAGAGAGTGATAGCCCGCATCGTCGAGGGTCTCCGCATCGAGCCGTTCCCGGTCCTGCGCCAGCGTCCGGTGCAGGCTGTCGATCTTCTCCAGCGTCCGCACGATCAGCGACATCGCCTCGATCGAGGCCTTCGCATCGGCCTGGGCCACCTTGCGGTCGATCTCCTCGCCCGCCTCCATCTTCTGGCGGTCGGCCTGCTGGCGCAGCATCTGGAACATCTGCATCTGCTCGCGCAGCTCGCGCGTCATGCCGTTCAGCATCTCCAGAAGCGCATCGCCGGCGGGCATGTCGGCCGCCTTCCGGTCGAGGAACAGCCGGATCTCGCCGGCCGTGAGCTTGTCAGCCGTGGGCTCGGCGTCGACGGCGAGCGCCCCGTCATACACACAGCGCTTCGGCCACGCGCCAAACAGCGCCGGATCTGCCTGTCCGTCGATCATCGCATCGTCCTGTCGTGAGAAAGGGTGGAAGCCGGAAGTGGGGAAAAAACGCCGGGCCGTGCGCCGCGGCCCCGCCGCACCCGCACATCTCCGACCATACATAAAACCTACCGGAACACCGTCACGCCGTCAAGGACTATTTTCCTATGACGAGAAAATAATCAGGTTTCCGAGCGCGGATGGCCGTCGGTCGGCCAGTCGGCCAGAAAATCCTCGAAGTCGTCGATATCGACATCGTCCTCGCTGATCGTGCGCCCGCGGGCCGAAATGCCGGCGATGTGCACCGTCTCGGGGTCGCCGGACACCAGCGGGTGCCACCAGTAGAGGTCCTCGCCGTCGCGCACGAGCCGGTAGCCGCAGGTGGGCGGCAGCCAGGGAAGCTCGCGCACCTGCTGCGGCGTCAGCTGGATGCAGTCCGGCACGGTCGCCTGCCGGTTGGGGTAGTCGCGGCAGCGGCAGGTGTCGCCGTCGAGCAGCGTGCAGCGGATCGAGGTCCAGGCGATCTCGCCCGTGTCCCAGTCTTCCAGCTTGTTGAGGCAGCAGAGACCGCACCCGTCGCAGAGGCTTTCCCACTCCGCGCCGTTCATCGTCTCCAGTGTCTTGGTCTTCCAGAAAGGCACGTCGCCCATGGATCCGTCCTTTCGTCGTGGAAAAGTCCGTCGCTGCCGACGCATCGGTTCGAAACCGACCTCTCAGCGTCAGGTCCGTCTGCACTAGGTAAGCGTCCATTTCCAGATTTTTAAGGCTGTTCCGTCATATCCCCGTGGAAGGGAATGCCGCCCCGTGGCAGTATAGTCTCATCCCGCGCGAAAAAAGCCTGCTTTCGCCAGCAGCCTGTGCGACATCGAAACACCGCGCGAGATTGAGGACGGTCCGAAGCGTTGACAAGCCCGATCGACGACATGCCCGAGAGGACCCCGCGCCCGGCGACCCCGGACGAGGCGGCATCCGCCCTGCCCGGCACCCCGCGGCAGGCGGCATCCCTCCCCGCCCCTTCCGAAGCCGGCCCGTCCGAACCCGGCCCTTCCGAAGCTGGCCCTTCCAAATCTGGCCCGGCCGAACCCGCGCCGGCCCGGCCGGAACGCCCGAAGAAGCGCCATATCCTGCTGCGCATCGATGCCTTCATCGATTCGACCGTCTGGCATGCCGGTTTTCGCCTTGCGGAATGGTGGGAGGACGTCACCATCTTCTTCCGGCGTTTCCGCATGCGCGGATGGAAGCGCGTCGTGTTCGAACTGCTCGGCGAAGGCATGACCTGGGGCACGGTCGGGGCTGTCCTGCTCCTGGCGCTCGCGCTTCCGGCCTTCCAGGAGACCAGGGGCAACTGGCTGGCGCAGAGCGATTTCGCCGTCACCTTTCTCGATCGCTACGGCAATGAGATCGGCCACCGCGGCATCATCCACGAGGACAGCGTGCCCGTGGACGAGCTGCCGGATACGCTGGTGAAAGCGGTGCTGGCCACCGAGGACCGGCGCTTCTTCGACCATTGGGGCATCGATTTCCTCGGCCTCGCCCGCGCGATGACCGTCAACGCCCGCGCCGGCGGAGTCGTGCAGGGCGGCTCGACGCTGACGCAGCAGCTCGCCAAGAACCTGTTCCTGTCCAACGAGCGCACCTTCGAGCGCAAGATCAAGGAAGCCTTCCTGTCCGTCTGGCTGGAGTGCAACCTGTCGAAGAAGGAGATCCTGCGCCTCTATCTCGACCGCGCCTATATGGGCGGCGGCACCTTCGGCGCGGCGGCGGCCTCGCAGTTCTATTTCGGCAAGGCCATCACCGATATCAATCTGGCGGAGAGCGCCATGCTGGCCGGCCTGTTCAAGGCCCCGGCCCGCTACGCGCCGCACGTCAACCTGCCGGCCGCCCGCGCGCGGGCCAACGAGGTCCTGACCAATCTCGTGCAGGGCGGGCTGATGACGGAGGGCCAGGTGGTCGCCGCGCGTCTCCATCCGGCAAGCGTCGTCGATCGCGCCGAGGTCACAGCGCCCGATTTCTTCCTCGACTGGGCCTTCGACGAGGTCCAGCGCGTCGCCGCGCCCTTTGCCCAGCACTCCCTCATCGTGCGCACCACCATCGACATGAGCCTGCAGCAGGCGGCGGAAGATGCGATCGAATCGAGCCTGCGCCAGTATGGCGAGAGCTACCGTGTCAGCCAGGGCGCGCTCGTGATGATCGAGACCGGCGGCGCCGTGCGCGCCATGGTCGGCGGGCGCGACTACGGCGAGAGCCAGTTCAACCGTGCCACCAAGGCGCTGCGCCAGCCGGGCTCGTCCTTCAAGGCCTATACCTATGCGGCCGCCATGGAAAAGGGCATGACGCCGGAGACGACCATCAGCGATGCGCCGATCACCTGGGGTCGCTGGTCGCCGCAGAACTACGGCCGCAGCTTTTCCGGCAAGGTCACGCTCCTGAACGCCATCGCCCGCTCCATCAACACGGTGCCGGTGCGGCTCGCCAAGGAGACGCTCGGCATTCCCCGCATCGTCGAGCTTGCCAAGGCTTTCGGCGTGGAAACCCCCATCCGCCCGGACAAGACCATCCCGCTCGGCACCTCCGAACTGACCGTCATGGACCAGGCGACCGGCTATGCCGTCTTTCCCGCGGGCGGCCTGCAGGCGCGCCGCCATGGTCTCAGCCAGATCCTGAACTATGACGGCGACGTGCTCTATGATTTCAACCGCGATGCCCCGCCGGCCCAGCGGGTCCTCAGCGAAAAGGCCACGGCCTCGATGAACTACATGCTGACGCAGATCCCGATCATCGGCACGGCGCGCAAGGCGGCGCTCGACAACGGCGTCGTGGCCGGCGGCAAGACCGGCACCACCCAGTCCTATCGCGATGCCTGGTTCGTCGGCTTTACCGGGGACTACACCGCCGCCGTCTGGTTTGGAAACGACGACTACACCTCGACCAACAACATGACCGGGGGCTCGCTGCCCGCCATGGCCTTCAAGCGGCTGATGGATTACGCCGAACAGGGCATCGACCACCGCCCGATTCCGGGCATTGCCCCGCCGCCAGCGGCCCGCAAGCCGGCCACGCCAGCGGCCGTCGCCAAGACCGACGAAAACGCCCTGCCGCCGCTCGTGCGCCCGCGCATGCTCTCCGGCGACGTCACCCGCCTGCTGAAGGCGCTCGGCGCCCGCTTCGAAACCGCGCCGCCGCTGGCGGTCGACCCCACGGCCCCGGGAAAGGTCGCAAGCGCGGCGCCCAAACCCACTGACGCCGCCAGCAATTGATGCCGAGCCGATGTCCAGACGTCGTCCTTCCCGACGGCGCATCGCGTTCCACGCCCGTTGTCGGTCCATGGCCGCTCGGCTATATAGAAACGATGTATGTCTATAGGAGCGTGCAGTGTCCTCCACGGTTTCGGCAAATGTCGACGGCAGAACGGCCTCGAAATTGAAGCGGGTCGCGTCGATGGAAAACAGGTCCGTCTCGAACGCGGTGTCCAGCGCGATCACCGTCTTCGTCGGGCTTCCCAAGGGCGTGCGCGATTTCCTGCTCGAGCTCAACGCCGAGAACGATCAGGACACCATCGTCCGCCTCGGTCGCGAAATGATGGCCGCCGCGGCGCGGGTCCGGCTCGAGAAGGCCACGGGCGCGCTTGCCTCCGAGCACCGGTTCGGCGGACCGGACGACGCATCCAGCGAGATCGACATCATGGAGGAGGCAACGGTTCTCGCCCGTGCTGCGAGACACCGGACGTAACCGTGAACCGTCCCGTTCGCGTCGTGCTGGATGTCAACATTCTCGTGGGCAACATCATGGCCCATGATCGTGGCCGCAGGGGCACGGCAACGCAGACCCTGGTATCGATGGTCGCCGGCCAAACTTGGGGCCAGGCTTGGGGCCAGACCTGGGGCCAGACTTGGGGCATCGGTGGCAAGGCGCAGCTGGTCATCTCGCTCGATATGATCGAAACCCTGGAAACGGTGCTGCGCCGCCTGCAGTTCGCCGACGACAAGATCAAGGCATATTCCGGATCCATGATCGACATCATGCACTACGGCCCGGAAGCGCTGGATCCTTATCTCGTTCTGGGCGGAGAAGAGCGCTTCGCCATGCCGGATGCGGAGGATGCCGGCGTGCTGGCGACCGCCATCGCCGCGAAAGCCGATCTTCTCGTGACCGACAATCTGCGCGATTTCGCGACCAAGGATGCCGAGATCATCGACACGCAGGTGATCGAGACGACCGCGTCGGGACAGAGAACCCTTCAGGCGCTGTGGTATCGGATCGGCGGCGCGGATCTCATCGTCGCGCATCCGTTCGATATCATGCACTGGATGCGCCTCGGCTATGATTTTACCCCGGAAATCCTGTGGAACGCCCTTCGCACACACGGAAGCGGAAGCGTACGATGACGGTTGACAACAGCCCGATGTCGCGGCTTCGGTGCCACCTGCGCGACTTGTCCGCGCAAACCGCCCCACCCGCACCCCTTATGCCCGAACCCCTTATGCCCGCACCTCTTATGCCCGAAAGCCGCCAGTCCTGATGTTCCGCGTGCCCATTCTCGTTGCGCTCACCCTCTGCGTCGCTTTCGGCGGCGGCATCGCCGTCAGCAATATCGCGCTGAAGGCATCGACCGGGTTTGGCGCCATCCAGCTCGGGCCCTGGGTCGCCTATCCCAATGCCCAGACCGCCGACACCGATCCCTATGCCAAGGCGCATCGGGCGCGGGCCGGGCGGCTGCTCTACGGCAAGGCCGAAGGCATGCGGTTCACCGCCGATACCGACGATGACGGTCGTCCGCTGGCCGGTGCCTGCCGCTACGATATCGTCGGCAATACGCCGCCGGCCCGCTTCTGGACGCTCTTTGCCACTGATACGTCCGACCGGCCGCTGACGACCTCGCAGACGCTGCCGGTCGCCCTCAATGCCTGGACCGTGCTGCGCGCCACCGATACGTCCTTCGTCATCCATGTCGCGCCGGACGCCCAGCCGGACAACTGGCTGGCGATCACGCCGGCCGAGGATCCCTCCGCGCGGACCGCGTCCACCTCTGCTGCGGACAAGGCCTTGCCGCCCGCGCCGGTCGGCCGGTTCCGCCTGGTGCTGACGCTTCTCGATGCGCCGACGGCCAATTCCTCGGGCGCCATCGAGCTCGTGATGCCGTCGATCGTCGCGCGGGGATGCGGCGATGCGTAGCGTGCTCTATGCCCTCCTTGTCGGCATCATCGGGGCCGGCCTGCTGCACATCGTCATCATCCTCGCCTTGCCGCGTTTCACCGCGGAGGATGCCTACAGCCGGGTTCTCGGGCTCTATGAGATGGACAGCTTCTTTCCGCTGACCCCTGCGCCGGGGCCGACGGGTCTGTCCAACGACGATCCCTATCTCCGGGTCGCGGTGTGCGGGTTCTCGGTGCTCGGCGGGCCGGTGCGCTTCACGGCGGCCGGCGACGTGCCGTTCTGGTCGCTGGCGATCTACGATTCCGGCTCCAACGAGATCTTCAGCATGAGCAATGCCACGTCGGTCGAGAACAGGGTCGATGTCGTGGCAGCCACGCCGCTGCAGCTGGTGGAACTGCGCAAGCAGCCGGCCGAGGCGATCGGACAGACCATTACGGTGGAGATGCCGGGTGACGAGGGCTATGCGGTGCTGCGGGCGCTCGCCCCGCTCGGCAGCTACGAGGCCGCGGCCAGCCGTTTCCTGGCGGAGGCCGGATGCGAGCCGCTGTCACGCTGAGACTGTCGCGCTGAGATTGTCGCGCTGAGCCTGGGGCACTGAAACCGGGGCGCTGAGACCGGGACGCTATCGTGCCTGGCATCGTCGGGTCCGCGTCGCGCCGCGTGCGTCGAGGACGCTACAGGCTGCGGTTCTCAACGATCGGTGATCGGATCCCAGAGCGTCGGTGCCCAGTTCTTCTGATCTCGCCGCTTCTGGCCTCGGTGCTTGGAAATCTCAGTGCTTCTGGGTCGAGCTGTTCAGCGGCTTGACGGCCGACGCCTTGGTGAGAGGGCCGCTCGTCACCGGCGTGCCGTCCATGCGCTCGTAGCGGATGCCGGTAAAGAGCAGGATGGTCGCGTCCTGTCGTGCTCCGTCCGCGCCTGCCTTGCGGCCGCCGCGAGGTCGGCGGTCCTGAAGTCTGATAACATCTGCCATGCTCGTCTCCAATGGTCTGGATGAGACGGATGAACTTGAAACAGATCTCATCCTGCCCTCGTCGGGCTGGCGCTTCACCGCTCCTTGCGGGGCGGACATGAGCGCCGTTCTCGTGGCTCCTTCTCCCGGATGATCCCGGATGTCTTGCGGTTCGTTTCGCACGGTCGGCGGCTCGTTTTCGGCGCATCGACCTGCACGCGGATTGGGCCATAGCTTAGTTAACATGGCCTTAACTTTCGAAACCCCAAACCTAGCGATGGAAAACATCACAGAAACCTGCCGCTTACCTAGTTGAACCCGTGATTCGCATGTGATTCGGTCATTTCAGCGGAAACGACCGCGTTGTTCCAGTCGCAAACAGCCGCAACATCCTTTCGGACGATGCGGCTGCAGCGGATGTCTTTGAGGTGACGGACGGCGGCGTCAGCGGCGGGCGAGAAGACCCAGCACGAAGGAAACGCCGGCGATCGTCAGAAGCGTGGTGACCGGCTCGTCGCGAACACGATCGCGCAGCCGCTCGGTTAGCACTTCCGCTTCCGACTGGACGACGGCCTTGGCGCCGCTGCCGATGGCGGAAACCGAATCCGTCAGGCGGGCGATTTCGGCACGCAGATCCGAGATCTGGCTGTCAAGTTCACTCTTGGCGACGCTGGCTTCGACTTCGGCTTCCGTGCTGGAAACGGTTGCGAATTTCTTATCGATCATTGTCCGGGGCTCCTGTTCGAACTGCCACGTCAACGGCCGATGCGGTCTTTTGTTCCCAGACGGACCGGCCGACCCGACATTTGGGGTCGTTTTTTAAGGCGCCGCTCCTTCAGCGTTTCGGCGGGAAAGCATGCGGTTTCCGGCGGCCTTTCGTCGCCTCCCTGCCCGTTCAGGATCCGTTCAGCCCGGCGAACCTAGGAACAAAGGCAGGCAGAAGCTTGTTTCTGCTCCGTCACACACCCGTGTGTCGGCAAGTCTCCGCGGCGTGGCCTGGTTGTCAGGCACGTCCGGTCTCGGCACCCGCGCCTGTCGGGCGGTGTCGGAGGCCGGATGTCGGCAGGCCGCGGGCCCTGCCATCATATGGACGCGTTTTCGTTTGCTCATCATCCGGCTTCATCTGCGTCTCCCCGCCTGCAGATCATGAGCCGAAGCCTACTGGAGGACCCCGAAGTGTATTCCGTCAAATCCATCCTGTCCGGCCTTGCGCTGGCCGCCACGCTGCTGACGCCGGTCGCAGCCAGCGCTGCCGAGGGCTTTGCCACCGCCAATGTCAACATGCGGTCCGGCCCCAGCACCCGCTACCCGGCCGTCGTCATCATCCCCGTCGGGGCCCCCGTCGAAATTCACGGCTGCCTTGCCGATGCCAACTGGTGCGACGTCTCCTTCGCACGCGGTCGCGGCTGGGTCTCGGGCTCCTATGTCCAGGCCGAGTACCAGAGAAGCCGTGTCTATGTCGCGCCGCGCTATTATCGCCCGCTCGGCATCCCCACCGTCACCTTCGAGCTCGGCAACTACTGGGATCGCAACTACCGCAACCGCGACTTCTATCGCGACCGCGAATATTGGCGCGGCGGCCCGGATCGCTTCGACCGGGACCGGGATCGGGACCGCCCCCGTTTCGACCGGGATCGCGACCGGGATCGCGACCGGGATCGGGAACGCTTCCAGCGCGAACGCGAGCGTCAGCGCTTCGACAACGACAACGATTTCGACCGCAACGGCGACCGCGATCGCCCGCGCTTCGATCGGGACCGCGACAGAAACCGTGATCGCCAGCAATTCGATCGCCAGCAGTTCGATCGTCGGGACAACGACCGCGACCAGCGTCGGGATAACGACCGCCGTGACAATGACCGCCGTGACAACGACCGGCAGAACATGGAGCGTCAGGATCGGGACAATCGCGGGACGAACGGCCTGAACGAGGACCGCCGCCGCGACCGTCGCGAACAGCGGGCCTGCGAAGCCGGCGAACCCGGTTGCACGCTCTGAAGGCTCCGGCCCTGATATGCGGATCCGGGCCCACCGGGTCCTGACCTGAGAACGGCGGCGCCGGCAAAAGGCGCCGCCGGAACCGCAGACACCCCTCCGGGCAAGCCGTCAGCTCCCAGGCGCTGCTCGCCCCCGCCGTGACGCCGCTTTCCGCTCTCACGCGACCTTCAGCGCCCCTCTGCACCCGGCTGCACCCTCACGCGACGGCCGCCGTCTTGCCGCCTTGCACCGGCGATGACGATGCCAGGCAGAGGTTGCGCGGCGCCTGCGCCGATCCGGCAGGCCCTTAAGCCGATGTTAACCACGTCGTCATAATCTCCGTCTCATGGCGCGCTCGTTGCCATCGCTGCAACATCTGCCTTCGTCAATCCGAGACACATCAACGCCTTCTGCCGCGATGTTCGGGAAGCGCATGAGCTGGAACCGGCAGCGAGAGGCATGTTTTCGAGACGTCCGGCTGGGGTTGCCCCCGGGTCGGGATGCGTCGGTGTTTTGCGTATGAGGTGGACGTGTGGCGGACCGATTTCGTGATTTGGAAAGACCTCGCAATGGCCGTGTGAAAGACGCGGTCCTGATGGCGACCGTGTCGAGCTTCGAAGGGCTTCGCCAGCCGCGGTCCGCAGACCTCCGGCAGTTCTGCGAACTGTTCGAGCCGCTGTTTGCCGCCTCCAGCGACGAGGCGCGCCGCCAGGCAGCCGCAGCCCTCGCCAGAAGCCCCCATGTGCCCTCGTCCGTCGCGCTCCAGATCGGCAGCGCACCCATCGCCATCGCCGCCCTGTTCCTGACGCGGGCCATGTCGATCGACGAACGTGTCCTGCTCGACATCATCCGCAATCAGAGCCCGGCCCATGCCAGTGCCATTGCCCGCCGCGACAATCTGAGCGTCCGGGTCGTCGACGCCCTTGTCGAAAAGCGTGACAGCGCACCCGGTCGTGAATTCCCGACGCGCGGGGAGAACCCGGCATCCGAAATGCCGGCTCTCGACAATTCAGCCCTGGAGACCACGGCCGCCGAGACCGCCGCCATCGCCGCACGGGCGCGCGAGGAGCGGCTGCGGGCGGAGCTGAAGGCGCTTGCCCGATCCGTCGGCCAGCCGAGCCAAGCCCCGGCCCGCCGACCGCTTCTGGCGCTCGACGCCACCCATGAAGCCCTGCTGGTGCGCTTTTCCCGCTCCGGCGAGGTCAATCTCTTCGCGGCCACCCTGTCGCACGCGCTCGACTGTTCGGCCGTGTTCGGCGAGCGCCTGGTCCTCGATGTCTCCGGCTGGCAGCTGGCCGTCACCCTGTCGGCGCTCGGCACCGACCGCGCCGAGATGGTGCGCATGCTGACAACGCTCTATCCCTATCTGGCCGAACGAAGCGGTGCGGGCACCCGCTGCGACGCCCTGCTCGACGGCATCGACTCTCTCGAGGCACGCGCCCGCGTCGAGGGCTGGATCGCTGCGGACGATGCGCGGCGCGACGGGTCCCATCGCCATTCCCCCGTGCTCGGTCCGGAGCGCGCCACCGATCCGCGCCAGCCGTCGAGCTACCCTGCCTCCGCCAACCAGACGCCTGCCAACCAGACGCCTGCCAACCAGACACAAGAGGTCGTGTCCACCTTCTACCGCCGCTCGCTCGGCCGCGGCGCGCGCTGAAACGGGCGCGCCGCGATCACGCGTCGGGCGTCGTCGTTTCGAAGAGATCGGCAATAACAGAGGTTTCCAGCTCCACCACCCAGCAGTCGGGATCAAAGCGGATTTCGCGGGCAAGCGCAGCGTCCACGGCCTCGGGATCGGCGGCCGAGAGCCGGCATTCGAAAAGCCGTTGCCCTTCATCCTCGGCGGTCACGAGGCTTTGCGGCGCCGGCCCGAACAGCGTTTCCCGTCCGTCACGCGCCCGCTGGCGGATGAAGATCGCACCGGCCGCATCGGACCCCTTGCGCAGCACGGCCGCCATCTCGCCGCGCGCAAAGACGCGGCGGGTGATGGCGGACACGAAGATGTCGGAGCGAAGGCGCATGGTGTCTTCTAGCCCGGTCGGACAACGGCGTCTATCGCTGTTGTCTCAGAGCGTTGCATGTCGGATCTTCCACCGCCGCGCGAAGAGCCTCGCGCGCTGAATCGAAAAGCAGCGGGAAACCCCTGCCGAGACTGCCGTTTTGGGTTCGGCAGAGGTCAGATCGCACCGATTTCCTTCATTTTCTTCAGAAGCGCCGGGCTCGGCTCTCCGGTCTCCGGCAGGCGGTAATGCTTTTCGAAATGGCGGATGGCGAGGCGCGTCTGGTCGCCCACCACGCCGTCGATCGACACGTCGGAATAGGCCAGATTGGAGAGCCCGCGCTGGATGGCCATGACCATGGCCGCGCTGTCCTCGGCACCGGCGCCGGCACCGGCCCCGGCACCGGCACCCGCACCGGCGCCAGTGTGCGGGGCCGTCACGTCGGCGGAGGCCGTTTCCGTGGGTCTCGGCGCCTTCGCGGTCCGGGCTTCGGCCGGCTTCGGCTTGCGGTCCGTGCCGCCTTCTGCCGCGCGGATCGCCGCGGCGATGGGGTCGATCTCGGGCGTTGCACCGGCTGCGGGGTCGGCCGGAAACGCAACGGCCGTCGGACGCGGGGCGGGCCGGACGTCGGCAAAGCCCGATCCCGGCGCACCGGACGATGACGTGCCCCGCAGCGCGGAAAGCAGGCTCGGACGGACGATACCGGTCTGCGGACGGCCGCTGGCCTGTTCGAAGCGGCGAATGGCGGCCGTGGTTTTCGGTCCGAGGCGGCCATCCGCCTCCCCATCGTAGAAGCCATGGCGGGCAAGCTCGGTCTGCACGGCGCGCACGAGGCCGGCGGCGTCGAGGTCGGCGTCCGCATCGGCCCGCGGCACGGGATCGCCGGGCAGCGTCGCCAGCGCATCGGGGGCCGGGACGCTTGCGGTGCGCTCACCGGTCGGAAGGGCTTCGGCCGGCATCTGTGCCGGTTCGGTTTCCGCCGTCGCCGGGTCGCCTTCGCCGCCCTCGCCTTCCCGGCGAATGACGAAGGTCGTGACCTTGCTCGGGTCCGGCGCATCCTGCGGATCGCGCAGCGACACGCGCGACGGGTCGGGATGGGTGAACGGCAGCCGGGTGCGCAGCAGCGGCGACGGATGGTGCCCCGGCTGGTACCAGAGCGCATTGGCGGCCACGAAGCCGAACACGACGGCAAAGGCGGCGGTGCCGCCGAAGATGGCGGGATTGCGCAGCGCAAGGCCCAGCAGGCCGGAGGCGGCCCGCAGCACGATATTCGGGCGCGAAGACCCCGTGCGTTTCAGCGCGGTCGCGCCTCTGGCACCTGCCTTGGCGCCTGCACGCGGTGCCGAGCCTCGCGTCGGCTGCGGCTTGGTGGTCGTGGGGGATTTGCGTCTGTCAGGCTGTTTTCGCGTAGGCTTCGCCATCTGCCGCACCTCCTTTCTCGGACCCGAACCTGCGGTTCGCCGTCGCCACGGAGGGGGACGTCAAGGCCGCTTCGGTCGGGCGCGGGTCGTGGCTTTTCAGGCGTGGCGGAAACTCCGCGACGCCGGCGGTCTCGTCGACCTGGTCGACATCGCGGATGCCCGAGCCGTCGAGCGGCAGGCTGATGCGGATCGCGGTGCCTTCCCGCACACGGCTCGAAATGTCGAAGCCGCCGCCGTGCAGCGCCACGAGGCCCTTGACGAGCGCGAGGCCGAGGCCGGTGCCCTCGTAAGCGCGCGTATATTCGTTCTCGACCTGCATGAAGGCCTGACCGAGATGTGCGAGCTTTTCGGCCGGAATGCCGATGCCGGTGTCGCTGACCGTCAGCCTGAGATCGGCACCGCAGACCTCGGCGTCGATGGTGACGATGCCGCCGGCGTCGGTGAACTTGATGGCGTTGCCGACGAGGTTGATGAGGATCTGCTGCACGGCGCGGCGGTCGGCATGGATCTCGCCGACGCCGCGCAGGATGCGGCTCGTCAGCTTCACGCCCTTGGCCTCGGCCTGCAGGCCGAGCATCGCCTCGCAGGCGGAGACGGCATCGGCGACGACGAAGGGTTCGGCGATCAGTTCGTAGCGCCCGGCCTCGATCTTGCTCATGTCGAGCATCGTGTTGACGACGGAGAGAAGATGGGCGCCCGACTGGTTGATGAGGGCCACATATTCGCGCTGGCGATCGTTCTCCAACCGGCCGAAATATTCGCCGGACAGGATATCGGAAAAGCCGAGGATGGCATTGAGCGGCGTGCGCAGCTCGTGGCTGACGGCGGCGAGGAACCGGCTCTTCGCCTCGTTTGCGCTCTCGGCCGCTTCGGCCTTGGAGGCAGCGTCCGCCTTGAGCGCGACCTCGGCCGAAATGTCGCGGGACTGCACGAGAATGCCGTTGAGGACGCCGTCCTCCACGATGCCGGCAAGCTCGCACCGGATGTGCAGGAGCTGCGCGCCGCCTTCCGTCATCGAGCCGCGCTCCAGCCGGACCTCCACCGTTTCGCCGGCAGCGCCGAGCCGGACGGCGTCGATGGCGCGCAGGAAGGCGATGCGGTCGGAGACATGGATCTGCTCGATGAAACCGCGGCCTGCGGGATCGCGCATCCAGGCGAGAAAGCCTGCGGCATCGCGTCCGTGCACGGCAGTGACCGAGCCGCGCAGGTCGTGCAGCGTGACGAGGCCGGCAAAGAGATCGTAGGTCGGCGCAGCGGGTGCGACCGGAGGTGCGGCCGGTGCGACGGCCGCGGCCGGGCGACCGGCAAGGCCGACGGCCGCAAGACCGCCGACGAGGCTGAGGGCACCGACGAGGCCCGCGCCCACGGGCAAGGCCAGCGACAGCGGCAGCACGGCGGACAGAGCGAGCGGCGCGACGGGAAAGGCGATGAGAGCAGAGGCGGCCACGGTCCGGATCGCGGACAGCTCGCGCGCGGTCGGTGCCGGACGCGGCAACCAGAGCCTGGCGGCATCGTCCACGCGGGACGCAAACCTTCCAGCGATGTTCCGCACAATTGTCACGCCCGACCCTGCATTTTTCGTTGCCCGGAACATCCTGCCCCGGTCTCATGAAGTGCCGCTCCGATCGTTTCCACCCTCCTGAAGAGGTGCTGGCGATCGTCGTCGGCATGAGGGCGAATGTCTCACCGGCGGCTTAATGAAACTCTAAGTGACGACGCCCGAACTGTTGCAAAACGGCGTCACCGGCCTCGCGGCGCCGAAATCGGACGCCGTTCGTTTGTTGTGGTTAACGGCGCGTAACCGTTGAAATATTGGTGTTTTTCGGGTTAATTTAACGACTGTGGCAGCGGGTGCTATTGCGGGATGCCGCGTTTGCAGGGGTCATGGGGCCGGACACCGCCTTGACCCTTAACGGCATTGTCTCAAATGCCCCTCAAATGCGTGTCAAAAGCGGATCGATCGCATTTTACGAAAAATCGCGTCAAATACGGTTCTCGTTTTCAAGGCCGTGTTGGAAGAGGCGCTCTAGGGTGATGTCCAGCCGCCATGGTCCACCGCATCGGCAAGGCCCGGCAACGGGACGCCGGCGGACGATGCGAACAGGGCGCGCGGGACAGTTGCGTGAACGTCAAGAACGGGGTCGACCATGTGGTTTCTGATCAAGGCAGCATTCTGGTTTTCGCTGGTGCTCGTCCTGCTGCCGATCTTCGGCACGGAGGATGCGACCCAGACGCAGACACGGACGACCGCCGGCGTCGACATCGGGGAAACGGTCTCCGCCGCCAGCGAGGCGATCGGCTACATCAGCGCCATCTGCCTTGAGAAGCCCGATGTCTGCACCAAGGGTGCGGAAACCTTCAACGCGCTCGGCCATCGCGCCAAGGACGGCGCCCGCATCGCCTACCAGCTGCTCGAGACCCAGTTTGCCGACGAGAAGACGGCGCAGGCCGCAGCTCCGGGCGGCGACGGCGTGACGACCGGAACCGTGCCGGCTGCCCGGGCGCACGCACCGGATCAGGCCTTCCCCGCGGCGGCCGCGACAACTGTGGCCCCGACATCTGTTGCCGACACGCCCGTCGCCGGGCGCCCTGTGGAGAACGTGCAGGGGGACATCGGCCAGACCGAAGATCTCGGCTTCACCCGCATTCCCGTGCCGGAAAAGCGCATCCCGCCGAAGCCGCATCGCGCCTCCTGAGAGGCTCGGTGCCGATCGCCGGACCCTGTGGCCGGAAACGGCACCCGTGTCCCCTGACCGTGGCCCCCTGACCCTGGGCCCTGACCTTGGCCCTCCCCCGAGACAGACCGTCGCAGCATCGTCTGCCCGCGCGACCCGGCTTCTCATTGCGCGTGCGATCCCCTATAGAGACGGCATGACCGATGCCGCTGCCTTCACGCCGACGCCCCTTTCCGAGATTCTCGAGAATTGCGCCTATCTCGACGACTGGCAGGACAGGATGAGCTATGTCATCGAGCTCGGCCGCACCCTGCCCGTCCTGCCGGACGATCTGCGCACGGCCGAGAACAAGGTTCAGGGTTGCGCCAGCCAGGTCTGGCTCGTGACGCATGCGGAGGCCGGTGCCGATCCGGTCCTCACCTTCGAGGGCGAGTCCGACGCCCATATCGTGCGCGGCCTCGTTGCGATCGTGCTGTCGATCTTTTCCGGCAAGACGGCCTCCGAAATCGTGGCGACCGACGCGCTCGACCTTTTCAGCCAGATGGGCCTCATCGAGTTTCTCACCGCCCAGCGCGCCAACGGCTTGCGCTCCATGGTCAAGCGTATCCAGGACCAGGCGGCACTTCGACGCAAGGCCTGAGCGTCCCGCCCGCCGAGCGCCCCGCCCGCCAAGCGCATCGCCACCCGGGCGCTCATGGGGCAAAGCCGGCCGCAGCTGGCGTCGCATGATGGCTTCCAGCCGTCCCTCAATCCTTTTGCCCTCTTGCGCCTCCAAGATCGGGCCGGAAGCCGTCTGCACCCCAGGCATGCGTGCGGCGCGTCTGTGCGGGCGGCGGCGGCGCGTAGTGGCGGGCGAGCGCCATGAGCGCGGCGCGCAGCAGGAGCTTGGCCGAGCGCGCCGGCCACTGGCGTTCCCGCTCCACCGTCTCCAGCCCTTTCTCAAAGCCGCAAACATCGATGGCGACGCCGCAGAGTTCCGGACCGATCGCCTCCAGCGCGCACGCCACCCGGCTTCGCGCAGCCAGCGCGCTGTCGGCGATCTCGCCCCCGCCGCCGCTTCCCTTCGTCCGTGTCGAAAGCCGCGGTTCGTAGGCCATGGTCATGCGCGGCTGCAACTGCGCGCGGGTGAAATCGCGGTGCAGGCGCTGGCCGGCCTCCAGGGCTTCCGGCGGCAGGAACGGCCGGCCGGATTTCTCCTTCAACCGGCCGATATGGGCGAGCGGAGATTCGGCAAGGTTGATCTCGACCGCCTGCCGGCCGTCTGCGGTCTCCACCGAGCCGGACGCCACGTGCCGGTGCTGGCCGGCAAAGGCATCCTGCGGATCGGCGAGCGCCCGCTTGAGAAACGCCACGGCGGGCGGAAGCAGGCGATAGTGACCGGCCTTGTCCGGCCCGCCGACGAGGCCGAGCGCAACGGCGCGGCCCAAGGCGGCCGGAGGCACCGCACGGGTCGCGCCGTCCGGCCGGGTGACGACCAGTTCCGCTCCCTCTGCCGCGATCGTGAACCGCGCCATGCCCGGATCGGCGTGGTCCGCCATCGCCCGCTCCTGCCTGTCCCGACGGTCGCCGAGGAGATGGCGAACGAGACGGACGAGGCCGGCGCGACCGTCCGCGGCGTCGTTCGCGCCGCCGGTCATGCCCCGTTCCTCTGGTCGGCGATGGCGGCGGGCGGAAAGACGGCGCCGATCACGCGCTCGATGACGGAGACGAAAGCGTCGAAGTCCGCGTCGTCGCGCCGATCCTCCACCACATGGCAGGAATAGCTGACGGTCGAGCGATCCCGTCCGAAGGCGAGCCCGATATCGGTCATGGTCACCTGCAGCACGACATGGCTGACATACATGGCGATCTGGCGCACATGCACCATCATGCGCCGGCGGTCGCGCCGCAATTGCGGGCGGTCGCCAACCATCATGGTCAGTTCCTCGACCACTTCCGCCACCATCCGGCAGCGGGCCTGCGCCCGCGGATCCGGCGCACCGCTATCGGGAAGACCGGAAATCCGGGAGGACGGAGCGGCGTCCGACGGTTCCGGCGGCTCCGACCCGGCCCGGATCCCGAGAGGCGCACCGGCCGGGATCGCCTTGCATTCGGGCGCGCGTGTCGGCACCGGCTGAAGGGGATGCACCGCCTGTTCAAGGGAGAGCGCCTCAACCTGGGCGAACCGTACGGAGGGTGGATCCCGCAGGAGGTGTGAGGGAGAGCTGGCGAGAATGGTCGAGATGAGGATGGTCGGGGGGAGAATGGATAGGGGCGTAGAGGGTCCGGCAGGTGCATGGGGCATGGTCATCGCAGGTCTCCGTCATAGGAATAATTTCATATACCCTATGCCGAACGAGCCGCGAGCGCCACATGCTAATCGCAACTTTCTGGCGAGCGAAGCAAGCTTTCGCGTAGCCCCCTGAATCATATAGGCATTTTTTCCTTATTCGCGCTTGCGCATAAGCAACGCCGGTCCAGACACGAAAAAGCCGGGCCGGAAAGGATCCGACCCGGCGCGACAGAGCGTCCGACGATGGCTGAGATGGCGGTCCTGCGCCCCCGCCGCGCCTGCATCCGGCGCAAGACGCCCGGGCAGTCGCGGGAACTGTCAGGCAATGGCGGGCACTGGCGGGCGAAGACCCGACCATTCGCGCCGATCCGCCGGATGTCTTACTTGGCGGCGCGCTTGCGGCGCTGGCCGAGACCCATTTCGCGGGCAAGGCGCGAGCGCGCTTCGGCATAGGCCGGGGCGACCATCGGATAATCCTGCGGCAGTTCCCACTTTTCGCGATAGTCTTCGGGCGACAGCGTGTGGTGCGTCATCAGGTGGCGCTTCAGCGACTTGAAGTTCCCGCCGCATTCCAGGCAGGTGATCTGTCCGTCCTGCACCGACTTGCGCACGGAAACGGCAGGCTTCGGCTTTTCGACAGCCGCCGCGACCGGAGCCGGCGCGCCCGTATTGTTCAGCGCATTGTGCACGTCGCCGATCAGCGTCGGCAGTTCCGAGACCGGCACGACATGATTGCTGACATAGGCTGCGACGATTTCGGCGGTCAGTTCCACCAGCAGATCGCTGCCGTGTCCTGCCAGGCCATGCCCTGCCGCACTGTGCCCGGTTGCACCCTGTCCTGCCAACTGTTCGCTCATTTTTTTCTCCTTTCGGGCGATGTTCTCGTTTCACCCGCTGATCCGCAGGCGCGTGCACTAAAAGTACCAATTTTTCCCACGGAGATGCCATCGATTCCGGCGCAAACCGGGGCGATGGCATCACAAGGGAACGACCGAGTTACTTGCTTGAAGCTTTTGCATGTCCCGTCGCATCTCTTGACAGACCCTGGGAAAGACGACCCAATTCTGTCGAATTATTGTGGCGGCGGCATCCTGCAGTATGTTCAGTCTCAGACACTTTGCTGATATTCGAATAACATTCACCCCAAAAATGTCAAACACGTTTTTCAATAGTCGCAAGACTTGATGACGAAATTCCGCATCGGCATCGCAGTTACCCGAAGCAATCACCGTATATATGTGCGTTTTTATCTATCAACACGCGCGCAGGGCGGCAAGTTCTGCGCGTCCACCTTCGACAAACGCGTAAATCCTCTGCAACCGCTGATTCTGTCCCCGATTCGGGGCGGGTGTATCAGCGACGGTTACTATGCAGAGCGTGGTGTGCACCCAATCCGGCAATGCTCCGGTCTCGGTCGCTTACGCTCCGGGCGCGCCAGCGTTCGCCCGCTCTTCCTTGGCCAGACCTGGCTTGGCCGGACCTGCCTTGGCCGGACCTGCCTTGGCCGGACCTAGCTTGGCCAGACTTGGCTTGGCCGGCCCAGCCTTGGCCAGACCGTGGGGCGTTCCTATATGAAGCCCGACGCCGAAAGGCCAGATGTGAAGATGAGGAGCACGCGATGCGCGAACATCACCCGAATGCCGCCGGACAGGATGAAGCCACCGGCCCGAAGGTCGTGAAAAGCGATGCCGAATGGCGCGCCCAGCTGACGCCCGACCAGTACCGCGTCACCCGCCAGCACGGAACGGAGCGGGCCTTTTCCAGCCCGGACTTCGCGCTCGGCAAGCCCGGAACCTACCGGTGCGTGTGCTGCGGCAATGCGCTCTACGACGCCCGCACGAAGTTCGATTCCGGCACGGGCTGGCCGAGCTTCTTCCAGCCGCTCGATCCGAACGCGGTGACGCAGGTGACGGACCGCTCCTACGGGATGACGCGGACGGAGGTGAAATGCGCCGATTGCGACGCGCATCTCGGCCACGTGTTTCCGGACGGCCCCGCCCCGACCGGCCTGCGCTACTGCATGAACGGCGTGGCGCTGACGTTCGACCCGGCCTGAGGGCTAGCTTGAAGGCTGGCCAGTTCGCTGGCTCGTTGGCTGGCTTGATGCCGACGGCGGAAAGCACGCGATCCGGCACGGCGCCCTCATGCACGTCGCCCGAAAATGTGCCGTCTCGGGAAACGACCTGCATCAAAACAAGACCTTGAAGCGCATTGCGTGAATCCTCTTTCACGCAATGCGCTTTAGGCGGCGCCGTTGCCGATCACCGAAAAGACGGCCGAGAAATGCACGGCGGCAGCGGTCACGACGAAGCCGTGCCAGATCGCATTCTGGAAGCGCAGCCGCTCCCAGACATGGAAGATGACGCCGGCGGAGTAGAGAATGCCGCCGACCAGAATGAGCAGCATGGTCGCTCCGTTCAGCGTGGCCAGCAGCGGCCCGACGGCCAGCACCCCGCTCCAGCCCATGGCGAGATAGAGCACGATCGCCAGCCGGTCGTAGCGGCCGGGAAACAGGCATTTGAGCGCGACGCCGAGCGCGGCGATCAGCCAGATGCCGAGCAGCATCACCGCTAGGAACGGATCATCCCAGCCGCTTTGCAGGAAGGGCGTATAGGTGGCCGCGATCAGGACGAAGATCGAGGAATGATCGAACCGGCGCAGCAGCCATTTGGTGCGGGAGACCGGCCACATGTTGTAGACGAAGGAGATCGACAGGGTGGCAACAAGGCCTGCGCCGTAGATCGCGGCTGCAGCGATCTGCCCGGCGGTGCTCGCCGCACCGGCATGGACAAGCAGGATCGTGACCCCGACGACCGCACAGGCAAGGCCGATCCCATGGACGATGCCGTCCGCGATCATTTCGGTCCGGTCGTAATTCCACTTGATGCCCTTGATCTCCACGCGCGCTTCGTCTCCCGATCGTTCCCGGCGTCAGGCTACGCATGCGCCGCCCGTTTGGCGAGCCCCTTTGCGCGGCCCGCCGCTGCTTTGTTGTGACGAATCGACCATGGCGGCGGATGCAGGCGGGAGAGTGGCGGCCGTGAAGAGATCATCGACGAGCGTGACAAAGCGGGATTGTCAACGCCGCCGCGACGATCCTTCGCCGATCCCGCGCATTTCGCAAGCGCCCGGGGCGGTGCATAGTCCGCACCGACATCGACACAGACATAGCCACCGACGACGACATCGCCATCGGGGGCCATCGGGGAGAGCGGGAACGGGCGCGGCACGGTCCGGGGCTCCGATCCCTGCCCCTTTCTGCCGGAGCGACCGACATGACCCTTGCCTCATCCGCCTCATCCGAACACGGCGCCCTGCCGCATCCCGGGCCCGAACACCCGCTGTCCATGCCGGCCTTCGTCGATCATGCCCGGCTGGTGGTGCGCGACCTGCCGCTCGTGTCGTCCTGGTATCAAGCCGTCATGGGGCTGAGCGTGATCGAGCGGCGGCCGAGCGGCGAGACGCTCGGCGTCGGTGGCCGGCCGCTCCTGACGCTCACCACCTCCAACCATGCCGCGCTTGCGCCGCGCAACGCGCCGGGCCTGTTCCATACGGCCTTCCTGGTGCCGGATCGGCCGGCACTGGCGCGCTGGCTCGTCCATGCCGCCCGCCAGCAGGTGGCGCTCGACGGCGCCTCCGACCATCTGGTCAGCGAGGCGATCTATCTGGCGGATCCTGAAGGCAACGGCATCGAGATCTATCGCGACCGGCCCCGCGCCGACTGGACGACCCTGCCCGACGGCATGGTGAAGATGGCGACGCGGCCGCTCGATCTCCAGTCGCTCTATGCCGAGGGCCTGGCGCTTGGACCCGGCCCGGCAAGCGGGGGCGGTGCAGGGTGGGCCGGGATGGAGCCGGGAACGGCGCTCGGCCACCTCCATCTGCAGGTCTCCGACCTCCCGGCCGCCAACGGCTTCTTCCGGGACGTGCTGGGGCTCGACATCATCTCGACCTATCCCGGCGCGAGCTTCTTTTCGACCGGCCGCTACCATCATCACCTCGCCGCCAATGTCTGGAACACGCGCGATGCGCCCCGTCGGTCCGCCGACATGACGGGTCTCGGCACCTACACGCTGCGCTTCACCGACGGGACGGCGCTCCAGACGGCGCTTGCCGCGCTCGACCGGCTGGAGATTCCCACCACGCGCCATGGCGACAGCGTCTCCCTCACCGACCCCTTCGGCATCGGCCTGACGCTGTCGACGTGACCCGCGTCAGCCGGCCCGCCGGATGACGAGAGAGGTGAGCCGGAGCGCGACCGGGCGGACGATCAGCACGCTGACGAAGGCGGCCGGCATGGCGATCGCATAGGCGGAGAACACGCGCCGCGGCAGGCCGGCATCGATGCCGCTATTGGCCGACACGATGATCCAGCACATGATGAAGGCCATGATGCCCGCCATGAAGAAGGCGAAGGCATAGGGCGTCAGGACCGGCGGCAGCCCGGCTTTCGGCAACCCGCCCGGCAACTTGCTCGGTGGGTTCGGCGTTGACGTGGCGGAGGCCGGTACGGCCGGCGTGGCAGCGGGGGTGGATGCGGCGGGCGTGGATGCGGTGGGTGTGGATGCGGTGGACATGACGTCTCCTGTCGTTCGTCGTTCGAATGCCTCTACCCCTGTCCTACGCCGTTCGGCGATCCTTGATGAGAGGCTTGCAGGCTTCATCAATCTGAAGCAAAACTTTCGAATGGGTGCGAACGACAGAGGGCAGAGCTATGGATAGCCTTCGCGGGATCGAGAGTTTCGTGCGCAGCGTCGAGATGGGCAGCATCGCCGCGGCCGCCCGGCACCTCGGCATTAGCGCGGCGGCGGCCAGCCAGAACATCGCGCGGCTGGAGCGCGACCTCGGCGTGCGCCTGCTGCAGCGCACGACCCGACGGCTGGGGCTGACGGACAGCGGAGAGGTCTATTTCGCGCGGGTCCGCCACGTGGTGCACGAACTGGAGGCCGCGGCGACCGCCGTTTCCGCGCTCAACGATATGCCGCGCGGCCGGCTTACCATCTCGGCGTCGGTCGCCTTCGGACGCCATGTCATCGCGCCGCTCGTTCCGGGCTTTGCCAGCCTCCACCCGCAGCTCTCCGTCGAGCTCGTCATCACCGACAGGGCCGTCGACCATATCGCGGAGGGCATCGACATCAGCGTGCGCTTTGCCGAACAGCTGGAGCCCTCACTGATCGCCCGCAGGCTCGCCACCGTGCCGATGATCATCTGCGCGGCGCCCGACTATCTCGCCCGGCGCGGCCACCCGCAGATGCCGGAGGATCTCGTGCACCATGATTGCCTGATCTACCGGCTGGCGACCCACGGCCGCCTGTTCCGCTGGACCTTTCTGCGCGACGGCTCGCTCTACGAGCCCGACCTCAAGCCCCGGATCGTCAGCAACGACATCGACACGCTGACCTCGATGGTGTTGGCCGGGGCCGGCATCGCCCGTCTCGGCGCGTTCATCGCCGACGACCTGATCGCCAAGGGCCTCGTGGTGCCGCTGTTCGGCAAAGCCGCGGCGCAGGCGCGCCACGGGAGCAGCGCAAGCCAGGGCATCAGCGCAAGTAACGGCAGCAGCGCCGGCCACGACGCCATCGCGGCGCATACGCCGTTCACCTTCTATGCCTGCATGCTCGACCGCCATAGCGCCACCCCGAAGATCCGCGCCTTCATCGATTACGCGGTGGCAGCACTCGCGTCGCGCTGGCGCGCGCCGGCGTCAGCCCATGCGTCGCCGTGAGGCCGCGCATTCCGTCGCGGCAAACTGTCCCGCGCTTTGCCGCTTGAATGCGCCGGCTGCGGCATCTATGTCCGGGGCACCCCAGAGCCTTTCCGGCCGTGCCGGAAAGCGTTCTCCAACCCCCCGGAGATCGCCTTGTCCGACCAGACCCCCGTATTTTCCGACCTGCCCGCCCCGCCCGTTGCGCCGAAAAAGCCGCGGGGCGACACCCGGCACGGCATCACGCGCACCGACGATTATGCCTGGCTGCGCGCCGACAACTGGCAGCAGATGTTCAAGGATACCTCCATTCTCGATCCGGAGATCCGCGCCCATCTGGAGGCCGAGAACGCCTATATGAAGGCCGCGATGGCCGACACCGAGGCGCTGCAGAAGACGCTGTTTGCCGAGATGAAGGGGCGCATCAAGGAAGACGACAGTTCGGTGCCGATGAAGGACGGACCCTTTGCCTACGGCACGTCCTTCGTGACGGGCGGCGAGCAGCCGCGCTATTTCCGCGAACCGCGTGACGGCGGTCAGCGCATCGTGCTGCTCGACGGCGACAAGGAGGCCGCGGGCAAGGACTATTTCCGCCTGTCGGGCCTCGACCACTGCACCGACCATTCGCTCGGCATCTGGGGCTATGACGACAAGGGCTCGGAATATTTCACGCTGCGGGTCCGCGATCTCTCGACCGGGGCCGACCTCGACGACGTGGTCGCAAACACCGGCGGCGGCGGCGCCTGGGCGCCCGACGGCCGCAGCTTCTTCTACACCGTGCTCGACGAGAACCACCGTCCGTCGAAGATCTTCCACCATGTCGTGGGAACGGCGCAGGAAGCAGACCGGCTGGTCTACGAGGAAGAGGATGCCGGTTTCTTCATGGGCGTCGGCGCCTCGATGCTCGACGACGTCATCTACATCGACATCCACGACCACGAGACCAGCGAATACCTGCTGATCCCGACCTCGGACCTTCAGGCCACGCCCAAGCTCGTCGCGGCGCGCGAAACCGGGCTCGAATACGCCCTGACGGAGGGCGGCGACGTCTTCTACATCCTGACGAACGCGGACGGCGCCAAGGATTTCAAGATCATGGAAACGCCGTTCGACCGCCCCGAGCGGGAAAACTGGCGCGAGGTGGTGCCGCACACGCCGGGCCGGCTGATCCTCAACCACATGGCCTTCGCCCGCCATCTCGTCTGGCTGGAGCGCGAGAACGGCCTGCCGCAGATCAAGATCCGCGACCGGCGCACCGGCGAGGAACATGCGATCGCCTTTGCCGAAGAGGCTTTCTCGCTCGGGCTGTCGGGTGCCGGCGAATACGACACCGACGTCATCCGCTTTTCCTATTCGTCCATGACGACGCCGAGCCAGCTCTACGACTACGACATGACGACGCGTGCACGCACGCTCCTGAAGACGCAGGAGGTGCCCTCCGGTCACGACCCGGACGACTATGTAACGCGCCGGGTGTTTGCGCCCTCGCACGACGGCGCGTCCGTACCGGTGACGCTGCTCTATCGCCGCGACACACCGCTCGACGGCTCCGCCCCGTGCCTGCTCTATGGCTACGGCGCCTATGGCATCTCCATTCCGGCCTCGTTCAACACGAATTGCCTGTCGCTGGTCGATCGCGGCTTCGTCTATGCCATCGCCCATATCCGCGGCGGCAAGGACAAGGGGTTCGCCTGGTACGAAGACGGCAAGATGGAGAAGAAGACCAACACGTTCAAGGACTTCATCGCCGCGGCCGATTATCTCGACAAGGAGCGCTTCACGTCGTACGCGAACATCGTCGCCGAGGGCGGATCGGCCGGCGGCATGCTGATGGGGGCGGTCGCAAACATGGCGCCGGACAAATTCGGCGGCATCATCGCGGCCGTGCCCTTCGTGGACGTGCTGAACACCATGCTCGACGACACCCTGCCGCTAACCCCGCCGGAATGGCCGGAATGGGGCAATCCGATCGAGGACGAGGCCGCCTATCACCACATCGCCAGCTATTCGCCCTACGACAATGTGGCGGCGAAGCCTTACCCCGCTTTGCTGGCCCTGTCCGGGCTCACCGACCCCCGCGTGACCTATTGGGAGCCGACCAAGTGGGTGGCGAAGCTGCGGGAGACGACCACCGGCGACCAGCCAATCCTCTTGAAGACCAATATGGGCGCCGGCCACGGCGGCGCCTCCGGCCGCTTCCAGCGCCTGGAGGAAATCGCCTTCGAATACGCCTTCGCGATCAAGGTGGCGCGAAAGATGTAGAGGGCGGACGACGGCCGCACCCCGTCGTCCGGATCCTGCCGCCGGACTCACGTCCGCTGTCGAAAAAAGGCCGCCGCGCCCTATCCTCCCCGTGGCGGCGGCCATCCCGGTCGCCGGTTCAGGGGATCTCATGCTCAGGTCGAAACGTCTCTGGCAGGTGGTGCGGCTGTCGCGGCGGCTGTGGGTGCGGGCGACGCTCTATTGCCTCGCGGGCGTCGCGACGGCGCTGGTCGCCGTGCTGCTCGGGCCGTTCATCCCGCAGGAGATGACGAAGGCCTTCGGGGCGGATGCGGTCGATCCCATCCTCAGCATCATCGCCTCCAGCATGCTTGCGGTCACCACCTTCTCGCTTTCGACGCTGGTGGCCGCGACGTCGGCCGCCGCCAGCGGCGCGACCCCGCGCGCGACAAGTCTGCTGCTGGAGGACACCACGGCGCAGCGGGCGCTCTCGACCTTTCTCGGCACCTTCCTGTTTTCGCTGGTCGGACTGATCGGGCTGCATGCCGGCCTCTATGGCGGCGGCGGGCGGCTCGTGCTGTTCGTCGTCACGCTCGGCGTCATCGCCGTGATCGTGCTGACGCTGTTGCGCTGGATCGACCATCTTTCGACCCTCGGGCGCGTCAGCGAGACGATCGACCGCGTGAAGACCGCGGCGATCTCGGCCATGCGCGATCATCTCGAGGATCCGCTCCTCGGCGGCGCGCCGCTTTCCGTCCTCACGCCCGGCACGGGGCCCGGAAGCGGCCCACCCGGGGCCGTGCCGGTCTCGCCCGCGACGGTCGGCTATCTCCAGCATATCGACATGCCGCGCCTGCAGGCGCTTGCGGAGGCCGGCAATCTCGATCTGCATCTGGCCGCGCGCACGGGCAGCTTCTGCGCGCCGGGAACGCCCGTGCTGTTTGTCCGGCCGCGATCGGGCGGCAGGCTCGATGCGGCGGCGCAGGAGGCGCTGCTCGCGGCGCTGACCATCGGCGCACGCCGCACCTTCGAGCAGGATCCCCGTTTCGGCCTGATCGTCCTCGCCGAGATCGCCTCCCGTGCGCTGTCGCCGGCCATCAACGATCCGGGAACCGCCATCGACGTCATGACGACGATGGTCGAGGTCTTCGCGGTCGAGCCGCGGGCGGACCATCGGCGCGAGACGCCGGACTTCCCCCGCGTGCATGTTCCCCCTCTGACGCTGCGCGACATGTTCGAGGATGCGTTCCTTCCCATCGCCCGCGATGGCGCCGACAATCCCGAAATCGGCATCCGCCTGCAGAAATGCCTGCGCGCGCTCGCCCGCCTGCCCGGCGGCCGCCTGCACACGATCGCCCGCGAGATTGCCGCGGCAAGTCTTGCGCGCGGACGGGACGCTCTTGCCTTCGAGGGCGACCGCGACCGGCTGACGCGGGAGGCTTTCGTCGAGGTTTGACCCCCGGGTCTGCGCAGGCGCGATCGGGCCGAGACACGCGCATCCGCTTGCCCGACGCGACAAGCAAGGCCCGACGACCCTTTCAGCGCGCTGCCCCGCACCCTATCTACAAAGCTCGGTCCTGCGACCGGACCGAGGATGACGGATCAGACACGACGCGGAGGCGATGATGGCGGCGACGAGCACAACGCGGGTGGAAGCGGCGCCCATTCCCTTCGACAACAGCTATGCCCGGCTGCCGGACAGTTTCTTCACCCATGTCGACCCGACGCCGGTCGAAGCGCCGATGCTGATCCGCTTCAACCGGGCGCTTGGCGAAGAGCTCGGGCTCGACGTCGCGACGCTCGAGGCCGAGGGTGCGGCGATCTTTTCCGGCAATGCGCATCTGCCCGGCGCGCAGCCGCTCGCCATGGCCTATTCCGGCCACCAGTTCGGCGGCTTCAACCCGCAGCTCGGGGATGGCCGGGCCATTCTGCTCGGCGAGGTCGTGGATCGGCACGGCCGGCGCCGCGACATCCAGCTGAAGGGTGCGGGCCCCACGCCCTATTCGCGCCGCGGCGACGGGCGCGCGGCGCTCGGGCCCGTGCTGCGCGAGTACATCGTCAGCGAGGCCATGCATGCGCTCGGTCTGCCGACGACACGGGCGCTCGCAGCCGTCGTCACCGGCGAACCGGTCTACCGCGAGACCGTGCAGCCCGGCGCCGTGCTGACGCGTGTGGCCGCCAGCCATATCCGGGTGGGCACGTTCCAGTTTCATGCCGCGCGTGACGACCAGGCCGGCGTCAAGCGGCTTGCCGACTATGCGATATCGCGGCATTACCCCGCGCTTGCGGACGATCCGCAGCCGTATCTCGCCTTTCTCCTCGCCTTTGCCGACCGTCAGGCCGCGCTGATCGCCCGCTGGCTGTCGATCGGCTTCATCCACGGCGTGATGAACACCGACAATGTCGCGATCTCGGGCGAAACCATCGATTTCGGCCCCTGCGCCTTTCTGGACGCCTATGATCCGGCCAAGGTGTTCTCCTCCATCGACCGCAACGGCCGCTATGCTTATGCCGCCCAGCCCGGCATCGGACAGTGGAACCTTGCCCGCCTCGCCGAAACCCTGCTGCCGCTGCTCGACACCGACGAGGAGGCCGCGGTCACCGCGGCGAACGGCGTGCTGAAACAGTATGGCGAGCGGTTCCAGCATCACTGGATGACCGCCATGCGCGCCAAGCTCGGTCTGTCCACCAGCGAGGACGGCGATCTCGATCTCGTCCAGGACCTGCTGACGCTGATGCACGCCGAAGAGGCCGATTTCACGCTCACCTTCCGTCGGCTGGCCGACGTCGCGGCCGACCCGGCGGCGGAGAACCGGTTTACCGAACGGTTTCGCACGCCGGCGAGCACCAGCCTCTGGCTCGACCGCTGGCGCCGTCGGATCGCCGCCGAGCACCGGGGCCCCGCCGAGATCGCAGCGGCGATGCGCGCCGTCAACCCGGCCTTCATACCCCGCAACCACCGGATCGAGCAGGCGATCGCCGCCGCCCAGGCGGACGCCGATTTCGCGCCGTTCGATACCCTGATGCAGGTGCTCGCCCGTCCCTATGACGCGCAGCCCGAACGGGAGGCCTATGCCGAGCCTCCGGCCCCGGGCGAAGAGGTGCTGAGGACGTTCTGCGGGACCTGAGATCGCACGCATCAGACACACGCTGCGCTCCGGGCCTCGCCACCCTCTCCCGGCCTGCAGGGAGAGTGATCGTGCCGCCCACGCGTCCCCGGGTTCCCCCGTTCGTTGCGCCGACGCCATGCGGAACCGATCCATCGATTGTGCGTTGCGGCATTGACCCGGCTCTGGGCTGCCCTAATTTCGCCATGACGGGGTCCGGATCTCCACCGGTCTCCCTTTATCGAAATTGACGGGGCGCCCTTCGCGGCGCCGGGAGTCCCTTCCATGATCATGTTTACGTCTGTCCTTTTTGCGCTGATAGGACTGGGGCTCGCCGGCTTCGGGGCCTGGCTCGCCGTTCTCGGCGGCAGCTGGTACTATGTGCTGGCCGGCCTTGCCTTTCTCGCGACGGCCATCCTCCTGTCGCGCCACAGATCCTCGGCGCTGACCGTCTATGCGGTGTTCATTCTCGCCACGCTCGGCTGGGCCCTATGGGAGGTCGGTTTCGACTGGTGGCAGCTCGGCCCGCGCGGCGGCGTCGTCATCCTGCTCGGCCTCTGGCTGCTGCTGCCGTCCATCCGCAAGCCGCTCGGGTTCACCAGCCCGACGGGCCACGTGTACCGCGCGAGCGGCTGGCCGCTCGGCATCGCCGTCGTCCTGTCGGTGGCCGTCGCGGTCTACGCGATGACGCAGGATCCGCTCGACATGGCCGGCACCCTGCCGACAACGGTCGCCAATGCGACACCGGCCCTCGGCGGCAACGTGCCGGACGGCGAATGGCACCAGTATGGGCGCACGCAATATGGCCAGCGCTATTCGCCGCTCGCCCAGATCACCACGGCCAACGTCTCGGACCTGAAGGAAGCCTGGCGCTACCAGACGGGCGACGTAAAGCGGCCGGAAGACGTCGGCGAAACGACCTATCAGGTGACGCCGCTCAAGATCGGCGAGACGCTCTATGTCTGCACCCCGCACAACTGGGCGATCGCCATCGATGCTGCGACCGGCAAGGAAAAGTGGAAGTTTGACAGCAATTCCGGCATGAACCCGGACCGGCAGCACCAGACCTGCCGCGGCGTCAGCTACTACAAGGACGCCGCCGCTGCCCCGGGCAGCGCCTGCGCCTCCCGCGTCTACCTGCCAACCTCGGACGCCCGCCTGATCGCGCTCGACGCCGAGAACGGCCAGGTCTGCACCGGCTTTGCCGATCAGGGCACGCTGCATCTGGAAAGCGGCATGCGCTACCAGCCGGCCGGCTACTATTACTCGACCTCGCCGCCCGTCATCACCGGCAACAAGATCATCATCGGCGGCGCCGTAAACGACAACTATTCGACGCAGGAACAGTCGGGCGTCATCCGCGCCTTCGACGTCAACACCGGCGCGCTGATCTGGAACTTTGACAGCGGCAACCCGGACGCGACCGCGCCGCTGCCGGAAGGCCAGCACTACACGACCAACTCGCCCAACAGCTGGTCGGTGTTCTCCTATGACGAGGCGCTCGGCCTCGTCTACATCCCGCTCGGCAACCAGGTGCCCGACCAGCTCGGCATGAACCGCAGCGAGAACGTGGAGAAGTTCTCCTCCTCCATCGTCGCGCTCGACATCAACAGCGGACAGCTGCGCTGGGTCCGCCAGACCGTGCATCACGATCTATGGGACATGGACGTTCCCGCCCAGCCCGTGCTGCTCGACATCGACGGTCGTCCGGCGCTGGTCGGGCCGACCAAGCAGGGCGATCTCTACGTGCTCGACCGGCGCACCGGCGAGCCGATCATCCCCGTGAAGGAAATCCCCGCGCCCTCCGGCGCGATCCCGGAAGATTTCACGGCACCGACCCAGCCGATCTCCGACCTGACCTTCTCGCCGCCGCCGCTGACGGACAAGAACATGTGGGGCGTGAGCATGTTCGACCAGCTCGCCTGCCGCATCCAGTTCGAGCGGCTGCGCTATGACGGCCGCTACACGCCGCCGTCGCTCGAGGGATCGCTGATCTATCCGGGCAATTTCGGCACCTTCAACTGGGGGTCCGTCGCGGTCGATCCGGAAAAGCAGCTGATGTTCGGCATGCCCACCTATCTTGCCTTCACCTCGCAGCTCGTGCCGCGGGATCAGGTTCCGCCGAAGGGTCAGGACCAGAAGGGCAGCGAGCAGGGCCTCAACCGCAACGACGGCGCGCCCTATGGCGTGTTCATGGGACCGTTCCTCGGGCCGCTCGGCATTCCCTGCCAGGCGCCGCCCTGGGGCTATGTCGCGGGCGTGGACCTGAAGACCGGCGACATCGCCTACAAGCACCGCAACGGCACGGTCTACGACATGACGCCGCTGCCCTTGCCCTTCAAGGTCGGCGTTCCCGGCATCGGCGGCCCGATGATCACCAAGGGCGGCGTCGCCTTCCTCGGCGCGGCGGTCGACAACTACCTGCGCGCCTACGATCTCTCGAACGGCCGCGAACTCTGGCGCGGCCGCCTGCCGGCCGGCGGCCAGTCCACGCCGATGACCTACAGCACCCAGGACGGCACGCAGTATGTCGTGATCGTCGCGGGCGGCCATGGCTCGGTCGGCACCAAACCCGGCGACTACATCATCGCCTACACCCTGCCGAAGTAAGGCCGGGTCCAACACGAGAAACAGCCCGGCCGCGAAAGCGCGCCGGGCTTTTTCATAGGTGGGACGCTACGCCCGATCACTCAGGGCCAAAAGCACGGGGTCGATCGCTCAGGGCCGTTCGCTCAGGAAAGCCAGCCTGCGATCTGCGCTTCGGTCAGGTTGCCGCCGCAGAGGGCGGTCGCCACGCGCTGGCCCTTGAGGCTTGCGGCCTGCGCGAGAATGGCCGCCAGGCCGGCCGCCCCCGCCGGTTCGACACGGCGACCCCAGGTTCGCTCGGCAAACCGCATCGCCTGCACGATCTCGTCGTCGTCGACGAGCACGACCTCGTCGACCGTGTCGCGCAGCCAATCGACGGCGGAGGGCACGGGGATGCGGACCGCGATCCCGTCGGCGATCGTGTTGCCGTCCGGCGTCGCGATCGCCCGGCCCGCCCGATAGGACAGCGCCATGCAGGGCGCGCCGGTGGCAGCGACCGCGACCACGCGGGTTTGCGGTGCCCGCGCCTTGAACCAGCACCCGATTCCGGCCGCAAGAGCACCGTTGCCGAGGGGGACGTAGACGACGTCGAGCGCATCGACGGCCTCGCTCAGCTCGGTTGCGATCGTCCCCGCACCTTCCGCAATCGCCGCATGTGCACCGTCCTCCACGAAGGCGAGATCGCGGTCGCGGGCATGGTGTCGTGCGGCGTCCTTTGCCGCATCGAAATCCTCTCCGGCGAGATGGACCTCTGCGCCCAGCCGGCGCATGGCCGCAATCTTCAGCGGATTGGCGTTGACGCTGGCAAAGACGACGAGGGATCGCCCGTGCCGCGCGGCGTTATAGGCAAGGCCCTGCCCGAAATTGCCGGCCGACGCCGTGACCAGAGGGTCTCTGCTTGCGGCGCCCGTCTTGGCCGTGCCGTGCGCAAGATAATAGCCCGTGCCGCGGCCCTTGAAGCTGCGGATCGGATTGTCGGTCTCGTCCTTGGCAAACAGCATGAGGCCGGCCGTCGGACAGGACAGCAGCGGGCTGTTCAGAAAGACGGGGTCGATGACCTGTCGCGCCGCGCTGATGTTTTCGTGGGAGAGTTCGGGTTCTCGTGTCATGGGCTTAGGATACGACAGCCGGATGCGGTAAAACCGTCATCTTGAAGAACGACACGCCGATATTCCGCGTCGAGGAGACATGTGACGCCATGGACGATGTGGACAGACGGATCCTGCAGGCGTTGCAGGAGAATGCCGACCTGCCGGCAAAGCGCCTCGCCGACATGGTCAACCTCTCGACCTCGGCCGTCGAGCGGCGCATCGGCCGGCTGAAGCAGGACGGGACCATCCAGAAGATCGTCGCCGTGATCGACCCGAAGGCGGTCGGCCGGCCGCTGTCGATTCTGGTGGAGCTGGAGATCCAGAACGAGCATCGCCACACGCTCGACCAGTTCCAGCGATGGCTCGACCAGGCGCCGGAGATCCAGTCGTGCTGGTACGTCACAGGGGATATGGACTATGTCCTCCTCGTCGTCGTGCGCGACCTTGCCGACTACAACGCCTTCATCGAACGCCTGATGAGCGAGCAGCAGGCGCTCGTGCGGAAATACAGGAGCATCATCGCCCTGAAGACGATCAAGCACGGGCTGACGCTGCCGCTCGAGGCGTGAGAGACGCCTGCCGGCAAGGCCGAGTGCTTTAAACCGGCGGCGGTCGCGCCTATCTCAGGGCCAGCGGCCGTCCCTGCCGCGCGGAGACCACGGGCCATGTATTCGATCGGCGATCTGTCGCGGCGCACCGGCGTGAAGGTGCCCACCATCCGGTATTACGAGCAGGCGGGCCTGATTGCACCGGCCGAGCGCACGGAGGGCAACCAGCGGCGCTACGAGAAACGCGCGCTCGACCGGCTCGCCTTCATTCGCCACGGGCGCGATCTCGGCCTGTCGATCGAGGCGCTGCGCGATCTGATCGACCTCAGCGATCACCCGGAAAAGCCGTGCGCGCGCGCCGACGCCATCGCCGTCGAGCATCTGGCCGCCGTTCGGGCGAAGATCACGCAGCTGCAGCGGCTGGAGCATGAGCTGGAGCGGATCGTTTCCCATTGCACCGGCCATACCGTCGAGGATTGCTATGTCCTGCGCGCCCTGTCGGACCATGCGCTCTGCGACGGCGAGCACGCCCGGCCTCTGGAAGAGAAGCAGGTGCCGACACGCTGACCTGCCGCATTGGGCACATGCGTGGGACATGTGCGTGGAGGCACGCGCCGCCGCGCGGCCCTGCGCCGACGGGAGGCCGACATTGACAGGGACCGCAAAAGGGGCCATGACAGTTCCATGATCACGACCGCAACCCGTGCCCGCTGGTATTTTACGCTGCATTCATAGATGCGGCTGTCTGATCACGTTCAACAAGCCGCCGCCAGGCGGCTTTTGTTTTGACGGGTGCCTGGGGCGGATCAGCTTCAGGAAACCACGATGCCGACCCTGTCTTCCCCGCCTGTCTCACATCCGCCTCTCTCACACCTGCCTGACCTAACCCGACCAAGCTCAGACCGGACAAGCGCGCAACAGCTCGGCTCGCCGGCCGGCCTCGACCTGCAGGCTGCCGCCGTGCCGGACCGCGCGCCGCTGGTCACGATCCGGTCCGCCCGCGCGGGCGATATCCCCGCGCTCTGCGCCATGATCGCCGAGCTTGCCGCGCATCATGGCGACACGGCTCCGCTCGACGCGGACACGCTGGCGCGCGACCTGTTCGGGCCGGTGCCGTGGATCACGGCGCTGGTCGCCGAGGCGGCGGGCACGCTGATCGGCTACGCCATCCTCGTGCCGCTCTACCGGGCGCAGCTTGGCGTGCGCGGTATGGACCTGCACCATCTCTTCGTGCGCGACGCCCATCGCGGCACCGGCATCGGTCGCCACCTCGTGGCGAAGGCACGCCAGGAAGCCCGCCGCGCCGGCTGCGCCTATCTCTCGGTCAGCGCCGCCACCGGCAATGTCCAGGCGCACCGTTTCTACGAAAGCGAGGATTTCACGCCGGGTCCGGTAACGGGAATGCGGTATGTGCAGGCCTTGCGATAGGCGTGCACGCGTCCTCCCTATGGCACAGCTGGATCTCGCCGGCGCGTTCCCGGCGCGACCAAGGGGTCTGCCGTTCATGACGGCCGCCCCGCCCTGGATCGCCGGTCCGGAAACGCCTCGTCCCTGAAGGAGGCGCCCGTTGCGAGAGCGGGACCATAAGCCTGGTGCTGATCTTTCGGCCCTGCCGCACCAGCCTGTGCGAGGTGGTCGAAAAACGGCAGGGCTTTCTCCCGACGCCGGCGTCAGGCGAACCGATCCGTCGCGCGGCCGTTTCGAAAATCCGGATGGTGGAGACACGCCCATCCAAACCCTCTGCGGCCCCCTTCTTGTCAACCGCGCCTCATGCCTGTCGCCCGACACGCGTGCAGCGGTTTCGGGAAACGACAGGCATCAAGACGCGCTTCAGCGGGCCGGCACGGCCTTCAGATAGGCGGCGATGGCTTCGCGGTCGGCGGCGGGGAGCTTGGCGATGTTCTTCTGGACCTCGACCATGGAGCCGCCGACGCTGTCGAAATCCGGCGTGAAGCCGGTTTCGAGATAGTTGGCGATATCCGCCTCGCTCCAGCCGCCGATGGATTTGGAGCCGGGGGTGATATCGGGGATCTGGCCCTCGCCCTCCGGGTTCGGCGCGCCCGCGAGCCACAGGTCGGTCTTGAAGCCGCCCAGCGCATTGCGCGGGGTGTGGCATTCGCCGCAATGGCCGGGGCCTTCCACGAGATACTGGCCGCGCACCAGCTTTGCATTCGCCTGGTCGATCGGCACGCGCGCCTTGTCGCTGTAGAACAGCAGCTTCCAGCCGCCGAGCGAGGCGCGGATGTTGAACGGGAACGGCAGCTCATGCGGCGGGGCGACATTCGCGCTCTTCGGCAAGGTCTTGATGAAGCCGAAGAGGTCGTTGACGTCCGTCTGCGTCAGCCGGGCATAGGAGCCGTAGGGAAACGAGGGGTAGAGGTGCTCGCCCTCCGGTCCGACGCCGCGCGTCATGGCGTTGCCGAACTGGGCGAGCGTCCAGCGGCCGATGCCGGCGGTGTCGTCAGGCGAGATGTTGGGCACGTGGAAGGTGCCGAACGGGCTCTTCAGCGGCAGCCCGCCGGTCAGCACCAGCTTGGCATCGCCCTCCGAACCCGGCGCCGCATGGCAGCTCGTGCAGCCGCCGGCCCAGAACACCTGCTCGCCATGGCCGAGATCCGGATCACCGAGGCCCTCCCAATGCGCGGCCGGCCAGGGTTCGGGCTTGGTGACGAACCAGGCGCCCCCCGCAACGACGATGCCGAGGAACAGCACGGTCGAGACAAATGTGCGCGCGCGACGGGCCATGCGGCAGATCCTTGTGGTCGGGGCGCCGGGGTCCGGGAACGCGGTGCCTTTGGGCTCGAATGATGATGGGCGGATGGCGGGCGGTGTCGCGGCCGGGCGGCCGATGCTGCCAGGCAGATGCGCAGACGGCGCTGATGGCCGGCCGAATGGTCACGGCCGGCGCCGACGCGTCGCCTCAGGACAGGATCCTTGCGGGATCGCCATTCCCGTTGACAGGACGGATCCCTCGCGAGACGGGCCCCTTGCGCGGGCGCAGGGGGCCTCTGGCCGGTCTGCCGCCTACTTCTTGAGGCGGTAGACCTGATGACAGTCGCCGCAATGCGGGCCGAGCTTGCCGATCGCCAGGCCGAGGGCGGCGGGATCGGCGGGCAGCTGCGCCAGAACCATGTCGGCATCGGCCGCCAGGCTTGCAGCCTTGGCGTCGAAGTCGGCCTTGTTTTCCCAGATCTTCGGGCTCGCTTCGGAATTGGCTTCCGATCCCGCTGGGAACTGGTCCGGGAAGGCCTTGATGCTGGTCGAGATCGTCGTCAGCGATGCCTTCACCAGATCGGCATCGAAGGGCTTCTGTCCCTTGGCCATGGCCGAAAGCGCGCCCATCGAGCCGCCGATCTTCTTCATCAGGCCTTCGCGCACCTCTTGCGGCTCGGCGGCCGTCACGGCACCGGCAGCAAGCCCCGTCAGGGCGGCCGCGAGAAACAGGGTTCTCAGTTTCATGGAATTCCTCTCTGCTATCGAGGTGCGTTTGCAGGCGCCTCGCCGTCATACATGGCCGAGCGAGACGACCGACTCCTCCGGGACGCGCGGCCATTTCGTCGCAGGCATCTTGGCATCTTCTCGGCGCGTTGAAAGTAAAATCTTTGCGAAAGGCGAGACGCAAAACAGTTGGTCGACAGGCTTTGGACAACCGGCTTCGGCCGACGGGTTTGGCCGACGGGCTTTGACCGACGACGTGTGGGGGAACAGGCCTCAGCGACCGAGCGTGCGCGACAGCGCCGGCCATTGCGCGATCAGCGCATCGCGCGTCAGCACGCCGGGCGAGGTCTTCGTCTGCTCGCGCGTCCGGATCAGGCGGGCGAAGACCACGGCCCCGTCCGCGTGCCCCTTCTGTTCGGCCCAACCGACATACCAGCCCCAGCCATGGGCATCGTCGAAGCTGCGATCCGCGCGGCGGGGAAAGGCGGCACCCGTCTTGCCGTGCAGCGTCCAGTCGCCGGCATCGCGGCGTTCCACGATGCGCCGCGTCTTTTCGATCGCCTCGGCCCCGACCGGCAGCGTGCCGTTGACGAGGCCGCGCAGGAAGGCGACCTGCTCGCGCGGCGAGATCTGCAGCGAAGAGGCGATCCAGGCGCGTTCCAGCCCGTTGTCGAAGCCGGGATCGCCCGAAAGATCGGCATTGCCGTATTGGAAGGCACGCGCATAGCGCTCCAGCGTGTCGCGGCCGAGATCGCGCGTGATGCGCTGGGAATACCAGACGACGGAATAGCGCAGCCAGTCGGTCGGGTTGGTATCGCGCAGCCAGTTGGCCCCGCCCCAGTCCGGATCGCCCTTCTGGTAGGCGAGGACGGGCGTCGTTTCGTCTTTGAGAAATTTCGTGTCGTAGCCGATCAGCGCCAGCGGGATCTTGAAGGTGGAGGCCGGCGTCGTGCGCGTGGCGCAGTCGCCCTCCTCGACCAGCACCTTGCCCGTCGCGGCATCGAGCATGATCGTGCAGGTGACGTCGACATCCTCCGCTGCCGCGGAGGCGGCCAGGGAATGGGAGGCGGTCGCGGCCAAAAGGGCGCAGGCGAGGAGAAGACGATGCAAGCCGATAGTCCTTTCGAAACAGGATGGTACGCGCACCATGCGGCAAAAGGCGGCATCATTGCGGCGCAGCACGGATCGCCGGCCCGGTCTCCAGTGAAACTTCAGACTTACGAATAACAGGCGCGGAAGCCTTTCCGCCACGCGCTGAGCCAACGCTCTGAAGTCCAGGCCTTGAAGCCCGAGCCTTGGAGCCCAAGTCCCGTCACGCCCCTCCCCACCCGGCGGTCCAGACGGTCAGCGCCGCGACCGCAATCAGCAGCACGCCGACCCCGCGACCGATCAGCGCCGTTACCCGGGGGTGCCCCGAAAGCAGCGTCCGGCTTCGACCGGCGGTGAAGGCAAGGGTGCCGTAGACGCCGAGCTGCGTCGTCGCCGTGATCATCGACAGGATCGCCGCCTGCACGCCGATCTGCCCGTAATGCGGCTTCAGGAACTGCGGGAATACGGCCAGCATGAAGAGATAGGCTTTCGGATTGAGGAGGCAGGTGATGGCGCCGCGCCGGAAGAAGCTCCAGCCCGATGGCGCACGGGCGGCGGGCGAGAGCGTCTCCCCGCCCGGCGCGATCGTCGCGAGACGGGCGCTGCTGCGCACGAGCGAGAGGCCGATCCACGCGATATAGGCCGCGCCGGCCAGCAGCAGCGCGTCGAACAGGTGCGGCACGTAACGGACGAGCGCGCTGATGCCGATCACGGCATAGATCGTGTGGACCACGCCGCCCGCCATGACGCCGGCCGTCGCAAGGAAGCCCGCTCTCCGGCCGCCGGAAAGCGCGCTGGACAGGACGAGCGCCATGTCCATGCCGGGCACGATGATGATGCCGAACAGCAGGGTGAAGAAGAGCCAGAGATTTTCGGCGTAGGTCATGCGGGATCCTTGTTGCCTGCCTAGACGCGACGGGATCAGGGCAGCGGCCCTGGAGGCCGCCGGTATCCCGTCATCACGTTCGTGCTATAAATCCAGGCTCCTGACAGGGTGGTGTCAGTTGGGTTCAGCGGCGTGAGGGAACATGCGCAAGGCATCGCGGCTTTTCGAAATCATCCAGATGCTGCGGCTTGCCCGACGGCCGTTGACGGCGGCGGGGATGGCCGAAAGGCTGGAGGTGACGGTCCGCTCGGTCTATCGCGATATCGCGGCCTTGCAGGCGATGCGCGTGCCGATCGAGGGTGCCCGCGGCCTCGGCTACATCCTGCGGCCCGGCTTCGACCTGCCGCCCCTGATGTTCTCGATCGAAGAGATGGAAGCGCTGGTGGTCGCCCTCGCGCTGCTGGAACGCTCCGGCGATCCGGAGCTGCGCGGCGCCGCCCGCCGGGTCGGCGACAAGATCGCCGGTGCGGTGCCCGCTCCCCTCGGCCGCGCGTTCGCCAGCCGCGCGCTCCATGCCTGGGGTGCCATTCCCGATCCACCGGAGGGGATCGACCTGGCGCTCGTCCGCCGCGCCATACGCGACGAGCGCAAACTGGTTCTCGATTACCGCGACGAACAGGGCGAGGCGACGGAGCGGACCGTCTGCCCGCTCGCCGTCGTCTATTATCCGGAAACGACGGTGATGATCGCGTGGTGCGAGCTGCGGCACGCGCTGCGGCATTTCCGGACCGACCGTGTGGAGCACTGCGAACCGACGAATGCGTCCTTCGCCGGTGCGGGTGACCGGATGCGGGAGAGCTGGATCACCGGCTGGAGCCCGCCGCCTGTCGCCTCGTGACGGCGCGACAACCGGGCGCGCCAGCGGATCAAACACGCCGCATAAAAAAGCGGGACCCGAAGGCCCCGCTGTTCGTCGTTGGAAGCCTGATCAGGCTGCCTTTTCGTAAAGCTCCAGGACGTAGTCCCAGTTGATCAGGTTGTCGATGAAGGCCTCGAGGTACTTCGGGCGGGCGTTGCGGTAGTCGATGTAGTAGGAGTGTTCCCAGACATCGACGCCGAGCACCGGCGTTGCACCGTGGACGAGCGGGTTTTCGCCGTTCGGGGTCTTGGCGATCTGCAGCTTGCCGTCCTTGACGGCGAGCCAGGCCCAGCCCGAGCCGAACTGGCCGACGCCGGCCGCGATGAAGTCGGCCTTGAACTTGTCGTAACCGCCGAGATCGGACTTGATGGCCGCGTCGAGCTTGCCCGGCAGCGACGTGCCGCCGCCGCCCTTCTTCATCCACTTCCAGAAATGCAGATGGTTGTAGTGCTGACCGGCATTGTTGAAGAGCGGCTGGTTGGTGCCGTAGGACTTCTTGACGATCTCTTCGAGCGAGAGATCGGCCAGCCCGGCCTCTTCCGCCAGCTTGTTGCCGGCCGTCACATAGGCCTGATGGTGCTTGTCGTGATGATATTCGAGCGTCTCGCGCGACATGTAGGGGGCCAGCGCATCGTAATCATAGGGAAGCGGGGGAAGTTCGAAGGCCATGGCGGTTCTCCTCTTGGCATCGGAATTCATTCGCGAAATCGTCCGGGGAACATAGGCACCGCGCTTGCCGGAGGCAACCGGCGGCGCTCCTAAATTCACCGCACCGGGTGAAATGGTTTTCCGGACACGCCGGATCACGACAGCGTCATCGCAGCGTCCTTGCGCGGGGCGAAGCCCCCGAACCCGGTCGCGCGCGGGGTGCGGCCTTCATTTCGCCCGTTTCTTAAGCCTCTGTTAAGACTTTCGAAACCAAGGGAATTTTCCATGGCGCTAGGCGCTTCGCATCGACTGCAGGACGGCATCGAGGCCGTCGAGACCATGACGCGTTTCGCGCTTGCCGTGCTGTCGCTCGCCTCCGGCGTCTACACCTATCTTGGCGTTCGCTCGATCCTCGACGGGTCGGCCACCTCCGTGTTCTTCGCTGCCCTGATCTATTCCAGCGCCGTCTCCGTCGCGATCTATGCGTTCTGGAGCTACATGGCGCGGTTCTATCCGCATGTCACCGGCACCGCCGGGCGGGGCGCCATGATCGGCGTGATGGCGCTCGGCTGTGCCATGATCATCGCCATGTCGAGCTGGCTCAACGCGGCTGCCCTTGCCGGATCGGCCGCCCTCGAGCAGCATCTGGCCGAGACGCTGGAAGACTACACGGCCGATCTCGACAAGGCGCACCAGAATGCGCTGGCCGCCCAGAGCCTGCTGCCCGACATCCAGCGGACGCAGGAACGCTTCCAGCGGCTGGCCGACCAGGAGCGCGAAACCGGCGCCCTGACGGGAACCACGGGCGCGGGCAGCGTCGTGCAGCTGCTGTCGCAGATGGCCGCCCAGCTGACCGAGCTCGAAAACGGCATCACCGCCTCGCGCGAACGGGTCACCACCCTGTTCGACGATGGCCGCAAACATCTCGAGACCATGCGCACCCTGGTCTCGGCCCCCGGCGCGATCGACCCGCGCGCCGACCAGTTCTCGGCCGAAGTCGTGGCGCTGTCGGGCGTCATCACCTCGCTGCAGCAGACGTCCATCGCCCCCTCGGTCAAGCGCGCGGCGGAGGATCTCTCGCTCGGCTTCATCGCGCCGATCGCCGATGGCGATGCGCCGGACCTTGCCAACCGGCAGGACCGGGTGATGGAAACGATCCGCTCCTCGGTCGCCGCGCAATCCCGGGTCCTGTCGACGGCCGCGGACGAGATCCTCGCGCGCGAACCCGTCGCCGACCGGCGCTTCGTGCCCCTGTCCTCGGCCGAAGCCGTGCTGCGCTACGCCTCGGACTTCATTCCGAGCTGGGCCGGCGCCATTTCGATCGACCTCCTCCCGGCCGTGCTCGTCTTCATGCTGTCGATCGTGCATGCGGCGCTGCGCCGGCAGGAACAGACCATGCCCTTCGCGCAGCGCATCACCGCGGCCGAACTGCTCGAGGCGATCGAGGTGCAACGGGCGCTGACCCGCAGCGGTGTGGATATCGAGGCGATCGCGCGGGGCGACGGACCGGTGCCGGAAAGCCGCGCCCAGGAGGAGCGCCGTGCCAGAGACGAGCACGCGGCCCGGGACGAGCACAAGGCCCGGGACGAGAATACGGTCCTGGACGCCGCTGCGCCCGCCACGGCAGACACCCCCGAGCCGACCAACATCACGAGCCTCGACATCGCCGCAAAGGGTCCGCCGCGGGCGCCGCGCTCCGGAACACCCGCATGAGCCTGACGGCGGACGACGGCGGAGCCGCCGGCGACGGGCATCGGCCGCGTTCGGAAGGCGCACGTTCGGAGCGTGCACGACCGGCGGGGGCTCGACCGGAAGGAGCTCGACCGGAGCGGGCGCGCGTGCTGGCGGAACGGCCGACGACGACCGGCACGGGCTTTGCGCAGACTGCGCAGACGGTGCTCCACCGTCTTGCGCGGCTGGACGACGGGCAGATGATGCGGGCCTTCTTCTACGGGCTGCTGGCCGCTGCGCTGGTTTTCGTGCTGATCGACTGGCGGACCATCAGCCAGGAGGCCGCTCTCGTGCCGGCCTACGATCCGGCGAGCCCGTCCAGCGCGCCGGTGCTGCCGCCCGCACTCACCACCGGCGAGCCGGAGGACGCGCCCGGCGAGGTGACGACCGATCCGGAGGTGCTGAAGCAGGCGATCCGCTTCGAGCTGCAGCCGGGCGGCATCCTGCTTGCCAAGGGGGCGATCGATCCGGGCGCGGCCGTGCGGTTCGCCGCGGAGATCGAGGCCCGCGGCGAATATGTGAAGGTGGTGAGCCTCGATTCGCCCGGCGGTTCCGTCAGCGACGCGCTCGCCATGTCGAAGCTCGTTCGCGACCGGCAGCTGTCCACGCGGGTCGACAAGGGTGCGCTCTGCGCCTCCTCCTGCCCTCTCGTGCTTTCCGGCGGCGTGGAGCGGACGGTGGCCGAGGGCGCGGTCGTCGGCGTGCACCAGGTGTTCAACGGCTCGCGCGAGAAACTTTCGCCGGAAATGGCGATGTCCGAAGCCCAGCGCACCACCGCCACCGTGACCCGCCATCTCGACGCCATGGGCATCAAGCCCGGCCTCTGGCAGCGCGCCATGGACACGCCCCCGGACCGGCTGGCCTATCTCAGCGTCAGGGAGATGCGGGACTTTGCCCTGACGACGGACATAACAACGGGCGGGACGACAAGCGAGGCGACAGGCGAGAAGACGGGCGGGGCCAAGGCGGCGGCATCGGCCCCTTGAGCACTGTGCTTTCGGGCCGGCGGCACCTCATGCCGCTGCCGCGACCGTCTCCCCGGTCACGTCTCCCCGGTCACGCGGGGGAGCGGCGGGCCCGGAACGGCCGCCCCGCTCTTCCGGCCGCTCAGAAATCCGAGCCGTTGCCGTGCGCCCAGTCCATGTAGACTTCGAGCGCCTTCTTGCCGACCGGGCCTTCCTGGACATGGTGGTCGTCGAGGCGGATGACCGGGACGATCTTGGAATAGTTGCCGGAGGTGAAGATCTCGTCGGCCGACAGGAAGTCCTCGACCGTGAGCGTGGTTTCGCGCACGTCGAGCCCCGCGCGGCGCAGCAGGGTGAGCACGCGGGAGCGGGTGATCCCGGCGAGGAAGGTGCCGTTGGCAAGCGGGGTGAAGACGACGCCGTCCTTGACCATGAAGATGTTGGACGAGGCGGTTTCCGCCACGTTGCCGTTCATGTCCTTGGCCAGCGCATTGTCGAAGCCGCGGGCGCGGGCCTCGAGAATCATGCGGCCGGAATTGGGATAGAGGCTGCCGGTCTTGGCCGTGGTCACCGCGACCTCCGGGCTCGGACGGCGGAAGGGCGAGACGGTCAGCGAGGACGGCTGCGCCGTGTTCATCGGCGCTTCGAACAGGCAGAGCGCAAAGCGCGTGGAGGCCGGATCGGCTGCCACCACCGAGCCCGGCATGCCGTGTTCGGCCCAGTACATCGGCTTGATGTAGATTGCGGTCTTCCCGTCGAACCGCTTGACGCCTTCCCAGGCGAGCCCTTCGATATCCTCGGCGGCGACGACCGGATCAAGGCCGAGCGCCAAAGCCGACCGGTTGACCCGCTGGCAGTGCAGGTCGAGATCCGGGGCGATGCCGTCGAACCAGCGCGACCCGTCGAACACGGTCGAGCCGAGCCACATGGCATGAGAGGTCGGCCCGATCAGCGGCGGATTGCCCGCCACCCATTCGCCGTCGACGAAGGTCCAGGTGGTGCTGCGCGGTGACGTATCGACGGCCATGATGGTCTCCTGAGTGTCGGTCTTGCGTTCGGTCTCGAAAGGCGTTGCCGGGGGTCTCGCCCCCGGATCGATGCCGGGCGGCTGTGATCGCACACCGTCCCATCCCTGCCTTTTCTTTTCGCATAGCCCGGAATCGGAGAACAGAGGTGAATGAATCGATCAAAACTTCTGATCGACCCGATCTCCGGGCTTTGCCCCCGCGCCGCGTTTGGGTTAGGCAGATGCGACGCTTTTTGACCCCAATCCCTTGAAGGCCCTCCAGCACCCCCAAACCCTTCAAGCACCCCAGCCCGCGGAGACGGCCATGCGCGCCATGTATTTCGACACGTTCGGCAAGACGCCGGAGATCCGCGACGTGCCGGACCCCGAGCCCACGGAGTGCGGCGTCGTCGTCAAGGTCGAGGCGACGGGGCTCTGCCGGAGCGACTGGCACGGCTGGATGGGCCACGACCCCGACATCCGCCTGCCGCATGTGCCCGGCCACGAACTTGCCGGCACCGTCGTGGCGCGCGGCCGCGGCGTCCTGCGCTACAAGGTGGGGGACCGGGTGACGGTGCCGTTCGTGTCGGGCTGCGGTCGTTGCCCGGAATGTCGCTCCGGCAACCAGCAGGTCTGCCCCGACCAGTTCCAGCCGGGCTTTACCCATTGGGGCTCGTTTGCCGAATATGTCGCGATCGACTTTGCCGACGAGAACCTCGTGCTTCTGCCCGACGACATCGATGCGGCCACGGCGGCGAGCCTCGGATGCCGGTTTGCCACCGCTTTCCGGGCGATCGTCGACCAGGGCCGGGTGCGGGGCGGCGAATGGGTGGCCGTGCACGGTGCCGGCGGCGTCGGCCTGTCCGCCGTCATGATCGCCTCGGCCATGGGCGCGAACGTGATCGCCATCGACATTGCCGACACCAAGCTGTCCTTCGCCCGCGAGATCGGCGCGGTGCAGACCATCAACGCCACGCAGACGGGCGATGTTGCCGAAGCCGTGCGCGCGATCACCGGCGGCGGCGCGCATCTGTCGATCGACGCCCTGGGATCGCCGGTCACCTGCTTCAACTCCATCCGCAACCTGCGCCGGCGCGGCCGCCACGTGCAGGTGGGGTTGATGCTTGGCGACCACGCGACGCCGCAGATCCCCATGGCGCAGGTGATCGGCCAGGAGCTGGAGATCTATGGCAGCCACGGCATGCAGGCCTGGCGTTACGAGGCCATGCTGGCGCTGGTCGCGTCGGCCAAGCTTGCCCCGCAAAAGCTGATCGGCCGGCATCTCTCGCTGGAGGAAGCCGTGCCCGCGCTCGCCACGATGGACACCGCAACGGACCTCGGCATCAGCGTCATCACGACGTTCTGACGGGCGGCCGGCGACCCTCTTCGCGCGCGGCGCATGCGTGAGGGCGCACCCGTGAGCGGCGTGTCCGTGCAGGGCGCGCCGCGGAGACTTTGCTCGATCCAGCTTCGGATGCTAATTTGCGGGCCGGGGCAGACACAGAATCACGAGGTGGATCATGGCACGCACAGCGCAGAAGCCGGACGAGGATGCCCTTTTTTCGCCGGTGCTGCTTCCCAACCCCCACCATCCGCACGGCTGGCCCCTCTCGATGATGGTGAGCTCCCAGACCGAGGCGCGGCACAATCGCGCGCTCTGGGCACCGACCCATCTCATCTCCATCCGGGCGCCGGACACCAAGCTCCTGTCGATGATCGACCTTCCCGAAGACAGGCATCTGCCGCTGATCTTCGGCGACACGATGGACCCGGAGGACCGCGATGCCGCACGCCTTCCGGCGATCACCGCGGCCTTCGCCTTCATCGACGGCCTGCCGGCGGATGCCCGTCTCCTGGTGCACTGCCTGCGCGGCATCGGTCGCTCCACGGCGCTGACGCTCGGCATTCTCGCGCGGTACATGGACCCGGACGCCGCCGCTGCCGCCCTGCACGCGCTCCGGCCGGATGCCAAGCCGAACCGGCATGTCGTCGGCCTCTGCGACACGGCGCTGGGGCTGAAGGGCAAGCTCGCCAAGCAGGCGCTGCGCTTTCCGGCAAAGGTCTGGAAGCCGGCAAAGGCATGAGCATGCGCTGGTCGGCCGCCCAATATCTGGCATTCGAGGACGAGCGGACGCGGCCGGCGCGCGATCTGCTGGCCCAGGTCCCCCCTCTGCCGGAGGGTGCGCTGTTCGACATCGGCTGCGGGCCCGGCAATTCGACCGAGCTGGTGGCCTCGCGGTTTCCCGATGCATCCCTCAGCGGCATCGACAGCGATGCGGACATGCTGGCCGCTGCCCGGCGACGCCTTCCCGATGTCCCGTTCCACCATGCCGATCTCACCGACTGGGAGCCGGACGCCCCGCCGGCGCTGATCTTTGCCAATGCCGTGCTGCAATGGATGCCGGATCCGGCCGCGAGCATCGAGAGGCTCGCCCGCATGCTGGCGCGCGCGGGCGTCCTTGCCGTGCAGATGCCGGACAATCTCAACGAACCGACGCATCGCGCCATGCGCGACATCGCCGCCGAGCCGATCTTTGCAGAGGCCTATGGCGCAAGCCTGCCGAACCGGAGCGGCGTTGCGACCCCGGAGCGGCTGATCGACCTTCTGTCGCCGATCGCGGACCGCGTCGATGTGTGGCACACGATCTATCATCACCGACTCACCGGGGCGGAGTCCATCGTCGACTGGGTCAAGGGGACAGGCCTGCGCCCCTATCTGGCGCCGCTGCCCGAGGCGCTCCGGCAAGAATTTCTTTTGCGGTACCTGGAGCGTATCCGAAAGGCGTATCCGCCCCTTTCCGACGGACGCGTCCTTTTGCGCTTCCCCAGGTTGTTTCTGGTCGCGGTGCGCAAGGGAGACGTGCCAGCGTAACCGCGGGAACACAAACCTAGCTATTGCGTTTCGCGGTCTCATACAGAACGATGACAGGGAAACAACGGCCGAAGCATGAAACTGCTTGCCTGCTTCGCCGCCGCGGCTCAAAACAGACTACGCCTTTTGCTCAAGATATCGTGATCCATGATCGCACGCCTTCCAGACCATCTCACGCCACACGGTGCCTCCGCGCCGCTCGCGCCTGCATGTCGGGACGCCTGAGATGATCGGAGGATCCAAAACGTCGCCGCCGGTCGTGCTGGTGGTCGAGGATGAACCGCTTCTGCGGATGATGGCGGTGGACCTGATCGAGGAGGCCGGCTACGCCGTCATGGAGGCGAGCAATGCTGACGAGGCCGTTCATCTCCTCGAAACCCGCCTCGACATCCGCATCGTGTTTACCGACATCGACATGCCCGGCAGCATGGACGGGCTGAAGCTCGCGGCCGCCATCCGCGACCGCTGGCCACCGATCGAGATCATCATCACCTCCGGCGCGGTGACCAATGCCGTGGCGCAGCTGCCCGACCGCGCGGTGTTCTTTCCCAAGCCCTACGATCACGGCCGACTGCTGTCGACGCTCCAGACCTTCGCGAACCTGCCGTCGCTGCCGGGACTGTAAGGCGCCGCCTTCGGCCCGGTTGGCCCGGTCTGGCCCGTGATCGTCTCCGTCCCCAACCTTTTCGACGGGATCGGACTCAGGCCGGGCCGCCGGCCTTCCCGCCGCCGACCTCTTTGACGGGCGCGGCCTCCAGCGCGGCTTCGGCCTCGCGCGACACGGGCATCGACGCCCCGTCCCCAACGTACAGTGCGCGGATCTCGTCGGCCACGAGCGCCTGCAGGCGCCAGAGATTGCGGTCGTGGATTCCCACGGCTTCGAGGTGGAGAACGGTGTTGTAGAGATATTCCGCGCCGGAGCCGACATGGCCGCAGGCGCGCGCCAGGATGCGGGCGACCTCCTCCAGCGGCAGGCGGGAAACCGCGTCGTGGCCGGTCGATCCGAGCCAGAAACCAAGGACGTCGACGGGGCCTTCGGGCGTGCGCACCGGCATCCAGCGGACGGTGGATATGGTTTCGCGCGAGGACAGTTCGCGGCGCAGCAGGCGCTCGATCTGGGCGATGCGATCGCCGTCCGCCAGGCGATAGATCACGCCGTCGCAGCGCCCGCCCCGTTCCAGCGCCATCATCAGCCCCGGAGACGCGGGCGAGCCGCGCCAGCGGTCGATCTTCAGCGAGAAGGCGCGGTGCCAGCCATAGGCGGTGGCGCGGCGGCTTTCCACGGGCTCGAACTCCGGCTTCCAGATCAGCGAGCCATAGGCAAAAACCCAGAGCGGCGCACCGTGCGACTGCGCATCGAGCTCGAGAGCCAGTCTCCGGTAATCCGCGTCCTCCATCGGCGTCAGCCGCGCATCGAGGCCGGGATCGGGCTCGTCGCGATAGCAGAGCGCGACCAGCTCCGGGGTCAGCGACATCTGCCGCTGTCGTGCGCGGGGCGATCGGGATGCAGGGGGAAGTGCGGACATGAAGGCAGGTTTCCTTGCGGACATCGAACCCTCCTCCCGACGGGATCGAAGGCCGAAGCCGGGCGTCTGTCAAGACGATACGGCAACATCGATGCTGCGCTGCCTTGCTGCCACAGGCGATCACGGCGCGCAACCGCGTTGCTCTCCTGCTGCTTCCCTTAAGACTCGGCTCTGATGCTGCTCCCCTTCTAATGCTGTCGGGTGCTGCTGTCGGGTGCTGCTCCCCCGGCCCTTTGTCGCCCGCTCTCCCTTTCGGCCCCGGCCCCGGCGCCAGTGCCGGCCCCCGGCGGAGTCTCAGGCGGGGTCGATGCGGGCGACCAGGAAATCGATGAAGGCGCGGATGCGGGCTGCAAGATGCTCGTGGCTGGCAAAGACGGCGTGGATGGTTTCCCGGTCGGCCGGGCGATGCGCCTGAAGAATCGGCACGAGACGCCCGGCATCGACATCCGGCTGGATGTGGAAGGCACCGATGCGGCCGATGCCGACGCCGTCGAGACAGAGGCGGCGCATGGTGGCCCCGGTGTTGACAAGGACGGCCGGCTCGAACGGGCGCTGCACCGTCGCGCCGCTTCGCGGGTCGAGAAAAGGCCATTCCGTGCGCATGCCGGGAATATTGAAGCCGAGGCAGGCATGCCGGGCAAGATCGTCCGGCGCCTGCGGCGTCCCGTGGCGAGAGAGATAGTCGGGAGAGGCGACAAGGAGCCGATGACTGTCGAGCAGCTTTCGCGCCTTCAGCGACGTGTCCCGGAGCGCGCCGGAAGAGCGGATGGCGATATCCGTGCGGTCTCCGACCAGATCGACCACGTCGTCGCTGAGCGAGAGATCGAGCCGCACATGCGGGTAGAGGCCGCGGAACTCACCGACCAGCGGCAGGATGAAGCGCTCGGCAAAGGCCATCAGCGCGCTGACCCGCAACAGGCCCCGCGGAACGGCCTGGGCGCCGCTGGTCACCAGGCGCTCGGCATCGTCGATGTCCGCGAGAATGGCGCGGGCGCGGGCGAGGTAAAGCTCGCCTTCGGGCGTCGGCTGCAGGGTGCGGGTGGTGCGCACCAGAAGCCGCGTTCCCAGCCGGTCCTCCAGCCGGGCGACGAGCTTGCTCACGGCCGATGGCGACAGCCCGAGCCTGCGCGCGGCGGCCGAAAAACCGCCCCCGTCGACGGCCGCGACGAACACCTCCATCTCGCCCGCCCGGTTGTCCATGGGTCCGTCCTATCTATGAAACCAAATCACAGATGATTATCCGATAGGCCGGATTATCGCACAAGCGGGCACCGGCTATATCTCCGGTCATCCCGCGTCGCCCGCCTTCGCAGCGCCGACGCCTCCCATCCGCACCCCATGGAGGCCGCTTATGCCCCTTGCCCTTCTCGCCCTGACGATCGCGGCCTACGCGATCGGAACCACGGAATTCGTCATCGTCGGTCTGTTGCCGACGGTCGCCCGCGATCTCGGCATCACGCTGCCGATGGCCGGCCTCATCGTCTCGATCTATGCGCTCGGGGTCACCTTCGGCGCGCCGATCCTGACGGCACTGACCAGCCGCATCGCGCGCAAGCCGCTGCTTCTCGGGCTAATGGCGCTGTTCATCCTCGGCAACGCGCTGGCGGCGCTGTCGCCGGGCTACGGCATCCTGCTCGTCGCCCGCGTTCTCTCGGCCTTCGCACATGGCGTGTTCTTCTCGGTCGGCGCGACGATCGCGGCAGGGCTGGTGCCCGAAAACCGCCGCGCCTCGGCCATTGCGATGATGTTCATGGGGCTGACGGTCGCCATCGTCACCGGCGTCCCGCTCGGCACGCTGATCGGACAGACCTTCGGCTGGCGGGCCACCTTCGCCGCCGTCGCCGGTCTTGGCGCCGTCGCCTTCGCCGCCATCGCGGTCCTGCTGCCGGCCGATCTGCCGTCCAGCCCGCCGGCCAGGCTTCTCGACCAGGTCAAGGTTCTCGGCAGCGGACGGCTGCTCCTCGTCTTCGGGATGACGGCGCTCGGCTATGGCGGGACCTTCGTCACCTTCACCTATCTCGCGCCGCTTCTGGAAGAGATCACCGGCCTCTCCGCCTCCGCCGTCAGCCTGGTCCTCGTGCTCTACGGCCTCGCCATCGCGGCCGGAAACCTGGCCGGCGGCCGGTTGGCCAACCGCCATCCGGTGAAGGCGCTTGCCGCCCTGTTCACGGCGCAGGCGCTCGTTCTCTTTGCGCTCACCTGGACGGCCAGCGCCACGATCCCCGCGCTCGTCACCCTGACGGCGCTCGGCTTCCTGTCCTTCGCCACGGTGCCGGGGCTGCAGCTCTACGTCGTGGAACTCGCCCGCCAGCAGCGTCCGGCCGCCGTGGACGTCGCCTCGGCGCTCAATATTGCCGCCTTCAATCTCGGCATCGCCGTCGGGGCCTGGATCGGCGGCCTCACCGTCGCCTCCACGCTCGGCCTCGGCGCCACGCCCTGGGTCGGTGCGCTCATCGTGCTCGGGGCGCTCGGCCTGACGCTCGTCAGCGGACATCTCGACTGCCGGACGCCGGCTGCGGCCCCGGCCTGTGCCTGACCGCTTTTGCGGAACCTCCACGGCTCCGCGACATTAGGGTCTCTTCGAGAGCGGCGCGCGTGCGACGCTCTCGAAAGACAAATGAATGAATCCCTTACAGGCATGTCAGCATCCTCTTGTAGAGGATGAGTGCTGCCCTTCCCCGCCCCTGCCGAACCGTGCGCGGGGCCCTTCCACAGAGGAACCATCGTCATGAAACATGTCAACGCCCATGGTGCCGAGATCCCTGCGCTCGGTTTTGGAACCTTCCGCATGCCCGGACCCGAAGTCCTCGACATCGTGCCGAAGGCGATCCAGCGCGGCTTCCGCCACGTGGATACGGCGCAGATCTACGGCAACGAGGCGGAGGTGGGAACCGCGATCCAGCAATCCGGCGTGTCCCGCAACGAGATCTTCCTGACGACCAAGGTCTGGCCGGAGAAATACGCCCGGTCGAGCTTTGCACAGTCGGTGGACGAAAGCCTGACGAAGCTGAAGACCGATCATGTCGACCTGCTGCTGCTGCACTGGCCGCGGGGCAGCAGCGTGCCGCTGGAAGAGCAGATCGAGGGGCTCAACGCCGCCGTGAAGGCGGGCAAGACACGCCATATCGGCATCAGCAATTTCAACACCGAAGCGATGCGGGCGGCAAGCCGCCTGTCGGATGCGCCGATCGTGACGAACCAGATCGAGTATCATCCCTATATCGACCAGTCGAAAGTGCTGGAGACGGCGCGCGACCTCGGGCAGTCGATCACGGCCTATTACGCCATGGCCGACGGGCAGGTGCCGAGGGATGCCGTGCTCAACGACATCGGCAGCCGCCACGGCAAGACGGCCGCGCAGATCGTGCTGCGCTGGCTGGTCCAGCAGGATGGCGTCATCGCCCTCTCGAAGACGTCGACGGAAGCCCGGCTTGCGGAAAATCTCGGGATCTTTGACTTCGACCTTTCGCCGCAGGAGATGCAGGCCATCCACGGGCTCGCCCGCCCCGACGGCCGGATCGTCAATCCCGGCCATCTCGCCCCGACCTGGGACGCGGCGGCCTGACCCGAACGACAAAAACCCGCCGCGGGTCCAAAGACCTGCGGCGGGACAGCCTTGCGTGAGGGTGGATGCGGCCTCTGCGGGGCGGCCGATCCGGCTTAAACGAACGCGCTCAAACGAACTGGCGAAGGCCGGGGACGGAATTGATCACCGCATCGACCGTTTCGTCGCCGGCATGTTCGCGGGCGTAGGCGAGCGTTTCCTTGGCAAGCCCGGTGATCTCGCCCATGGACAGGCCCTGGCCCATCAGCTGCTGGCCGAGCGCCATGACGCCGCCACCGACAGCGCCCATGACCTTGCCGAGCAGGCCGGTCTTGGCGCCTTCGCCATTGAAGCGGGCAACGAGATCGGGCGCGCCGGGCACGGCCTCGATCATGCGGGCCACGGGACCGGCATCGGCTTCCCGCTGCAGGAAGCCCAACATCATGCCGATCGCCTTTTCCGCCCTGTCCGGCTCGATGCCGACATTGTCGGATACGCGGGTGACCAGTTCGCTCATGCTCTTCTCCTCGGCAGCGAATAACGTTCACGTCAACGTAAAGGGATAGGCGGAGAAATCAAGCGGTTCGCAGCGGTTTTCAACCGCGTGCTGGCACCCGCGAGGCGGACCGGCCAGCGTCTCGGGGCGGGCATGCCGAACGAGCGCATGCGGTCCCTGCCTTGGGGCGGCGGTCCCCACCCCAGGGCAACAGTGTGCTTGTCTGGTTGCCGACAACGTATACTATCCCGGCACAACAAGCGAATGGATCCCGACATGGCACTGCTGCAGCCCGGAATGCTCTACCTCGGCACGAGCCGCAAACCGGACGACACGCTGAACCGGCCCGAATATCTCACGCTGAAATACGGCAACCGCCACGGACTGGTGACGGGCGCCACAGGCACCGGCAAGACGGTGACGCTGCAGGTTCTCGCCGAAGGCTTTGCCAGCGCCGGCGTGCCGGTGTTCTGCGCCGACATCAAGGGCGACCTTTCGGGCATCGCCGCCCGCGGCGAGCCGAAGGACTTCCTTGTCAAACGCGCCGCGGAGATCGGGCTCGACCCGTACGAGCTCACGCAGTTTCCGGTGATCTTCTGGGATCTCTACGGCGAAAAGGGCCACCGCGTGCGCACCACCATGTCGGAGATGGGGCCGTTGCTGCTCTCCCGCCTGATGAATGCGACGGACGCGCAGGAAGGCGTGCTCAACATCGCCTTCAAGATCGCCGACGAGGGCGGCCTGCCGCTGCTCGACCTCAAGGATCTGCGCGCGCTTCTGACCTATATGAGCGAGAACGCCAGCGCGCTCTCGGCCACCGTCGGCCTGATCTCCAAGGCGTCCGTCGGCTCCATCCAGCGCGAACTTCTCATTCTCGAGCAGCAGGGCGCCGAGCAGTTCTTCGGCGAGCCGGCGCTCAAGGTCACCGACATCATGCGGGTGACGCCCGAGGGGCGCGGCACGATCTCCGTGCTCGCCGCCGACAGGCTGATGATGAACCCGCGGCTCTACGGCACCTTCCTGCTGTGGCTGCTGTCGGAGCTGTTCGAGGAACTGCCGGAGGTGGGCGACCCGGACAAGCCGCGGCTGGTGTTCTTCTTCGACGAGGCGCACCTTCTGTTCAACGACGCGCCCAAGGTGCTGCTGGAGCGCATCGAACAGGTGGTGCGGCTGATCCGCTCCAAGGGCGTGGGCGTCTACTTCGTCACGCAGAACCCGCTGGACGTGCCGGAAACCGTGCTGGCGCAGCTCGGCAACCGGGTGCAGCACGCGCTGCGCGCCTATACGCCGCGCGAGCAGAAGGCCGTGAAGACGGCCGCCGAGACCTTTCGCGCCAATCCCGACTTCGACTGTGCCGCGGTGATCACCCAGCTTTCGACCGGCGAGGCGCTGGTCTCGACGCTGGAGGCCAAGGGATCCCCCTCCATGGTGGAGCGCACGCTCATCCGTCCGCCATCGGCCCGCGTCGGCCCGCTGACCGACGCCGAGCGGGCGCAGGTGATGGCGCTGAGCCCGGTGGCCGGCATCTACGACCAGGATGTCGATCGCGAATCGGCCTACGAGATCCTTGCCGCCCGCGCCGCCCGGGCGAGCGCGCAGGCGGACGCGGCGCGCCGGGCGGCGACGCCGGACGACGAAACGCCGGAGCACGGGACACCAGATCACGGAACACAGGGGGAGGACGCCCCTGCCCGCCGCCGCTGGACGCTGCCGGGCTTCGGCGACGATGCGGCGTCCGGTGCCGGGCCGCGTGCTGACGATGACGCCGGAAGGAGCCGGAAGCCGACGCGCGCGGGCACGGCAGAGCGGCCGCGCAGCACCGGTTATCAGCGGGAAACCGTGGTGGAGGCTGCCATGAAGACGGTGGCGCGCACGGTTGCAAGCTCGCTCGGCCGGGCGCTGGTGCGCGGCATCCTCGGCAGCCTCAAGCGCTAGGCGCCCGCCCGGGGGGCTCCTTCCGGACGAAGCCCCAAAACCAACGTCAAGATCGAGGCCAGGATCGAGGCCAGATCGAGGCCCCCGTTCGCGCGAACGGGGGTGCTAGGGAAGAAGACCCCCGGCCGCACCGGATGCGGGCGGCCGGTTTTCCGGCCAAGCGCTTCGTCTGCCGCATGGCGCAACCGGCTTGCGCCCGGGATTCGCTCAGGATTTTCTGGGTGTTGCCGGCCCGGGATCCGCCGGCGTTCTTGCAAATTATTGCCGACGTCTTGCAATTGTCGGGGGGATCGTCTATCTCATGTCTATCGATCTTGCATTTTGAGCTTTGCTCCCGCGCAACGCGCCGTTCAATCTTCTCTTTCAACGTCGATCTATCACCGCCCGCACGTTGCGAGCGCATCTTCATCACGATTGAAAAGGAATCACGTCGTGGCAACAGGTACCGTAAAGTTCTTCAACGCAACCAAGGGCTTCGGCTTCATCGCTCCGGACAACGGCGCAAGCGACGTTTTCGTGCACATCTCGGCTGTTGAGCGCGCTGGCATGCGTTCGCTGAACGAAGGCCAGAAGGTCAACTTCGAAATCGTTCAGGATCGTCGCAGCGGCAAGAGCGCTGCCGACAACCTGTCTGCAGCCTAATAGGCCGAATTTCGTTTCCGGCGCCTGACCACGGATGTACTGGCAGAAACCGTCGAGACGATATCGAGAAGGTCGGGAATTTCCCGGCCTTTTTTTATGCCTGTCTCCCGCACCGCCGCGCTTTGCAGTCTTGTTGTGATGCATGTTGTTTCCCGGAACCGCTGCACAGGTTCGGGCGACATGCATGAGGGTGACCGGATCGGGGTCGGCAGATCGGGGTCGGCAGATCGGGCGGCCCGTGCCGTTTGACCGCGCATGGCCATCGGCTGCGACCCAGCGACGCATCTGCGGGGGCCACGCGCCATCCTGTATGTCGCGCGCGGCGCTTCCGGTTTGTTTTCGAATGCGGTAAGATGCTGCTATGATTGCGGGATGCCGGCGCCGGACAGGCAGACGGAGGTCCGCTCGACAAAGACGCACCCCACCCGGGACTGCGCTAACCGACGTCCCGACCCTTAAGACCCGGTCGCGCCCTGACCCGAGGGCGGCCGTGCGCCCCGCGCCGAACGGCACATGCATCCGGCGGACAGGCTCGAGACCGACAACAGACTTCGCGATCGTGGCCGACCGGCCCTCGACGCCCCACATCTTCTCAAAGGAGAACGCCTTGGTTCCCGCCGATCGCCTGTTCAAGACCGAAGCCCGCCCCGCCAATGCCAAGGCGACGCAGACCGATTCGGCATCCCGCTCCATCATCGAGGTCGAAGCCGCCCAGCGCCGCGCAAAGACCGAGCGCCTGAAGCAGGCCCGGATCGCCCAGGAGGCCAGCCAGCCCGCCCCCGAAGCCCCCGTCAAGAAGACCGCCAAGCCCCGCAAGAAGGCCTGACGTTCCTGCTCGGCCGCGCTTGACCGCCAAAGGCCGGCTCCCCGGCTCCAGCCTGGCCGGCAAAGCGCCAACGCAGGATGGATTAGCACGCGCCGACGCAGGATGGATTAGCACGCGCCAATCCCGGATTGGCGGGCAAGCGTCAATCTCGGATCGCCCGCAAGAGATCCCGGGCCCCGGCGGGGTGCCGGTTCCCAGACGCAGGCATCGCCGCTCCGCATGGACCGGCACGGCGTCGATCCTGGATTGGCCAGCAAAACGCCCATCCCGGACCGCGGCAAGCGCCGCCCCTGGATCGCCGCGTGGCGCTGGTCCCGGTGTGTCGGCTGAAACCACGCAGCCTTGCGCGTACCGCGAGGGCCCCTTGCTGGCCGCTGGCCCGGCCTCCCGGCGGTCGCTGACGGCCTGTTGTCTCCTATAACTGCCGGCTGCCGCGCCCGCCTGCCGCTGACCTCCGGCCGCTGCCGCGCCCGCCTGCCGCCTGGCCGCTCGCTTCCGGCCGCTGCCGCGCACCCCTGCCGCCTGCCGCCCGCTTCCGGCCGCTGCCGCGCCCCTCGATCGGCTGCCGCGCACCCTCTACCCCTTGCCGCTCACCTCCGGCCGCTGCCGCGCGCATCCGACCCCGCCTCTCCTGCCCCGTTCCCCAGCACAAATACCGGCTGCGGCAGCACAAACACGCCGTGCCGTGTCCGATGGCCGGGCTGCGATATGCGGAAGATACGGTCGACAGGCATGCCGCGCCGTCGGAAGCGCCGTGCGCGCGACGGAAAGCCTGTCGGCCGCCGAGGTATGACCGCGCTCTGCCACTTGTCTCTGTCCCCTGTCTCTGTCTCTGTCCCTTGTCTCCGTCCAGCTCTGCCCCTTATCTCTGTCCCGTGCGTGCCCTCGCGGATGTCCCGATCTGCGTCCCGTACAGTCCCCATGCCAGCTTCCGGTTTGGCCCTTGTATCTGCACGATGTCTAACCATCTATGATCTCCAGACAGGAGACCAGGATTGTCCGACTTCATCAGCACCCTCTTTGCCATCTTCGTCGTCACCCCCCTGCAGACCGAGTTGCTGGAGCGCCTGCAGGGCATGCCCTCGGCAGAGCTCATCCAGGCCGGGCGCGCCTGCATCGCTGCGGAAGGACCGCGTCTTCTCCAGATGGCGCAGGACAACTGGGGCTGGGCCGCTGCCCAGGCGCTGGGCGTCACCACCGGCTTCGTCGATCCGGCGACGCTTCTCTCGACCCAGAACAGCGACTGCGGCGTCGTGCGCAACGCCTTGCTGAACCGGGCAGCCTGAGCGGAAGGGCGAGCCCGCCAATCATCCGGCACGCCGCCGGTGCGGTCTTTCAGCGAAGGATGGACCATCAGGGTGGCTGGGGCGCCAGGATTCGAACCTGGGAATGCCGGTACCAAAAACCGGTGCCTTACCGCTTGGCGACGCCCCATTGCCGATCCGGCTGCGGTGATGGCCGGGTGTTGGGCTGATAGCAAAGCGTGAGGGCGGGGACAACGGGTAAGTTTGCCGGGTCTCAAGTTTATCCGGTCTCATGTTTATCGGGTCTCCTGTTTGTCAGGTCTCCTGTGTATTGGGTCTCATGCCGCACCCCTGCCGGGCCGGCATGCGTCCGGTGGGTTTGGGCCGTGTGCCTGTTCCCTTGGCGCCTGTTTCCCTGGGCGCCTGTTTCCCTGGGCGCCTGTCGCCGCTTGTGCCGTTTCCGCCGGAGGTGGGCATCGCGCGTCCCTCTCCTCTCCGTTGAGGCACGGGATGACGGTCGCTGCACTTTCGGTCGGAAGGGTTTTAAGGCTAGAGTTGCGTCGAGGCACAAAGCGGGCTTCAGAGCCGGGCCGGGCGTCACGGCGTTCGCGACGCTCGTCGGGGCGCTCCGGGGATGGCTTCTGGGGATGGCTTCTGGGGATGGCTTCCGGGGATTGCTTCCGGCCGCACGGACCCAGCGCGCCGCCGTGTTGACGATCGGCCGGGATGAAGGAGACGGAGACATGGCAGGATATCAGGCTCGGATGCCGGCGCGGCCGACGGTGATCAGCGACGACCCGCTGATGCGCGTCACCCAGTGGGATTTCGCGCCGGGTGCGCACACCGGGCATCATGTCCACGGCCTCGGCTATATCGTCGTGCCGATGACGGATTGCCGTTTCCGGATCGAGGATGCCGAGGGCGTGCGGGAATTCGATGTGGCCAAGGGCGCGGTCTACAGGCGCGATGCCGGCGTGGAGCACGATGTGATCAATGCCGGCGATGCCCCGATGAGCTTCATCGAGATCGAACTGAAGTGAGCGCTGCCCTTCCCGACAGCGACGAGGCGGAGCCGCGCTTCGAGCAGGCCTTCGAGCCTTCCTACGGCGAGGCGGTCGCGGTCGCTAAGGGCGTCACGCGGCTGACGGTCGGCAATCCCGGGCCGTTCACCTTCCACGGCACGAACAGCTATCTCGTCGGGGAGCGGACGCTGGCGGTGATCGATCCCGGCCCGCTCGACGATGCGCATCTCGCCGCGCTCTTGCGGGCGATCGACGGGCGGCCGGTCAGCCATATCCTCGTCAGCCACACCCACCGCGACCATGCGCCGCTGGCGCGGGTGCTGCAGCGCCATGTCGGCGGGGTGATCGCGGCGGAAGGGCCCCACCGGCCTTCCCGCCCCCTGCATGACGGCGAGGTCAATCCGTTTTCGGAAAGCGCCGACCTCGATTTTACGCCCGACCTCCGGCTCGGCCACGGCACGGCCCTTGCGGGCGACGGCTGGACGCTGACGGCGCTGGCCACGCCCGGCCATACGGCCAACCACCTCGCTTTCGCCCTGGAGAGAACAGGCATCGTCTTTTCCGCCGATCACGTCATGGCCTGGGCGACCAGCATCGTTGCGCCGCCGGACGGCGCCATGCGCGACTACATGGCCTCGCTCGACCTGATGCTGACGCGCGACGACCGGCTCTTCCTGCCCGGCCATGGCGGGCCGGTGACGGAACCGGCAAAGTTCCTGCGCGGGCTGCGCGCCCATCGGCGCATGCGCGAGCGGGGCGTGGTGGAGCGCATCCGTCGGGGCGACCGGGAGATTTCGCAGATCGTGCAGGCGCTCTATGCCTCCACGGACCCGCGCCTGCATGGCGCGGCCGCCCTCTCGGTGCTGGCCCATCTCGAGGATCTGGTGGAGCGCGGGCTTGTCCTCACGGACGGCCCGCCGGCGCTGACGGGACGCTACCGGCCCGCCTGACGGACCTTGCCGCGACGACCGCGCGTTCGCACTGGGGAGGGGGGCACCGGCCATAGCACACCGGAGAGGGCGCACCGGCCAGAGCGGCACCGGGCGGGGCGGCACAGACAGGTCGGCACCAGGCGGAGCCGACAGCCCGTTACGCGCAGCGACGACCGCCGTGCATTTTCCAAGCTCGGCGCCTTTTGAGGGTCCGAGCCTTGCCACGTTCGGTGCCTTTCCACGTTCGACGCTGTTCCAAGCTCGGTGCCGTCCGAGGCGCCGTGCCTTCCAAGCTTTGCGTCAGGCCGTGGGCCGGCTTGTCGTGCTCAGTCGCCGGCGATGCCGAGAAGCTCCGCGTCGAGCGCATGCAGGACGTCTTCGGCCGTCATGGCATCGAGGCCCAGATCGTGGCGCCCGAGGCGGGAGGCGACGCGAATGTCGACGAAGGTGGTTTCGGACTCCTCGCGCAGACGGATGACGAGATCGAAGCGGAAGCCGATGACGGGGCTGCGGCTTTCTCCCTGCAGAAGGATGTCGCCCGCCTTGCGCCCGGGCGGCAGCGGCATCAGGGGCCCGAAATCCGGCTTGGGGCGCGAGAGCGGAATGGGCACCGGGCCCGGATCGCCCGAGGGTGCCGTCGCGCCCGCCCGTCCGGATGCGCGTCCCCGGGCCTTGCCCTTCGGCCCGCCTTCGGCGTCCGCCGGCGGCTCCGTCTTCACGGCGAGATCCTCGAAATCGGGCTCGGCATTCTCGAGGCCCTCTTCTGCGACGATTGCGATCCCCGACTGTTCGGCGACCGTGCGGACGCCAGCAAGGACGCGGTCGAGCGCGCCGTCGTACCGACGCCCTGTCAGTGCCGGATAGGCGCGTGCCTGCGCCTGCCGGTCGGCAACGGTGGGGGCCGCCGGGGTGAGCCACCCTGCTTCGATCGGACGGTCGCGGATGAAGGGCGGCGGCGTGACGAGATCGGTCGAGACATCGGAAAGGCCGGGCTTGTCGACCAGCTGGAAGGCTGCAAACCCCGCGACGCCGAGCGGCAGCGCCGCATAGACCAGCGCCATGGTGGAGGCGATGCCGCCCACGGCCGCCACCTGCCACAGGCGGACGAAGCCGACGACGGCCAGGATGACGGCCAAGACAGCCAGCACCGCGCTGGCAAGGGCCAGCGTGACGAAGAGCGTGCTCGACAGCGAGCCGAAACGATGCGCGGCGAGCGACAGGACGAAAAGGGCGAAGGCCAGCCGCGCGACATGGCGCGCCCAGCGGGCCGCGTAGGAGATCGGGCGTTCATAGGTGATCATTGCCGGCCGAACCCTCGTCTTTCCCGCATCTCTGCCATCGCAGCCGCTGCCCCGTCATCTCGGATCCCGTTCCCCGACCCGCCTGCGGGTCCCGGTCCTGGATCCATGACGGCGTTGCGACCTGCCGTCTGCCGTCGCCCTGTCCTTACACAATCCGGCGCGTCATCCAAGGCTGCAATTGCGGCGCTTCCGGCGGCATCGGCCGAACGACGGCGTGAACCGCGCCTTTGCCACCGGTCGGTGATGCGTGGGGACGGTCCGCATACCCCGGATGCGGCTGCAGGGGCCTTGGCATATGCAGGGGACATGGAACCTTTATCTGCCTGCCACGTTGACAAGCGCTTCGCGATCGACCGCAACCGGGAGACGCGCTGCCACGGAATTGACATACTTGTTAACGATATTTCCCGTGACCTGCAGCCTTCCGCCCGGCGCGGCTTGCGTTCACTGGCCGACTGACAAAGACCGGGCGTCTGACAAAGAGTGTCTGAACATGTGTGGCTGGCCGGATGGGTCCGGTCGCACTGTCTGGCCGGTTCGCACCGGTTGCAAAGGGGGATGAGGACCATGCGTTCTGCCAATATCGATGGTGAGGCCGCCCGGAGCGGTCCGGATGCCGGCGATTTCGAGTTCACGATGGAAATGCTGGAGCTCGAACTGTCGCTGGACGGGATCGTGCTCGACGGCCTGGCCGGCAGCAGCCTTGCGAGCGATGGCCTTGCCTTTTCCGATCGGGTACGGGCCGCTGCGGCGGACCTCAACGGCGCCTTCCTGTTCGACCTTCCCGCCTCCGGGCTGGTCGAGAACTGCCAGCGGATCGCCGTGCTGCGGATTCCGCGGGACAAGGACATGGGCGCGGAGACGATCTTTGCCTGCCTGGAGGCGGACGGCACATCGATCCGCATCGAGAAGCCCGACGAGCGCACCCTGGGCCTCGCAAACTTCGCCCAGGCCTTCGTGGACGTCTTTCAGCGGATCTGATGCATGTCGCCCGAACGTGTGCAGCGGTTTCGGGAAACGGCATGCGCCACAACAAGACCTTAAAGCACGTTGCGTGTACCCTTTTAACGCCAACGCTTAGACCTTGCCCGCCGCGGCGGAACGCCTTGTCCTGAGAAGGGACGTTCGAGAGAACGCCGAAGCCGTTGGACCTCACCCTGTCGCTCGGGGCGACCACGTGTGTCCGGGGCTGCCGCGCTTTATCCCGCCAGCGCCTGCAGCCGGTGGGCCTGCGGCGATGCGTCCGTCCGGGCCATGGCGTCACCGTAGAGGCGGTAGGTGTTGCGGCCGCCCCGCTTGGCCTCGTAAAGCGCGGCGTCGGCCTGGGCGCAGAGCTGCGCAAAGCTTGCGGCCTCCGCGACCGATCCCGCATCCTGCCCCGAAGCCGCGTCCGCTTCACGCAAGGCATCCATCAGGGCAAGGCCAATGCTCGCGCCCACGTGGACCGGCAGACCACCGATGATGATCGGCTTGTTGAACGCCCGCAGAATGCGACGGGCAAAGGCCTGGAGATCGGCAGCGTCGAGACCGCGGGTGCAGATGGCGAATTCGTCGCCGCCCAGGCGCGCGAGCAGGGCCTGCGGCCCCACCACGTTCGACAGACGCGAGGCGATCTCGCGCAGCAGCTGGTCGCCGGCGAAATGGCCATGCGTATCGTTCACGGTCTTGAACCCGTCGAGATCGAGATAGAGCACGCCGACACGGCTTTCCGGCATGTCTCCTTCGATCCGGCGCTTCCCGCCATCGCCAGCCGCCGCGGAGGCTTCCGCGAACCGCTCGTCGCCGAGGCCGAAGAAACGGGCGCGGTTGAATAGACCGGTCAGCGGATCGGTTTCGGCCCGGAAGCGCAGCCGCTGGGTCAGCTCGCGACGCTCGGACAGCTGGGATTCCAGCCGGGAGATCGCCTCGAAGAGATCGTTCAGTTCCTGCGTATCGGCATGGCGGGCCGCACGCGGCAGCGGCCGTTCCTCGGCAAGCCCGACGATCATCGCCTGCGCCGTCAAAAGCGGACGCAGGACGGAGAGGAAGAGGCGCCGCATGACGACGACCAGCAGCACGAGCACGAGCAGCGTCGCCGCGACGATGCCGACCAGCCGCAGCAGGGCGAGATCGCGGCTGTGGCCGATATCCGTGACCATGTTTCCGATCGCGGCCTTGCGCAGGTCTTCCAGCGGCAGGAGGGTCGGAACGTAGAGGCCGGTGAGCTCGGCCGGAGCGATGCTGTAGTGTGCGGCGCGGCGCCCCTCCCGCGTCAGCCGCTCGATCAGGCCGACGCCGCGGCCGATGAAGCGGCGGCGCACCTCGCCCATCTGCTGGCGCAGGTCCGCATCCGCGATGTCGAGCCGCGCACCCAGCATCTGCACGAGCTGGTCGATCCGGCCCCGCGTCTGGTTGACGCTGTCGACCGCTTCGGGCGACAGGGCGAGGCCGCGCGACACGCTGGGAACGACATAGCTTCCGAGCCGCCCTGCCTGCTCGCGAAGCTCCGTGGCGATCAGCGCCGTGAAGACGCTGCGGGACAGGGTCGGATTGCGCGCTTCCAGCAGAGCCGCCGCCCGGGCAACGGAAGGCTGGATCGCGTCGACGATGGCGAACATCCGGTCGATCGCATCCGCCATGATCTCAAGCGACCGCTCGGCCTGCGGCATGGCCGCGATGGCGTCGATGCGCGCACGCGCACTCTCCAGATCGGCCTTGAGGCTGCGCAGCGTGCCGGGCGCCGTCGCCAGGGTCGCGGCCCGGTCGACCACGGACAGGGCGGCATCGGTCGTGCGGCGGGCGAGCCGCAGCCGGGCGGCGACAGCAGGATCGGATCCCGCCTCGACCGACATCAGGACATTGGACGGACCGCGCTCGGCCGACAGGGCGTGCGTCGCCACAAGCAGTGCTTCATAGTCGCGAACCGCGGCCAGGCTGTCTTCCGCATCGAGAAAGGCCTGGACCGAGGGCGCCACGATCCAGAGGGCCATGACGAGAAGCGCCATCGACAGCAGCAGGCACGCGTGTCGCCATTTGCCATACAGGGATCGCGCCTGTCGCTTGACCTGGTTCATCGCCGCCTTCCTTAAGCCTCGCCTCCTTGAACCGATACTCATGAACCTTTAAGCGGCGGTGAACACCCTAAAAATCAGGCCCCCGAAATCTTGCCGCTGATGGCCGCCTGCGCCGCGGCCAGACGGGCGATCGGTACGCGGAAGGGCGAGCAGGAGACATAGTCCAGGCCCGTCTCCTCGCAGAAACGGATGGACGCGGGATCGCCGCCATGCTCGCCGCAGATGCCGAGCTTCAGGCCGTTCTTGGTCCGCCGTCCGCGCTCGGCGGCGATCCGGATAAGTTCACCGACGCCGTCATAATCGATGGAAACGAAGGGATCGCGGTCGATGATGCCCTTCGTGCGATAGGTGTTCAGGAACTGCGCGGCATCGTCGCGCGAGATGCCGAAGGTGGTCTGCGTGAGGTCGTTCGTGCCGAAGGAGAAGAAGTCCGCGGATTCGGCGATGACATGGGCGCGAAGTGCCGCGCGCGGCAGCTCGATCATGGTGCCCACGAGATAGTCGATGCCCACGCCGGCCTCGGCGAGGATTTCGGCGGCCACCGCGTCGATGCGCGCCTTGACGTAGTCGAGCTCGGCTTTCAGGCCGACCAGCGGCACCATGATTTCCGGCACGACCGGCGCGCCCGTCTCCCGCGCGGCCAGCACGGCCGCTTCGAAGATGGCGCGGGCCTGCATTTCCACGATCTCGGGGTAGGAAATGGCCAGCCGGCAGCCGCGATGGCCGAGCATGGGGTTGAACTCGTGTAGCGCATCCACCCGCTGGCGCAGCACGAGCGGCTTCATGCCGAGCGCCACCGCCACATCCGCGATCTCCTCTTCGGTCTTGGGCAGGAACTCGTGCAGGGGCGGATCGAGCAGGCGGATCGTCACCGGCAGGCCGTGCATGATGGAGAAGAGTTCCGTGAAATCGGCCCGCTGCATGGGCAGGAGCTTGGCGAGAGACGCGCGCCGTCCGGCCTCGTCGGCCGCAAGGATCATCTCGCGCATCACGTTGATGCGCTCGCCCTCGAAGAACATGTGCTCGGTGCGGCAGAGGCCGATGCCTTCGGCCCCGAAGGAGCGCGCGGCGCGGGCATCGGCCGGGGTGTCCGCATTGGTGCGCACGGTCATCCGCCGGCTGGCGTCGGCCCATTCCATGATGCGGCCGAAATCGCCCGAGAGCTCCGGCTGGACCATGGAGACGCGGCCCTTGAGCACCTGGCCGGAGGATCCGTCGATGGTGATGACATCGCCGCGGGCAAAGGTGACGCCGGCGGCCATCAGCGTCTCGTTGCGCAGGTCGACCCGGATCGAGCCGGCGCCGGAAACGCAGGGGATGCCCATGCCGCGCGCGACCACAGCCGCATGGCTCGTCATGCCGCCGCGGGTGGTGAGGATGCCTTCGGCCGCATGCATGCCGTGAATGTCCTCCGGGCTCGTCTCCACCCGCACCAGAATGACGGCGCGGCCTTCCTTTTTGGCCGAGACGGCCTCCTCCGAGGTGAAGACGATCTCGCCGGTCGCCGCCCCGGGAGACGCGGGAAGGCCGGCGCCGATGATGTCGCGGCGGGCGGCAGGGTCGATCGTCGGATGCAGCAGCTGGTCGAGGGCGGCCGGGTCGATGCGGGCCACCGCCTCGTCCCGCGTGATCAGCCGTTCGTCGGCCATGTCGACCGCCACCTTCATGGCCGCGCGCGCCGTGCGCTTGGCCGCACGGGTCTGCAGCATCCACAGCTTGCCCTGCTCGATGGTGAACTCGATGTCCTGCATGTCGCGATAATGGCCTTCCAGCCGGTCGCAGATGGCGCAGAGGTCGGCAAAGGCATCCGGCATGACCTTTTCGAGCGAGGGGCGATCGGAGCCCGAGGCGATGCGGGCGCTCTCCGTGATGTTCTGCGGCGTGCGGATGCCGGCGACCACATCCTCGCCCTGCGCATTGACGAGGAATTCGCCATAGAGCGTCTTTTCGCCGGTCGAGGGATTGCGCGTGAAGGCGACACCGGTGGCGGACTCGTTGCCGAGATTGCCGAACACCATGGTCTGAACGTTCACCGCGGTGCCCCAGTCGGCGGGAATATCGTGCAGATGGCGATAGGTTGCCGCACGCGGGCTCATCCAGCTGGCAAAGACGGCGCCGATCGCGCCCCAGAGCTGAACGGCCGGGTCCTGCGGAAAGCCCTCGCCGGTCTCCTCCTCGATGACATCCTTGTAGCGGCCGACGAGGCGGCGCCATTCGCTGTCGGTGAAATCGGTTTCCTGTTCCTTGCCGGTGCGGCCCTTCTCGTCCTCCAGCAGTTCGGCAAAGACCTCATGGTCGATGCCCATGACCACGTCGCCATACATCTGAATGAAGCGGCGATAGCTGTCCCAGGCAAAGCGTGCATCGCCGCTGTCGCGCGCGAGCGCCTCGACCGTGGCATCGTTGAGGCCGAGATTGAGCACCGTATCCATCATCCCGGGCATGGAGGCACGGGCGCCGGAGCGCACCGACAGGAGCAACGGCCGTTCCCCATCGCCAAAACGCCGGCCGGCCATGTCCTCGACGATGGCGATGCCGGCGCGCACGTCGGTCTTCAGGCTGTCGGGAAGGCAGCGGCCGTTTTCAAAGTAAAGGGCGCAGGCGCGCGTGACGATGGTGAAGCCCGGCGGCACCGGCAGGCCGAGACTGCACATTTCCGCAAGATTGGCCCCCTTGCCGCCGAGGAGGTCGTGATCCAGCGCCCGCCCCTCGGCCTTGCCTCCGCCGAAAGCGTATACCCACTTCTGCATGTCCGTCTCCACCCTGAGACAGTCGTGCCCGATGTCGCATGTCTGCAACCTTCGGCCCGGTCCGCCTCTTCTCCCCCTTCACGCTACAGCATCAACCACCGATTAGGAATGCTGCGCCTGCGGTAATATTGTTGCATTGCAGCAAAATTGTTGCGGGGGCGCGCCCGATCACGGTCGCATGCCGGCGTGATGGGTCACACCGCCTCGCGCAGCTGCTCCGCCGTCTGCAGATCCACCGACACCAGCTGGCTGACCCCCTGTTCGGCCATGGTGACGCCGAAGAGGCGGTTCATGCGGGCCATAGTGATGGGGTTGTGGGTGATGATGACGAACCGGGTCTCGGTGGAGGCGGCCATCTCGTCCATGAGGTTGCAGTAGCGCTCGACATTGTGGTCATCGAGCGGAGCGTCCACCTCGTCCAGCACGCAGATCGGCGCGGGATTGGTCAGGAACACGGCAAAGATCAGCGCCATGGCGGTCAGGGCCTGTTCGCCGCCGGACAGCAGCGTCATGGTCTGCGGCTTCTTGCCCGGCGGGCGAGCAAGGATTTCGAGACCGGCATCGAGCGGATCGTCGCTTTCGATCAGCTGCAGCTCCGCCGTTCCGCCGCCGAACAGGTGGCTGAACAGGCGCTGGAACTGGGCGTTGACGATCTCGAAGGCTGCGAGCAGCCGTTCGCGACCCTCGCGGTTGAGATTCTGGATGGCGCTGCGCAGCTTGCGGATCGCGTCGATCACGTCCTCGCGCTCCTTGAGAAGCGCGGCGAGCCGCGCGGAGAGCTCCGCCTGCTCCTCCTCGGCGCGCAGGTTGACGGCGCCCAGCCGCTCGCGCTCGATCTTCAGGCGTTCGAGATCGCGTTCCACGCTGCGCGGATCGGCCGGCAGGGCCTCGGCGGCCCGGCCCGTCAGGCGCAGCACCGCGTGCGGCACGACCGACAGCGCCTGCTGGATCGCCGTCTCGACCGCCACGCGCTTTTCGCGCGCCGACATCAGCCGCTCCTCGGCGCGGCCGCGCTTTTCGCGGGTCTCGGCCAGTTCGGAGAGGGCCGTCGCGGCCAACCGATCGGCATCGCGCTGGCGGGTTTCGGCTTCCACGAGCCTGTCGGCCGCCGCCCGGCGGGCCGCTTCCGTGTCCGACAGGGCGCTCATCAGGGCACGCCGCTTCTCGTCGAATTCGTCGGGCGCATCGAGAATGGCCTCGAGTTCGTCACGCGCCTCCGCCTCGCGGTCGCGCAGCGTGGTGATCTGGTCGTCGGCACTGGCGGCACGGCTCGCCCAGGTCGCGCGCTCGGCATCGATCGCCCGCAGCCGGCGGGTCCGTGCATCGCTCTCACGGGTCAGGCCGTCGGCGAGCGCCCGCGCTTCGGCCATCGCCGAGCGGTCGGCAGCGACCTCCGCGCCGTGCGCGGCAAGGCGGGCGTCGAGCCCGTCCAGATCCGGGGCGTCCTCGAGCGCCGCCGCGGCATCCTCGAAGGCGGCCATCGCCTCGTCGCGCTGCTCCTCGATCCGGGCGGAGGCCTCGACCAGCACCGCGCGACGGCGGGCGAGATCGCCCTCTGCCCGCTCGGCGGCAGCCAATGCATCGCGGGCCTCCGAAAGGCGGCGGATCGCCTGCCGCTCGGCTTCGCGCGTCCCGCGCACGGCCTCGTCGGCGGCCCGGATGGCCCCGGTCGCCGCCTCCAGGCTGCGCTGGCAACGTTCCAGGGCTTCGCCGGCCTCTGCGATCTCGGCGTCCAGTTCGATCAGCCGATTGCGGTTTTCGAGCCGCAGGGTGGCGGCGCTCGGCGCGTCGGCACCGGTGACATGGCCGTCCCAGCGCCAGAGGGCACCGGCCCGCGTCACGAGGCGCTGGCCGGGATGAAGCGCGGGAAGCAGCGTTTCCGCCTCGGCGTCGCCCGCAACGATGCCGACCTGCGACAGGCTGCGGCGCAGCGCCTCGGGCGCCGTGACATGATCGAGCAGCGGGGCGACGCCCGGCGGCAGGGCCGGATCGGCCGGCCCGGAGCCGGGATCGCGCCAGTGGACGGGAGCGGACGGATCGAGCGGGGACTCGAGGTCATCGCCGAGCGCGGCCCCGAGCAGCATTTCATAGCCGCGCTCCACCGTGATGGCGTCGACCACCGGCCGCGCGCCACCGGCAAGCGTGGCCGCGTCCAGAAGGCGGCGAAGGGTGCGCGCTTCGGTGTCGGCCGCGCTCAGGCGCGCCCGCGCGGCCTCGAGCGGGCCACGGGCCTCGGCCTCGCGCGCACGGGCTTCGCTGAGCGCCGCCTCGGCCTGCGCGATCGCCTCGGCGCGCGCCTCGAAATCGGATTGCGCATCGTCGACCGCATCGCGGTGCGTGTCGAGGTCTGCGAGACCGGCGATCTCCCGGTCGAGCGCGGCGATGTCGGCGGCCTGGTCGGAGATCTGGCGCGACAATCGCATCTGCCGGTCGCCGAGGTCACGGATGCTGCGCTCGAGCTGGCCGCGAGCGGCGGCGGCTTCCGCGCGCTCGGCCGTCAGCGACGCCAGCGCCCGCTCGCTGGTCTCGAGCCTGTCCTGCGCGTCGGCCAGACGTGCCTGCGCCTCCTCCGCCCGCTCCCCGGCCTCCTCCGCGTCGGCCAGCAGCGCTTCGGCTTCGTCCTCGAGCCGCGCGACGGCGCCGGCGTTTTCGAGCGCCAGCCGCTCTTCGCGGGCGATGTCCTCGCGAAGCTGGGCTAGGCGGCGCTGCAGTTCATCGCGCCGGCGCAGCGTTCGGTTCATGTCCTCGTCGAGCTGGGTCCGGGCGATCTGCAGCCGCTGCAGGGCGGCGGCCGTGCGGGCCTCCTCCTCGCGCAGATCCGGCAGCCTGAGGCTCGAAATGGCCTGGGTCTTTGCCGCCTCCATCTGGGCCTGCGCCTTTTCGGCGACCAGCGAGGTTGCCCGGTTGAGCAGGCTGTCCGCCTCGCTTTCGGCCTGCTTTGCCTCCACCCAGCGCATGTGGAACAGCATGGCCTCGTGGGCGCGGATCTCGGCGGAGAGCATCTTGAAGCGGCTCGCCTGCCGCGACTGGCGCTTCAGGCTCTCGATGCGGCTCTCGAGTTCGGCCGTGACCTCGTCCAGCCGTTCGAGGTTGGTTTCGGCGCCACGCAGACGAAGCTCCGCCTCGTGGCGGCGCGAATGGAGACCGGAAATGCCCGCGGCCTCTTCCAGCAATTGGCGGCGGGCCTGGGGCTTGGCGGCGATCAGTTCGCCGATGCGGCCCTGCCCGACCATGGAGGGCGAACGGGCGCCGGTCGAGGCGTCCGCAAAGAGCAGCTGCACGTCCTTCGCGCGCGCTTCACGGCCATTGATGCGGTAGACCGAGCCGTTCTCGCGCTCGATGCGGCGCGTGACCTGGATCTCGTCGCTGTCGTTGAAGGCCGCGGGGGCGGTGCGGTCGGTATTGTCGAGATAGAGGCCGACTTCGGCCGTGTTGCGCGCCGGGCGCTTGCCCGAGCCGGAGAAGATGACGTCGTCCATGCCGGACGCGCGCATGTTCTTGTAGGAGTTTTCGCCCATCACCCAGCGAAGGGCCTCGACGAGGTTCGACTTGCCGCAGCCGTTCGGCCCGACGACGCCGGTCAGCCCGCGCTCGATGACGAATTCCGACGGCTCCACGAAGGACTTGAAGCCGACCAGCCGCAGCTTGGTGAATTTCATGACGTCCCGCCGTTCACGCGCCGGCGAGTCCTTGGATAAACGCGGGTCCCTGGATAACGGAGGGTCCCCGGATAAAGGCGGGTGGTCGCGAGAAGGGCAGCGGGGATCGCACGGAAAAACGGCACGGTTTCCCGTGCCGCAACCGGGGGCGACTTACAGCAGAGGGTCGATAAGGGCCGACATGGTGTCAACCGACATGTCTCCGGAATAGCGCTTGCCGTTGATGAAGAAGGTCGGCGTCGAAGCCACCTTGTAGTCCTTCATGCCCTTCTGCATCACGGCATTCACATCATCCAGAAGCTTCTGGTTCGTCAAGCAGGCCTCGAAGCTCTCCTGTGAAAAACCGGCGAGCTTGGACATCTGCAGCAGGGCGTCGCGGCCGTTCTGCGCGGCAGCCCACTGCTCCTGCTGTTTGAAGAGCATGGACACCATCGGGAAATACTGGCCTTCCGGCGCGCAGCGCGCCAGCATGAAGGCGGCCGCAGCGCGGGGATCGAACGGAAACTCGCGCAGGACGAAGCGCACCTTGCCGGATTCCACGTACTTCGCCTTGATGGCGTCGAAGGTCGTGTTGTGGAAATGGGCGCAATGCGGGCAGGTCATCGACATGTATTCGACGATGGTCACCGGGGCATCGGCCTTGCCGATCGCCATTTCCGGCAGTGCGCCGGGTTCCATCAGCTTGGAAAGCTCCACCTCGCCGTCGGCCTGGGGAAGCTCCGGTGCGGCCGCGGGGGCTGCGGCCTGGGCCATCTGGGTCTGGGCCTGGGTCTGAGAGGGGGCGGGCGCCGAAGACGTCGCAGGGGTCGCGCTGGTGGAGGATGTGGTCATCGCATCCGCCGGCTTCATCTCGGTCTTGGTTGCGGTATCGACCGTCTGGACGGGCGCCTGTGCATTCGCCGTCTCCTTCTTCTCGTCGCTGCAGGCGACGAGCGCGAGCGCGACGGTGGCAATGGCCACACCGCTCGAAAGGCGTTTCAGCAAGGTCATTTCGGAAAGGGACATGATTCACCTGTTCAAGCGGAGACGGGCCTCTGCGATATCGCGCCGGCCGGGACCGGACAAGGGGCCCCCATGGTGCATCGTTCAAAGAATTGTGAGGCATTTGTGGCGCGGGAACGCCTGACGGACGAAAGACGGCCTTGGCGACGACGCCGGGTCGGCTCTGAAGCCCCGTCGGCGGCGTCCCGACCACCCCTCCCTTAAGCCTGGCAAAGCTTGGGAAAGCCTGGCCAAGCCTGCAAAAACAAACGGGGACCTTGCTCGGAAGGGCGATACCGCCTACCGCGTCTTCCCGAGCACGGCCGTGCCAAGCCGGGTCAATGCCGCCTTCAGGCCTTCGTCCTCGATCTCCGCCGTCAAGGCGGCGAGATGACGGGCGGGCTGGCCGGTGAGCGGACGCGGGGCACGACGGGCGCGGTTCTGCGGCGTGACGGGCTTCTGGACGATGCGGACGCGATCGATGGCGGGAAAGCCGAAAAACCCGTTGATACGCTGGACGAGCTCGCCTTCGGCATGGGCGAGAAACAGGGCGCGGGCGCCGTCGCAGGCAATGGTGAGGACGCCCGGCTGGTGGCGGCTGTCGCCCGTCATTTCCGAGACGCGCCGCGGCCAGGCGATCTTTTCCGGGCGCGTGCAGTCGGCAAAAGCCTCTCCGGCGATCTCATCCCAGGAGCCGAGCAGCAGCGTGCTGATGCCGGCGCGTTTTGCCAGAACCGGATCGAGCAGCCCGTTGGCGACCTCGCTGATCTGGCGGACCCCTTTCGGGGTATAGGGCTTGGAAGGCGCCATGCGGTTGTTCCCGTGGTGAATGATGTCGAAGCCCTTACCCGCCGAGGCCGTTTCGGCTATGACGCTCGGCGCGGCGACGTGCAGGGATTCATAGAGCATGTCGGCCTCAAGGACCATGATGCAAGGTTTTCCGTCCACGGCAGAGGCGCTGCCCGTCGAAGCGTCGAGATCCGGCCTGCCGGCAGGCTCTGCCGCCGCCCTGCTGCTCGACTGGTACGACCGCAACCACCGCGTGCTGCCCTGGCGCATCACCCCGGCCATGGCTACAGCCGGCCGGCGGCCCGACCCCTATCACATCTGGCTGTCGGAGGTCATGCTGCAGCAGACGACAGTGCAGGCGGTGAAGGCCTATTTCGAAATATTCCTGGCGCTGTGGCCGACCGTGACCGATCTGGCCGCAGCCGATACCGAGGACGTCATGAAGGCGTGGGCGGGGCTCGGATATTATGCCCGGGCCCGCAACCTCAAGGCGTGCGCCGAACAGGTGGCGAGCCGGCATGGCGGGCGCTTTCCCGACACGGAAGACGGATTAAGGGCGCTTCCGGGTATCGGCGACTATACCGCCGCCGCCATCGCCGCCATCGCCTTCAACCGGCAGAGCGCCGTGCTCGACGGCAATGTCGAGCGCGTGGTGTCGCGGCTCTATCGCGTGGAGACGCCGGTGCCGTCTGCGCGTCCCGAACTGCGCCGGCTGGTCGCGGCCCTGACGCCCGCCGACCGGCCCGGCGATTTCGCGCAGGCCATGATGGATCTCGGCTCGACCATCTGCACGCCGCGCCGGCCGGTCTGCGCGCTCTGTCCTCTTCAGGCCGACTGCCACGCTTTCAAGGCAGGCGACCCGGAGCGCTTTCCGGTGAAGCTGGCGAAGAAGGCAAAACCGGTGCGCTACGGCACAGCCTTTGTCGCCACCGATGCCACGGGGGCCGTCTATCTCAGCAAGCGCGGCGACAAGGGCCTGCTCGGCGGCATGACCGAAGTGCCCTGCACCGACTGGACGACCGATCCTGCGGCCACGCCGACGGCGCCCTTTGTTTCCGAGGCTGACCCGGCCCGCGCGATCGCCTGGCGCGACTGCGGCGGGATCGTGCATGTGTTCACCCATTTCGAGCTGCGCCTTGCCGTGCTCCACGCCGAGGTGGAGCGGGACGCGATTTCGGCCAATGGCTGGTGGGAGCCCCGCGCCACGCTGGCTGCGCAGGCCTTGCCGACCGTGATGAAGAAGGCGATCGAAAAAGCCCTGCCCGGCAGCTTCAGCCCCAAAACGTCGAAAAAAACCGGATCAGACCAGGCCCGATCTTGAAACAGGAGAGACATCCATGACCGACGCGACCACGCCCATTCGCCATATCGTCTTCGACATCGGCAAGGTGCTGATCCATTACGATCCGCATATCCCCTTCAGCCGTCTCATTCCCGACGAGGCCGAGCGGAATGCCTTCTTTGCGACCGTCTGCACGCACGAGTGGAACCTCGAACAGGACCGCGGCCGCACCTGGGCGGATGCCGAAGACATACTCGTCGCGCAGTTTCCCGAGCAGGAGGCGAATATCCGCGCCTTCCGCATCCACTGGGGCGAGATGGTGCCGCATGCCTACGAGGAGAGAGTCGCGATTCTCGAAGCTCTGGTCGAAAAAGGCTACGACGTGACGATGCTGACCAATTTCGCGGTCGACACCTTCGCCGAGGCGCGCGCACGCTTCGCCTTCCTCAACCTGCCCCGCGGCGTGACGGTTTCCGGCGAAAAGCGTCAGATCAAGCCCGACCGCGAGATCTACGAGACGCACCAGACGACCTTCGACCTCGACCCCGCCGCCACCCTCTTCATCGACGACAGCCTTGCCAATGTCGAAGGCGCACGGGCGGCCGGCTGGCAGGCGGTGCAGTTCATCGACGGGCCGACGCTGAAGGCCGATCTCGCACGGTTGGGCCTGCCCGTCTAGCCGCCCGTTCCTCGGCATAAGGCCCGACGGCCGGGGGCTGAACCGAATGTGCCTTTTTCATATCACTGAAAAGCCATGTTTGGTTCAGCCGACGTTCACCTCGGTAGTGTACTCTCGGCGTGTCATCTTGACCGATCATTCTGCGAGGACGCTTTCATGGCGAAGTATTACGGCACCAGCGGCAACGACATCCTGACCCAGAACAACCTCGCCGAGGTGTCGATCTACGGTTATGGCGGAAACGACACGATCTACCTCAACCGCACCGACAGCCTGGGCGGCTTCAACTACGTGGATGCGGGCTCCGGCGCCGACCGGGTCGTCAACTATTACGAAGGCGGCAACGACATCTTCCTCGGCAGCGGCAACGACCTCTACGTCGCGGACATCCGTGCCGGCGACAGCAAGGCCTATGACATCGTGTCGGGCGGCGACGGCAACGACCGCTTCGAGGTGAATTCCGAGGCCAGCGTCTACAAGGGCGATGCCGGCAACGACACCTTCGTATCGGTCGGCTACAACAACACCTTCAATGGCGGCTCGGGCATCGACACGATCAGCTACGAGATGCAGGACCAATACGCCTCGCAGCGCGGCAAGGGCGTCGACATCGATCTCGGCAAGGGCACGGCCGTCATCGACAGCGACCAGATCGAGACCCTCATCAGCATCGAGAACGCCACGGGCACGAACTCGGCCGACGACATCACCGGCTCTTCCGTCCGCAACGTGCTGAAGGGCCAGGGCGGCGCCGACGACATCTATGGCCTCGGCGGCAATGACAGCCTCTATGGCGGCAGCGGCAACGACCATCTCTATGGCGGCTCGGGCGACGACGACATCACCGGCGGTTCCGGCTCCGACTATCTGAACGGCGGCTCCGGGGCGGATATCTTCTACTTCGACAGCGTCAGCGACAGCCGGGTCGGTAGCCTGCGCGACGTCATCGCCGATTTCCGGCCGGGCGAAGGCGACCTTATCGACCTCGGCAACATCGATGCCAACACGCGCTCGGGCGGCAACCAGTCGTTCGACTATATCGGCAGCCACGGCTTCACCCAGCATGCCGGCGAACTGCGCTTCTCGAACGGCATTCTCTCGGGCGACGTCAATGGCGACGGCCGCGCGGACTTCGAGATCCGCGTCAACGGCGTCACCAAGATGTATGCCGACGATTTCATTCTCTGACACAGGCGAACATGCCGCCCTCGGGGCCCTCGGGCTTCGGGGCGCGCTGGGGCCTTTTTAGGCTCTCGGCCCGAGAAACAGGTTCCTGGAAACAGCAACGCCCGGCGGCTTGTTCAAGCGGCCGGGCGTTCCAGATTCCTCCGGGACTGAAGGTACGAAACCGGAGGAAAAACGACTGCCGGCGGGATTTCCCGTCGATAGGTCGCACTCCCGCTTCGTCTTGGGACAACGGCGCCGGCAAAGCCGGAACCCCCGTCCGCATCGCGGTCTGCCGGTGGTTGATCACACGGCGGTATCGCGGATGCGAGACTAGCGGCGAAGACGTTAATTTCTCTTAAACAATGCGGAGAGAATCCGGCGAACACAGCCGGTCCCGCACACACGCGTTCGCGGCCGGTCCTCAGGCCGTTGCTGGAGGTGATACGCTACCGCGCCGAAGGGCAGTTGCCCGCAGGCCATTTCAGTGTTGCCGCCGGCCTTGTCCCTCGCCTTGCTTGCGGGACGAGGGAAAGCGGCAGCCGGATGAGCGGCTGCCGCAGGCCTTGGGCATCATCCCATGCGCGCCATGTCGGCGCGGATGACGCTGCGCAGGTCGTCGATCGGCTTCAGCACGCCGCCATCGTCGTAGTGCCAGAAGGTCCAGCCGTTGCAGGCATCGAAGCCCTGTACCTTGGCGCCAAGGCGGTGAATGGAGCCGGCCTCGCCGCCGGAAGCGAGCGTTCCATCGGCGCGCACGATGGCGCTGTGCCGGCGACGCGCGTCGGTGAGGACCGCGCCGGGCTTGATGAGGCCGCTTTCCACCAGCACGTTGAAGGCGACGCGCGGCTCGGCGCGCTTGCCCGTCATCACCGACAGCGTGGCGCCGCCGAGCGGCTCGACCGCCGCGATGCGGGCGCGGGCCGCGTCGATATAGGTCTGCTCGCGCTCGACGCCGACATAATGCCGGCCGAGGCGCTTGGCGACGGCACCCGTGGTGCCCGAGCCGAAGAAGGGATCGAGGACGACATCGCCCGGCCGGGTGGAGGCCATCATGACGCGGGCGAGCAGCGCTTCCGGCTTCTGGGTCGGGTGGACCTTGTCGCCGTTCTCGTCTTTCAGGCGCTCGCCGCCCGAGCAGATCGGGAAGACCCAGTCGGAGCGCATCTGCACGTCGTCGTTCGCAGCCTTCAGGGCATCGTAGTTGAAGGTATACCCCTTGCCCTTGGCATTCGGGCTCGCCCAGATCAGCGTCTCATGCGCGTTCTGGAACCGCCGACCCTTGAAGTTCGGCATCGGGTTGGTCTTGCGCCAGACGATGTCGTTGAGGATCCAGAAGTTCAGGTCCTGCAGGATCGCGCCGACGCGGAAGATGTTGTGATAGGAGCCGATAACCCAAAGCGTGCCGGTGGGCTTCAGCACGCGGCGGCAGGCCAGAAGCCAGGCGCGGGTGAAGGCATCATAGGCTTCGAACGAGGCAAACTGGTCCCAGGCATCGTCGACGGCATCGACCAGCGACTGGTCCGGCCGGTGCAGGGCGCCACCGAGCTGCAGGTTGTAGGGCGGATCCGCGAAGACGACGTCGACCGAATTGTCGGGCAGCTTCTCGAGGGCGGAAACGCAATCGCCCTTGATGATGGTGTCGATCCACGCACGGGAATCCCGGTCGGAACCGGCGGCGGGGGAGATTTCAGCAGACAAAACGACGGAAGACTTCAGGGACACCATGACTACTCGCTGATACGCTGACTCTGGGACACAAATTCTGCTGCTATGGTTACCGAGTTTGGTTACCAAAGCCTGAAGAGGCGGAAAACTTGCGTGAAAAACCGACGGATGGACGCGCACCGCACGTGACGTCTGCCGGTCAGCACGGGATTTGCGGCATTCGGGCCCCTTGCGTGGATCGACACGGCGTGCACGACCCTTTCCCGGGCCGGGTGTTCCTGTCCGCGGGTCCGGCACCGATCGCCATTGTCCTCCGTGGTCTCGCGTGGTCTCCCGTGGTCTCCCGTTTGCGCCGGCTCCGCCGGGGGCGTCAGCGCGTTTCCGTCGTTCCCCGCATTGTCCCGCGCCGCCCCCTCGTGTAAAGCGCGGGCATTCCCATTCAGCAGAGATGTTCCCATGTCCGGTATCGACCTCATCATCTTCGATTGCGACGGCGTGCTCGTCGACTCCGAGATCATCGCTTCGGAAGTGGAAGCAGCGCTGCTGACGGAGGCAGGGTATCCGATCTCCACCGAGGAGATGGCCGAGCGCTATGCCGGCATGACCTGGCAGAACACGCTGCTGGCGGTCGAACGCGAGGCGACGATCCCGCTCTCGGCGAGCCTCCTGTCGCGCCACAGCGAGATCCTCGACCAGCGGCTGAAGGACGACGTCCAGATCATCGACGGGGTCAAGGCGGCGCTGTCGCAGATCCGGCTGAAGAAATGTGTCTGCTCGAACTCCACCTCCGAGCGGCTGGCGATGATGCTCGGCAAGGTGGGGCTGAAGGACCTGTTCGGTCGCAACATCTTTTCCGCCCGCGACCTCGGCGAGGACAAGGTAAAGCCGAAGCCCGACATCTTCCTGCACGGCGCGGCCCAGATGGGCATCGATCCGTCGCGGGTGATCGTGGTGGAGGATTCCGTGCATGGCGTCCACGGCGCCCGTTCGGCCGGCATGCGCGTCATCGGCTTCACCGGCGCCTCGCACAGCTACCCCTCGCATGCGGATGCGCTGACCGAGGCCGGGGCCGAGACCGTGATTTCCCGCATGACCGCCCTGCCCGCCACCATCGAGGCGCTGGCCGAATGGTCGGAGGAGCTCGGCGCCTGACCCGGCGCTGTCCGGCACCACACCGCGGCGGCCGTTGAACCGCCGCCGCGCGCATGCGGTCTGAGGGCCGGAGACGCTCCGGCCCCAGAGACTTGGACCTTGGACCTTGGCCCTGGCCCTGGCCCTAGACGATCAGGAAATCGTCGGCCGTCATCCTGAGATTGGTCGAGACCGTGGCAAACAGCACGGCAGCGGCGCCGTTCACGCCGTCGGCGTCGTAATAGAGGTTGCCGGTGCTCGACTGGTAGATGATGTGGTCATTGGCATCGACGGCCTTGCCGGTCGTGTTGATGACGAACTCCCCGGCGGCGAGAACGCCGGTCTTGGCAAACACCTTGAACACCGCGTTTTCCAGCTGGATCGTATCGTCCGCCACGACGAAGTCCGCGATGGAGTCGTGGTTGGTGCTGCCGTTCGGCGCGACGTCGAACAGGAAGCTGTCCTTGCCTGCGCCGCCGCGCAGCGTGTCGTTGCCGCCGCGACCGGCCAGGAGGTCGTTGCCCTCGTCGCCGCGCAGGAAATTGTCGACCGCGCTTCCGAACAGCTTGTCCGCGAGCTCCGTGCCGCGCGCGCCTTCGATGCTGATCAGCTTGTCGGTCTTGCCGAAGCCGTCGGTGGCCGTGCCCTTGGCCAGATCCACGGTCACGCCGCTGTCGCCGCCGCGGCGCATGTCGCGATGGTAGGTCACCATGTCGAAGCCGCCCTTGCCGTCGATCGTGTCCTTGCCGCCGAGGCCCATGAACGTCTCGTCTCGCGACGAGCCGGTCATCACGTCGGCAAACAGGGTGCCGCGGAATTCCTCGATGTTCTTGAAGGTTTCCTTGTTGCCGTACTGGTCGGTCACGGTGCCGGCCGTCGCGTCGAGCACGATGCCGCGCACGCTGTCGCGCGTGTAATAGCTGTCCTGGAAGCTGATCGTGTCCCAGCCGTCGCCGCCGTCGTAGGTATCCTTGCCGCGCCCGCCTTCCATGTAGTCGTCGCCGGCGCCGCCCTTCATGATGTCGTTGCCGCTGAAGCCATACATGTCATCGCCACCGGCCGAACCGGTGATCGTGTCGTTGCCCTGCATCAGCCAGTCCTGGAAACTCCAGGCGTCATAGGCCTGGGCCGCGTCGCTCAGATCGGCATAGGACAGGTTGAGGCCTGAAATCGTCTGGAAGACGGTGCCGGTCTTGGTAAGCAGCTGAATGCTGGTGACCGTGCCGGAAACCGGGTCCTTCTGGCTGTCGAAGGCGAAGCCCGAGCCGAGGACCTTTACTTGAAGGCCGTTGTCGAGATCGTAGATCGCCTGCTTCGTCGTGCTCGAATTGTAGCGCAGGCCGCCCTCGCCGATATATTCGGCAATGGACAGATTATAGTCGCCGTTGAGTGGATAGAGATTCTTCGGAAAGAAATACGTCCAGACTGCCATGGTAAAAGCCCCCTTAAACCTAATTTAAGGAATTCTTAACATGGGTTAGGAAAAAGAAAAGTCCCCCGCTGCAGGTTTGGTTACCGTTCGCGACAACAAACGCAACCAGCGCCTGCCCGCAGACGCGAAAGGGCGCAGACCCCAGGCTCGACAGCCATCGGCCAGCCGCCGGATGCCAACAGCCAGACGCCGGCGGCCAGACGCCGTCAGCCAGACGCCGGCAGCCAGATGGTAGCCGCCGGATGCCGGCAGCCGTGCCGGGGCGAACGGCCGGGTCCGTTCCCTATTTTTTCTTCTTGGTGGACGTCGGGGCCGTGTCGAAGCCGACATAGACCTTGGCGAAGTTGCCGGCGCCGCCACTGATCGGGGCGGATTTGGTGAAGATGAACTGCTGCGCGCCGGCGCCGGCCGCAACCGTCACCGGAATCTGCGTCACGTCGGAAAACAGCGTGCTGTCGCCGTCGCTCGCGGTGACCCGGATCGGCAGGTTGATGGTGCCGGGACCGCCGGCCGGACCGGAGGTGACGCGGCCCTGCACGACGACGTTGACGGTCAGCGTCGTGTCGCTCTGCACGCACTGGCGCGTGGAATCGGCGAGCGAGGCCTGGTAGACGATCTGCGTCGGATCGTCCTTGGCGCCCTTGGCATAGGTGCGGTAGACCGATGTCGCATCGCGCATCACGACCTGGGGGCACGCGGCCTGGATGACGGCGGGCGTGGCCGATGCGGCGCTGCCGCCGGCCTCGATCGCGCCGCCCGTGTCTGGCGTATTGCAACCGCCGAGCGCCAAGAGACCGACGCATGCCGCGATGCGGCTGACTGTATGACCCACCATTCGAATCCGACCCCCTGTCGCTGCCCGCGCTCTCACGGCGCGTGTCCGTCGCTGCCCGCAGAGCCGGTCCCGTCTGCCGAAAGGCAGGCTTTCCAGTGCTGCGGCGATGGTCTATAGCAGCGGCGCGCCGGAAAATCGATTGGACTCGCGCGCGTTCCGGTCGATTTTTGCACGGGCTGTGTTCGGCTCCGGCCTCCTCTCTCGGGGCTTGTGTTTCGGCCAGAGCAGCGTTGCCGGCAAAGACGCGCAGAAGACGGCGACGAAACGCACGCAGACGAGGATGACGACCGTGAAGTATGTTTCGACCCGGGGCGAGGCCCCTGCGCTCGGTTTCAGCGATGCCCTGATGGCGGGCCTTGCGCGCGACGGCGGACTTTATGTGCCGGAGACATGGCCGACCTTGTCGAAGCGGGACATCCGGGCTCTGCGCGGCCTCTCCTACCAGGAGGTCGCCTTTCGCATCCTGACGCTGTTCATCGACGGCGAGATCGAGGATGCGACGCTTCGCGCGATGATCGACGAGGCCTATGCGACCTTCCGCCATCCGGCCGTGGTTCCGGTCGTGCAGACCGGGCCGAACGCCTTCGTCATGGAGCTCTTCCACGGCTCGACGCTTGCCTTCAAGGACGTGGCGATGCAGCTGCTCGCGCGGCTGATGGACCATGTGCTGGCGACGCGCGACAGCCGCGCCACCATCGTCGGCGCCACCTCGGGCGACACCGGCGGGGCGGCGATCGATGCCTTTGCCGGGCGCGACCGCACCGATATCTTCATCCTGTTTCCGCATGGCAAGGTCTCGCCGGTGCAGCAGCACCAGATGACGACGTCCAAGGCGTCAAACGTCCATGCGATTGCGATCCGCGGCAATTTCGACGATTGCCAGACGCTGGTGAAGGACATGTTCAACGACGTGGCGTTTCGCGACCGCGTCCATCTGTCGGGCGTCAATTCGATCAACTGGGCGCGCATCATGTCCCAGATCGTCTATTACTTCACGACGGCCGTGGCGCTCGGCGGGCCCGACCGGAAGATCTCCTTCACCGTGCCCACCGGCAATTTCGGCGATATCTTCGCCGGCTACGTTGCCATGAAGATGGGCCTGCCGATCGCGCGCCTCGTGGTTGCCACCAACGAGAACGACATCCTCGCCCGCACGCTGAAGACCGGGCGCTACGAGATGCGCGACGTGCGCGCCACCACCTCGCCCTCGATGGACATCCAGATTTCCTCCAACTTCGAACGGCTGCTGTTCGAGGCCTTCGACCGGGATGCGGGCAAGGTGCGCGCGGCCATGGGCGGGCTCAAGCAGTCGGGCGCCTTCGAGATCGAGGAGACGGCGCTGAAGATGATCCGCAGCCTGTTCCGCGCGGGGCGCGCGACGGAAAAACAGGTGGCGGACACCATCGCCAGGACGCTCGCGGAAACGGGGTATCTCCTCGACCCGCACAGCGCCATCGGCGCCTTCGTTGCCGCCAAGCATCTGAAACCCAACGCACCTATGGTGACGCTGGCGACGGCCCATCCGGCCAAATTCCCCGCCGCAGTAAAATCGGCGAGCGGTATTGACCCGGCGCTTCCGACGTGGCTTGCTGACCTGATGGACAGGGAGGAGCGCTTCGACGTTCTGGATCCCGAGCTGAAAGCCGTCGAGGCCTATATCGGCGAGCACGCCCGTATCCGGAACTAGTGCGCAGAAAGACCGATGATGAAAGTTGAGTGCACCCGGCTTGCCTCCGGGCTGACGGTCGTTACCGAAACCATGCCGCACCTGGAAAGCGTTGCGCTCGGCACGTGGATCAAGTCCGGCTCGCGCGACGAGACCATCGCCGAACACGGCATCGCGCATCTTCTGGAACACATGGCCTTCAAGGGAACGGCGTCGCGCTCGGCGCGCGACATTGCCGAGCAGATCGAGAATGTCGGCGGCGAGGTCAACGCGGCGACATCGACCGAGACGACCTCCTACTATGCCCGGGTGCTGAAGGACGACACGACGCTCGCCATCGACATCCTCGCCGACATCCTGACCGAGTCGTCCTTCGACGAGGAAGAACTGGAGCGCGAGAAGAACGTCATCCTGCAGGAAATCGGCGCGGCGAACGACATGCCCGACGATGTGGTGTTCGACCGCTTCGCCGAAACGGCCTTTGCCGGCCAGATCGTCGGCCGGCCGATTCTCGGCACGCCGGAAACGGTGATGTCGTTTTCCTCCGACCAGATCCGCAGCTATCTCGGACGCAACTACACGACGGACCGCATGTTCGTGGTGGGTGCCGGTGCCGTCGATCACGACGCCTTCGTGGCGCAGGTGGAGGAGCGTTTCGCCAGCCTGCCGCAGCAGCCCGCGGAAGCCCCGATCCTCGAAAAGGCCCGCTATACCGGCGGCGACACCCGCGAGGACCGCGACCTGATGGACGCGCAGGTCCTGCTCGGCTTCGAGGGCAAGGCCTATCATGCGCGCGATTTCTACTGCTCGCAGATCCTGGCCAATATCCTCGGCGGCGGCATGTCCTCCCGGCTCTTCCAGGAGGTGCGCGAGCATCGCGGCCTCTGCTATTCGGTCTATGCGTTCCACTGGGGCTTCTCCGACACCGGCATCTTCGGCGTCCACGCCGCGACCGGCGGCGAGAACCTGCCGGAACTGATGCCCGTCATCATCGAGGAGCTGCGCAAGGCCGCCGATCACATCCACCCGCAGGAGATCGACCGCGCCCGCGCGCAGATCCGCGCCCAGTTGCTGATGGGGCAGGAAAGCCCCGCGGCACGCGCCGGACAGATCGCCCGGCAGATGATGCTCTACGGCCGGCCCATCCCCAACGAGGAGCTGATGGAGCGGCTGTCCGGCATCACCGTGGAGCGTCTCACCGATCTCGCCGGCCGCCTGTTCTTCGACACGGTGCCGACGCTGTCGGCCATCGGCCCCGTCGACAAGCTCGCCCCCATGGCCGACATTCTCGGCGGCCTCGCCAAGGCCCCGGCCCTGCCGCGGGCAGCCAACGGCTGATCGCGTCCCGCGCCTGTCCTTGCTGAGATCCCGGCCTTTCCCGAGGCCGAAGCCCCAACCAATCCAACCGGCGATGCGGAGGCGTTCATGACACGATCGGTGTTTCGGTTTCTGTCACGACAGCCGGACCCGGTCAGGATCGAGAACGACACGCATCTGCTGCGCCTGCCGCGCGGGTCCGACTACCGGCAATGGTTTGCGCTGCGGCGGGAGAGCCGTCCGTTCCTCGAGCCCTGGGAGCCGACATGGCGGGCGGAGGAAATGACCGAAAGCGCCTTCCGCGCCCGGGCGGTGCGCAGCGAGCAGGAATTCCAGTCCGGCCAGGCCGTTCCCCTGTTCGTGTTCGCCCGCGACACCGAGACGCTGCTCGGCGGCCTCACGATCGGCTACATCCGGCGCGGCGCAGCGCAATGCTGCATGATCGGCTACTGGATGGGCGAGCGTTTCGCCGGCCAGGGGCATATGTCCGCCGCGGTCCGGCTCTCCATCCCCTACATCTTTTCGACCCTTCAGTTGCACCGTATCGAGGCAGCCTGTATTCCGGAAAACGACAGGAGCATCCGGCTCCTTGAAAAGGCCGGCTTTCATCGCGAAGGCTACTTGCGGGAATATCTGAAGATCAATGGGCAGTGGCGCGACCACCTGATCTTCTCCCTTCTTTCGCGTGACATCGCGCCCAACAGGACTGCTAGCGAGTGACCCATCCCTTCCGTCCGACGCGTCTGCCGTCGATCCGCAGGCTGCCCGGGCTGATGCTGGCCCTGCTGCTCGCGATGATCGGGCTCGGCGGCGGCCAAGCCCATGCCATCGAGCCCGTGAAGATTTCGCGCGAGGATACCGCGCTCGACCTGACCGCGACGACCGAGATCTACACCGGCCGCGGCGAGGCCTTCCAGGTCTCCACGGCGCCCGGCACCGACGGCATCGTGCGGCGGATCGAGGTGCGCTCCAGCGCCGACAACCACCAGGGCGACTGGGCGGTGTTCGCGCTCGCCAACGTCTCGGAAGAGCAGCTAGACCGGGTGATCGTCGCGCCGCATTTCCGGCTGGTGAACTCGAAGATCTTCTGGCCGGACCTCGGCTCGCAGCGCATCCTCTCCATCACCCCGTCCGAAGGCTTCGCGCTCGACCGGCAGCCGAGCGAGGAAGCCGACGTCTTCCGCATCACGCTCAATCCGGGCTCGGTCATCACCTTCGTCGCGGAGCTGGCGACGCCTGACCTGCCGCAGATGTATCTCTGGGAACCCGACGCCTACAAGGACACGGTCAACGCCTTCACGCTCTATCGCGGCATCGTGCTCGGCATTGCCGGCCTGCTCGCCGTGTTCCTGACCATTCTGTTCGTCGTCAAGGGCACCTCCATGCTGCCGGCGACGGCGGCCCTGGCCTGGGCGGTGCTCGCCTATATCTGCGTCGATTTCGGCTTCCTGTCGAAGCTGATCGCCATCACGGCGGGGGACGAGCGCATATGGCGCGCGGGAACCGAGGTGTTCCTGGCGGCGGGTCTCGTGATCTTCCTCTTCACCTATCTCAACCTCAACCGCTGGCACCAGCACCTGTCCTATGCGACGCTTGCCTGGATTCTCGGTCTCGGACTGCTCTTCGGCGTGGCGATCTACGATCCCGCGATCGCGGCGGGCATTGCGCGCATTTCCTTCGCGCTGACCGGCACGGCCGGCATCTTCCTCATCGCCTATCTCGGACTGAACCGCTACGACCGCGCGATCCTGCTCGTGCCGGCCTGGCTTCTGACGCTGGTCTGGCTGTTCGGCGCGTGGCTGACGGTCACCGGGCGGCTGTCGAACGACATCGTCCAGCCCGCGCTCGGCGGGGGGCTCGTGCTGATCGTGCTGCTCATCGGCTTCACCGTCATGCAGCACGCCTTTGCCGGCGGCGCCTACAGCCAGGGGCTGTTTTCGGACCTCGAGCGCCAGTCTCTGGCGCTGACGGGCTCGGGCGACACGGTGTGGGACTGGGACGTGGCGCGCGACCGGGTGGTGACCATTCCCGATGTGTCGCAGCAGCTCGGCCTTACGCCCGGCGCCATGCACGGCCCCGTGCGCAACTGGCTGCCGCGGCTGCACCCCGACGATCGCGACCGCTTCCGCGCAACGCTCGACATCCTGCTCGAGCACCGCCGCGGCCGTCTCAACCATGATTTCCGGATCCGCGCGGAAGACGGGCACTATCATTGGCTGTCGATCCGCGCGCGGCCGGTGCTCGGCGCCAACGGCGAGATCATCCGGTGCGTCGGCACGCTGGTGGATATCACCGAGCAGCGCAACTCGCTCGACCGGCTGCTGCACGACGCGCTGCACGACAACCTGACGGGCCTGCCCAACCGGCAGATCTTCCTCGACCGGCTGCAATCGATCCTGGCGCTGGCGCCGGGTGCGAACGGCGTGCGCCCGACGGTGATCGCGATCGACATCGACCGCTACAAGCAGAACGTCAACGACGTCCTCGGCATCGCGGCCGGCGACAACATCCTGATCGCGCTGACGCGGCGGCTGCGGCGGCTCCTGAAGCCGCAGGACACGCTGGCGCGGCTCGGCGGCGACCAGTTCGGCCTGATCCTCATCTCGGAGCGCGATCCGGCCAAGGTGGCGGACTTCGCCGAGGCGATCAGCCGCGCCATCATGGTGCCGATCAGCTTCGGCAACCGCGAGATCAACCTGACGGCCTCCGTCGGCCTGGTCTCCTGGGTGGACCAGAGCCAGAGTGCGGCCGGGCTCCTGGACGATGCCGAACTGGCGATGTTTCGGGCCAAGAAGGCGGGCGGCAACCGCGTGGAGCCCTATCGGCCGGCCTTCCGCACCTCCGGCACCGATCGTCTGCAGCTCGAGACCGACCTTCGCCGCGCGATCGAGCGCAACGAGCTCAGCCTCGTCTACCAGCCCATCGTGCGCCTGAGCGACGCGGAAATCGCGGGCTTCGAGGCCCTGATGCGCTGGGACCATCCGAAGCGCGGAAGCATTCCGCCGTCCGAGTTCATTCCGATTGCGGAAAGCTCCGAGGTCATCAACCAGCTCGGCCTCTTCGCCTTCGAGCGGGCGACGAGCGATCTCGGGGAATGGCAGATCCAGACCGGACAGCTGCCAATCTTCGTCTCGGTCAACCTGTCGAGCGGCCAGCTGCTCAACAACGACCTGCACGACGACATCCGCGCCATCCTCCACAAGAACCGCTGCGATCCCGCGCAGATCATGGTGGAGCTGACGGAATCGCTGATGATGGAAAACCCCGAGCAGGCGCGCCTCGTGCTGCAGAAGCTGCGCGACAGCGGGCTGAAGCTCGCGCTCGACGATTTCGGCACCGGCCACTCGTCGCTCGCCTATCTCACGCGCTTCCCCTTCGACACGATCAAGATGGACAAGGCGCTGGTGAAGGACGAGAGCGACAAGCGCACCATCCTCCTGCGCTCCGTCATCAACATGGCCCGGGAGCTGGACATGCAGGTCGTGGCGGAAGGCATCGAGTCCGAGGAGGACGCGATCCAGCTCGGACAGATGGGCTGCCACTACGGCCAGAGCTTCCTCTTCGGCCCGCCGATCGCCTCCGACCTCATCCAGCGGCTGCTGAAGGAGCGGTTTCCGTTGATGAAACGGGCCTGATGAATATCGCCTGAAAGTGTGCAGCGGTTTCGGGAAACGGCATGCAGGACACAAGACTTCGAAGTGCGTTGCGGGAATCCTTTTCACGCAACGCGCTTTAGCAGCGCGACCCGCACGCGCCGGCGGTTAGCCAGCCCGTTGCGGATCGACGGGTGAGACCGGCTGCGCCCGCCGGCTCAGCCCTTTCGTCTTAACCTCAAGCCGCCGTCTGCACCGGCTTTGCTGCGCCGGTCAATTCCCCCCGGCCGGCCTTGCGGATCAGGCGGTTGAGGAACTGGAGCTTCTGGACGACCGGGATCGAGAGCACGAAGGGATAGCTGTCGGTCTGTCCCATCGAGCGCTGGATGCTGTTCAGGGCCACGCTCAAGGGAACCCAGGCATCGACCAGCGTCTGCGCGTCCTGGACGTTGTAGGGATCGAAATCGACCTCGGCCGCCATTTCCTCGTGACGGCGCGGGTCGGTCGAGAGGCCGAAGGAGCGCGCGGTTTCCAGCGTATCGACGATATGGAAGAAGTGCGCCCAGCACTCGGCAAAATCCTCCGAGGGATGGCAGCTGGCATAGGTCGAGATGAAGCGGTTCTGCCAGTCGGCCGGCGGTCCCTGCTCGTAGTTGCGCTGGAGGGCGGCTGCATAGTCCTCGCGTTCATCGCCGAAAAGGGCGCGGGCTTCCGCCAGCGTTTCCTCGTCGCGGCAAAGCTGGGCGAAGTAGAAATGGCCGATCTCGTGGCGGAAATGGCCGAGCAGCGTGCGATAGGGCTCGCCCATGGACACGCGGATGCTTTCCCGCGTGGCATCGTCGGCTTCCGCCGCGCGCAGGCTGATGAGGCCGTCCTCGTGACCGGTCATCGCGGCCTGGACGACATTGCCGTTGGCATCGACCTCGTCGGCGAGGAAATCGAACACCAGGCCGCCCCGCGGATCGACGTCGCGACCCGGACGCGGCAGGTTCCAGCGCAGGAGCGAGTAGAACAGGTGGCGCTGGGCCTGCCCGATCTTCTGCCAGCGCTGCACGCCTTCCGGATTGTCCGTGACGGGGACGATGTGATTGTAGCTGCAGGCGACGCAATAGGTGTTCGCACTCTCGGCGGGGACGAGCCAGTTGCAGATGTCGTTCATGGCATTGGCGCAGAACCGCACGGAGGTGTCAGCCGCGCCGATCACGCTCCACAGGTCGCCACCCGCCGGCGCCAGCGCCTTCATGGTCAGGGCGCCGGTGTCGAAACCCAGCCTCGAGCCGCAATTCACGCAGGTTCTATTGTCGAAATGGACAGAATTTCCGCAATTCGTGCAGGTAAAAAGCTTCATGGTCGTATCGTCCCTGTGCCATCCCCGCGGGTCGGCTGCTGTTTGATGTGGCTTGGTATATGGGTCTGAATGGATGCTTGCTCAAATGGGTCGATCTTGTCTGCGCCGGCCTAACCCTGCCCTCGCCGAATTTGGTTGGGCAAAGCCGCCGTCCCCAGGACCTTGCCAGCGCCGCCTTTGCGGTCCGCAGGCCTCCGGCGACGTGACGCCGGCCACCCGCGCCGTTGAGACGCCCTGAACACGGGCGGCTTAAACGCGGTATTTTGATCCTTGACGACGGGCCCTGAGGCCAGACGAGGAAATGCCCGCCGGCGCGAAGCACAGCGGGCATTCGGCGCACATCGCCATCCAGTTGAACCCGTCAGGACGGCGACGGTTGCGCACCTCGGTGCTACGGCGCGCGCCGTAGCGAAACTTTCCTAGAGGCGGTCGACGGCACCCTTGACGGTGTCCTTCGCCTTGCCGGAAGCCTGCTGGACTTCGCCCTTGACTTCCTGTGCCTTGCCTTCGGCCTGCAGGCGCTCGTTGTCGGTCATCTTGCCGACGCCCTGCTTGACGTTGCCTGCTGCCTCGTTGGCGAGACCGGATACCTTGTCGGACATGCTACCCATGTGCGTAACTCCCTGTCTTGGCAGCGCTGCTTGATTGCTGTGCCGCTTGCCTTGGAAACGGGGCGTCGGACAAAATGTTCCGCGATTTATTCATGATGCCGTCGGGAAACTTGCGTCTTTCACCGCGACGTCATGACGGCATAAAGCACTTGGCGGAAAGGCAGTGGCAAACGGCCAGATGCCGGGGCTCCGCGAGATCGGACGCCGGAACGACACCAGGCCGTGAGGCGTAACCGGCCGTCCGGCGTAGACGTCCGTCAGGCGTGGCCGGCCGTCATCGACAGCATGGCGGGGGCGACCCCCATTCCAGCGAGCGCGCGATCGTATTTGTCGCCGAGGTCGCGATCGAAGATCAGGTCCTCATTGGCCGGGCAGGTCAGCCAGCCATTGCCGGCGATCTCGGCCTCCAACTGGCCGGCGCCCCAGCCGGCATAGCCGAGCATCATCATGGCGCGCGAGGGGCCGGTTCCCCGCGAAATCGCGCGCACGATGTCGAGCGTGGCGGTGAGGCAGATGTCATCACTGACGGGAATGCTCGATTCGCTCAGATAGTCGTCGGAATGAAGCACGAAGCCACGACCGGTCTCGACGGGCCCACCGGTCTGGATCTGGAACGTGCGTGTGCGCTCCGGCAGCCGGATGGCCTGCAGCCGATCGACGATCTCGAGATGCAGCAGCACGTCGGGAAAGGTCAGCTGCTGCGGGCGATTGAGAATGAAGCCCATCGCGCCGTCGTCCGAATGGGCGCAGACGAAAATGACCGTGCGTGCAAAGTTGCTGTCGACCATGCCGGGCATGGCAATCAGGAATTGCCCATCCAACATGCCCCGTTCGCGGTTCTTCTGGAATGTCGCCATCATGGTACCCGTGCCCTTGTTCCCGGTTGAGATCTGTCCCGCCTTCTCGATGCCTGCCGTCGTCTGGTGTCCGTGTCGGTGTGCGATGCCTGCGCCGAAACCGTCCTCTCCTTCAGGAAGCTGGCCCAGAGGAAGCTGGTTTGCTGCCGTTCGTTCCCTCGCCTGCGCAGGGTGGACGGGAAAGACGCGTTCTCTCAGGCCGCGTCTTCAAGAAAAAGTGCGCGACACCCAGCGCCGCCGCACCCTGCCGATCTTCTCCGATGTCGCCAAAACCGCTATGGCTCTGTCGATGATCGAGCGCCGTATCCTGCAGAGTTTGACCTATTCGTCCCGTGTGGCAACCCTTTTCGCCGTCTTTTTTTTCGCCTGCGCAGCAGGTCCGGACACCGCATCGGCCGCGCGCAGCGCCTGGGTGGATACGGCCGGCGGCGGGATCCGGCTCGTCACGGGCGCGCGGCTGGCGGATGGCACCCTGCCGGCGATGCTGGAAATCCGGCTGGAGCCGGGCTGGCGCACCTATTGGACGGACCCGGGAGCAAGCGGCATTCCCCCGGAGGTGACGATCACCGCAACAGGACCAGGCGCTGATGACTTCGTCTATTCCGGCCTGCGGTTGCCGCCGCCGAAGCGGTTTGCAGAGGGGGATCTCACCTATACCGGCTACGACCAGCCGGTCGCCTTTCCGCTGCTTCTGAAGACCGGCACCGGGGGGTCGGGGAATTCGGGCGCATCCGGGGCCCTGACGCTGGAGGCCTCGGTGTTTCTCGGCATCTGCAAAAGCATCTGCATCCCCGTGCAGGCGCAGCTCGACGTCGCGCTTGCAGACGCGCAGGCGGGGGCGGCCGCGGACAATCCGCTGGACACGGCGCGCGTCCGATCCGCCTTTGCCGCCCTGCCCGCGCCGCCGTCACCGGATTTCAACGTGGCCGAGGCGCGCTTCGACGCAACCGGCCACGCGATCGCCCTGGCCCTGACGCTGCCGGAGGGTGCGACCCTGTCGGACGTCTTTCTCGCGGCGCCCTCCGGCTATGCGTTCGGCCCCCTGCGGAGCGAGATCGATGCGACAGGGCGGACGCAGGTGCGGATCCCCACCAAACGGCCGCTCAAGGCGTCGGGCCTTCCGGCCGACGGCAGCATCCGGGCGACGATAAGCGTGAAGCGGCCGGGCGGGATGGCGGCCATGGAAACGCCGCTTGTCTTCAAGCCCTGACCATCTATATCCTCGCTTTGCGCCGTCTCGGCGCGCGGTTTTTCCACGGAGCCCGACCGCGCTCCGCGCCGTCACGCGAGCCCCATCCCCCCAAAGCCACTCCCTGAGCGAGGACCTCCCTTTGACCATTTCGATCGGCGACAAGATTCCATCCGCGACCTTCAAGGAAAAGACGGTCGACGGCCCGGTGGAGGTAACCACCGACGCCCTGTTTTCCGGCAAGCGCGTTGTGATCTTCGGCGTCCCCGGCGCCTTCACCCCCACCTGCTCGCTCAACCATCTGCCCGGCTATCTCGAGAACCGCGATGCGATTCTCTCCCGCGGGATCGACGACATTGCCGTCGTCGCCGTCAACGACATCCATGTCATGGGCGCCTGGGCCACCGCGTCGGGCGGCATGGACAAGATCCACTTTCTGTCCGATTGGGATGCGAGCTTCACCAAGGCGCTCGGCCTCGACATCGACCTGTCGGCCGGCACGCTCGGCCTGCGCTCCAAGCGCTATTCCATGCTGGTCGACGACGGCGTGGTGAAGACCCTGAACATCGAGGAAAGCCCGGGTCAGGCAACGGTCTCCTCGGCTGCCACGATGCTCGAGCAGATCTGACGATGGCCTGTGCGGCAGCCCCTCAACCGGCTGCCGCCACCCTCTCCCCGCGTGCGGGGCCAAGGGACAGAAAACACGGGGCAGGGAACAGGGGATACGGAGCACGGCGCTTGCCTCCCCATCATCGCTTGATACAAGAGCCCCAGGCCGTGTTCTCCCGCAGGCCGTGTTCTCCCGCACACGGTCGCGGCAGCGGATCGGGAGCGGCCTGCTCCCGGCGCGATCTCACCCCAGCTTCACGCCACGCTTCGTCTTGAACGGTTCCATGCCCTTGCGGGCCAGTTCGTCCGCGCGCTCGTTCTCAGGGTGTCCGGCATGTCCCTTGACCCAGTGCCAGGTGACCTTGTGGGTGCGGTTGGCGGCGTCGAGCGCCTGCCACAGTTCGCCGTTCTTCACCGGCTTGCGGTCGGCCGTCTTCCAGCCGTTCTTCTTCCAGCCGTGGATCCATTTGGAGATCCCGTCCATGACGTATTTGCTGTCGGTGTGCAGGTCCACCTCGCAGGGCTCCTTCAGCGAGGTGAGCGCGGTGATGGCGGCCAGAAGCTCCATGCGGTTGTTGGTGGTTTCCGCCTCGCCGCCGCACAGGTCTTTTTCGGTCTCGCCATAGCGCAGCACGGCGCCCCAGCCGCCCGGACCCGGATTGCCCGAGCAGGCGCCGTCGGTGAAGATGTCGATATGTTTCATGCGTCGGGTTCCGAGATCGTCAGGCCATATTCGAGCGCCGAGTGCACCGAGCGGTGAAACTGCAGCTTGCGGAGATATTCGAGCGGGTCTTTCTTGACCACGAGCGCACCGGCCGGCGTCGTCAGCCAGTCGTAGAGCCGCGTGAGGAAGAAGCGCAGGGCCGAACCGCGGGCCAGCAGCGGCAGGGCCGCGATCTCGCCGGCCGTCAGCGCGCGGACCGACTGGTAGCCGGCCAGGAGCGCCATGCCCTTGGTCATGTTGAACGCCCCGTCCTTCTCGAAGCACCAGGCATTGAGGCAGATCGAGACGTCATAGGCGAGGAGGTCGTTGCAGGCGAAATAGAAATCGATGAGGCCCGAGAGATGTTCGCCGAGGAAGAAGACGTTGTCGGGGAAGAGATCGGCATGGATGACGCCGGCGGGCAGATCGCGCGGCCATTCCGCTTCGAGATGGTCGAGTTCGGCCGCGATCTCGGCTGCCACGCCGGGCTGCACCTCGTCGGCGCGGCCCTTTGCCTTGTCCCAGAGCGGGCGCCAGCCGGAGACGGAGAGCGCATTCTTGCGCGACAGGGCGAACCCCTCGCCGGCGACATGCATCTCGGCCAGCGCCCGGCCGACCTCGCGGCAATGGGCGGCCTCGGGCTTGCGCAGCCACATGCCCTCCAGAAAGGTGATCATGGCGGCGGGGCGGCCCGACAGCGTGCCAAGCAGCGCCCCGTCGGCACGCGCAAGCGGCAGCGGGCAAGTGAGCCCGCGATCGGCCAGGTGCTGCATCAGGCCGAGGAAAAACGGGAGATCGCCGGCATCCACGCGCTTTTCGTAGAGCGTGAGGATGTAGGCGCCCGTGGTGGTGTGGAGCAGGAAATTGCTGTTTTCCACGCCTTCGGCGATGCCCTTGTAGGAGGTGAGCTCGCCAACCTCGTAGGGACCGAGGAACTGCCGGAGGTCGTCCTCTGAGATATCGGTGTAGACGGCCATCGGGAGCGCCTCGCTTTCTGGAAGATCGGGGTATGGCCGGAGCCTGCGGTCCGGCCGTGGCTCAGCTTCCGGCGAGGCTCAGTCGCCGTTGACGAACGCCATGTCGGACGGGGTGAGCGGCACATGGCGCAGCTCACGGTTCACGAGGAAGTTTTCGGTTTCCTCCACCGTATCGGCCAGTTCGACCACGGCATCGTAGCGCAGGCGAAACGCCTCGATGATCTCGTTGACGATGACCTCCGGCGCGGAGGCCCCGGCCGACAGGCCGACGGTGCGGATTTCGCCGAGATGGTCCCAGTCGATTTCGGCCGCGCGCTGCACGAGCACCGACTGGCGGGCCCCGGAACGAAGCGCGACCTCGACGAGGCGCTTGGAATTGGACGAATTGGGCGCGCCGACGATCAGGAACAGGTCGCAGCCGGGCGCGGCCTGCTTTACGGCCTCCTGCCGGTTGGTGGTGGCATAGCAGATGCTGTCGGCCGCGGGCGCGGTGAGGTTGGGAAAGCGCTCGTGCAGGCGCTTGATGACGCCGGCGGTGTCATCGACCGACAGCGTCGTCTGGGTGACGAAGCCGAGATTGTCGGGATCCGGCGGGGTATAGGTCTCCACGTCGTCGACGGTTTCGACGAGCGAGACGCTGCCCTCCGGCAACTGCCCCATGGTGCCGATGACCTCGGGATGGCCGGCATGGCCGATCAGCACGACGTGGCGACCCATGCGGTTGTGGCGCATGGCCTGCTTGTGCACCTTGGAGACCAGCGGGCAGGTCGCGTCGAGATAGAAGAGATTGCGCTGGTCGGCATCGGCCGGCACGGATTTCGGCACGCCGTGGGCCGAGAAGACGACCGGTTGCTTGCGGTGTTCCGGCGGAATCTCGTCGAGTTCCTCCACGAAGATCGCGCCCTTGGCCTCGAGCCCTTCCACGACATAGCGGTTGTGCACGATCTCGTGGCGGACATAGACCGGCGCGCCGAATTCCTTGAGCGCGAGCACAACGATCTGGATCGCGCGATCCACGCCCGCGCAGAAACCGCGCGGACCGCAGAGGCGGATCGTCAGCGCGGATTTCGACGAACCGGGCGCCTGCGAAGCGGGCTTGTCAGGGGCACGAAATTCCATGGATGAAGACGCCAAGACTGTGAACGGGAGTGCGAGCATCGCCCGACCGCCTGCACCGAACGGACGGGCGCAGGGAACGACGATGTCCCCTATATAGCGGCGCTGACAGGAGGCACAAGAAAGAACAGCGGCCACCGCACGGCAAACCGGCAGGACTGCCGCCGATCAGCGGACGCCCGGCGCTTCCCCGCACGGCTGTCGCGGGCCGCGTCGGCGCCCGCCTTCGGCCCTTCGCCGTTCCGCGCGTCCCTGGACACATGGCCCCCGGCTACCTGGCCTCAAATCCGTGGCCCGGGCGCGCCTCGGCCCGCCGGCGAAAGACGAACACGCCGCTGACGGCAAGGAGGGCTGCCGCCAGACCGTACCAGGTCAGGGCATATTGGAGGTGGTTGTTCGGCAGGTCGAACTGGGTAACGCCGCCGACCGGCAGGCCGCCCGGATTGGGCGTCGCATCGGCATCGACGAAGAAGGGCAGCGTGCGCGCCGCCGAAAGGCCGGAGGCCGCCGTCATCGCCGTCCAGTCCTTCCAGTAGAAGATGTTCTTGGCGATGTCGTTTTCCGGCACGACCCAGGAGGGCTTGGCATCCAGCCGGGCGCGGGCAAGGCCCGTGATCGTCACCGGCCCTTCGCGCTGGCTTTCCGGCCGGGTGGCGGGTTCCTTGCGCTCATAGGGCACGAAGCCGCGATTGACGAGGACGGCGCGGCCGTCGGCAAGCATCAGCGGGGTATAGACGTAGAAGCCCGTCTGTCCGTCATGGGTCGCAAAGAAATGCCGCTCGCCGCTGTTCCGGAACGTGCCGGAGAGGCGGACCGAGCGATAGTCGATCTCCGTGCCGGCTGCGGCCAGGGCGGCGATGGCATCGATGTCGACGGGCGGGGCATGGCGCCGCTCGTCGATCGCGGCCAGCAGGCCCTCCTTCCAGTGGAGGCGCTGCATCTGCCACGTGCCGAGCCCGACCAGCGCCGCAAACAGGCCGACGAGCAGGATGCCCGACAGCAGACGGCGCGCCGGGCCGGACGATGCCATCGGCTCAGCCACGATCGATCTCGCCGGGCCGGGCATTGTTGCGATACTGCAGATCGATCAGCACGCCCTTCAGCATGCGCGTCAACGCGAGCGACAGAACGATGGCAAGCGGGATCCAGAGCAGGAAGTGCAACCACAGCGGCGGGCTGTAATTGACCTCGGCCCAGAGGGCGGCTCCCACCGTGATGAAGCCGATGATCAGAATGACGAAGACGACGGGACCATCGCCCGCGTCGGCAAAATCATAATCGAGCCCGCAGGCGGCGCACCGCGGGCGCAGCGCGAGATACCCGGCAAACAGCTTGCCCTCGCCGCAGCGCGGGCAGCGGCCGCGCAGGCCCGCCTTGATGGGATCGACCGGCGGGTAATGCGCGGTGTCGTGACGGTCCGGTTCTGCGGTCATGTCTCGCCCCTCTCGGCGTCTCCAGTATAAGCCGGTTTACAACGGCCGGACGGCCGGGGATATCCCCGAAAGAGAAGGAAAAGCCGGCGCGCACCGGGTGGGACGCTTTGCCGCTGCCGACCCTGACGACCCCGCCATCCCGTGCGGCTCCGCCCTGGCCCCTCGTCCCTTTCGATCCGACCGGGTCCGACCGGGTCCGATCCGGGACTTGGGGTTCCAGATGCCGGCGCGAAAGAGGCGCACGCTAATCTTCCCCGCAGACTGCGGGGATGTGGCAAGGCGGCAGGGAGGCGCTGGCCTCCCGGCGCGGGTGGATCCGCTCAGAACTCCTCCCAGGACGCGCGGGCCAGAGCCGCATTGCCCTGCACCGCAGGCCTGCGGCGCAGCGTGGTCTGGGCCGAGGTCGAGGTCGGGACCGGGGCTTGGGCCGGGGCCGGGGCCGCCATGCCGGGTCCGGAGGCCCGCAGGGCGCCGGCGGTCTGCCGGAGGGCTGCGGTCTGGCCGGTCGCGCCGCCGAGCTTGAACTGCGACACGAGATCGCGCAGCTTGCCGGCTTCGACCGCCAGCGAGGCGGATGCGGCCGTCGACTGCTCGACCATGGCGGCATTCTGCTGGGTGGTCTGGTCGAGCGCGTTGACGGCCTGGTTGACCTCGGCGAGCCCGAGCGACTGCTCCCGGGCGGAGGTCGCGATGGCCTCCACATGGGTGTTGATCTCGGTGATGAAGTTGCCGATGGTGTTCAGGGCTAAGCTGGCGTCGCGCACCAGCCGGACGCCGTTCTGGACCTCGTTCGACGAGCTCTGGATCAGGCCCTTGATCTCCTTGGCGGCCTGTGCGGACCGCTGGGCGAGTTCGCGAACCTCCTGGGCAACGACCGCAAAGCCTTTTCCGGCATCGCCCGCACGCGCCGCCTCGACGCCGGCGTTGAGCGCCAGAAGATTGGTCTGGAAGGCGATTTCGTCGATGACGCCGATGATGTTGGAGATCTGCTGCGAGCTTCCTTCGATCCGCTCCATCGCCTCCTCGGCGTGGGACACGACCTTGGCCGAGCTGACGGCGCCGTCATTGGCCTGCGTTGCGACCGAGCGGGCTTCCGAGGTGCGCTTGGTCGAGGCGTTGACATTGGCGGTGATCTCGTCGAGCGCGGCGGCGGTCTCCTCGAGCGAGGCGGCCTGCTGTTCGGTGCGCTTGGAGAGATCGTCGGCGCCGGCCGAGATTTCGCGCGTGCCGCTGTCCATGGTGGAGATGCTCTCGGCAATGGCGCTAAGCGTGGAGCCGAGCTGGCTGACGGACGTGTTGAAATCGTGACGCAGGGCCTCGAACTCAGGCGCAAAGGCCTCGGTCAGCTGGAAGGCGAGATCGCCGGACGCGAGCCGCTGCAGACCGGCGGCCAGGCCGGAGGTTGCAACCTGCAGCCGCACGGTGGCGTCGGCCTCGGCCTGCTTCTGGTCGGCGATGCGGTCCGCCTCGCTCTGCACCCGGGCAGCCTCGGCTTCCGCCTCCATCCGCTTGTTGGCGATGGCCGCCTGGCGGAAGACTTCGACGGCGCCGGCCATGGAACCGACCTCGTCGGTGCGGTCGGCAAAGGGAATGACCGAAACGGTGTCGCCCTTCGCCAGATTGGCCATGGCACCGGTGATCCGGCGGATGGGGCGGGCGACCTGGCTGAGCGCGAGGTAGATGGAGAGAATGCCGATCAGGACAGCCGCGCCCGAGAGGACGATGGCAAGCTGGATCGCGGTCTGGATCACCTGCTGGTTTGCATCGCCCTGGCGCACCGCCGTGCTGCGGCTTTCCGCGACGATGCCGTCGATGATGGTGTTCAACCGGTTCGCCAGGACCTTCATCGCGGGGCTCTGCAGCACCGCCTGCGCCTCCGTGTTCCGGCCAGCGCGGGAATGCGCCAGAAGTTCGTCTGCCGCGTCGAAATATTTCTGCATCGTCTGCCGGAAATCGTCGAGTTCGGCGCGTTCGGCCGGCTCGCTGATGACCTTGGCATAGGCGTCCATCGCGCTTGAAATGTCGGCACGGGCTTTCGCGACAAGGTCTTCCGCCGAGGAGAATTCCTGCGGCGTGTCGGCGAGGATATGGTCGCGCAGTGCCAGACGCAGGTCGCCCAGCGCGACATTGACCTGCTGGGAGTTGGCAAGCGATGGCATGAGGTGCTCGACGATCATGCCGCTGTTCCGATCGATGGTGCGCATCGATCCGATCGACAGGAAGGCGAGCGTGGCGGTGATGGCAAACAGACCGGCAATAGTCCCGGTCAGAGATAGGCCGATGCTTGGTCTCTTCATGGTCTTCGTTCCTACGATGGAAAATGAACCCCGTCGGACCTTAGCATTTTAGCAGTTAATAATATAGAAATACCGAAGAGACAGTTTGGCCGGTGTGGGCGTGTGCAGGATGCCGTTGGCAAGCGTCTGCCGAAGCCCCTGGCAAGGCCAAGATCGCCGTGAGAATCTGGAACATCCGCAGGATTGGGGGCACAGGCAAGATCGGGTCTTGCGATCGCTTCGGGCCCGATGGCCGGGCATGTGGCGACGGCGCGATGGCCGTGCGGCTGGTCATGGCGTGCGACCGATGACCGGGAGGCAAAGCACGACGGACGCCGCGGCGTCCGTCGTCACGTTCAGGGCCGATCAGCCGGCGAGCGGTGCGCCCCATCCACCCCAGATGTAGATGGAGAAGAAGAGGAAGAGCCAGACGACGTCGACGAAGTGCCAGTACCAAGCGGCGGCTTCGAAGCCGAAATGCTGCTGCGGCGTGAAATCGCCCTTCAGCGCCCGGATGAGGCAGACCGCGAGGAAGATGGTGCCGACGAGGACGTGGAAGCCGTGGAAGCCGGTCGCCATGAAGAAGGTGGCGCCGTAGATCGAGTCCTTGAAGGCGAAGGGCGCGTGGGCGTATTCATAGCCCTGGACGAAGGAGAACAGCACGCCGAGCAGGACGGTCAGCGTCAGGCCGCTGACGAGGCCCTTGCGGTCGCCGTGCAGCAGGGCATGGTGCGCCCACGTGACCGTCGTGCCCGACAGGAGCAGGATGACGGTGTTGTAGAGCGGCAGGTGCCAGGGATCGAGAACCTCGATGCCCTTCGGCGGCCACTGGCCACCGGTAAAGGCTGTCCGGGTCGCCTGGATCGCCTCGCCCGGAAACAGGCTCGCATCAAAATAGGCCCAGAACCAGGCGACGAAGAACATCACTTCCGACGCGATGAACATGATCATGCCGTAGCGCAGGTGCAGCGAGACGACGCGGGTGTGGTGACCTTCATGGGCCTCCTTCACCGTATCGGCCCACCAGGCGTACATGGTGTAGAGAACGATGGCGAGACCGATGAACAGGATCCAGGGATTGGCCCATTCGAGGCCGAACATCTTGAACGACCCGCCCGAGAGATAGCGCATATAGGCGACGCCGCCGAAGGCCATGACAAACGCGCCGATGGAGGCAAGCAGCGGCCAGGGGCTGGGATCGATGATGTGATAGTCGTGGTTCTTCTGATGCGTGTCGGCCATGTGATTCTCCCCGTCGTCCCCTCGCCTGAAGCGGTCCGGCGTACCGGTGCCACTCTTTCCGAACAGCCCTGTCTTTTCAAGCACTGTCCGTCTGCTGATCTCATTTCCCGCAGGTGTCTGCGGGCCTTACAGTTTTCCGGTCGTTGCCGCCGGTTGATCCGTCTTCAGTGCAGCGACCGGCTTTGACGGCTGGCGCGCATAGAAGGTGTAGGACAAGGTGAGCGTGCCGATGTCCTTCGTTTCCGCCGCCTTGACGATCTCCGGATCGACGTAGAAGACGACCGGCATCTCCAGTTCTTCGCCCGGCTGCAGCGTCGTTTCGGTGAAGCAGAAGCACTGGACCTTGTTGAAGTAGGCGCCGCCCTGCATGGGCGTGACGTTGAACACGGCCTGACCGGTGGTCGGGACGTCGGCCATGTTGCGGGCCTTGAACTCGACCTGCACGGTTTCGCCGATCTTCGGCGAGATCTCGCGCACGACCGGCGTGAACCGCCAGGGCAGATCGCCGGACACATTGGCATCGAAGGTGACGCGGATGGTCTTGTCGAGAATCGTGTCGGAGGCCTGCTCGACGCGTTTCGTCGTGCCGTTGTAGCCGGTGACCTTGCAGAACATGTCGTAGAGCGGAACGGCGGCGTAGGCCATGCCGACCATGCCGACGACGAAGGCGACGCAGGCGCCGACGATCACGCCGTTGCGACGCTCGGGCTGGGCCGCCGAAGGGCGCGCCGGTGCGGCGGCCTGGCCCGTTCTGCCTGCTGGTGCTGCCGGTTGCGGTGTCATGGGCACGCCTCTCCTACTGCGCGAGGCCGTTCGAGAACTTGACGAGCGTGACGACGTAGAACAGCGCCACCAGGCCGAAGAGCACGAAGCCGAGCGCGATGTTGCGGCCGCGGCGGGCCCGCTTCTGGGCCGGCGTAAGCGTGACAAGATCCATCAGAAGCCCTTTCCGAAGGCCTGCAGCAGCGCGAGGACCGCGCGGTCGGCGAGCAGCGCCGAGAAGATTGCAAAGAGATAGACGAGCGAGAAGGCAAAGAGCTTCTTGGCCGGAACCATCTTTTCGTCCGTCTCGGGCATGGACTGAACCTTGACCGCATACCAGACGAAGCCGAGGCCGAGGGCCAGCGCCACGGCACCGTAGCCGAGGCTCGCAAAGCCGAGCAGGGTCGGACAGATGCCGGCAACCGCGGTCAGGACGGCATAGACGAGGATCTGGACCTTGGTGGCGGGAATGCCGCGGACGTTCGGCAGCATGGGCACGCCGACCGCGCCGTATTCGCCCATCTTGAACAGCGCCAGCGCCCAGAAATGGGCCGGGGTCCACAGGAAGATGATGAGGAAGAGAACAAGGCTTTCGATCGAAACGCCGCCGGTGACGCAGGCCCAGCCGATCATCGGCGGGAAAGCACCGGCCGCACCGCCGATGACGATGTTCTGCGGCGTCGCCCGCTTCAGCCACATCGTGTAGACGACGGCATAGAAGAAGATGGTGAAAGCGAGGAACCCGGCGGCGAACCAGCCGACGACGAGACCGAGGATGCAGACCGAGAAGGCCGAGAGCGTCAGGCCGAAGCCGAGCGCTTCCTGCCCGGTGATGCGGCCTGCGGGAATGGGCCGCGTCGCCGTGCGCTTCATCACGGCATCGATATCGGCATCGTACCACATGTTGAGGGCGCCGGAGGCACCGGCACCGACTGCGATGCAGAGGATGGCGACGAAGCCGATAAAGGGATTGATGGTACCCGGTGCAAGCACCATGCCGGCGAAGGCCGTGAAGACGACCAGCGACATGACGCGCGGCTTGAGGAGCGCCCAGTAATCGCGCGCCGAGGCCTCCGACAGGCGGAATTCGCCGTCATTGAGGTTTCCGGTGGTATCGATGACGGTCATTCCAGCTGTCTTCCTTCAAGCGTTTTCGGGTGGGGCTTCCGGCCCCTGCTCCGGCGAGACGTGCGCCCGAAGGCTGCCCTCACCGGGCCATTCCCATGACAGGCCGTGCCCTGTGGCTGCCCTGACCCGGGCCTTCACTTTGGCCCTTCACCCTGGCCCCTTCACCTTGGCCCCTCCCCCTAGCAGGGCGAGGAAACAGGCCTCAAGCCTGCGGCCACGATGCGGGGATCCGGGCGGTCGCCGCGTGTCCCTTCGCCCCGCACCGCGGGGACAAGGTGCCGGGCGGCGGATGAGGGGCGCGCCACGTGAGCGCCCCCTCTTCCTTGGCCCTTACCGGATGCGGGGCAGCTGCTCCCACTGGTGGAACGGCGGCGGCGAAGACAGCTGCCATTCCAGCGTGTTGGCGCCTTCGCCCCACGGATTGTCGCCGGCGACCCGCTTCTTGGAGAAGGCCTCGAACACGCCGTAGAGGAAGATCAGCACGCCGACGGCCGAAATGTAAGAGCCGATCGAGGAAACGAAGTTCCAGCCCGCGAACGCATCGGGATAGTCGATGTAGCGGCGCGGCATGCCGGCAAGGCCGAGGAAATGCTGCGGGAAGAACACGAGGTTCACGCCGATGAACATGACCCAGAAGTGCAGCTTGCCGATGAACTCGTTGTACATGTAGCCGCTCATCTTCGGGAACCAGTAGTACCAGCCTGCGAAGATGGCGAAGACGGCGCCGAGCGACAGAACGTAGTGGAAGTGCGCGACCACGTAATAGGTGTCGTGCAGGGCGCGGTCGAGACCGGCATTGGCCAGCTGGACGCCCGTGACGCCGCCGACCGTGAACAGGAAGATGAAGCCAATCGCCCAGACCATCGGCGTCGCGAAGCGGATGGAGCCGCCCCACATCGTCGCGATCCAGGAGAAGATCTTCACGCCCGTCGGAATGGCGATGACCATGGTGGCGAACACGAAGTAGCGCTGCGTGTCGAGCGACATGCCGACCGTGTACATGTGGTGCGCCCAGACGATGAAGCCGACGGCGCCGATCGCCACCATCGCGTAGGCCATGCCGAGATAGCCGAAGATCGGCTTGCGCGAGAAGGTGGAGACGATGTGGCTGATGATGCCGAAGCCGGGCAGGATGAGGATGTAGACCTCGGGGTGACCGAAGAACCAGAACAGGTGCTGGAACAGGATCGGATCGCCGCCGCCCTCGGGCGCGAAGAACGACGTGCCGAAGTTGCGGTCCGTCAGCAGCATGGTGATGCCGCCGGCCAGGACCGGCAGGGACAGGAGCAGCAGGAAGGCGGTGATCAGCACCGACCAGGCAAAGAGCGGCATCTTGTGCAGCGTCATGCCCGGCGCGCGCATGTTGAGGATGGTGGTGATGAAGTTGATCGCACCGAGGATCGAGGACGCGCCGGCAATGTGCAGGCCGAGAATCACGAGATCCATGGCAGGCCCGGGTTGCCCCGCTGTCGAGAACGGCGGGTAGATCGTCCAGCCCCCGCCCGCACCATAGCCGCCGGCCGGACCTTCCACGAACATGGAGAGAAGGACGAGCAGGAAGGCCGGGATGATCAGCCAGAAGGAGATGTTGTTCATGCGCGGGAACGCCATGTCCGGTGCGCCGATCATGATCGGCACCATCCAGTTGGCAAAGCCGCCGATCATCGCGGGCATGACCATGAAGAAGATCATGATCAGCGCGTGCGCGGTGGTGAACACGTTGTACATGTGCTTGCCGCCGTCGATGGCAGCATCGCCCTCGAAGCCGTAGACCATGGACGCCAGACCGTGGAAGATCTGGATGCCCGGCTCCTGCAGCTCGGCGCGCATGAAGACCGACAGCGTGCCGCCGATGATGCCCGCGAAGATCGCGAAGATCAGGTACAGCGTGCCGATGTCCTTGTGGTTGGTCGACAGGAACCAGCGCTGGAAGAAGGTCAGCGGCTTGTGGGCGTGATCATCATGCGCGTGGTCGAGCGAATGATCGTGAAGGTGATCGGTGTGCGCGGTTGTTCCGGCCATTGTTTCCAGCTCCCCGAATTACTGTGCGGCGGCGGCGGCGACGTCAGTCGTCTTCACCGCATCGACGGAGGCCATCAGGGCCTTGTTGGCGTCGCCGATATTGGCGGCAGCGGCGGTCAGCCAGGTGTCGTATTGCTGCTGGCTGACGACGCGGATGGCGATCGGCATGAAGGCGTGGTCCTTGCCGCAAAGCTCGGAACACTGGCCATAATAAAGGCCCTCGCGATCGGCCTTGAACCAGGTCTCGTTGAGACGACCGGGCACGGCATCGATCTTGACGCCGAAGGACGGCATGGCGAAGGCGTGGATCACGTCGGCGGCGGTCACGAGCACGCGCACCGTCTTGCCGACAGGCACGACGACCTCGTTGTCGACGGCCAGGAGGCGCGGATAGGCGCTCTTGTCTTCCTTGCCGAGGGCGGCGCGGTCTTCTTCCTTCATCAGAAGGCTGTCGAAGGAGAGCGGCGTTTCCCCGACTTCATATTCATAGGACCAGTACCACTGGTTGCCCGTGGCCTTGAGGGTCAGGTCCGGATTGGCCGGCGGTGTCAGCTGCGCGGTCAGGAGCTGGAACGACGGAATGGCCAGGAACAGAAGCACCACGACGGGGCCGACGGTCCAGGCGATCTCGATCGCGGTGTTGTGGCTGGTGCGCGAGGGAACCGGGTTCACCTTCTCGCGGAACTTCAGCACGACCACGACCAGCAGAGCCAGCACGAACAGCGTGATCGGGATGATGAACCACAGCGTGTAATGCTCGAACCAGGTAACCTCTTCCATGATGCCGGTCGCGGCCGCCTGGAAATTGGTCTGCCAGTCGACCGGCTTGTCCGCGAGCGCCGTGCCCGCGGAAAGCAGACAGCTTGCCGCCGTCACACATGCCGCGAGACCCGCAAAAGCCTTGTTTCTCACCATTCGTAATTCCCCTCTCCATCCCGCTCTCGCCGGATCGGACAATCTCCGCCCTTTACAGCGCTTCAAACCACAGTTTGACCAGTGCCGCAACATCTCTCCGCGCACCGCAGGCAACGGTCCGCTCCTCGTGCGAAGAATGCCACAGAAGGACCGCCGCCGCCACCGGGGGACGCAGCTTCTCCATGCGGCATTTTGCGCAGCACTGGGCGGCATTTTGCGCAGCGCGGGTGTGGCGTGTCCCGAAATGCTCGAGCGGTATCCCGCGCAGCGCGGGGCGGCATTTTGCGCAGCGCGGGTGTGGCGTGCCCCGAAACGCCCAAGCGGTATCCCGCACAGCGCGGGGGCGGCATTTCGCGGTGAGTGTGGACAGAGCCCGTGCGCGCGGGATAGATGGAGCCGCAGACGGGATGCCACGGTGCCAAGGGCTGGAACATGCGGGTCGCATTTCCGCCACACCGCCCTTTGATAGAACGTCGCCTGCCTTCCACGGGACACCGCGAAAGCCGGGCGACACGAGACGCGCTCCGCCCCGACAGGGGTTCACAGGCCCTTCCGGGGGTTTTCATTTCCGGGCCGGCCCTTCAAGAATAGCCGGACTGATTCGGTAGTTTGAGGTTTTCATGGGCCTGTCCCCGCTTTTTCGCCCGTCGATCATCGGAGTTGCCCTCGCTCTGGCGCTGCCTCTGGGCCTCCTGCCCACGGGTGCCATGGCGCAGCAGACGCCCGCGGCCCCCGGCACCGTCAAGTCGAACCACGGCGCCTGGTCGATCGTCTGCGACCAGCCGGCCGGCGCATCGGCCGAGCAGTGCGCATTGATGCAGAACGTGATCGCCGAGGACCGGCCGGAGGTCGGCCTGTCGGTGGTGGTGCTGAAAACCGCCGACCGCAAGGCAAAGATCCTGCGGGTTCTCGCGCCGCTCGGCGTGCTCCTGCCGAACGGGCTCGGCCTCAACGTCGACGGCAAGGATATCGGCCGCGCCTATTTCGTCCGCTGCTTCTCCGACGGCTGCTATGCCGAGGTGGTGCTGGAGGAAGAACTGCTCAAGACCTTCCGCTCCGGCGCGACGGCGACGTTCATCGTCTTCCAGTCGCCTGAGGAAGGCATCGGCATTCCCGTCGACCTCAAGGGATTCGGCGAAGGCTACGACGCCCTGCCGTAAACCGGCGATGCCGCAAGACGACGCGCCCTGCCGTGCCGGAACGAGCATGCGACCCGCCTTGCCCCTCCCCCGGCGCGTGCCTACATAGCGGCTTCACCCAGTCTGACGGAGATGCTCCATGAACACCGATCTCATCACCCTGTTCGATGGCGACGAGGCGGCGGTGCGACGCATTCTTGCCGAGACCCTGAAGGGCGCCGATGACGGCGAGCTGTTCCTGGAACACATCCAGTCCGAATCGCTCTCCTTCGACAATGGCCGCCTGAAGGGTGGCAGCTTCAACACGGACCAGGGTTTCGGCCTGCGCGCGGTGGCGGGCGAAGCCGTCGGCTACGCGCATTCCGGCGATCTCTCGCTGGCCGCGCTGAAGCGCGCGTCGGATGCCGTGTCCGCCGTGACGCGCGGCTATGCCGGCTCCTACGCCGCAGCCCCGCAAAAGACCAATCGCCGGCTCTATGGCGACGAGAACCCGATCGGCGAGCCGAGCTTCGAGGCGAAGGGCGCGCTTCTCTCCAACATCGACGCCTATGTCAGGGCCAAGGACCCGAAGGTCCGCCAGGTCACCGCCTCGATCGCCGCGAGCTGGCAGGTCGTCGATATCCTGCGCGCCGACGGGGCGCATGTGCAGGACATCCGGCCGATGACGCGGGTCAACGTCTCCGTCGTCGTCGGCGACGGCGACCGGCAGGAAGCCGGCTCCTACGGATTTGGCGGACGGCGCGGCTTCGGCGATCTGATCACCGGCGAGACCTGGCGGCACGGCGCCGACGAGGCCCTGCGGCAGGCGCTGGTCAATCTCGAGGCGATCGACACGCCGGCCGGCACCATGGACGTGGTGCTGTCGTCGGGCTGGCCGGGCGTCATGCTGCACGAGGCGGTCGGCCATGGGCTCGAAGGCGACTTCAACCGCAAGAAGACATCCGCCTTTGCCGGCCTGATCGGCGAACAGGTGGCGGCCAAGGGCGTGACTGTGGTGGACGACGGGACGATCGAGTCCCGCCGCGGATCGCTGACCGTGGACGACGAAGGCACGCCGTCCGCCTCCAATGTGCTGATCGACGACGGAAAACTGGTCGGCTACATGCAGGATCGGCAGAATGCGCGCCTGATGGGCATGCAGGCCACCGGCAACGGACGGCGCGAATCCTACGCTCATGTGCCGATGCCGCGCATGACCAACACTTACATGCTGGCCGGCGACAAGACGCCGGAAGAGATCATCGCATCGGTGAAGCGCGGCATCTATGCCGTGTCCTTCGGCGGCGGCCAGGTGGACATCACCTCCGGCAAGTTCGTCTTCGGATGCACCGAAGCCTATCTGATCGAGAACGGGAAGGTCGGCGCTCCGGTGAAGGGCGCCATGCTGATCGGCAACGGGCCGGACGCCATGAAGCGCATCACGATGATCGGCAACGACATGGCGCTCGATACCGGCATGGGCAATTGCGGCAAGGGCGGCCAGTGGGTGCCGGTCGGTGTCGGCCAGCCGCACCTGCGCATGAACGACATGACGGTCGGCGGCACGCAGGCCTGACCGGCGCGTCGTCGTTTCACGCAAAAAACGTTTGGCATCAAGCGAATCAGCAAGGTTCGCTCGATGTCGTGCGCAGTCGAACGGAACTTTTCCATATCCTTGTGGTTGATGCAGGTCATAACCGGACAGTACGTCCGGACAGCAAGGAGAGACATCATGGGACGCGGAATTCTGCTCTGGCTTCTGGGGATTCCGATCCCGATCATCATCCTCATCATGCTGTTCGTGCGCTAGGAGGCAGAGATGGCAAAGCCTCTCACCGCCGCCATTCCCGCGGCGGCAGCCTCCGTGTCCTCGGCCGAATCGGCGAAGTCCGCCGTCAGCTGGGGCGCGATTTTTGCAGGCGCCGTGGCCGCCTCGGCGCTGACCCTGCTTCTTACCCTCCTCGGCTCCGGTCTCGGCCTCAGCGTCGCGTCGCCGTTCGGCAATGACGGTCCGTCGGTCACCACCTTCGCCGTGTCCGCGGCCGTCTGGATCGTCATCGTGCAATGGCTGTCATCGGCCTTCGGCGGCTACATGACCGGACGCCTGCGCACCAAATGGAGCGGCATCCACAATGACGAGGCGTTCTTCCGCGACACCGCCCATGGCATTCTCGCCTGGGCCATCGCGACCCTCGTCGCCGCCGGCCTGCTCGGCTCGGTCATCTCCTCCACCATCGGCACCGGCGTACAGGCGGCAGCCTCGCTGACCGGCACGGCTACCGCCGCAACGGTGGGCGCAGCGGCCACCTCCGACACCGCCGGCAATGCGACGTCCTATTTCGTCGATACGCTGCTGCGTCCGGCGGATCCGCGCACCGCGCAGACGGGCCCGAACGCTCCGGACGCCACGTCCGAGGTCTCACGCATCCTGATGAACGGGGCGACGACCGGCACGATCCCGGAAGGCGACCGCACCTATCTGTCGCAGCTGATCGCGGCTCGCACGGGCCTTACGGAAGCTGATGCCAATAGGCGCGTCGACAGCGTGCTGAAGAGCATCGAGGATGCGAAGACGGCCGCTGCGGATGCCGCCGAGACGGCCCGCAAGGCCAGCGCCACCACCGCCCTCATCGGCGCCGTGTCGCTGCTGATCGGCGCCATCTGTGCCGGCATCGGAGCTGCCCTCGGGGGTCGCCAGCGCGACGACGACAACCTCTATATCCGTCGCTAGATCATCCGATCATTGAACGAACCCGGCGGGCCGCGAAAGCGGCCCGTTTGCGTTCGGTCATGCTTCCCTAATTTGCCCGACATCGCAGCTTGGTCAGCCATTGCCTCAACTCACCGGCGCACCCGGCGACGCGTAGGACGATGCACGGTTCCCCTGCGTGGGACCATGTACGACAGGCCGCGTTCAGGGAGCCTTTACCCCGCGCGTCCTACAGTTGCCGCCCAACAGAGGCGGGAGTGTCGGACATCGTGAAGCCGTTGATCAGGAGAGGCGTCATTGCCGGCGGGCTGGCCGTGTCGCGCGGACTTTCGGCCCTGGGGCTGATGCAGGGCGCGCGCGGGCGCGGATCGATCTTCACTCTGCACCATGTGCGCCCGGCCTCCACCCGGCTGTTTCCCGCCAATGCCCATCTCGACATCACCCCCCGATCGCTCGATGCGGCGATCGTCCGGCTGAAGCGGGACGGCTACCGGTTTCTCGCGCTGGCCGATCTCCCCGCGCATCTGGCAAGCGGGGATGCAAGGCCGGTTGCCGTCTTCACGCTCGATGATGCCTATCGCGACAATCTCGACCATGCCGCGCCGGTCTTTGCCCATCACCACGTGCCGTTTACGGTTTTTGCCACCGAAGGCTTCGTGCGGCGCACGCACAGCCTCTGGTGGGAGACGCTTGCAGAGCTGTTGCAGACGAAGCCGCGGCTGACCTTCGATTTCGGGGACGGGCCGGAGCGCATCCATCTCCAGACGCCGCAGCAGATGCAGGCCGCGTTCGCGCGTTTTGCGCGCTTCGTCCATGCAGCGGACGAGGCCGTCGCCGTTGCCGCGATCGACCGGCTGTCGCGCGCCGAAGGGCTCGACCCCCTGGCGCTGACCGAGCGGCTGACGCTTGACGCTGCCGGGCTGGCCACGCTTGCGCGCCGGCCATTCGCCGCGATCGGGGCCCACACGGTAAGCCATCGCGCACTTGCGCGGCTTGAAGATGCCGAGGCCGAGACGGAGATCTTACGCTCGGTCGAGGCCATCGCCGGCATCACCGGAACCCGCCCGACGACCCTTGCCTACCCGTACGGCGACGCGCGCGCCGTCTCTGCCCGCGACATGCGTCTTGCCGAACGGCACGGCCTGCTTGCCGTCACCACGCAGCCGGGAACCCTTGGCGGACACGCGCACCCGGCCGCCCTACCCCGCATCTCGATCAACGGCCATTTCCAGGCGCCGGGCGATGTGGCCGCGCTCGCCTCGGGCATTCCCTTCCGCCTGATGAAGGCAGGCTGACGCCCGCCTGATCCCGAAGCCCGCCTGATCCCTTTGCAGCGACCTTCAGGGATACATCCGCACCTTCGACCAGTCTCCCTCCGCCTCGGGGCGGCGAAACTCGATCCGGTCATGGAGGCGAAACGCGCCGTCCTTCCAGAATTCGATCGAGACGGGGCGGATGCGGAAGCCGGACCAGTAGGGCGGGCGCGCGATTTCGCCGATCGCATGACGCGCCGTGAACTCGGCGACGGCCTTTTCCAGCGCGAAGCGGCTTTCGAGCGGGCGCGACTGCTTGGAGGCCCAGGCACCGATGCGGCTGCCGCGGGCGCGCGACTGGAAGTAGGCATCGGCTTCGGCGTCGCTGACGATCTCCACCGTGCCGCGCAGCCGCACCTGCCGGCGCAGGCTCTTCCAGTGAAAGCACATGGCCGCCTTGCGCGTCGCCAGGATCTCGCGACCCTTCTGGCTCTCGAAATTCGTGTAGAACACGAAGCCGTCGGCATCGAAGCCCTTCAGAAGCACCATGCGCACATTGGGCAGCCCGTCCGGATCGACGGTGGCGAGCGCGACGGCGTTGGGATCGTTGATCTCGCTCTTCTTCGCCTCCTCCAGCCAGCTGCCGAACAGCGTAAATGGTTCATTTTCCTCGGTGAAGTCACCAGTTGTTAACCGGGTTTCCGTCATAATTCAGTTTCCAATGCAGGCTGCCGATGCTGACGCCAATGTAAGCCTCGGACATGCCGTTTCGAGCGACACCGCATTCATTTTCGAGTTCGACAGGGTGACCGTGAAAGACATAGCAAAACGCGTCTGCGACACCAAGCTCTTCTCCCGATCCGGCCGTGGGCGTTTCCGTCGCATGGCCGGCGCAGCCGCGCTTGGCCTGTGCGTCGCGGGGCTCTCCGGCTGCATGGGCAACGGCATCGGCCTCGGTGACGCGGCCGGCGTCGACAGCGTGCGGACCGGCTCCATACCGGCGCCGGCGAGCCCGGCCATGGCCGATGCCGCCGCCGTGCAGACCGCGGTCCTGACCGCCGACGTGGCCGAGGTCGCCCATAATCCGATCCCTTGGGCCAATGCGCAATCCGGCAGCGCCGGCGTGATTTCCAGCATCCAGGAGCGCACGGACGGGGCGACGGTCTGCCGCCGCTTCACGACGACGCGCCATTCCTATCAAGGCATCGCCAAGTTCGACGGGAATACCTGCCGGACGGGCGACGGCGACTGGACACTGACCAGCTTCGCCCCGCGCAGCTGACCTCCCTACCGCCATCGCGCGTCGTCGGGCGCAGCCCGGCCGCGCCTCGATCCGTCAACCCTTTCTTTACCCTTCGCGCAGGTAAGCCGCCGCGTTCGCACGGGATAAACCTGTCCTTAAGGGGCGGCTTTTCATCATCGCTGCCGGCAATGGCGAACCCGTTGTCGCCCGACGAGGATGAAGAATGAAGATGTCGATGCAGGATCCCTACGCCGTTCTCGGCGTGCGCCGCAATGCGGGCCCCGACGAGATCAAGGCTGCGTGGCGTGCCGTGGCCAAGGCCGTTCATCCCGATCAGAACCGCGAAGATCCCACGGCCACCGCCCGGTTTGCCGAAGTGGGCCGCGCCTACGAGGTCCTGAAGGACCCGCAGATGCGCAATCGCTACGACCAGGCGCGCCGCGATGCCGATCTGCGCCGCATGGAAGAGATGAAGCGCCGCGCCGACCGCGCGCGGGCACCCGAACAGCCCGTGGGACCGGAGACCGCCGAAGAGGCGGTGTCGCGCATCTTCGGCACCGACGATGCCAAGACCGAGGCTGCAAAGCCGAAGGCGCAGCGGGCCGCAGCCCCGCGCCCGGCCCCCGCGCCGAAAAGCGAGACAGTCTTAAACGAGGCAAAGCCCGCAGACGAGGCGGCGACGCCCGGCGAGACGACGGCCGATGCCGCAACACCCAGCGCGCCCGCCGGCCCGAGCATCCTTGCCCGGGCAGCCGCCCCGGCCGCCGAAATCGTGTCCAGCCTTTTCCGCCGGATCCTGCCCGTCTCGGGCGAAACCGTGGACAGGGCCGGCGAGAAAGCAGGCGACAAGACCGGTGACAGAGCCGGTGACAAGACCGGTGACAGGCCGGGTGAACGCGTGCCGGATCTGGTCTGCGAGGCGGTCGCGACCGTCGAAGACGTCATCGGACGGCGGCGCGTGACGGCGATGCTGCCCGACGGCCAGGTGCTGAAGGTGGTGCTGCCGCCCGGCACGACGGATGGCAGCCTGATCCGCCTGCGCGAGCAGGGCTACCGGCAGGGAACGGCGCGCGGCGACGCGCTCGTCAGCATCCGCATCGCGCGGCATGAGCGCTTTCGCGTCGAGGGCACCGACCTGCGCACCACGCTCTTCCTGTCGCTGCACGATGCCGTGCTCGGCTGCAGCACGACGGTGGCGACGGTGACCGGACAGGCAGCGGTCGTCGTCCCGCCCTGGTCCGGCCCGGACAGCCCCTTGCGCATTGCCGAGCAGGGCCTGCCGACCGCCGACGGACGGCGTGGCGACCTGATCGTCGAGCTCAGCCTGACGCTCGGCAAGCGCCCCGACCGGAAGCTGGTGGACCTGATGCGCAGCCAGCGCGACGGTCTCGTTCTCTGACCGCAGCCGTCCCTGCCCGGACCGTTCCGGCCTGGGGCGCCCGGCTATGCCCCGTCCCGCCTGGCCTTGCAGGGGAAAGGGGCGGGAATGCCGGCGGAGCCCGGCGCTTTCTGACGGACGCGTGCGATTCGCGGTGGACACTGACCGTTTGTTACCGGTCCTAACAGTTCCTGATCCTTCACAAGCTTGAACGCCTTGTAAGCCTATGCCATAGCGAGGCCTCGCAAACCGGCCCGCCTCTCGCTTGCGAGCGGGTGCGGACGCGTTCCGGTACTGTATTTTCAAGCAAGATTTCGACTGGCGCCTGCCGGTCCGATCCAGAGGCATTCGGGGGCAGACACGATGGCGCAGACATCCGGTTTGATGAGTGGAAAGCGCGGCGTGATCATGGGCGTCGCCAACAACAGGTCGATCGCCTGGGGAATTGCCAAGGCGATCCATGCACAGGGTGCCGAGATCGCCTTCACCTATCAGGGTGATGCGCTGAAGAAGCGTGTCGAGCCGCTGGCCGCCGAACTCGGCGGCATTCTCGCCGGCCATTGCGACGTCTCGGACGAATCGACCATCGACGCCGTGTTCGACCATATCGAGAAGACCTGGGGCAAGATCGACTTCGTCGTCCACGCCATCGGCTTTTCCGACAAGGACGAACTGACCGGCCGCTACGTCGACACCTCGGCCGACAACTTCGCCAAGACCATGCAGATCTCCGTCTATTCCTTCACCTCGGTCGCGCGCCGCGCGGAAAAGCTGATGACCGACGGCGGGTCGATGCTGACCATGACCTATTACGGCGCCGAGAAGGTCATGCCGAACTACAACGTCATGGGCGTCGCCAAGGCCGCGCTCGAGGCCAGCGTGAAGTACCTCGCGGTCGACCTCGGCCCGAAGAACATCCGCGTCAACGCCATTTCGGCCGGCCCGATCAAGACGCTGGCCGCCTCCGGCATCGGCGACTTCCGCTACATCCTCAAGTGGAACGAATACAACGCGCCGCTGCGCCGGACCGTGACGATCGAAGAGGTCGGAGATGTCGGCCTGTACATGCTGTCGGACCTGTCGCGCTCGGTGACGGGCGAAGTGCACCATGCCGACAGCGGCTATCATGTCGTCGGCATGAAGGCGGTCGACGCGCCGGATATCGCCGTCGTCAAGGACTGACCTCCCCTCCGATCGCAGATGCAGGGCGCCGGGAAACCGGCCCCCTCCCCGCGGGCGATCCCGTTCTCCTCTTCAACAGGCATTGCGATGTTGATCTACATGATCCGCCACGGCCAGACGGATTGGAACGCGGAAATCCGCCTCCAGGGCCAGAAGGACATTCCCTTGAACGCGACCGGCCGCGATCAGGCGCGCGGCAATGGTCGGGCCCTGGCCGCACGCTTGGGGACAGCGGCCGGCACCTTCGACTATGTGGCAAGCCCGCTCGGGCGGACGCGCGAGACGATGGAACTGCTGCGCGGCGCGATGGGCCTCGACCCCGTGGCCTACCGGATCGACGAGCGGCTGAAGGAAGTGTCGTTCGGCGACTGGGAAGGTTTCACGCTCGAGGAGCTGGAAGCGAGCGTGCCGGACCGGGTGGCCGAGCGCGAGGCCTCGAAGTGGGACTTCATCCCCCCGGGCGACGACGCCGAGAGCTACGAGATCCTGTCCTGGCGGATCGCGTCCTGGATGAAGGACGTTGCGGTCCCCACCGTCTGCGTCAGCCATGGCGGCGTCATCCGCAGCGTGTTCAAGCTTCTTGGCGCCATGGCGCCGGAGGAGGCCTCGATGGGCGCCATTCCGCAGGACCGGATCCTGAAAATCGCGAACGGCACGGTCGACTGGGTCTGACGACGCAGAGCGCGGTCCGAGCCTACTGGACGACCTCGAGATCGTTGATGACGCGCTTGCCGTCGACTTCGGTGTAGAACACCACCACCTTGACGCCGGCCTTAAGGCCTTCGAAGTTGAACTCCTCAGGCGCCTGATAGCTCTTTCCGTCATCCAGCGAGAGGCTGAGGCGATCCGTGTCGATGCTCGTGATCGTGGCCTCGACGTCGGCGCTGTCGGCAAAGGCTGCAAGAGGGGCGAAGAAACTGGCGGTCGCCATCAATGTCGCAACGACGAAACGCATCTGTGTCTCCCTCTTACCGTTTGATTCACTGTCCGAATATGATGCAGTTTTTGGGCGTCGATTGTGGCAAAAATTCACCATCCTTGTGACAATCCGATGAGCATGTGACGTCGGGACCGGTTCCGGAGAACATGGTTAACCAAGCGTTGACGCAGCGGGGGTCCGGATGACGGAGAGCCTCGGCCTTAGCCCGCAGTGCATAAGATGTTGTTAATCTTCGAGCACTACTCTCGGTCGCTTTCAACGGGACGTCTGCTGCATGGCCGGAATGGGGAACAATGTTCGCGCCAAGGCGGCGACGATCGGGCGCTTCTGCCGTTCCTCCCTCGTGCCCTCCCTGCTGGCGCTCATCGCCCTCCTGTCGGCTGGATACGTGTATGAGACGCAGAACAGCGCCAATTTTCGTCAGGCGCTGAAGAGCGACGCGGAGAACACGCTCGGCCTCGTGGCGGCGCAGATCCAGGCCAATATCGAGAGCAACACGGCCGCGCTTTCCGGCCTCGCCAACGACATCGCGCTCGACGGCGACATGTCCCCATCGCGATTTCAGGCGATCGCCACCCGCATCATGGAGCGCAATCCGGGAATCCGCCGTATCGGCCTTGCCCCGGGCGGGGTGATCTCCCGCGTCATGCCGAGCCGGGAGCATGAGCGGATCGTCGGCACGCGGCTCGACACGTTCTATTCGCAGCGCACGGCCGCGCGCCGCGCGCAGGCCCATGGCCGCGCCGCACTCGGAAGCCGGATCATGCTTCCCGACGGCTCCGCCGGGTTCGACGTCTACCTGCCGGTGTTCTCGGGCCCGAGCGGATCATCGGCTTTCTGGGGCTTCGTCGAGGCGGTGATCGACGAAAACGCGATCCATCTCGGCGCGCACCTGACGACGGGGATCGAACGCGGCGCTGCTGCCGGCACCGTCGCCAACCGGGGGATCGGCAGCGGAAGCAGCACGGTGGTGGCCGGGCGCAGCACGCCGATCCTGCTCGCGATCCGGGACATTTCCGACCCCGCCAATATCGGCGACGCCTTCGTCGGCCGGAACGCGACCTTCCAGACCGAGCATGTGCTGCAGGAGGTCGCCCTGCCCGGGGGCACGTGGCAGATCGCGGGCGTGCCCGTCGGCGGATTCGACCAGGCGCCCGACAACGAAGCCGAAATCGCCCTGATCCTTCTCGGCTGCGCCGTGGCCGTCCTCGTGCCGATCGTCCTGACCTTCGGGATGATGGGGGAGCGCCGGCGCGCCGTCGCCGCGCTGGCCTGCCGCAACCGCGAATTCCTCGCCATGTCGCATCGGCTCAACCTGGCGCTCGAATGCTCCCGCTTCGGCGTGTGGGAAATCGATCTCTTTACAGGGGCGCGCAGCTGGGACGACCGGATGTACCATCTTCACGGCCTTCCCGCGGGGAACGGCACGCCCGGTGCCGATGGCTGGAAGACGCATGTCCACCCCGACGACCTGCCCCAGGCGGAAAAGGCGCTGAACGAGACGGTGCTCTACCTGGAGCGCTACCAGACCGACTACCGCGTGGTCCTGCCGACGGGCATCCGCCATATCCGCCATATCGGCGCCATCAACACCGGAGCCGGTCACCGCCAGACCGTGACGGGCATCAGCTGGGATATCACCGAAGACGTGCGGCTGACGGAAGCGCTGCGGGAGGCCAAGGCGCTCGCCGAGGCGCGAACCGCGGAACTGGCATCGGCCAAGGACCGGATCGAGCACAATGCGCTGCACGACCCGCTGACCGGGCTCGGCAACCGGCGAATGCTGGACGCGGCGCTTACCACCCTGCTTAACCGCGACCCCGGGGAGGCGACGGACGTGGCGCTGCTGCATCTCGATCTCGACCGCTTCAAGCAGATCAACGACACGCTCGGACATGCCGCGGGCGACGCCATGCTGATGCACGCCTCGAAGGTGCTGAAGACGGAGGCCGGCGCTGACGATCTGGTTGCGCGGATCGGCGGCGACGAATTCATCGTGCTTGTGGCCGATCCCTGGCCCGGCCAGCTGGAAGCGCTGTCCGACCGCATCATTGCCCAGATGCGGCAACCGGTGGATTACCAAGGCTTCGTCTGCCGATTCGGCGTCAGCATCGGCATTGCCGTCAGCCGGGGGGCCGACGCCGATCTCCGCCGGCTGCTCGTCAATGCCGACATCGCGCTCTACCGCGCCAAGGAGAAGGGCCGCAACCGCTTCGAGTTCTTCAGCGAGGCGCTCCAAAGCGAGATCGTCAACAGCAAACGCATCGCCGACGAGATCCTTGAGGGCATCGAGAAGGGTGAGTTTACGGCCTGGTACCAGCCGCAGTTCACCGCCGAAACGCTGGAGCTCTGCGGCGTCGAGGCGCTGATCCGCTGGAACCACCCGCGCGAAGGCGTCCTGACGCCGGACAGGTTTCTCTCGATCGCGGAGGACCTGAACGTCGTCGCAACGCTCGACAAGATCGTCATGGAGCGCGCCCTGACGGACATGATGCTGTGGACCGCTGCCGGCATCACCGTTCCCCGGATCTCGGTCAACGTGTCCGCCCGCCGGCTGAGCGACGAGACGCTGCTCGCCTCCCTGACCGGCCTCGCCTTCCAGCCGGGGCAACTCTGTTTCGAGCTGGTCGAGGCCATCTTCCTCGATGGCGACGATGCGATCATCACCGCCAACCTCGCCGGCATCGCCGCCCTCGGCATCGATGTCGAGCTCGATGATTTCGGCACCGGTCACACCTCGATCGTCAGCCTCCTGAAGATCCGGCCGAAACGCCTGAAGATCGACCGGCAGCTCGTCTCGCCCATCATCGGCTCCCCGCGCGAGCAGGCGCTGGTGCGCGCCATCATCGACATCGGACGGTCGCTCGGCATCGGAATCGTGGCGGAAGGGGTGGAGACGCTGGCGCATGCCGAAATGCTGGCCGTGCTCGGCTGCGACATCCTGCAGGGCTATGCCTTCTCCAAACCCGTACCCGCCGACGCGCTGGCCCGAGCCGCGGCCACCCAGTGGCAGCTCGCATCCTGACCGGCCCCCGGGCGACGCCGTGTTTTTCTGCGCAAAGCGTTTCCGCCCGGCAACTTATGCAGTAAGAGTGTCCGCGCAAGAACGGGTGCCGCCAGTCGGGGCCGCCCGCAGCAGACAATGGTTGCCGCAGCATGTCGCATAATACGTTCGGTCATCTCTTTCGCGTCACGACATGGGGCGAAAGCCACGGCACGGCGCTCGGTTGCGTCGTGGACGGGTGCCCTCCGGGCATTCGCTTCACGCTGCCGGAACTGCAGGCCTGGATGGACAAGCGCAAGCCCGGCCAGTCGCGCTTCGTGACTCAGCGCCGTGAGGACGACCTGGTGCGCGTGCTGTCCGGCGTGATGCCGGACGCGGACGGCGAGACGCTGGTCACCACCGGCACGCCGATCTCGATGCTGATCGAGAACACCGACCAGCGCTCCAAGGACTACGGCGATATCGCGCGGCGCTACCGCCCGGGCCATGCCGACTATACCTATGACGTCAAATACGGCATTCGCGACTATCGCGGCGGCGGACGTTCGTCGGCGCGCGAGACGGCGGCGCGCGTGGCGGCCGGCGGGCTGGCGCGGCGCGTGGTGCCGGGCCTCACCGTGCGCGCGGCGCTCGTGCAGATCGGCCAGCATCGCATCAACCGGGCGAACTGGGACTGGTCGGAAGTCGGCAACAATCCGTTCTTCGCGCCGGACCCCGCCATCGTTCCGGTCTGGGAAGACTATCTCGACGGCATCCGCAAGGCGGGCTCGTCGGTCGGCGCGATCATCGAGGTCGTGGCCGAGGGCGTGCCGGCCGGCATCGGAGCGCCGATCTATGCGAAGCTCGACCAGGACATCGCCGCCAACCTGATGTCGATCAACGCCGTCAAGGGCGTCGAGATCGGCAACGGGTTCGAGGCGGCCAGCATCACCGGCGAGGAAAATGCCGACGAGATGCGGATCGGACCGGACGGCAAGCCGGTGTTCCTGTCCAATCACGCCGGCGGCATTCTCGGCGGCATCTCGACCGGACAGCCGGTCATCGCCCGGTTCGCCATCAAGCCGACCTCCTCGATCCTCACCGAGCGGCGCTCGATCGATGCGGACGGCCAGGAGGTGGACGTGCGCACCAAGGGCCGCCACGATCCCTGCGTCGGCATCCGCGCCGTGCCGATCGGCGAAGCCATGGTCGCCTGCGCGATCGCGGACCACTATCTGCGCGACCGGGGCCAGACCGGGCGCCTTGATTGAGCAATGTCGGCACGGCCGGCAGAATTTAGAGACGTCGGCCTTGCCGACTTTGTGAGACCAAGAGGCCCGAGCGGCCGCCTGTCAGAAGAGGATCCCACCCATGTCCTTCGATCAGAAGCGCGTCGTCGATGCCATCCGGGCGTTCGAAGCCGGCGAAATCGTCGTCGTCACCGATGATGACGGCCGCGAGAACGAGGGCGACCTCATCGTGGCCGCCGTTCACTGCACGGCCGAGAAGATGGCCTTCATCGTGCGCCATACCTCCGGCATCGTCTGCGCCCCCATGCCCAAGGAAGAGGCCAAGCGCCTCAACCTCAACGCGATGGTGGCCGACAACGACAGCGCCCATACGACGGCCTTCACGGTCAGCGTCGACTTCAAGCATGGCACGACGACCGGCATTTCGGCCGACGACCGGACCCTGACCGTGCGCAACCTTGCCAATCCCAATGCCGGCGCCTCCGATTTCGTCCGCCCGGGCCATATCTTCCCGCTGGTGTCGCGCGAAGGCGGCGTGCTGATGCGCTCGGGCCATACCGAAGCCGCGGTCGATCTCTGCAAGCTTGCGAGCCTGCCCCAGATCGGCGTGATCTCGGAACTCGTCAACGACAACGGCACGGTGATGCGCGGACCGGATGTCGCGGCTTTCGCACAGGCGCACGGCCTCAAGCAGCTCTCGGTCGCCGATCTCATCGCCTATCGCCAGCGCAAGGAAACGCTGATCCACCGCGGCGCGGTCTTCGATATCGATACGCCCTACGGCATGGCCAAGGGCCACGCCTTCGCGCTGCCCTGGGATCCGATGCAGCACCTCGCGGTGGTGTTCGGCGACATTCGCGACGGCGTCGACATTCCGGTGCGCCTGCATCTCGAAAATGTCGGGGCGGATGTCTTCGGCAAGGAGCGTCAGCTCGACCGGATCCTGAAGCGCATCTCCGACAGCGGTCGCGGCGTCGTGGTCTATCTGCGTGAAGGCTCGGTCGGCGTCGGCGCCTCGCAGACGGCGCGCAAGACGCTGCAGGATCGGGAAGGCCACAGCGAGGCGCAGGCCCGCGACAGCGAATGGCTCGAGATCGGTCTCGGCGCCCAGATCCTGAAGGACCTCGGCATCTCGTCCATCAAGCTCCTGTCGACCCGCGAACGCCATTATGTCGGACTGGAAGGCTTCGGGATCGAGATCTCGGAAACGATCCTCCTCTAAGAGCTCGCTCCGGGAGACGCCGGCCGGGATCAGACCGGGGCCTCAGATGCCGGCATCAGACGAGGGCCTCAGTTGCTGGCATCAGAGGAACCTCAAATGCCGTTATCCTCGGTCTCGGCCTCCGCGATTGCATCGGGCAGCATGATCATCAGGGCGGGGACGGCATGCTCGAGCGTCGCCCAGATCGTGTCGACATTGAGCGTGGCGAAGCCACGGACGATGTGGTTTCGCATGCCCTTCATGTTCGGCCAGGGTATGCCGGGAAATCTCTCGGCAAAGGAACGATGCTCCTGGAGAATGCGCGCGGCGCAATCGCCGATGATCAGGAGGGTGAAGAGGCACGCCTGACGGGTTTTCTGGTCTTCCAGAAACTGCTCGCGATCCATGCCGTGGCAGAATCGACAGGCCCAGTCAGCCATGTCTTGCATCTCCTGCAGATGCAGAACGGCACGTCTCGCACTCATACAGGCATGGCTTCCTTCAGGACCTTCGTTCGCAGGCTCTCCGGCAACCCGCCCGACGTCATCACCGACACCGGCATCCCGAGCAGATCCTCCAGCGCGACCTGAAGGCCGCCGATGTCGAAGAGGGTGGTGCCGGGGCGGTCGTCGACGAGAAATTCGAGTTCGCCCCTGTCGGTCTCTCTGTCTGTCTCTCCGTCGATCTCCCTGCCGGCTTCCCTGCCGGACTCGCTGTCAGCGTCGAGGTTTTCACCCGCCGCGCCGACGAGCCGCGGGTTGGACAGGTCGAAACGACGAACCAGCGCATGGACCGCGTCCCGGTGTTTCTCGATGGCAGCGGCCGGCGTCATGTCAGATCCTCGTTCTCCGGCCTATCCTAGCCAAATCGCAAGACCCTTTCAACAGGGAATGCTGAAATACACAGCCGCCGTTCCGGCCGTCGTGCGTCTCCCCTGCCCTCTGCTCGAGGTCACCGCCCTCGTTCCTCCGGCTGAATTTTCCCGTCGAGGTCTCTGGCCCCGCCGGGGTTTCTGGCCCCGTCGAGCCATACCACCTGTTCGACGCCGGCGAAGCGGGCGATGCGGGCGAGCTCGGCGTCGAGGCGGGCATCGCGGGCGGCGGACCGGCGAATGCCGGGCTCCCACCACACGCGCTTGACCTCCAGCACGCCGGCCTTGCGGTTCGCCTTCATGTCGATGCGGCCGACGAGGCGGTCGCCTTCGAGCAGCGGGAAGACGTAGTAGCCGTATTGGCGCTTGGGCTCCGGGACGAAGATCTCGATGCGGTAGGAAAAGCCGAACAGGCGCTCGGTGCGGGCGCGGTCTCTGAGCAGCGGATCGAACGGGCTGAGGACGCGCAGGCGCGCCGGCGGCTCGTCGAGATGACCGAGCGTGTCGGGGAAGCCGGCCAGGGCATGGGCGGCGCGCGGGCGGCTGCCGTCGGCGGGCTCGATGACCACCGGCTGCAGCTCGTGCGCATGCGCCAGCACCCACTGCCGCGCATCGTCCGGCGTGATCAGCGCGAAGAAGGCGGCGAGCTCCCCATGGGTGGCGAAGCCGAGGCGCTCGAGCGCCGCCCGGCAGCACCAGTCGACGAAGCTTTCCCGATCCACCTCGGACGTGCGGTACACCTCGGGGATGACGCGTTCGGTAAGATCGTAGATCTTCTGGAAACTGTCGCGACCGGCGATGGCCAGCGTGCCGGTGCGCCAGAGATATTCGAGCGCGGTCTTGGAGGGGTGCCAGTTCCACCAGCCGCCGGAGGTGCGGTCCTCGTATTTGAAGTCGCGGGCAAGCACGGGGCCGGTCTCGGTGATCTGCCGCAACGTCTCGTCGAAGGCATCCTCGAACCCCGCTTCCCGCCATTTGCGCCAGCGCTCGACCAGCGTCTCCCGTTCGCGGGCAAAGCGATGCTTCCAGTAGACGAAGAAGGCGCTCGGGATGATCGAGGCATCATGGGTCCAGTGCTCGAACAGCGCGCCATCCTTTTCGAGAAGCGCCGTCAGATGCTCCGGCCGGTAGGTCTGGTTGCGGGCATGCAGGATCATGTGGTGGGCGCGCTCCACCGTGGAGATGCTGTCGACCTGCACGAAGCCGATGCGCGTGATGAGATCGAGCAGGCCGTCCTTGCCCAGCGCCCGGTTGGGCGGCGAGGCCAGGCCTTGCCGGTTGAGGAAGATGCGGCGGGCGTCGCGATTGGAGAGGAGAATCGTCATGGCTTTGATCATGCTTTGTTCTGACAAAGAATCAACTGCCGGCAGAACCGGCAACAGCGCCCGAACACGCCATCTGCGATCCCCCGAACCCCGCTACCCGGGCTTGCCTTTCCCTCGCTTTGGCCTATGAACCGGCCATTCGCTGTCAGAGCCGAGGAGAGGGAATTGGAGATCCGCTTTGCCGATTGCAGTGTGCGCTATGGCGACACCGTTGCGCTGCAGCCGCTCGACCTGACGCTGACCGAGCGGCGGATTGGGGTGATCGGGCTCAACGGATCGGGCAAGACGACCTTCGTGCGGGCGATCAACGGGCTCGTCAAGCCGAGCCGGGGCCGCGTGACCGTGAACGGGCTCGACACGGTCGAGGACGGTCCGGCCGTTCTGTCCAAGGTCGGCTTTATCTTCCAGAACCCGCAGAACCAGCTGATCCTGCCGATCGTGGCGGACGATATCGCGCTCGGGCTGAAGAGCCGCGGCCTTGCCACGTCCGCGGTTGCCGCCCGCGTCGAGGCCGTTCTTGCGCGCTTCGACATCGCGCATCTGGCGCGGCGGCGGGTGCATGCGCTTTCGGGCGGCGAGACGCAGCTGGTCGCCATGGCGAGCGTGCTGGTGACGGAGCCCGACATCCTTATTCTCGACGAGCCGACCAACCAGCTGGACCTGAAGAACCGGAAGCGGGTGATCGACACGCTGGCGGGCCTTCCGGAAGCCGCCATCGTCGTCAGCCACGATCTGTCGCTGATCGAAAGCTTTGCACGCGTGCTCCTGTTCCATGAGGGCCGGCTGATCGCCGACGGCGCACCGGTCGACGTGGTCAAGGCCTATGAGGCGGTGGCCCTGTGCTGAAGAGCCTGCATGTCGAGGGCAGCACGCCGCTTCACAGGCTGTCCGTGCGGATCAAGCTTGCCGGCCTGTTTGTCGCCAGCCTGGCGATCTTCGTCACCGAAAGCCCTCTCCTCCTCGGCGGCGCCGCGGCGCTGGCGGCGCTCGTCTTTGCCAGCGTCGGGATCGCGCCGCGCGACGCAGCGTCGCGGCTTGCCTGGCCGCTCGTCTCCGTCGCGCTGGTGGCGCTCGCCACGGGCATTTTCGAAACGCCGCTCGCCGGCCTCGCCACCTTTCTGCGCTTTGCCACGCTCATCCTCCTGGCTGCGGCCGTTACCGCGTCGAGCGAGACGGGGGATGTCATGGAAGAGGTGACCGTCCTCATGCGGCCGTTCGAGCGGCTGGGCCTCGTCAATGCCGCCGATATCGGGCTGGCGCTCGGACTGGTGCTGCGCTTCGTGCCCGACATCGCCCTGCGCTACGAAAGCCTGCGGGAATCGCATGCGGCGCGGGGCCTGCCGGTGCGTCCGCTGCGGATGCTGGCGCCAATGATCATCCTGACGCTGAAAGATGCGGACATGATCGCCATGGCCATTGACGCACGCGGTCTGCGCCGTCAGTAATTCGCGTCCATAAGACCTTTGTGAAAGGAGGGACAATGTCCACACGCGACCTGGTTCTCATCGCCCTGTTTACGGCCGTCATCGTCGTTCTCGGCATCATCCCGCCGATCACGCTCGCCTTCGTGCCGGTGCCCATCACCGCCCAGTCCATGGGCGTCATGCTGGCCGGCTGCATCATCGGCGCCAAGCGCGGCGCGCTCGCCTATCTCCTCCTCATTCTCATGGTGGCCGTCGGCCTGCCCGTGCTTTCGGGCGGTCGCGGCGGCCTTGCCATCCTGGCCGGCCCGACGGCCGGCTACATCGCGGGCTGGGTCGTCGGCACCTTCGTCACCGGCCTGATCGCCGAGCGGATCGTGCGCGAGGGCCAGGCCGGCGTGCACCAGATCGCCGGCTTTCTGCTGGCCTCGATGATCGGCGGCATCGGCGTCGTCTATCTCATGGGCACGATCTGGCTCGCCCGCAGCACGGGCATGGACTTCCTGGCCGCGCTCTCGGCAAACGCCGTCTTCCTGCCCGGCGACGTTCTCAAGGCCGGCATCGCGGCCCTTGCCGCCCGTGCCGTGCTGGTCGGCTACCCGCTGCTGCCGCAGCGGACCTGACGCCCGGGCGCACATGTCGCAGGGTGCGCAGGCAGCAGGGCGCCCGTCCCTGCTGCCTGCCGCTCATGCCGGCCGCATATGCCGGCCGCAGCCTCCCGTCGCTGCGGACCATGTTCTAACCTGCTCAATATGCTTGGTTATTTTATCCCGAAACCGGTTCCGGTCTGCCGCGTTTTGCGGTAGCTTGCCGCGCATGACAACGATCCTCTTTGAAAATCCCATCTTCCTCGAGCATCAGGTGCCCGAGGGTCATCCCGAGCGGCCGGACCGGCTGCGGGCGCTCAATCTGGCGCTGGAGCATGACCGGTTCTCGGACCTCGTGCGGCTGAAAGCGCCGCAGGGCAACGAGGATCTCGTGCTTCTCGCCCATCCGGAAGAGCATCTGCGGGCGGTCATGTCGGTGATCCCCGAAGAGGGCATCAACAGTTTCGAGGCCGATACGCATGCGAGCCCCGCCAGCCTGCAGGCCGCCCTCACCGGGATCGGCGGCGCCGTGGCCGCGGTGGATGCCGTCTTTACCGGCAAGGCGGACAATGTGTTCGTCGCCTCGCGGCCGCCCGGCCATCACGCCGAGAAGACGAAGGCGATGGGCTTCTGCTTCTTCAACAATGCCGCCATCGCCGCGCGCCATGCCCAGCGCGTGCACGGCGCCGAGCGCGTGGCGATCGTCGACTGGGACGTGCATCACGGCAATGGCACGCAGGACATCTTCTACGACGACGCGTCCGTGCTCTTCTGCTCGACGCACCAGATGCCGCTTTATCCCGGCACCGGGGCCAAGGACGAAACTGGACGGCACGACACCATCGTCAATGCGCCGCTCTCGCCCGATACGGGCAGCGAGCATTTCCGGGAGGCGTTCAAATCCCGCGTCCTGCCGGCGCTCGAGCGTTTCCAGCCGGATCTGGTGATCATCTCGGCCGGCTTCGACGCCCACCACCGCGATCCGCTGGCCCAGATCAACCTCGTCGGCGACGATTTCGACTGGGCGACAGGACGGCTGCTCGATATCGCCGGCAAGCATGCCGAGAACCGCATCGTCAGCCTGCTGGAAGGCGGCTATGACCTCGTGGGGCTCGCCGAATCGGCGGGCCTGCATATCCAGCGCCTGATGAGGGGATGACCGACATGGCAAACGACGCACGCACGCAGATGCCGGCCGACGGACCGGCCCAGACGGCCACCCCTGCCGACGTGGCATCGCTCTCCTTCGAACGGGCGGTCGAGGAACTGGAATCCATCGTCTCGGCGCTCGAGCGCGGAGATGTGGCGCTCGACCGGTCGATCGAGTTCTACGAGCGCGGGGAAGCTCTGAAAAAGCATTGCGAGGCCCTGCTCAACGCGGCGGAAAACCGCATCGAGAAGATCCGCCTCGACCGGACCGGCAAGCCGCAGGGCGTCGAGCCGCTCGACGGCGCCTGACGCGATCAGGCGGCGACGCTGCCCTCGTCCGCAGATGGCTGACGATCGGACGACGGCGCGTTGGCGGGCTGCAGATGCCGGTCCGTCAGGGCGGCGAGCTTGCGGGCGTTGCGCGCGACGATCATGCTGAGGTGATTGCCGGATGAGACGGTCCATGCGGCGTTCGGCAGATAGGGCTTCCAGATGCGCACGGCATCGCAATCGATCGGCGAGCCCGACGTCGAGGCGATGAACAGGAGCGGCCCGTCATAGATGCGCGGACGATACAGCCCCTTCATCTGCAGCAGCTGGCGGGCACGGGCATCATAGCCGGGCACGTAGTCGCCGGCCCATTGCGGCGCCCTTAACGGGTAGTCCGGCGTGCGCGGATCGGAAAAGCGAAAGAAAAACTGATGGCCCCGACGGGGCGGGCTGTGACGGAAGGCGGCCGCCGCCACGGCGTCGCGCAGGGACAGGCCGCCGCTATCGCGCGGCGTCTCGCAGGATGCCTCTGCGGAGCGCCGTCGACGCCGCATCCGTGCCGAGAGCTTGGCCAGCACCGAGCGCGCCTGGCGCATGACGGTCCGGCGCATCAGCCCGGCCCAGAGAGGCCAAGGCCAGCTGTGATCGTTCTGCGGCGGGTCGAGCAGCATCAGCGTGTCGATACCATCGCCTTCGGCCCGCAGCCGCCGCCCGAGCTCGAGCGCGAGGATGCCCCCGAACGAATAGCCGGCCAGCCGATACGGCCCCACCGGCTGGATCTCCTTCAGGGCGCGATAGGCCAGCGCGACCTCGTCGGCGACCTCCGGCGGATGGCTCGCCGGTCGGCCGAAATCCGTCAGCGTGATGCCGTAGATCGCACCGTCGAAGGCCATCGCATCCACGAGGTCCTGGGTTTCCAGGAAACAGTTGACGCCACCGGCAAACAGGAAGAGCGGACGCGCGCGGTCGCCGGCGCGCAGAAGGAGGATCTTGTCGTCCATCTGCAGACGATCCTGCGCGATGGCATCGACGATCGCGCGCGGCGTGCGATGACGGTAGAAGATGTTGACGTCGAGCTCGATGCCGGTCCTCAGCCAGAACAGCCGGATCAGCGCGAGCGCACGGTTGGCGTTCAGGCCCCGCTCCACCAGATCGTCGTCGTCGGCAATGGCGCTGCGCATCGTCTGCCGGCACAGGTCTGTCAGCGTCGTGAGCATCGCGATCGAACCCCGTTTACCTGCCGGACATCCGGCCACCGTTCGCGCCTGTCGCCGCGTCACACGGCCTGTTTATCCGAGAAGCCTTACGAAAACCTTGAATGCAGACGGTCTCGCCTGTCCGTCCCGCCTGCCCGCCCGCCTGCCCATCTCTGGCGAGTCGCGGCCGCCGATCATCACAACCCGCGCTCGCATTTCCAACAGGGCGCGGCGCAAGGATGCATCTTTCCTTCGCCGGCGGTCGAGCTATGTGTCTTGGCACAAGATCCAAGGGAGAAGGGGATTTTCGATGTCGGTTGAGGACAGACACGCGACGCAACCGGAACTGAAGCGCGTCATGGGGCCGGCGCTCCTGCTGCTCTTCATCATCGGCGATATCCTCGGCACGGGGATCTATGCGCTGACCGGACAGGTCGCGGGCAAGGTCGGCGGCATCGTCTGGCTTCCGTTCCTTATCGCCTTCGCGGTCGCGCTGCTCACGGCCTTCAGCTATCTCGAGCTCGTGACGAAGTATCCGAAGGCGGCCGGGGCAGCGCTCTACACGCACAAGGCCTTCGGCGTCCATTTCCTGACCTTCATCGTCGCGTTTGCCGTGATGTCGTCGGGCATCACCTCGGCGTCCACGGCCGCGCGGGCGTTTTCGGCCAATTTCACCGCGGCGCTCGGGCTCGACGTCGGCAACGCCATGGTCGTCCTGATCGCAGTCCTGTTTCTCGGGCTGGTCGCCGCCATCAATTTCCGCGGCGTCGGCGAGAGCGTGAAGCTCAATGTCGGCCTGACGATGATCGAGCTCACCGGCCTGCTGATCATCATCGGCATCGGCTTCTGGGCGATCTTTCACGGTCAGGGCGACGTATCGCGCATCACGACGTTCACGCCGGCCGGCGACAGCGGCGTGTTCTGGTCGGTCATCGGTGCGACGACGCTTGCCTTCTTCGCCATGGTGGGGTTCGAGGATTCGGTCAACATGGCGGAGGAATGCAAGGATCCGAGCCGGATCTTCCCGAAGGTCCTGCTGACCGGCCTGCTCATCACCGGCCTCATCTATGTCCTCGTCTCCATCGCCGCCATCACGCTGGTGCCGGCTGCCGAGCTCAGCGAAGGCGAGACGCCGCTCCTGAAAGTGATCCAGGCGGGGGCGCCCGGCTTTCCGCTCAGCATCTTCGGCGTGATCACCATGCTCGCGGTCGCCAATTCCGCGCTGATCAACATGATGATGGCGAGCCGGCTGCTCTACGGCATGGCGCGGGAAGACGTCATCCCCGCCGTTCTCGGCCGCGTGCATCACGGACGCCAGTCGCCCTACATCGCCATCGGCTTTACCACCCTGCTGGCCGTCGGCCTGCTCGTCTTTGCGGGCGGCGTGCCCCAGCTTGGCGGCACCACGGCGCTGTTGCTGCTCGGCGTCTTCGCCATCGTCAACGTCGCCGTCCTGGTGCTGCGCAAGGACACGGTCGCCCATCCGCACTTCCGCATCCCCACGGTCTTTCCCGTTTTGGGCGCGCTGACCTGCACCTTCCTCGCCGGTCCCTGGACCGGACGCGACCCGGTTCAGTATCTCATCGCCGGCGTCCTTCTGGCCATCGGCGTCGTGCTCTGGCTTGCCACCGTCGGCATCATGCGCCGGACGCAGGCCGCACGCGCTTGACGAACAGCGCGCTGACGCGGTGCACGGGTGCCGTGCACCGGGGCGAGACGGAGAGGCGCATATGCATCGCGCACCGAACTTTCGGGCGCGAAGTTTGTTGTAGGATCGAGACGGGGGTTCCGGTATCCTTCCCGGCACGCCTGACGCAGATTCGGGAGCGGAGAGGACGGACGATCCGCCCCGCTGCAGGGCCTTTCGGACACGTCCAGCAGGCAGGCTTTCACGTCCCGCTCCTGTGCAGGACGTGCAGCGACAGGCTTTTGCAATTCCCGCAAATTGCGATTAAGAGGCCTTTTTGCGAATGATTTCCATCGCGGCCCTTCAATGACCGCGGGTATGAGGACAGCGTGACCCAACCGAACACCCCGCCGTCGACGCCGCTTCTCGACAAGGTCAACCTACCCCGGGACCTCAAGGCCATCGACGACAAGGATCTGCCGCAGCTCGCCGGAGAACTGCGGGCCGAAATGATCGATGCGGTGTCGCGGACGGGCGGCCACCTCGGGGCCGGCCTCGGCGTGGTCGAGCTGACGCTCGCCATCCACAAGGTGTTCGACACGCCGCACGACCGGCTGATCTTCGATGTCGGCCATCAGTGCTACCCCCACAAGATTCTGACCGGACGCCGGGACCGCATCCGCACGCTACGTCAGGAAAGCGGCCTGTCGGGCTTCACCCGCCGGGCGGAAAGCCCCTACGATCCCTTCGGCGCCGCCCATTCCTCCACCTCCATTTCCGCCGGCCTCGGCATGGCGGTCGCCTCGGAGCTCCAGGGCGTGAAGCGCAACGTCATCTCCGTCATCGGCGACGGGGCGATGTCGGCCGGGATGGCCTACGAGGCCCTGAACAATGCCGGTGCGCTGGACGCCCGGCTGATCGTCATTCTCAACGACAACGACATGTCGATCGCGCCGCCGACCGGCGCCATGAGCGCCTATCTGGCGCGTCTGGCCTCCGGCCGGACCTATATGGGGTTCCGGGAACTGGGCAAGAAGCTCACGGCCTATCTCGGCAAGTCGGTCGACCGCGCCATCACCCGCGCGGTGGAGCATGCCCGCGGCTACGTGACCGGCGGTACGCTGTTTGAGGAAATGGGTTTCTACCATATCGGGCCGATCGACGGGCACTCGTTCGAGCACCTGCTGCCGGTGCTGCGCAACGTGCGCGACAATGCCCATGGTCCGGTGCTGATCCACGTGGTCACCCAGAAGGGCAAGGGCTACGCGCCGGCGGAAGCTGCGGCCGACAAGTATCACGGCGTCAACACTTTCGACGTCATCACCGGCGCGCAGGCAAAAGCCAAGCCCAATGCGCCCTCCTACACGGCCGTCTTTGCCGAAGCGCTGGTGCAGGAAGCCAACGAGGACGAGCGGATCGTCGCCGTGACCGCCGCCATGCCTGCCGGCACCGGGCTCGACAAGTTCGCGCTCGCCCATCCCACCCGCATCTTCGACGTCGGCATCGCCGAGCAGCATGCTGTCACCTTCGCAGCCGGGCTTGCGACCGAAGGGTTGAAGCCGTTCGCGGCGCTCTATTCCACCTTTCTGCAGCGCGGCTACGACCAGGTGGTCCACGACGTCGCGATCCAGGGCCTGCCCGTGCGTTTCCCGATCGATCGTGCCGGCTTCGTCGGCGCCGACGGACCGACGCATGCCGGCTCGTTCGACACGACCTATCTTGCCGCCCTGCCCGGCTTCGTGGTGATGGCAGCCGCCGACGAGGCGGAACTGAAGCATATGGTGCGCACCGCCGCTGCCTATGACGAGGGCCCGATTTCCTTCCGCTACCCGCGCGGCGAAGGCGTCGGCATCGACATGCCGGTTCGGGGCGAGATCCTCGAGATCGGCCGTGGCCGCATCGTCAAGGAAGGCACCAAGGTTGCGCTCCTTTCCTTCGGGACGCGGCTTGCGGACTGCCTGCTGGCCGCCGAGGATCTCGACGCTGCCGGGCTCTCCACCACGGTGGCCGATGCGCGCTTTGCCAAGCCGCTCGACCACGACCTGATCCGGCGGCTCGCGCGCGAGCACGAAGTCCTGATCACCATCGAGGAAGGATCGGTCGGCGGCTTCGGCAGCCACGTGCTCCAGTTCCTCGCGCTCGAGGGGCTGATGGACGCCGGCCTGAAGGTGCGCCCGATGGTGCTGCCGGATATCTGGATGGAACAGATGAAGCAGGACGCCATGTATGCCCAGGCGGGCCTCGACCGGGCCGGCATCGTCTCGACCGTGTTCCGCGCGCTCGGCCAGAAGCGCGTCGGCCGCGGCGCTGCGAGCTGATTTCCGACGCTTCGGGCGACGCCGCGGAGCCGGCGCAAGCTAAAGCGTCTTGTTTTGATGCATGTCGTTTCGCGAAACCGCTGCACGCGTTCGGGCGACAGGGATGAGGCTTTGTCCCCGGATCGCGCAAAAGGCTTGTCAGCCGCGCGCTGACGCGCCATGACATGCGCCATGTCAAACGAACCGAAAACCACCGTCCGCCTCGATCAGCTCGTTCTCAACCTCGGGCTCGTCGCCAGCCGGTCGCGCGCACGCGACGCGGTGCAGCGCGGAACCGTGCGGGTGAACGGCCGTGTCGTCACCAAACCGAGCTCCACCTTTCCCGAGGATGTGACGATCGAGATCGACGATCCGGTCCAGGCCTATGTGTCGCGCGCTGCCTTGAAGCTGAAAGCTGGGCTCGATCATTTCGCGCTGTCGCCGGAGGGGCTGGACTGCCTGGATATCGGCGCGTCCACCGGCGGCTTTACCGAGGTGCTGCTGCATGCGGGCGCCGCCCATGTCATTTCGGTGGATGTCGGCCATGGCCAGTTCCATCCGCGGCTTGCGGCCGATCCGCGCGTGACCAACATCGAAGGCTTGAATGCACGCGTTCTCGACGAGGAGCATCTGGACGATCGCGAGATCGGGATGGTCGTGTCCGACGTGTCCTTCATCTCGCTGAAGCTCGCTTTGCCCCCGGCGCTCGACCTTGCGGTGCCCGGCGCCCTGTGCCTGCTTCTGGTCAAGCCGCAGTTCGAAGCCGGCCGCGACTTCGTCAGCAAAGCGGGGCTTCTCAAGGACCCCTCGACCGCGCCGGAGGTTGCCGCCGAGCTGGAGCGCTGGCTGGTGGAGGAGATGGGCTGGGAAAGCCTCGGTCTGATCCCCTCCCCGATCGCCGGTGGCGACGGCAACGAGGAGTTCCTGCTCGCCGGCCGCAAGCCGCTGGACGACAATGCCGACGCTGACGCCGAGACGGACGACGACGCGGCAGAGGAAACGGCATGAGCGCGGAAACCGCGACCATCGAGCGCCTCGGCCTGCAGGGCGACGGCATCGTCGCCTCCGAGACCGGGCCGGTCTTCGTGCCCTTCACCCTGCCCGGCGAACGGGTGACGCTGGCCGTCAACAAGCAGCAGGGCACCGTGATGTCGCTGCTCGCGCCCTCGCCCGACCGCGTTGCGCCCGCCTGCCGGCATTTCGGACCGGAGGGCGAGAACGGCACCTGTGGCGGCTGCACGTTGCAGCATGCCGGCGACGACCTCTATAACGCGTTCAAGCGGCAGATCGTCGTCGACGCCCTGCGCGCGCGCGGCATCGAGACGGAGGTCGCACCGCTCGTGATCGCCCGCCCCGGCGAGCGCCGACGCACGGTCTTCACCGCGCGGCGCACCGAAAAGGAGCTGCTGCTCGGCTACAACCAGGCGGAAAGCCACCATATCGTCGCCATTACGGAATGTCCCATTGCCAGCCCCGGCATCGTGTCGCGGCTGGCAACGATCCGCATCGTCGCGGCAGCGCTTGCGGCCAGTGCCGAGCCGTTTCGCATCACCGTGCTGGAGACGGCGGCCGGGCTCGATCTGGCCGCAGACGGCATCAAGGCGCTGTCCGACAGGCACCGCCAGCAGGCGATCGAAGCCGTGCTCAAGCTGCGCGGCATCGCCCGGCTCGCCGTCAACGGCGAGACGATCGTGGAACCGCTGAAGCCGCTTCTCACCTTCGACGGCATCGCGGTCTCGCCGCCGCCCGGCGGCTTTGCGCAGGCGAGTGCGGTTGCCGAAGCGGCGATGGCGGAGCTGGTGCTGGCGCATCTCGGAAAGGCCAAGCGCATTGCGGATCTCTTTGCGGGGACCGGCACCTTTGCCCTGCGCATGGCGCGAAAGGGCCGCGTGCATGCGGTGGAAAGCGAGGAGAAGGCGCTGAAGGCGCTCGATTTCGCCGCCCGCAACACGCAGGGACTGAAGCCCGTCAGCATCGAGAAGCGCGACCTTTTCCGCCGGCCGATGATGACCTCGGAACTGAAGGTCTACGACGCCGTCGTCTTCGATCCGCCGCGTGCCGGAGCCGAGGCGCAATGCCGCGAACTGGCGCGCTCGACGGTGAAGACCGTTGTCGCCGTGTCCTGCAACCCGCAGACGCTGGCGCGCGATCTCTCGATCCTCATCGAAGGCGGGTATCGCGTCACCACCGTTACCCCGGTCGACCAGTTTCTCTGGTCAGCCCATGTCGAAGCCGTGGCAACGCTGACCCGCTGAGGGCTGTCGGCCTTTTCGCCATCGTGCGCCCGTGCCCATGTGCCCATGCCCATGTGCTCGTGCCCGTGCGCTCCCGATGGTCGCGCCTGGGGTGTTCGTCAGCGCCGCGCGAGAAAAGCCATGAACGCGGCCTGCGCCTCGGTGCTCTTCAGACGGGCGGCGAAATGCTCCGCCTCGATGTCGATACGCGCAAGGATTTCCGTGCTGTCGCCGCGCAGGAGCTGCCGGGCGATGCGCAGCGCCTGCGGCGGCTTGGCCGCGAGCAGCGCGGCGGCGGCAAACGTTTCCTGTTCCAGCATTTCCGGCGCGACAGCCTTCCAGACAAGCCCGGCGGCGACGGCCTCTTCGGCCGCGATCGGCAGGCCGGCGGCGAGCAGCGCGAAGGCGCGCTGGTGGCCGACAATCCGGGGAACGAGCAGGCTGGATGCGGCTTCCGGGACAAGAGCCAGATCCACGAACGGGGTCCGCAGCTGGGTCCGGGTCGACACGACGGTCAGGTCGCAATGGAGATGGAGCGTCGTGCCGATGCCGATCGCAAGGCCATCGACACCGGAGACGAGCGGTTTTTGCGCCGTTGCCAGCGCGCGCAGGAAGCCCAGGACCTCCGTGCCCAGGGTGTCGCTCATGGCCATCTGCGCGAAATCGGCCATGTCGTTGCCGGCGGAGAAGCAGCCGGGCGTCCCGAGGAACACGATCACGCGCACCTCGTCCTCCGCCTCGGCCGCCGCCAGCGCATCGGTCATCGCCAGATACATGGCGCGCGTGATCGCGTTCTTCTTTTCCGGACGATGAAGACGGATGACGCGGACGGCGGTATCCGGTCGCTCGATGAGGATGGTCTCGTCGGTCATGGCGGGATCTCAGTTCAGCGCGATGCGCGCAGCCGCGAGGCTGTCGGCGCCGTGAAGAATGGCGTCGGCCAGAAAGGCGGTTTCACCGAGCAGGTTTTCGGCAAAGAACCGCGCCAGCGCGACACGCTGCGCCTGGCGACCGTCCTCGGCGTCGCTGGCCGCGCCCTTGGCGAGAAGCAGGCCGGAGAGAACCAGCCCGAACAGGCGCTGATAGGCCGTGGCACCGGCGAGCGCCGTCGCCGGGCGCCCGGCCGCCAGTTCGGACAGGAGCCATGTCGTCGCCTCGGACAGGGTGCCGACGGCCGCGCCGAGACGCGACGCCGTCGTGCCCCAGGGGGCGTCGACGTCCGTTGGCAGGGCGTCGATCGTGGCCTGGAGTTCGGCAATGAGACCGCGCACATGGGCACCGTCGCCGAGCGGCAGTTTGCGTGTGACGAGATCGATGGCCTGGATGCCGTTGGTGCCTTCGTAGATCGGGGCGATGCGCGCATCGCGCAGCAGGCGCGCGGCTCCGGTCTCCTCGACGAAGCCCATGCCGCCATGGACCTGGATCCCGAGCGAGGCAACCTCGACGCCCACATCGGTCGGAAAGGATTTGGCGATCGGGGTCAGGAGCGCCGCGCGATCCTGCCAGTGGCGTTTTCCGGCTTCGGTGTGCGCACTTTGGCTGGCACCGCTCGTACTGGCACCGGTCTCACTGGCACCAGTCTCACTGGCACCAGTCTCACTGGCACCAGTCTCACTGGTACGGGTCTCATCCGCATGGGCACCGGCCTGATGGGCGCGGTCGACCGCTTCGGCGCAGAGATAGGTGATCGCCCGTGCACCCTGGGTCAGCGCCTTCATCGTCAGCAGCGTGCGGGCGATATCGGGATGGTCGATGATCGGGCTTGCCGTGGCCGCGCCCGGAGCCTTGCCCTGCCGACGTTCACGCGCATAGGCGAGCGCGGCCTGGGTGGCGGCTTCGGCCATGGCGACGCCCTGGGCGCCCACCGCGAGCCGGGCATTGTTCATCATGGTGAACATGCAGGCGAGCCCGCGGTTTTCCTCGCCGATCAGATAGCCGACGGCCCCGGCTTCCGCGCCGAAACGGCCGTCGCCATAGATCATCGTGCAGGTCGGCGAGGCGTGAATGCCGAGCTTCTCCTCGATCGAATGGCAGAAGAGGTCGTTGCGCGCACCGAGGCTGCCATCTTCGTTTAGGAGGAATTTCGGAACGAGGAACAGCGAGATGCCGCGCGTTCCCTCGGGCGCATCGGCAAGGCGGGCGAGGACGAGATGAACGATGTTGTCGGTGAAGTCGTGCTCGCCCCAAGTGATGTAGATCTTCTGCCCGAAAATCCGGTAGGTGCCATCGTCGCGGCGTTCGGCGCGCGTGCGCAGCGTGGCCAGATCCGAGCCGGCATGGGGTTCGGTGAGGTTCATCGTGCCGGTCCATTCGCCGGAGACCATCTTCGGCAGGAAGCGGGCCTTCAGACTGTCCGATCCGTGGGTGGCCAGCGCCTCGGCCGCGCCGGCCGTGAGCATCGGCGCGAGCGCGAACGCCATCGAGCCGCCGTTCCAGATTTCCATGGCGGCGATCTGCAGACGGTGCGGCAGGCCCTGCCCGCCGATCTCCACCGGTGCGGCAAGCCCGTTCCAGCCGGCGGCGGCCCAGGCGCGGTAGATCTCCGGCCACCCGGTCGGCGAGCGGACCTCGCCGTTTGAAAGCCGCGAGCCTTCCTTGTCGCCGCGTGCCGCAGCCGGCGCGATCGTCGCATCGCAGAAGCGCCCCGCCTCCGCTATCACGGCATCGACGATGTCGGCATCGACGGATGCATCGCCCTCGAGACCGGCGATGTGCTTGAGGGTGAACAGAATGTCGTCCACGGGCGATGTGTACATGAAAGCCTCCTGCCGTTGCCGGCGCCTGCTCGTCGTCTACCGCGCCGGTCGTCAAATTATTGATTTTTACGTAAACGTCAACTGTTGACATCCCCGGACGGGTGCCGAGAGGTCGGCGGCGTGCACGACCTCCCGCACCGATCTCCGGGCGACCTTGTCCTGCACCCCGCACGTCCCCGATGGTCCCGTGCAACAAAACTGTCACAGAAGCGCGATACAGCACGGTTCCGGCTGCCGGATACTCTGTCATGAACCTCGTATCGCCTGAAATCCCCGGCCTCGTCTGGGCCTATCGCTTCCGCCCGGGGCAAAGCCGGGGCGAGCGCATTTCCGCCGATGCGCCCCTTGCGGCGTTGACGGACGGCGACGGCTGGCTCTGGCTGCACCTTGCCCTCAGCGACGCGCGCACGCCGGCGCTTATCGCAAAGATCTGCGACCTGCCGCCGGATGCCGTGGCAACCCTGTCGAGCCATGACACGCAGGCCGCAATCACCACCGACGAAGCGATGGTGCATGGCACGCTGGTGGATTTTGAGCGCACCTTCGACCAGATGACGAAGACGATCGGCTGGCTGCACTTCGCGGTGACGGACAGGGTGATCGTGACCACGCGGCTGCACCCGCTGCGCAGCATCGACCGCGTCAAGGCGGCCATCGAGAAGAACCCACGCTGCCTGCGCCCGATCGACCTGTTCGAGATGATGGTCATCGAATTCCAGCGGACGCTGATCGGCCTCGTTCTCGAGTTGACCGAGGAACTGAACGTCATCGAGGACGAGGTCTATGGCGAGGCGGGGCACAACGACCAACCGCGACTGGCCCCTCTGCGCCGCACCGCCGTGCGGCTGCACCGCCATCTGCGCACGCTGCTCGCACTCCTGCGCCGCGCGGCGGCCTCCGACGACGACGAGGTGCCGACGGGCTTCATCGACGTTGCCGAACGCCTGACCGACAGGCTGGAGACGGTGGATCGCGATGTCTTCGCGCTTCAGGAACGCGCCCGGCTGCTGCACGAGGAGATCGACAGCAAGCTCTCGTCGGAGACCAATCGCCACCTCTACATTCTCTCGCTGATGACGGCCTTCCTGCTGCCGCCGACGCTCGTGACCGGCTTCTTCGGCATGAACACCAGCGATCTGCCGCTGGCCGGCGGGGTTCACGGCACGCTGTTTGCCGGCGTCTTCATCATCATGTCCATGGCGTTCGCCTGGACGATCCTCAAGCGGATCGGCATTCTCTAAGCGGTCGCCTGCGCAACATGAAAAAGGCACCGGTCAACCGGTGCCTTTCCGCTGCTCGGATCGAGATCCGGCTGATCAATTGGGCGACCAGATCAATAGGGCGAATTGCACTGGCGGCGCGGACCACTGTTGGGCTGATAGGTGTTGTCGTAGGCGCGATACGAACGGTAGCGGTTCTGGCACCAGGCAACGTGGCTGCCGCCGACGCGGGCGGGGCGATCGTTCGCCACGGCACCACCGATGATAGCGCCTGTCGCGAAGGCTGCCAGCGGGAACCAGACGCCGTTGTACTCGCGGTAGCCACGGCGACGTTCGCGGTAGCCGCGATGGCCGTTGTAATAATAGGCGTTGTTCCGGCGGTGGAAGCCACGGCGGCGCCAGTCGTCGCGATCACGGTTGCGATACTGCACCGGCTCTGCGGCATTGGCCGTCTGCACGGGCTTCTGGACCGGGATCGGCACCATGGCCTGAACGGGCACGAACGAGGTGATGAAAAGCGCTGCGGAAAGGCCGGCGGCCGACAGGAGCTTGGCGTTGAAGAGACCCATTGTTTCCTCCTTGATGGTTTTATCGAACGACCGGGCGGGCCACGGTATCCGCTGGCCTGTTAACGGCCGGCGCCGCTCTTGGTTCCGCGCCGGCGCCACGGAAGCACCACGCAAGCACTGGGGAAGCACTGGGGAAGCACTGGGGAAGCGGCAGGGCGTTGGGCGCGGTTAACGGCCCGTTAACCATGTAGGCGCAGCATTGCGTCCATGCCGATCACCGCCAAACCCCTTGCCGGCGCGCTTCAGCCGTCCCATGCCGGGCCCGTCGTCACCTTCATGGCCGGCCTCGCGCTCGCGTTCGGCAGCCTCTTTCTTCCGCAATCGGCGCTTGCGGTCGATCTGGAGCCGTGGAAGACGCCGGAGCCGGCGCTCGTCATCGACGCCTACGAACTCAACATCATCGACTGGCAGGACATGCTGAAGGACAAGCGGATCGCCGGTTTCGTGTCCAAGGCGTCCGACGGCTTGCCGGAAAGTTTTTCCTGCACAGGCGATCACAAGGGCGACAGCGTCGCGCACTGCAAGACGATGTGGCGGAAATATGCGGTGAGCCGCGAACTCTACCAGACCCGTCGCATGGTGGCGCGGGCGAGCGGCCTTCTCTGGGGCGCCTATCATCTGGCCCGACCGGGCAATCCGATCGAGCAGGCCAACCATTTTCTCGACTATGCCGAACCCGCCGCCGACGAGCTGATGGTGCTCGACATCGAGGGCATCGATCCGGAAAACTTCATGTCGCTCGAGGACGGAGAGATCTTCGCACGGCACATCAAGACCCGCACCGGGCGCTATCCGATGCTCTACACCAACCATACGACGGCGCGCCACATCGCCGACAATCGCGCGCAGTACCCGATCCTTTCGCGTCTGCCGCTCTGGTATGCCCGCTACAAGCCCGGCATCCGCGATGTGTTTCCCATGGGCAACTGGGACAACTACGCGCTCTGGCAGTTCTCCTCCGGCGCCAACTGCAACAAGCGCCGCTGTCCCTATCGCGTGGAAGGAACCCTGCCGGACATCGACGTCAATGTCGCGCCGATGAATGCGGAACGGCTGAAGGCGGAATGGGCCAAGGGCGACCTGTTGCCGGAGAAGCCCCTGCCGGCGCAGCCGGATCCCGCCATTCCCGTCCTCGATCCGCCTGTCGTGACGCTGGTTGCCGCCAACGGCGCACGTCCCGTCTGCATCGGCACGCAGGCCGCCCTCGGCGTGGACACGATGACGACCTCCGCGATCGCGGCGCGCGGCGCGCGCATCGCTTCGCGATAGCGCTTCCGAGCGTGGCCGGTTCTGGCTGGCTTGTCCTCGCCAACACCGTCAGCGGTCTATTGCCCGGCCGGTTGCCCGACCGGTTCAATGAATCGGCTGCCCGCAGGCCCGGATCGGCGGTTCACGCCTCGATCTGCACGTCCGTCAGCGGGCGGGAGCAGCAGGCGAGGATGTAGCCCTCCTCGACTTCCTCGTCGAGAATGCCGCCATTGTGGTTCATCTCGACCTCGCCGGAAATCTTCATGACGCGGCAGGTGCCGCAGAGCCCGCCCTCGCAGGCGGCGCCGATGCGCACGCCGGCGGCACGGGCGGTCTGGAGCACGGTCTGGCCGGGCACGCATTTGGCTTCCTTGCCGGCCATGGTGAAGGTCACCGTGGGCGCGACGATCGGCTGGTCGCCGCCGATCTCGCCGGTCCCCTCGCCTGCCCCGGCGCGGACCGCAAGCTCGTCGACATTCGGCGCCGCGGCGGGCTGAAAGCTTTCCTCGTGATAGCGCGCCATGTCGAAGCCTGCGGCCTGCAACATGTCGCGCACGCCGCGCATGAACGGCTCGGGCCCGCAGCAGAACACCGTGCGCGTCAGGAAGTCGGGCGCGAGCAGCGCCACCTTGGCGGCATCGATGCGACCGCGCAGGCCATGCCAGCCATGGCGGGGCTCGTGGCCTTCCACGACGAAGCCGAGCGACAGGTTCGGCATGCCGGCGGCCATGGTCTCCAGCTCGCGCCGGAAGAGAAGATCATCGGGGCGGCGGGCGCAGGAGACGAAGGCCACGTCGGTCTGCGGCGCGCAATCGGAAAACCAGCGCGTCATCGACATCATCGGCGTGATGCCGGAGCCGGCCGACACGAACAGGTATTTCTCGCCGGGATAGCGCACGAAGGAGAAATCGCCGAGCGGACCGAACGCCCGCAGCGTCATGCCGGGACGCAGATTGTCGAACATCCAGCGCGTGCCGATGGATGACGCCTGGGCCTTGACCGTGACGGCCACGGAGAACGGGCGCGACGGCGTCGAGGACAGCGTGTAGGTCCGCATCACCGGATCATCCGGCGTGACCGGAATCTCGAGCGTGACGAACTGGCCCGGCAGATATCGGAACCAGCCGTCGCGATCCGACTTGAACACGAAGGTCATGACGTCGGGGGCCTCAAGCGTCACCGACATGCAGTGCAGCAGGTGCTGCCGGTCGTTCCAGGGCTGGAGTTCGTCGAAATGACGGAACGGCGAGACGATCCCCGTTCCCTGAACCATGCCGTCGCTCATGTCAGGCCACGCGCACGAGCGGCGCGTGAACGCCGGTCAGGCGGTTCTGCATGAACTGCGTGTACCACTCGACGAACTGCATGACGCCGCCTTCGTGTTCGGGCGAATAGGGACCGGGCTCATAGGCCGGCGAGCGGATGCCGAAGGCGTTTTCCTCGACGATGCGCCGGTCCTGGTCGTTCGTCTCGGTCCAGACATGCGTCAGTTCGTCGAGCGTGTAATCGACGCCCTCGACCGCATCCTTGTGCACCAGCCACTTGGTGGTGACCTGGGTCAGTTCGGGGCCGAGCGGCAGCACGCGGAAGGTGATGGCATGATCGGCCAGCACGTGGTTCCAGGTGCTCGGATAATGGAACAGGAGCAGCGTCCCGATATGGCTCTGGGTGACCGTGTCGGACAGGCGGCGCTTGACGGCGCGGGCACCGGACATGGTGTAGCTTTCGGCATCCTGGATCAACGGCATGCGGGCGACGCGGAACTGGCCGGTCGGATCGATGCGAAACTCGCTCGGCAGGCCGGCGGCCTCGCAGCGGCTCCAGTGCTCGGAGATCACCGGATCGTCCTTGGCGCCCTGCACGCCGGTCGCCGACGGGGCTTCGGGATAGGTCCGGCAGAGTTCCGGGTGGTTGCTGGCGCAGTGATAGCACTCGCGGTTGTTTTCCCAGACGAGCTTCCAGTTGCCCTTCTCCACGATGGTGCTCTCGAAGGCGACCTTCGTGTCCTTCAGATTGTGCGGCGTGAGGTATGCGGCGACCATGTCGCGCACGGGCTGAAAGTCCATCGGCTCGGCCGCCAGGCTGATGAAGATGTAACCGCCGATGCTTTCGCAGGCGACCGGCTTCAGCCCATGGGCGGACTTGTCGAAATCCTCGCCCATCTGGCGGGCGAACATCAGCTTGCCGTCCAGCTCGTAGGTCCACTGGTGATAGGGACAGACAAGCTTGGCCGAAGCGCCCTTGGCCTGGGTGCAGACGCGCGAGCCGCGGTGGCGGCAGGCATTGTGGAGCGCATGGATCGCGCCCTGCCGGTCGCGGGTGACGACCACGGGATAATCGCCGACCTGCACCGTGAAATAATTGCCGGCCTTGGGGATCTCGCAGTCATGGCCGATGAACAGCCAGTCCTTGTACCAGATCTCTTCCAGATCCAGCCGGTAGAGATCGGGATCCGTGTAGAACGCCTGCTCGAGGCTGTGGGTCTCGCGCCGGTTCCGGAGCGTGCGGAGCACTTCGCTGCGAAAATCCATCTTCCCGTTCCTTTAAACGACGGACCCCGCTGCGGGGCCGTATTCAGGGCCGGTCCGGACACAAGGCGATCGCGCCTGCATTCCCGGATCCCCGCCACACCAGACATTCCACATCACACGCAGTCACATCGGCGCAAGACAGGTGTCCGGGCTCAGGAGCCTTGGCCATGCCGACCGCGGAAGGTGCGCCCTCCGCAGGATCTGCCGGCCTGTGCTCCACCACCGTTGCGGGCGCAGCGCCGGGTTTCGACCGGCTTCCCAATTTGTCCGGATCCTTGTGAACCAGCGCCTTGAGCATCTCTATCTAACGCCGCGTCGCGCGATTTCAGAGGCCAAGAAGCGACACGCGATTTGAGAATGACGACACGCCCCGCCGGCGCCATTTTTCGGCATCTTCAAGCCGATCCTTTAACAACTCGCCAATCCTTTAACACCTCCGGGACGATGCGAAGGCACCCTTCCGAGGGCCCCGTGTCCGAAGGGCGAAGGCCTGCAGCCGCAAGCCTGTTTGCGACATCGCCAAGAAACGGCGCTTGGCCCTCAGCCGCCGGGCGCTTGGCCCTCGGCCGCCGGGCGCTTCGCGCTTCTCACCGGCCGATCACGCAAGCCTCGCGCCATGGCGGAACCGTAGAAGCGGTGAAAAGGAAGATCACCGATGCTGGACCAGACCATGGCCAACCTGCGCTACTTCGATGATGCGATAAAGCCGCCCCCGGAAAACCGCGGCGGCATCTATACCGACTATCTCCGCACCGGACGCATCAACCGCGGGACGACGGACGCGCGCACGGCCAAGCGCTACCTGACACATCAGCAGGTGGCGGAACGCACCGGACGCAGGCTGGAGGCCGCCGGCACGCTGGCCTATGACCGCATCAACGGCTTCCATGCGTCCATTCGCTTTCCCAAGATGATCTTTCACCGCACGCTCGATGGCAGCCCGCATCTCGGCTACTGCCACGTGACGGCGGCGCGCTCCAAGTTCGCGGAGTACGACGAGGTCCGATGGTCCTTCTACATGGCCAACTTCTTCTGCGAGATCGGCAAGGACGACCATTTCTTCGATGACGTGCGCCGTGGCTATTCGCGCATGTACTTCGCCGTCGCAACCGATCTCGATCGCGAGCAGGGCAAGCTCGTGATCAACCGGACCGTCCGCGATGGCGGCCTTCTCTTTCGCACCCAGGACCCGAAGACGGCCCTGAAGAACGTGCTGATGCTGGGAGCCCGCAACGACGCCCTGCGGGCGATCATCCGCGCACTCTGAGCCCTTTCGCCGGCCGGTCGCGCAAAAACTGCTGCACAGTCCCGCGCGACATGGTTTAAGACTGCCGTCTGATCGGACGGAAGCGCGAAGCGGCATGGCAGACATCATCGAGACGACACGGGACCGGGAACGGGCGCTGGAACGCGCGATCGCGGTGCTTTGCGCCGGCCGGCCGATCGCCCTGCCGACCGAAACCGTCTACGGGCTTGCGGCCGACGCCACCCGGGGCGATGCGATCGCCTCGATCTACGAGGTCAAAGGCCGTCCGCGCTTCAACCCCCTGATTTCCCACGTCAGCGACATGGCGATGGCCGAGCGTCATGGGGCGTTCGATCCCGTCTCGCTGCGCCTTGCGGAGGCCTTCTGGCCGGGGCCCTTGACACTGGTCGTTACGCGGGCGCCTGGCAGTGCGGTGCATGCGCTGGCAACGGCCGGGCTCGATACGCTGGGCCTGCGCATGCCGGCGGGCTTTGCGCGCGAGGTCATCGCAGCCTTCGGACAGCCGCTGGCCGCACCGAGCGCCAATACGTCCGGGCGTATCAGCCCGACGACGGCCGCGCATGTGGCCGACGATCTCGGCGCGGCCATCGACCTCATCCTCGACGCCGGACCGGCGGGCATCGGGCTCGAATCGACCATCGTCAAGGTGGAGGCCGGCCGGTTGCGCCTGCTGCGGCCGGGCGGGCTGGAGGCCGGAGAGATCGAGGCCGTCGCCGGGCAGCCGCTGCTGCGCCCGGACACGGCCGGTGCCGCGGTCGAAGCCCCGGGCATGCTCGCCTCGCATTATGCCCCCGACGCGGCCGTGCGGCTGGATGCGACCGACGTGCGTCCGGGCGAAGCCCTGATCCGTTTCGGCGGTACGGCGCTTCCCGGTGAAGACAAGGCCGCCATCGTGCTCGACCTCAGCCCGTCGGGCAGCCTCAGGGAGGCAGCGGCCCGTCTCTTTTCCTATATGAAGCAGGCAGACGCCACCGGCGCCCGGACAATCGCCTTTTCCCCCATGCCCACAGAGGGCCTGGGCGAGGCCATTCGCGACCGGCTGGAACGGGCGGCAGCACCCCGCTGAGACGCAACCCCATCTTTGAAAGTGCCGCCATGCCGAACGCCGTTCCATCGCCCGACCTCATCCAGCGCTTCGTCGCTCTCGCCGGCGGCCATGCCGAGGTGGGGGCCGATGTCGAGGACCGCTATCTCGTCGAGACGCGCGGGCTCTATCGCGGGACGACGCCGGCCGTGCTGAAGCCCGGCAGCGTTGCGGAGGTCTCGGCGATCCTGAAGCTCGCCAGCGAAACCGGCGTCGCGATCGTGCCGCAGGCCGGCAATACCGGCCATGTCGCAGGGCAGATCCCGCGCACGGGCGCCGCCGACATGCTCCTGTCGCTCGAACGGATGAACCGCATCCGCGACGTCGATCCCGTCGGCAATGTCATCGTGGCGGATGCGGGCTGCATTCTGGCCGATATCCAGGCGGCGGCCGACGGGGTGGGCCGGCTGTTCCCGCTGTCGCTCGGCTCGGAAGGCTCCTGCCGGATCGGCGGCAACCTTTCGACCAATGCCGGGGGAACGGCCGTCCTGGCCTATGGCAACATGCGCCAGCTCTGCCTCGGGCTGGAGGTGGTGCTGCCGACCGGCGAGATCTGGGACGGGCTGCGGCGGCTGAAGAAGGACAATACCGGCTACGACCTGCGTGACCTCTTCATCGGGGCCGAGGGCACGCTCGGCGTCATCACCGGGGCGGTGCTGCGGCTGTTTCCCAAACCGCTCGGGCACGAGGTGGCCCTGGTCGGGCTGCGCACCGTCGAGGACGCCCTTGCGCTGTTCGAGCGGGCGTCCACACTCTGCGGCCAGACGCTGACCGGGTTCGAGCTGATGCCGCGCATCGGCATCACGTTTTCGATGCGCAACATTCCCGGCGTGACGGATCCGATGGCGACGGTTCATCCCTGGTACGTGCTGATCGACATCTCGAGTTCCGACAGCGCGGAGAGCGCGCAGCGGACGATGGAAACGCTCCTCTCGGGGGCGATCGAGGACGGTCTGGCGGACGACGCCGTCGTCGCTTCCAGCGAGGCGCAGCGCAAGGCGCTCTGGTACATGCGCGAAAGCCTGTCGCTCGCCCAGCGGCCCGAAGGCGGCTCGATCAAGCACGACGTGTCGGTGCCCATCGCCAGCATTCCCGCCTTCATGGCAGAGGCCGACGCCGCGGTGATGGCGGCCGTGCCCGGCGCGCGGATCTGTTCCTTCGGCCATATGGGCGACGGCAATATCCACTACAACATCTCGCAGCCCGTGGGCGCGGACAAGCAGGCCTTTCTCGATCGCTGGCGGGAGATGAACGCCATCGTGCACGGCATCGTGCTTTCGCATTCCGGTTCGATTTCCGCCGAGCATGGCATCGGCCAGCTGAAACGCGACGAACTGGCGGAGGTGCGGCACGGCATCGAGATCGAGCTGATGCAGCGGATCAAGCATGCCTTCGACCCCGCCGGCATCATGAATCCCGGCAAGGTGCTGCAGATCAGGCCCTGAAGCGACAGGTCCTCAAGCAACGGGCCCTGAACAACAGGCCCTGAACAATGGCCGTGGGCGAGACTTCCGCATAGCCGTCAGGCCGCTGGTCAGCCGCCCCTGCGCAACTGCGCGATGGCAAAGAGCGAGTCGCCGCTGATGCCGCCGCTGCCGGCCGACGAATTGAAGATCGCAAGCGCCGGGGACGTGTTCGTGTCGTTCTGCAGGTCATAGAGCGCGGTAAACCGCTTCATGAGCTTTTCGAGCTTCTCCGGATCGTGGAGGTCCTTCACGTCGAGGACGCGCTTGATGTAGTCGGCCTGAACATCGACGTCGGCGCTGCTCATCTCTTCCGGGATGCTGAAGGTCGTGCGCACCACCTGCATCAGCGGCGTATCGGCCAGGATGTCGTAGACGGAGCCGATGCCGGACGCCATGCGGCGGAAATAGAGCGCAAGGCGGACGCCTTCGTTGTCCTCGCCCGTCTGCTGCTCCAGCGTCTGGTTGAGGTAGAGGTCCTGCGTTTCCAAAAGGCCGCGGCGGGTCTGGATCTGGTTGTCCTGCGGACGCACCGTCTTGCCGGTCTTGTCGAAGTTGAAGGAGGCGACCAGCGCGCGGTAGCGCGGGTCGGCCTCGGTGTTGATCAGGCTCTTCGGGTCGGCAAGATCCGACGTGAAGACCTTCTTCAGATAGTCCTTCGGCACGGTCTTCGGATCGATGCCGGTGGCGACCAGAATGAAATCCGTCATGCGCTTGTTGCCCAGGAGATCGTCGAGCGTGCCGACCTTCTCCATCTCGGACGCGTAGTATTTCGCCTCGGCCGTCGCGTCCGTCTTGTCCTTCGCCGTGCCGAACTGGCTCTTGGCCACCACATAGGCCTTGGAGATCTGCAGGATTTCGGACTGCGACTGGGCCAGCTTCGGCGCGCCGATCTTGCCGTCGGTCTTGAAGTTGAAGGCATTGGTCAGCTTGACGTAGCGGTCGTCCTTCAGCGTGTTCACGTAGCTCTTCGGATCGTTCACGTCGCTGGTCAGGATCAGGCGCAGCTCGCGCACGGTCTTGCCCTCGTTTTCGACGCCGAAGGCCGAGAGCGCAAGCTGCAGGGCCTGCGGATTGGCAAGCAGGGTGTCGACCTTGTCGACCTTGCCGATCACGGCCTTGTAGGACGAGATCAGTTTTTCGTCGGCCGCATCCGCCACGTCGTTGTAACGGTTCATGTAGTTGGCCGAGGCCGCCTCCTTCTGCGCGTCGGTCTGCGGCTTTTCGCCAGCGTTCAGCGTTCCGTCCGGCTTGAAGTTGAAGCCCGCCGCCAGTTGCTTGTAGGCGGCATTGTATTCGGCACCGGTCGTATTGGCATAGCTCGTGGGATCGTCGAGATCGCTCGTGATGATGGCCTTCAGCACCGTGGAGGCGGTCGCGCGCGGAATGCCGTAGGCGGTGATGATGAAGGCGCGCATGCGGCTGTCGGCCAGAAGGTCGGTCGCGGTGGCGAAATCGTTGACGTGCGCCTCGAAGTAATCCTTGTTGATCACGGCCCCGGCTCCGGTCAGCCGCGGCGCGGAGGCGAAATAGAGCTCGCGCATCGATGCCTTGTCGCTGTCGCCCACCAGCGGCCCCGAGGCCGGCGCCGTCCCATCGGGATTGAACTTGAAGGCCGTTGCCATCGCTTTGAGATTGGTGGCGAGCGCGCCCGCATATTCCAGCTGTGCATACTCGTTGGAGAGCAGCGAAACATTGGTGGCGGTCTGGGACATCGGCGGAAGCTGCGCATCGAGCGCGTTGAAGATGGCCTCCTGCTCGGCGATCTTCGCCTGAATGGCCGTCTGGTCCGCGCCCGGCTGGGAGAGGCTGTTCGTCAGGGTCGCGATCTGCGCGGCGGCGTTGGAACGCGCATCGTATTTCGCGATCGTGTCCTGGATCTCGGCCCCCCGGCCCGACAGGCTGGCGCTTGCGGTCTCTTGCAGCGTGTTGATGTAGCTTGCGGGATCGTTGACGTCGCTTGTCAGCGCCTGACGCACGCTTGCAAAGTCGTAACTGTCCGGATTGAGGCCGAACAGCGGGAAGGCATAGTCGCGCAGGCGGTCGTTCTGGAGAAACTGGTCGACCGTCTTGACGTTGCCGTCCATCGTCATTGCATTGAAATAGTTCACCTCGACATTCATCGCGCTGTCGGCGTTGGCGATGTTGGCGTTGTAGAGGCCGATCACCGCGTCTTCCTGCGCGCTGGTCTGCGCCACGGTGGCGGACTTGTCGAAGCTGAAGGCCATCGCGAAATTGCGGTAGCGATCGTCGGTCAGCTGGTTGGCGTAGCTCTTGTCGTCATTGAGGTCGCTTTCCAGCACCTTCTTCATGAAGGCCTTGGCATAGGTCATGTCCTCGAGGCCATGCGCCTTCATGGCGTATGCGTATAGCCGGTAGTCGCTGAGGAAGGCGTCGACCGTCGTGACCTTGCCGATATTGTCCTTGTAGTACTGGGTGTCGCGCTCGACGACCTTCTGCTGGGAGACGCGGTTGATGCTCTCCTTCATGTCGCGAACAATGAGATTGTAGTCGAGATAGGTCGATGACATCTGCCGCCCTGTCGCTTGCCCAACCCGCAGGCTTCGCGCGCGCGGAAAGCGCGCGGCGGCAGGCTGCGGCCATGTCGCTCCACCATGCCGGCGGCTGCTTGCGCGAGGCTTTTATTGTCGAAAATGCACGGACAGACGTTGACGTCTTTTAAACCGTAAAGGCTCGACTTTTGCTAACCATCGGGGAATGCAAAGTTTTTTAACCGCGAATTTTAAGCGCTCTCAAACAGCCGGCGCCTATGTTGGCATCATAGAAGACGAAAACGTCTCGATGAGAAAAGACCGGAAACCGGCTCTCACAGGTGAAACAAGGGCGAAAAGACCATGCTGAAAACCGTTTCTCAACCCGCTTGGGTCGACACTGCACTGCGGCTCGATCCGAAGCGTTTCCCGCAACATGCAAGCTATGCACTGCCGGGCACACGGAGCAATGTGACGATCAGCCTCGACGAACGCGGCGCCGTCATGCGCAAGGTTCTCCCGTCGAGCGGCCTGCCGCTTTCCATCGCGCTGCCGGCGCGGGCCTTCAAGGGCGTCGCCGCCCGCGCCATCGACCATGGCGACGGCGAAGTGACGGTGACGCTGGAACTGCATCATGACGATCCGGAACTCTGCGTCCCGCTGCTCGTCGCCCACGATCTCTCCGACATCGCGGCCGACTGGCGCGCCTGGTCGGAAGCCTATCGCATTCCCATGCTGATGGTGGAAGCCGACGGGGTCGCCCGGCCGCTCGACAATCATCTCGGCGAGGTGAAGACCCATGCGATCGTCCCGCGCCGCCGCCATTCGCTCCATGCCAAGCGCCGTCCGCGTTTCCTGATGCGCCGCACGACCGGCAGCCTCGGCGTGGTCATGAAGATCGACGGATCCGAAATCATCGCGCGGCGCTGATCGCCCGGCTCCATACCGTTCTCTCCTCCAGTGCAAAAAGTCGGCCGTTCCCTGCGGCCGGCTTTTTGTTTGTGGAGAGCCCCGAGGCCCTTGTCGGAACAATCCGGGCCGCGACCTGTTGCCCGAGATCGATTGCTCGAGACCCATTGCTCGGGAACGCCAACGAGGACAGGCCCATGACACGCGACACGACATCATCCGAGACCGCAGCGACGACGCCGAAGACCGAGGCGGAGCGCGAAAACCTCCTGAAGGAAGCCGACCAGAATCGCGTCGACAGCGACGACGGCGAAGACCAGGTCATTCCGGATCCGGCCAACGACTGGCCGGCGGCTTGATCCGGCTTAAGGAGAGAGAATCCATCGCAGCAGGAAGGCCGAGGCCAGACCTGCGAAGATGATCAGCCCGACCGCGCCGTTGAAGCGGAACAGGATCATGCATTGCCCGGCATCGTGGATGTCGAGCACGAGGATCTGGTAGAACAGCAGGACGGCGGCGGCGGCGAGCGCGAGATAGGCGAGCGCGCCGGCGCCGGCGAGCGCGAAGGACAGTACCAAAAGGACGAGGGTCAGGCCGTAAAGCGCCACGAGCCAGGGCTTCGGACGTTCGCCGAAGCGCCGCGCCGTCGAGCGGACGCCCACGAGTTCGTCATCCTCCCGATCCTGATAGGCATAGATCGTATCGTAGCCAACCGTCCAGGCGATGGCAGCGATATAGAGAAGGACGGGGGCCGCCGACAGACGGCCGAACTCCGCCGCCCACCCCATGACCGCACCCCAAGAGAAGGCCATGCCGAGGAAGAATTGCGGCCAATCGGTAAAGCGCTTGGCAAAGGGGTAGATGGCGACGAAGCCGAGCGAGAGAAAGCCGAGAACGATCGTAAACAGATTGAACTGCAGCAAGACGACAAGCCCCACCAGCCCCTGCAGCGCCATGAAGAGCTTTGCATCGCGGCGCGACACCCGGCCGGAGGGCAGCGGGCGCGAGCGGGTGCGGGCGACGGCCCTGTCGATCGTCTCGTCGACGATGTCGTTATAGGTACAGCCGGCACCGCGCATGGCGACCGCACCGACGAAAAACAGCGCGAGATGGATGCAGAGGCGACCGACGGACGCCGTTCCCTCGAGGGCGGCCGTGTTGGCGGCGAGCGCCGCCGACCAGAAGCATGGCCACATCAGGAGCTGCCAGCCGATCGGCCTGTCCCACCGCGCAAGCTGCGCATAGGGCCAGAGCGCGCGCGGCAGGACGCGATAGACCCAGTTGGTCGACGGCGCATCGAAGACGCGCCCGCTGTCGGAAGGCAGTGTGTTCATGCGCTCCTGTTTGCCGTCTCCCCCCGGTCCGGTCAAGGCGCATCGACCTTACGCCGGGCCGGCACGCGATCGGTCAGGCGACATGGAGTTTAGGATCGGGACCGTCGGTTCAGAACGGCTTGACGATCACGAGAAGCACGATGACCAGCATGATCACGAGCACGATCGCGCCGGAATGGCGGGCATAGGCCGGCGGGCGGCGGTTGGGATCGGCGGCGGTGCGGCGCAACGCCCCGGACAGCATGCCGTGCAGCGCGGAGAGAACGACGACCAGCAGCAGCTTTGCGTGGAGCCAGGGCGCCGTGAACCAGTCGCCCTGCCAGGCCGCGACGATCCCGAGCAGCCAGGTCAGGCCCATCGCCGGCGAGGTCACGCGCCCATCCCAGCGCTTGACCGACGCGATAACCGCGGTCTCGCGGTCGGTGCGCGGACATTGCGCCCGTGCCAGCCAGAGATGGATCGCCGAGAGGAGAACCATGCCGCCCATCCAGGCGACCATGCTGGCCACATGGAAGGATTTGATCAATAGATAGGTCAAGGCGATGTCTCCTCGCTGGCGCCGTCGAAACCCGGATCGGTTCGACGGTCATGATTGATGCATTCGCAACGTTCCGGCAAGTGTCGGGCCGTCGCCATTGCCACGGGTCTACAGGAAACGTGGCGTCTGGCGAACAGGCTTTCGCCGGAGCCGCGCCAAAGCCGCGCCAAGGGCGGCACGCGGCGGGCTGCGACTGCCCGTGACCGACGGCCGACGCCCTCCGCAAGCATCTGACCTTGCTTGGACTTCCCTGTCTGACGGGGAAAACGGCGTAAAGTTTCAGCAAGTTTTTTCGTTTATCCTTCTTGACGACCATGGAAGGGAAGCCGGATGCGACAGGGACTTGCTGCGACAGCGCTTCTGCTGTGTCTCTTCGGCGGCACGGCGCCGGCACGCGCGGAGACCCTGAACCTCCTGATCTGGGAAGCCTATATCGACCCGGCCATCCTTTCCGACTGGACGGCCGCGACGGGCATCGCGGTGCGGCAGATCTACTTCGACAGCGGCGACGCCCGCGACGAGATCCTTGCCGACCCCAACAGCAATATCGACCTCAGCGTCGTCGGCGAGAACGGCAGCGCGCTCTTCGGCAAGCGGGGCATTCTCGCGCCGATCGACGTGGACGGCGTGCCGTCGCTGAAGGATTACGCGACGCAGTGGACCTCGCGCTGCGGCGGTTACGGAGCGCCCTACCTCTGGGGAACCATGGGGATCGTCTATCGCTCCGACAAGATCGGCGTGGCTCCGTCCTCCTGGAAGGACCTCATGCAGCCGGCGCCGGCGCTGAAGAAGCACATCGCGATGTATGACGACCACAACGAGGCCTTCGTCGCGCCGCTCGTCCTTCTCGGGAAGTCGATCAACGCCAACGACCCGGAAACGCTGAAGGAAGCCTTCGAGCTGATGAAGGGCCAGGCGCCGTCGGTGCTGACCTACGACTACGTCATCACCTCCATCGACAATCCCGACTACGGGCACGACATCTACATGGCGCTCGCCTATAGCGGCGACCAGAAGGTTCTGAACGAGAAAACGGGGACGCCCGGCATCTGGCGCTATGTCGTGCCGCACGAGGGAACGCTCTCCTGGCTCGATTGCCTGGCGGTCACGGCCGCATCGCCACGCAAGGCGCAGGCGATGAAGCTGCTCGACTTCATCCTTTCCGCAAAAAGCGCGGCCAGGAACGCGCAGACCCTCGGCATGCCCGCATCCAGCACCGCAGCGCTCGCGCTCCTTCCGGACGCAGTCAAGAACGATCCGGCGATCTACACGCCGGACGACATCCTCAAGAGGAGCCAGTACCAGACGGAGCTTTCGGTTTCCTCGATCCAGACCCGACGCCGGATCATCAGCGCCATGGCGAACTTCCAGTGACCCTCGGCAAGCGCGCGGTCTATCTGATCTTTCCGATCGTTCTTGCCGGGTATCTGCTGGCGGCGAGCCTTGTCTACGTGGTCGAGAGCAAGGCGCTCCTGTCGCTGGAGAAGGCCCGCATCTCCCAGCAGCTCGACCATGCCGAGGCCCTGTTCCGCACGGACGCCAACCAGAGCCGCAGCTTCCTCTACTCGCTGCTCGAGGGAAATGCCGTCCGCCTGTTCGTGTCCGAGCCGGACGACAGTTACCGCAACAATGCCTTGTCCCTGCGCATCCAGGCGTCGATCCGCTCGCTGTCGGACGATCCGCGCGCCTATGTCTCCTTCTCGATCCTGCAGCCGGACCTCTCGATCGGCTACTATTTCGAAAACAGCGACGACCCCTTCGCCGAGGTCAGCCCGGCCCAGATGACGCTGGCGCAGACTCTGTCCCGCAGCGAGGTCCTGCGCAACTGGACGTTCCTCGACGGACGCTCGGGGGGAAGCGCGGACGACCGCCGGCCGCTCCTCGTCTATTCCGAATATATCGATCCCACGACGTTCAGCCGGGCGCTGCCGAGCAATCGCAGCCGGGCGCTTCTCGTGCAGGTCGCCATCCAGCCGGACCAGTTTCTGGCCATGCTGCAGTCATTGGAAACGGAATACGGCACCGAGCCGCTGTTCACGCGCGACGCACCGACGCCGGCGCAGGGCGGCGAACTCGCGGCTTCCGTCGAATTGATCCCGCAACTGCACCTGACGCTGCGCGTTCCCGACGCCTATGTCTCGACGGCGCTGTGGCAGCTGAAACTGGTGCTGGGACTGGGCACCGTCGGCATGAGCCTGCTCTCCATCGGCCTGATGATCGCGCTCATCCGCCGCTTCATCACCGATCCCATCGCGGCCCTCGACCAGCAGGTCACCGCCGTGATGGACGAGAGGTCCGAGCAGATCGTCGATGTCGGCGGAAACGGCGAGATCGGCCGGCTGACCGGCAACATCAAGAAGCTGCACGACCAGTCGTCGAGCGCGCTTCGTCGCGTCCAGGAGGCCTCCTGGACCGATGCGCTGACGGGCATGCTGAACCGCAACCGCTTCAACGTGCTGGCCGGGCGGATCGTGCAGCGGGCGGTCGAGGGCCATGCCAGCGCCGCGCTCCTCTTCATCGACATCGACCACTTCAAGTTCGTCAACGACAAGCACGGACACGACGTCGGCGACGAACTGCTGCGCGTCTTTGCCGATCGCGTGCGCGATACCATCGCCCCGATCATGACGCGGCGGGGGCTGCCGAGCGCCGTGCTCGCACGCCTGTCGGGCGACGAATTCGCCGTGCTCCTCCAGGCGGAACCGGGCACCGGCGCGATCCGCGAGGCGTGCGACGCGATCCTCGCGCTGTTCACGCACGGGTTCGAGGTTCGGGACAAGGTGCATCCCGTCACCGCCAGCATCGGCGTCGCCATCTGCCCCTGCGATGCCACGAGCGTTGCCGCGCTGGTCTCCAATGCCGATGCGGCCATGTACCAGGCGAAGACAAGCGGCAAGAACCGGTCGTCGCGTTTTTCCCGCGCGCTGCAGGACAAGCGCGACCGCGTGCGGCAGATTCAAGAAGAGCTGCGCCTGCTCGACCCGGACGAGCAGTTCCACCTCGTCTACATGCCGATCGTGGATGCCGGAGGTCGCGTCACCGGCTGCGAGGCCCTTCTGCGCTGGACATCGCCGACGCTCGGCCGCGTCACGCCCGACGAATTCGTGCCGATCGCGGAAAGCTCCGGGCAGTTCACCAAGATCGACTGGTGGGTGGTGTCCCGCGCGATGAGCGACTATGGCACGATCCGCGACATGTTCGGGCCGCAGGCCGTGCTGGCCATCAACATCTCCTCGGCGGAACTGCATTCGCGCAGCATCGGCGATCATTTCAGCCGCGAGGCGGCTCGTCACGACATCCCGCCGGACCGGATCGAGATCGAGCTGACCGAAACCTTCGCTGTCAAGCTCGGGGACCAGCTGCATCGCAATCTCGAGGCGCTGCGCAGCCGCGGCTTCCGGATTTCGATCGACGACTTCGGCGCGGGCTATACCTCCGTGCAGCAGATCATCGAATACACCGCCGACACGATCAAGCTCGACCGGGCGATCGTCGAGACCATGGCGACGCCCGACCTCTCCCCGGCCCTGACGGCGCTGATCGCGCTCTGCCATGCGCGCGGCATGTCGGTCATCGGCGAAGGGATCGACAGTGCCGAGAAGGTCGACTTCCTCACCCGCGCCGGCTGCGACTTCTTTCAGGGCTACCTCATCTCCAAGCCGCTCGCTCTGGACGAGCTCGGCATCTGGGCGCTGCAGCGGGTGAGCGAGACGGCGACGATGCGGCCGAGCGAGCGCCCGGCCAGCGCCGTCGCGCGCGCCCGCGGGACGCTGCGGCTCCTCTAGACGGCGCGGGCTTGCGGGTTTCGTCCGGTCTCGGACACGGGATCCCGGGCGTTTTTCCTTGACCCCGGGGGAGTGCCGCCTTAACCGCAACAGCAAGGTTTGCTGGCCGGTCGACGCCCGGTCGTTCCCTCGGCTTGCCCGGTTGCTTGAAGGACGAGACACGATGAAGGTATTGCTGATCGGTTCGGGCGGGCGTGAACATGCCCTGGCTTGGAAGCTTGCCCAGTCGCCCCGCCTCACCCAGCTTTTCGCGGCACCGGGCAATCCCGGCATCGCGGACGTGGCCACGCTGATCGAGATCGACGTCGAGAACCATGAGGCGGTCCTCTCCTTCTGCCTGAGCGCCGGCATCGAGTTCGTCGTGGTCGGCCCCGAGGCGCCGCTGGTGGCCGGCCTGGCCGACATGCTGCGGGCGGAGAACATCCTCGTGTTCGGCCCCTCCCAGGCGGCGGCCCAGCTCGAGGGCTCCAAGGGCTTCACCAAGGACATCTGCGCCCGCTACAACATCCCGACCGGTGCCTATCGCCGGTTCGGCGACGCCGGTCCCGCGATCGCCTATGTCCACGAGCAGGGTGCCCCGATCGTCATCAAGGCGGACGGGCTTGCGGCCGGCAAGGGCGTGACGGTCGCCATGACCGTCGAGGAGGCCGTTGCCGCTATCGAAGCCTGCTTCTCCGGCTCGTTCGGCGCGGCCGGTGCCGAGGTCGTGGTCGAGGCCTTCCTCGATGGCGAGGAGGCGAGCTTTTTCTGCCTTTGCGACGGAAAGAACGCGCTGCCGCTCGGCTCCGCGCAGGACCACAAACGCGTCGGCGACGGCGATACGGGCCCGAACACCGGCGGCATGGGTGCCTATTCCCCGGCTCCGGTGATGACCGACGAGATGGTGGCGCGCACGATGCGCGAGATCATCGAGCCGACGCTCTCCGGCATGGCCGACAGCGGACACCCGTTCGAAGGCGTGCTCTTTGCCGGGCTGATGATCACGGACAAGGGTCCGGAACTCATCGAGTACAATGTGCGCTTCGGCGACCCGGAATGTCAGGTCCTGATGATGCGCTTGAAGAGCGATCTTCTGCCGCTGCTGCTCGCAGCCGCAAGCGGCGGGCTGGCCGGGCTTGAGGCCGAATGGCGCGACGAGACGGCGCTGACCGTGGTGATGGCGTCGAAGGGCTATCCCGGCGCGTATGACAAGGGCACGCCCATCGCCGCGCTGCCGCCGGAGGCCCCGTCCATGAAGGTGTTCCATGCGGGCACCGCGCTGAAGGACGGTGCGCTGGTGGCGACCGGCGGCCGCGTGCTCAACGTGACCGCCGTCGGGGAGACCGTGGAGGCGGCACGGGATCTCGCCTATGCGGCGGTCGACACGGTATCCTGGGACAATGGCTTCTGCCGGCGCGACATCGGCTGGCGCGCGGTCAACCGGACCGCCTGAGCGCGCGTTTGTCTTGACAACACATCGCGCGCTTTCGCGCCGTTCATTCAAACTTTACCAATTCTCCTGACGGGACCGTAACCGCGGGATCGTATTCTGCTCCCAGATATGTGGGAGACACTGATGCGCGGATTTCTGCCGGCGGGCTTCGCCGTTGCCTCGGCCATCTCGGCCATTGCGGGCCTCGCCCCTCTTGCGGCCCGGGCGTCCTCGCTCGACTATGTGCACACGCCACCGGACGCAGCGCCGAGCGTCACGATCATGCACTGCACGGATTGCCCGGCCCTGAAGCCCGACCCCCGCGCGGTGACCTATGTCGTGCCCGAGCTCGTGCCCGGCACGGACCGGAGCGAGATCAAGGAAATCAACGGCGAGATGAAGATCGTCCGGGAGGAAGCCTGGCTTGGCGGCTCGCCCGTGACCTTCGTCAGCAAGGCATCCGACGAGGATGTGCGCCTTGCACGCGGCGAGCCGGCGCACCCGGCCGGCCCTGCAACGGTGATCGGCGAGGCTGGCCGCCCGGCGCCGCCCGAGGGGGGCACGACGGTGACGGTTGACAAGGCGATGACCACGGCCTCGCTCGGCGGGACGGCGTCGGCCTCGATCGCCGCGGTCTCCGTCGCGCCTTCGGACCCCGAGTCCGCATCCTCCTCCTCTCAGGACCCGTCTCTGGCCCCCTCTCCGGCCACGTCTCTGGCCACATCTCCAGCCGCGTCCACGGCGTCTGCGACCCCGTCGCCGACCGCGGCCGACACGGCCTCGTCGTCTTCACACGATTTTGATGGGCAAAGCCTTCAGCTTCGGCTAAACTGATCGCGACTTCCAGTCCCTGCCCTCGCCGGCCTCCAGGCCTCACGGGCAAGCGCCTTCAACAAAGGCGGAAAATTGCGTCCCTGAGAGAAGCAGGGGCGCAATTTTTTTGACGTGCGCTTGTTGCCCGGGACGCGCGCTTCGCCTGGTCTCGCCCCCTCGCAGAAACCCTCCGGCCATCAGCCGTTATCGATCTCGGCCGCCAGGGCGTCGATTTCGTGATCGGCAAAGACCCGTATGCCGTTGCGGCGCAGAAGTGCTGCGGCAACCCCCTCGCCGTCCTGCTGCCGTCCGGAAAACGCGCCGTCATAGATCCTGCGCGATCCGCAGGATGGGCTGCCGTCGATCAGCAGCGCATGGGTGCAGCCGGTCGCACGTGCAAGCGCCAAGGCATTTTCGGCCGCCTGCCGGAAGCCGTCGGTGATATCGCCGCCGGTCGCCTCGAACACGCGGGCCCGACCGGCAAGCACGTCCGCGCCGCTTGCGCCCCCCGCGATTTCCGCAGGGGCACGCGGCACGGGCATGCCGGCCGACATTTCCGGACAGATCGTCACCAGGCGGCCTTCGGCCTGCCAGCGCTCGAGCGCGGGGTGCCGCAAGGGTTTTGCCCGGCCGTCATAGCGCACGGCATGGCCCATGAGGCAGGCGCTGACGAGGATCCTCGCGCCCGCACCCACCGTCCCGCTCATCCTGCGATGCGCGAGAAATCCGCGACCGTGCCCGTGGCGGCGCGGATCCGGCCGAGCAGCGCGAGACGGTTGGCGCGAATGGCCGGATCGTCGTCATTGACGAGGACGTCGGCGAAGAACCGGTCGATCGGCGCCCGCAGGGTCGAGAGCGCCTCCATGGCAGCGCGGAAATCCTCTCCTGCAACCGCCTCGGCGGCGGCAGACGTTGCCGTGCTGACGGCGGCGTATAGCTCGCCTTCCGCCGGCAGGGCGAACAGGGCAGGATCGACCGTGTCGGTAACGACGGCGCCCTTCTTTTCCTCGGCCGCCAGCAGCTGCGTTGCGCGCTTGGTCCCGGCGAGCAGGTTCAGCCCCTCCTCCGACGTCACGAACGCCGTCAGCGCCTCGACCCGGCGGGCAACCGTCAGAAGATCGTCGTTGCCGGCGGCATGCCCCTCATCCGACCCTTCGGGCCACCTTCTCCCCGCCTGCGGGGAGAAGGACGCGGCACCCTCGGCGCTCTCCTCTCCTTCTCCCCGCAAGTGGGGAGAAGGTGCCCGGAGGGTGGATGAGGGGCCGGCCGCAAGCACGGCATCGATCAGATCGTGCCGCGCGCCGAGATCCCGAAGATAGACCTTCAGGCGATCATGGAAGAACGAGAGGAGGTCGGCCGTGTGTTCGGTCTCGAAGGCCCGGGCGTCGCCCGCCTTGATATCGGCAACGACTCGCGGTCCGTGCATCCTGAAGAGGGAGACGAGCCCGGCGCGGATCTTGCGCTCCAAAAGCATTCGCACCACACCCAGTGCCGCACGGCGCAGCGCAAACGGATCCTTGGAGCCGGTGGGCTTTTCGTCGATCGCCCAGAAGCCCACCAGCGTATCCAGCTTGTCGGCGAGCGCCACGGTCAGCGAGACCGGGTCCGTCGGCACGACATCCGTCGGGCCCTGGGGCTTGCGGTGTTCGGCGATCGCGGTCGCTACGGTTTCGGTCTCACCCTGCAACAGCGCATATTTGCGGCCCATGATGCCCTGCAGTTCAGGGAACTCGCCGACGGCTTCGGTGCGCAGGTCGGCTTTCGAAAGCACCACGGCGCGATCGACCAGCTTCGGATCGGCACCGGTGACGGCGCAGAGATCGGCCGCGAGCGCGCGGATGCGGCGGACGCGGGCACCCTCGGTGCCGAGCTTGGCATGGAAGGTGACGTTCAGCGCATCGAGCTTGGCCATCCGCTGGTCGAGCGGCTTGGCGAGATCGAGATCGAAGGCTTCGGCCGAACGGCGCAGGGTTTCGAGGTCCGGCAGGTCGCTCTGGTCGCGGGTCCAGAAGTGGCGGGCGTCCGACAGGCGGGCGCGCACGACCTTGCCGTTGCCGTGCACGATCTCCTTGCCGCCGTCCTTCGCCTCGATGTTGGAGACGAGGATGAAGTGATGGGACAGGGTGTCCTCGCCGGGACGACGGGTGACGAAGCACTTCTGGTTGGTCTTGATGGTCAGCCGGATGATCTCGGAGGGGATCGAGAGATCGCCTTCGTCGAAGGTGCCCATGAGCACGACCGGCCATTCGACCAGGCCCGAGACTTCTTCGAGCAGAGCCGGATCCTCAACCAGTTCCAGGCCGCTCGCAAAGGCGAGATTGCCGGCATCCGCCGCGATGATCTCCTTGCGGCGCTCGGCATCGAGGACGACCTTGGCCCTTTCGAGCTTCTCGACGTAATCGGAGAAGCGACGAACGGTGATCGCGTCCGGCGCGTGGAAGCGGTGGCCATAGGTGACATTGCCGGCGACCAGGCCGTCGACCTCGAAGGCGATGACCTGCGTTTCCTCGTTCTCGGGCCCGAAGGTGCAGACGATCGACTGCAACGGGCGCACCCAGCGCAGGGCGCCGGGACGGGCCGAGGCGACGCCCGAACGCATGGAGCGCGGCCAAGGGAAATTGCGGATGATGCCGGGCATCACGTCGGCGACGATCGCCTCGGCGGCCCGGCCGGGCTTCACCAGATGCGCGACGTAGAAATCGCCCTTCTTCGGATCGGAATGGACGTGCGCCTGCGAGATCGAGGTCAGGCCCGCCGCACGCAGGAATCCGTCGATCGCCTTTTCGTTCGCATCGGTGCGCGGGCCCTTCTTCTCCTCGCGCACATCGGCCGAGCGGGCGGTGACGCCGCGAATGTCGAGCGTCAGGCGGCGCGGCGTCCAGTATTCGCGGGCGCCCTCATAGGTCAGGCCCGCCTCGACCATGGCATCCGTCAGGAGCTTCTTCAGGTCGCCCGCAGCCTTGCGCTGCATGCCGGCGGGAATTTCCTCGGAGCGGAGTTCAAGCAGAAGATCGGGCATGGCACTCAGACTTTTCGGTGAAGCGAACGGATGCCCGTCGCCTTAGCAATCCCGTCGGCAAAAGTCACCATGATAGGTGCGCTTCGGCGGGCTTGTTTGCGGCTACCAGCCGCCGCCGCCGCCCCCACCGCCGCCACCGCCGGAAAAGCCGCCGCCGGAGGAAAAGCCGGAACTGGAGCTCTTGGGCGGCGGCGGCAGGGAGGACTGCATCGCCCCGGCCATGGAGCCGGCAAAGCCGCCCATGCGGTCCCCGAAGCCGCCATACCCGCCCGGGCCGGAATACCAGGCCGGCGCATAGGCGGCGGCACCGGCCGCCGCGGTCGCCAGCCAGGCGTCGAAGGTCTTCGACCAGGGTTTTTCCACACCCAGCGCCACCGCATAGGGCAGCAGGGTTTCATAATGTTTCGGCGACATGGTCGGGGCGCCCGCCATGTTCATGCGCTCCTGCTCGGCCAGCGTCAGATATTGCCGGAGACCCGCAATATGGGCCGACAGGCGCGCACCGACCGGCGTCGGCGCACCCATGAGGAACAGGAAGACGAGATTGACCAGCACGATGCCGCCGATGCCGGCCAGCAGCGGGAGCTGGTGCGTTTCTACGGCATCGAACGCGATGGAGGCGACGAGGCCGCCGAACACCGTGACACCGACGAAACCGAAGAACGACAGCATGACGATGCCGGCGATGCGCCCCGCGAGGCTCGACCTTCGCCGGACGGACCGGCCGATGACGGCAATGAAGATGGCGGTGAACACCGCGATGACCACGGGCACGATGACGATGGCCGCCCCCGCATCGTCAAGCGTGCCGAACCCGAGGATGGCGAGGATGAAAACGATGGACAGGGCGATGCCTGCGATGATCGCACCGATATTCGCCTTGTAGTATTTGCCGCGATGCTCGGTTTCCATCGCCTTGCGGAAGCTGTCGCCGGCCTTCTGGACCGCAGGGCCGTTTTGCCGGTCGATCACCAGCCGCCCGCCGGCGCCGTCGACGGCACGCAGAAGGGCGGCCTCCCCCGTCGGCAGCTTTTCGGTGGCGGGCGCCTTGCCGGTGGCGGAGATGACGAGCGCCTTTTCCAGATCCTCCAGCACGACGCGGCCGGTGACGGCGAGGTTGAGGGCTGCCGCCGCGATCGCGGTCCATCCTCCGTCGGCAAAACCGCGATTGTCGATGTAGTTCACCAGAGCGGGCGAGGCGTTTTCGGGCGGATCCCAGCGCGGCACGACAACGCCCCCATCCGGATCCCGTCCCGCGCGTCGCCAGATCCAGCCGTAATAGGCGGCGATGATTGTAAGACCGACGCCGGCCAGGATCGCGGCCATGTTTTCCTGCCACCAGGCGGCACGCAGCTGCGCCTCGCTCGGCGGAGCGATCACGCCTTTCTTCAGGCGCATGACGATGGTCAGGCCCTCGTTGGGGCCGAGCGGCTGCGTCGTGCGAAACGTTGCGCCATTGCCGGCCGGGGCCCCGCGTGCGTTCTTTTCCTTGGAGCCGTAAGCGCCGGTAAACACGTTCAGCGCCTGCGGCCGCGCGCCGCCGGGCAGAAGCACCGTGGCGCTCGCCTCGTCGATCGGGAAGGCCCAGCCGGTTCCCGTGACATTCCAGTACAGCTCGTCATGATCCTCGAAATACCGGATCTGGCGGTCGGTGGTGTAGGTCAGCGCGAAGGTGTGGACGCCCTGCGGCAGGATCACATCCTTGTCGCCGGTGTAGATCCGGATGCCGTTGTCGATGGTTTCGGTGCGCGACGGCTCGGCCTGACCATCGCGCTCGACCGAGACGAGATGGAAGCCGACGCGGTGGGTGCGGCCGTCCTCGCCCGTGAAGGTGAGCGGAAAATCCCGGTAGATGCCGCGCTTGATCAGGGCGCCTTCCGCAATCGCCCGGATCGTTTCCGTCACCGTCAGGGTGCCGTCGCGGGCAACCTCGATCTGCGCGTCGTAGGAAAGGATGCGCTCGTCGGCCGCTGCCATCCCGGCGGTCGCACCGGCAAGGAAAAGCAGCGCCATGCAGAGGCCCGCGAGCAGGCGCACCAGGCGCAGGGTCGTGTCCTGCGCCACTCTTGCCGGAAAGTTCTTGCGGACGCTGTCTCCCCCACGCCGCATCGGATCAGGCCGACCGCAGGGTCATGTCGACGCCGAGAGAGGCGAGCGCATCCCAGTAGTCCGGGTAGGTCTTGCCGACGCAATCGGGATCGAGGATGGCGATGCCGCCGATTTTCAGGCCCGCCAGCGCAAAGCTCATGGCGATACGGTGATCGGCGAAGGTGTCGATGTCGGCCGGCAGCGTCTGCCCTGCCAGGCCCGGATCGGACGCCACCAGCAGATCGTCGCCCTCTTCGGTCGCAAGCCCCGCACGGATGGCGGACAGGCCGAGCGACAGGGCGCGCACGCGGTCGCACTCCTTGACGCGCAGGTTGGCGATGCCGGTGAAGCGAACCGGCGTCGCGTTGAAGGCGGCGAGCACGGCCAGCGTCGGCACCGCATCCTGCATCTGCGATCCGTCGATGACGGCCGGGAGATGCGGAAACTGCGCGATGACGTCATGGGCGCGCGCGTCCGGCTGCGAGAAATCCGCCGTGGGCACGCCGAGATCGATGTGGCCGCCGGTGAGCTTTTCCATCGCCCAGAGATAGGTGGCGGCCGAGGCGTCGGGCTCGATGCGGAAATCGGTCGCGGTATAGCCGGTCGGCCAGACGCGCCAGACGGAGGACGAGGCCTGCTCGACGCGCGCACCGAAGGCCCGCATGGCGGCGAGCGTCAGGTCGATGTAGCCGCGCGCGCCGATCTCATCGCCGGCGAGGACGATTTCGAGCGGTTCCGCCATAGCCGGATCTGCCCCCGACGGCAGGTTTCCGGCCGCGGCCATCAGCAGTGCGGAGACGTACTGGCTGGAAAGACCAGCGTCGATCTCGACGCGGCGGCCGGGGATGCGCCCGGTTCCCGCCACGGTGACCGGCGGGCAGCCCGTTTCGGCCGAAATCTCGACGCCGAGGGACCGGAGCGCCTCGACCAGCGGCGCGATCGGACGTTTGCGCATGTGCTGGTCGCCATCGACGACGACGGTGCCATCGACCAGGGCGGCGGCGGCGGTGAGGAAGCGGGTGGCCGTGCCGGCATTGCCGAGGAAGAGCGGTGCGGCGGGGGCCACGAGGCGGCCGGTGCCGGTGACGACGAAGGTGGTCGGGTCGGGCTCCCGGACCTCGACGCCCATGGCGCGCAGGGCCTCGGCCATGTAGCGGGTGTCGTCGCTGCGCAGGGCGCCCGTCAGCCGGCTCGTGCCCCGGGCAAGGCCCGCCAGGAGCAGCGCGCGGTTGGTGATCGACTTCGATCCGGGCGGGCTGACGGCGCCGGTCAGCGGATGGCCCGGCGGGGTGATGATCAGGGCTTTCTGCATCGCGGTCTTCTGGGCGGACGGGTTGGGGGCGTGGGTCATGGGAGCGTGGGTCATGCGGGCGGTCTCTTGTGATCTGTCAGCGCTCCGTGCCCCTCAAGGCACCGTGCGGCATCGGTGAAACTCCGGAGGCGGCGGGCCTAGAACTTGATCGTCGGCACCGCGCGGTCGGCCTCGTTGGTGATCTCGAAATAGGGCGCCTTGGAAAAGCCGAGCGGGCCCGCCACGAGATTGGACGGAAAGCTTTCGACCTTCACGTTGAGGTCGCGCGCGGCGCCGTTGTAGTAGCGGCGCGACATCTGGATCTCGTCTTCGGTGCCTTCGATCGACGCCTGCAGCTCGGAGAAATTCTGGTTGGCCTTGAGATCGGGATAGGCTTCGGCAAGGGCAAACAGCTTGCCGAGCGCCTGCCCAAGCAGGCCTTCCGCCTGTGCCCGTCCCGCGACGTCGCCGGCCGGCACGGCCTGGGCGCGATTGCGCAGGTTGACGATCTCTTCCAGCGTACCGCGCTCGTGCGCTGCATAACCCTTGACCGTTTCCAGCAGATTGGGGATCAGGTCGGCGCGGCGCTTCAGCTGCACGTCGATGCCGGACCAGGCCTCTTCCTTCACGTTCCGCGCCTTGACGAGGCCGTTATAGACCAGGACGAGATAGCCCGCGACGACGGCCAGAATGACGAGACCTGCAATCATTAACTCTCTCCCCAGATGCCCCTGCGGGCTGCCCGCATCTCCATAGCGTGCTTTTACACCGCTGCCCACTGTCTTGCAGAGACGAGGCGGGCCGCAACGGCGTCCTTTCACCGGAAATGAGTCACGATTTGTCGGGATTGGCGTCAGCCTCGATCCGGCTTACGCTGCCAAGATCGCAGTCACGATGACGACGCACCCTTGGCGCGCGCCATTGCCTGATTTCCGATGAGGGACATGCCGGATCACGCTCCCGAGAGCTGCCGCCTGTTCCGGATTACGTCCGACGTCGCAGCGGTGTTCGCGCTGCCGGGTGTCATGGATGCGCCACGGGTGCATCGGCACTGTCCAGTCGGCAATGACGGCCTGACAAACCTCATGGGAAGCTGCGGCTTCCCGCAGATAGGAGACCGTGAACATGACGCTTCTTGCCGTAATCGCCCTGTCCGCCGTGATGCTGACCGGCATCAGCCACCTCGTCGCCCTGCGCGGCGAGCGCCATCGCTTCACCCCGCCCATGCTCGACAGCGCGCCGCTCAACATTCACCGTCCGATCCCGCGTCCCTGGCACGGCTGAGCCGCCGGGCCGCCAGCAGAGGTCAGGTCGCGCGAAGACCAGCGCGGCCGTCATGCGTCTGCCGTCATGCGTCTGCCGTCGGGCGTCTGCCGTCGGGCCTCTCGGATCAGGTTTCGATCTCAGGCCGCTGCCGCCGGAAGGTTGACGCCGCCGGCGTCCGTCATCAGGAAGGCTTCGCCGCAGGCCTTGGCCAGGGTGCGCACCCGCAGAATGTAGCTCTGGCGCTCCGTGACGGAGATGACGCCGCGGGCATCGAGCAGGTTGAAGACGTGGCTTGCCTTGATGCACTGGTCGTAGGCCGGGAACACGCATTTGTGCAGCGCGCGATGGGCCGTGTCGCCCGGCGCGCCGGCCTTCAACAAAGCGAGGCATTCCCCCTCGGCGTCGATGAAGTGCTGGTGCAGCATCGCCGTGTTGGCATATTCGAAATTGTGCCGCGAATATTCCTGCTCCGCCTGCAGGAAGACGTCGCCATAGCTGATCTTTTCCGCACCCTCGCGGCCGTTGAAGTTGAGGTCGTAGACATTGTCGACGCCCTGGACATACATGGCGAGCCGCTCGAGACCATAGGTCAGTTCGCCGGAGACCGGCGAGCACTCGATGCCGCAGACCTGCTGGAAATAGGTGAACTGCGACACCTCCATGCCGTCGCACCAGCACTCCCAGCCGAGACCCCAGGCGCCGAGCGTCGGGCTTTCCCAGTCGTCCTCGACGAAGCGGATATCGTGCAGCAGCGGATCGAGACCGATGGCGGCGAGCGAACCGAGATAGAGTTCCTGCAGGTTCGACGGGTTCGGCTTCAGGATGACCTGGTACTGGTAGTAATGCTGCAGCCGGTTCGGGTTCTCCCCGTAGCGACCGTCGGTCGGGCGACGCGAAGGCTGCACATAGGCGGCCCGCCAGGGCCGCGGCCCCAGCGCCCGCAAGGTGGTCGCGGGATGGAACGTGCCGGCGCCCACTTCCATGTCGTAAGGTTGCAGCACCGCGCAGCCCTTGTCGGCCCAGTAGGCGTGCAGCGTGAGGATCAGCGCCTGAAACGAACGCTTCGGGTTCATATGGTCGGGCAAGGCGGTGAAATCGGTCAAGGCAGACATGGAAGATCAATCGCTGGTGACGGAAAGATGAGACCGGACGAGTGCCACGGGCGGCGGCAGGGGTCAATGTTTAAGCGCTTCGGGGCGCAGATTTGCGATGGCGACGCCGATGACCAGCAAGGCGACCGTCACCTGGCCGGGCTACACTCTGCACGGCTTTCCGTTGATGCGGACGATCCCCCGGTCAGCTTCGCTGCCATCCGCAGCGCCGGATCGGACGCGATGTCGAGGGTGAGACTCCGGCTGTCGTCGACGGCCCCGGAGATGGCCTTTCCGAAACGCCAACAGACAAGAGACGCGACCGGGCGGCAGCGCGCCCTCAGTCCTTCTTCACCCGATATTCCCCCGTGGCGGGATCCTGCACCAGCGTGCCCTGCGATCCCGTCTGCTGCTGCTTGCGGACGCGTTCGCGCTGGCGGGCAAGGCGTTCGGCGTCGAGAACGAACTTGCGGTAACCGAACCAGGCAATGGCGGCGACGATCAGGAGAAGAAGGAGTTGCGGCATCTTGGGTTCCAGAGGGGGACGGGTACGGCCTTGTTGCGAGAGAGCCTGTGAGAGGGGACGCCGCGCCAGCGCTCAACCGTTGCCGGTTGCCGTCGCGCGGCCTGATCCTGATGCATGTCGCCCGAAAATGTGCAGCGGTTTCGGGAAACGACCCGCATCAAGACAAGAACCTAAAGTGCGGTGCGTGAATCCTTTTTCGCGCACCGCGCTTTAGAGGCCGAACCGGCCCCATAATGCCTTTTCCTCGGCGGCTTCGGCAAGACCCGCGACGGCAGAAAGCGCAAGCCCGCTCGCGATGGCGACACCCGGCTGCCGTCGGCCGAACAGGCCGCGCGAGGCGCTCATAAGCCGGAGCTGCGTCTTCTCGCCGTAGCGGCGCTTGAGTTCGCCGCGCATGTCGCCGAGGCCATCGACCAGACCGAGCGCGCGGGCGCGTTCGCCGGTCCAGAACAGGCCTGAGAAGATCTCGCTGTCCTCGCTGAGCAGATGCCCGCGCCGCGCCTTCACCATGCCGGTGAACACGCCGTGGATCTCCTGCTGCAGGCTCTTGAGGTAGGCGACATCCTTCTCCTTTTCCGGCTGGAAGGGATCGAGCATGACCTTGTTTTCGCCGGCCGTGTAGACACGCCGTTCGATGCCGACCTTGTCGAGCAGTTCGGTAAAGCCGAACCCACCGGACACGACGCCGATGGAACCGACGATGGAGGTAGGATCGGCGATGATCTCGTCGCCTGCGAGCGCGATCATGTAGCCGCCAGATGCCGCGACATCCTCCACGAAGACGAGGACGCGCTTGTTCTTCTCCGCGGCGAGATCGCGGATGCGCTGGTAGATCAGCCGGGACTGCACCGGCGAGCCACCCGGCGAATTGATCGCGATGGCCACGGCCGGGGCTTCCTTGTCGGCAAAGGCGCGCTCGAGAAGCGGCGCGACGGCGGCAATGTTGAGCATCGGCCGGAAGGCGCTGCCGCCCGCCATGATCGCCCCGTGCAGGCGAACGACCGGGATGGTCACACCCTGCTTGCGAAAGCGCTTCGGCAGCAACCGTTTGATGAAACCGGCCAAATCTGTCTCCTCTTTATAGACGATGCCGGATGGATGTAGGGATTGGCCCGGCAGGCGCAATGGCCTGCAGGCGGGATCACGGGAAATTCAGCGGCGGGCGTAGAAGGCACGGCCATTGTTGAGATCGTCGACCTCGGGCAGGAAGGCATGCGAGCCCGCGCCGTGCATGACCAGCGGCGCCCGCAGGGAAAGGCGCGCGCGGGACTGCTTGATGCCGGTGACGAGGATGCGCACGGCATTTTCGCCGGCACGCGGCAGCAGCGGCGTGATCTCCAGTCCGCCCAGCCGCCGGCCGCAGGCCGAGACGATCTCGCCGATCGATTCCGGCCGCGCGATCAGCGACACCTGCCCGCCGGGCCGCAGGATCGCGCCCGCGGTGCGGATCCAGGCGTCGAACAGCCCCTCGTTCATCGCATGCGCCGCCGCCTTCAGCGCATCCGGCGTCCGGCGGTCGGCCCCATTGTTGAAGGGCGGGTTCATGACGACATGGTCGAAGAGGTCGCTCGGCAGCCCGGCCTCGACACGCGCCCTCCCCGTCAGCGCGACGTCGGCCTCCAGCACGTCGAGCCGGCCTGCGAAGGCGGCATTTTCGGAAAGGGCAAGGCTGCGGCGGGCAAAGGCCGCCATCTCGGCCGCCCGCTCCACGAGGAGCACCTGCGCCGAGGGCACGCGCACGGCCACCGCCATGCCGGCCGCGCCGGCCCCGGCACCGAGATCGGCCACCTTGATCGGCGCCGGGCCCGGATCGGGCACGAGGGCGGCGAGCAGCATCGCGTCCATGCCGGCGCGATGGCCGCGTCCCAGCGGCTGGACGAGGTGGAAGCGTCCCCGGTGGAAGCTGTCCACCGTCTCGCCGGCTGCAGCAGCGGGGTGGGGATCCGACGTCCTGTCAAGCGTCATGCGCGGCTCCGGACGTCACGCGTCCCGCAACTCTGCGGCCAGACCGGCATCCGACAGAATGCGCCGCGCCTCGTCGGCGCGCTCGCCCTGAACCATCAGCCGGCGCGGCAAAAGGCCGAGCGAACCGTCGAGAATGCTCATGCCCTGGTCGGCGATGAAGCAGATGATGCCCGCGTCGCGCATCAGGCTTTCGGCAAAGGAGAGGACGACGGCGTCGTTGGTACGGATCAATTCTTTCATCTGGCTCGCTTTTTTGCCTTTCGTCGGGGCCCTGGGGCAAATCGCCACTTGCCGCGAATGCCACCCCTTTCTATTCTCAGAAGAATAGCTTGAACAGGAGTGCTTCGCCTTGGGCGTCGTGATACCGCTGGAAGACGGCAAGAACAAACAGGCCTCGGTGCAGCCGCTGGTCGATCTGACCAAGGCCGACATGGAGCGCGTCAACCAGCTGATCCTGGCCAAGGCGGGCTCGGACGTCGAGATGATTCCCGAGGTTGCCAACCACCTGATCTCGTCGGGCGGCAAGCGGCTTCGCCCCATGCTGACGCTGGCCTCCGCCGCCATGTTCGACTTCAAGGGCGATGCGCATGTCAAGCTCGCGACCAGTGTCGAGTTCATGCACACGGCAACGCTGCTCCACGACGACGTGGTCGACGAGAGCGATCTGCGGCGCGGCAAATCCACCGCGCGGATGATCTGGGGCAACCAGGCCAGCGTGCTGGTCGGCGACTTCCTGCTCGGCCAGGCCTTCCGGATGATGGTCGAGGTCGGCTCGCTGGATGCGCTCGACGTTCTCTCGACGGCCGCCTCGGTGATCGCCGAGGGCGAAGTGCTGCAGCTCTCCGTCGCCAAGAACATGGAAACGACGGAGGACGACTACCTCGCCGTCATCCGCGCGAAGACGGCGGCCCTGTTCGCCGCGGCCGCGGAAGTCGGCCCGATCGTCGCAAAGACCGATCGTTCCGCCCGCAACGCGCTGAAATCCTACGGCATGAACCTCGGCCTCGCCTTCCAGCTGGTCGACGATGTTCTCGACTACGGCGGCAAGTCCGTCGATCTCGGCAAGAATGTCGGCGACGACTTTCGCGAGGGGAAGATCACCCTGCCGGTCATACTTTCCTATCGCCGCGGAACGGCCGAGGAGCGTGCGTTCTGGAAGGATGCGATCGAGGGCGGCAATGCCAGCGATGCGAACCTCGAGCATGCCATGGGGCTCATCACGCGCTATGGCGGGCTGACGGACACCATCGCCCGGGCGAAGCACTACGGCATGATCGCGCGCGATGCGCTTGCGCCCCTGCCCGCCTCGCCCTGGAAGAATGCGCTGCTCGAGGTCATCGACTTCTGCATCGACCGGGTGAACTGACGCCGGTTGTCGGCTTCGGGCAGGATCCCGGCGATTTTCTGGCGGCCTGCGCCAAAAAAGCCATTCTGTCTTGCCAAGCCTGCCGCAACCATGGGTGACCCTCCCGAAGGGGAGCGGACCCCGTCCGGTCGCAACGGCACGCATCGGGATGCAATTCCGGTTCCGCGCAGTATGCGGTATCACTACAGAACTGATTCCGGTTAGGCGCTTGCGCGGCGCATCCGAAACGAAAGGCTTGTCATGCGGCAAAAACATATTCTTCGGATGCTTACCGGCGTCGCGTTTCTGACGCTTGCCGGCGTCGTTTCCGGCCCTGTTCTGGCGGAAGAGGCCAAGCCGCCGGCGACAGAGACCGCCGCCAAGCCGTTCGATGTGAATTCCGTCAACAGCTTCTCGGGTTCGTTCCTCGCGGCCCGCACCGCCGACGTGGACCACGATCTGGACACCGCGACCAAGCTTTACCGGACGGCGCTGGAATTCGAGCCGGACAATGTCGAGGTCAAGCAGCGCCTGATGATCACGTCGCTGATGAACGGCAATTTCGCCGACGGCGTGAAGATCGCGAACGAGCTGAAGAGCGATGCCTCGGTCGAGCGGATCACCACCGTCGTGCGCGGTGTCGATGCGATCGGCAAGAAGGAATTCCGCAACGCCGAGAAGATCCTGAAATATTCCGGGCCGAACGATCTCGACCGGATGATGAACGGCCTCCTCCTGGCCTGGGCGAAGGCCGGCCAGGGCAAGCCCAAGGACGCCATCGCCATGATCGAGGAGATGAAGGGACCGGATTGGTTCGCCATCTTCAAGAACTACCAGCAGGGCGCGATCGCCCTTGCCGCCGGCGACAAGCGGACCGCCCGCACCAAGTTCAACGAGGCCGTGGCCGACCGCAACGGCGGCGGCGCGGCTCCGGACACGTTCATCCGCTCCGTCATCGCGCTGGCACGGCTGGAGGCGACCGACGGCAACAAGCAGAAGGCGCTCGACACGATCTCGCTCGGGCAGAATTTCATCAACAATTACGCGCCGCTCGACGCGCTGCGCAAAAGCATCGAAGACGGCAAGCCGCAGGAACAGCAGGTCCGCAATGCCAGCCAGGGTGCCGCTGCCGTGCTGTTCTCCGTCGGTGCCGCGCTCAATCGCGAGGGGGCCGAAGACATCGTCTCGCTCTACCTGCAGACGGCGCGCGCGCTCGATCCCGACAGTGCCGACATCCTCGTGATGCTCGGCGGCATCGCCGAGACACTGAAGAAGCCGGAACGCGCGATCGCGCTCTATCAGCAGATACCGCAGGGCTCGCCCATGCGCCGCCTGTCGGAGATGCAGCTGGGGCTGGCGCTGGCCGAAGTCGGCAAGGTGGACGATGCAAAGAAGCATCTGCGCGAACTGATCGACCTCGATCCGACGGACGTGCGCAGCTATGTCGCCTATGGCAGCGTGCTGTCGGACGCCAAGGACTACAAGGAGATGGCGGTCACCTACGACAAGGCGATCGAGATCGTCGGCGCCGTGCCCAAGCGCAGCGACTGGTCGCTCTTCTTCCAGCGCGGCATCGCCTATGAGCGGCTGAAGGAATGGGAAAAGGCCGAGCCGAGCTTCAAGAAGGCACTGGAGCTGAACCCGGACCAGCCGCAGGTGCTGAACTATCTCGGCTATTCCTGGGTGGACAAGAACATGAACCTTGAAGAGGGGTTGAACATGATCCGCCGCGCCGTCGACCTGAAGCCGGATGACGGCTACATCGTCGATTCGCTCGGCTGGGCCTATTTCCGCCTTGGCCAGTTCGACGAGGCCGTGGCCGAACTCGAGCGCGCGGCCGAACTGATGGCCGGCGATCCCACGATCAACGACCATCTGGGCGATGCCTACTGGCGCGTCGGCCGCAAGCTCGAAGCCGTGTTCCAGTGGAACCAGACGCTGGAGCTGAAGCCGGAGGCGGAGGAGATCCCGAAGATCAAGGCGAAGATCGAAAAGGGTCTGCCGCCGCTGGATACCAAGGTCCCCGCGGCCGCCGAAGCCGAGGGCAAGCCGAAGCCGCCGGAAGCGGTCGTGCCCGGCAAGAAGTCCTGACGCCGGGCCGTGCCTGACATGCCTGTCCTGCCGGCCGCGCTCGACGCGCCGGCAAGGGCCACCTCCCCGGCCGCCGTCGCCCCGGACCATAAGGGCGCCGGCATGCCGCTGATGCTGGTGGCGCCGGCAAAGATCAATCTCGCCCTGCATGTCGTCGGCCAGCGCGCCGACGGCCATCACCTGCTCGAAAGTCTCGTGACCTTTGCCGACGCCGGCGACCGCCTGTCGCTGGCGCCGGCAGACGAGGACAGCTTCACCGTTTCCGGCCCCTTTGCCGGGGATGTGCCGACCGGCGCCGAGGGTGGAGACGGCAATCTGGTGCTGAAGGCGCGCAACCGCCTGCGCACGCAGCTGACGCTGCGCGGGCTGGCCTGCGGGCCGGTCGCCCTTCACCTCGAAAAGAACCTGCCCGTCGCCTCGGGCATCGGCGGCGGCTCCGCGGATGCGGCCGCAGCGCTGATCGGCCTTCGGCGTTTCTGGGGGCATGCGCCGGCAACCGATGAGGATCCGGACCTTGCCGCTCTCGGTCTGTCGCTCGGGGCGGATCTTCCGATGTGCCTGACCGGCCGGCCGCTCGTCGCCCGCGGGATCGGCGAGGCGATCTCTCTCGTCTCCGGCCTGCCTGCCTTTCCGGCTCTGCTGGTCAATCCGGGCGTTGCGGTCTCCACGCCGGCGGTGTTCCGCGCCCTGACCGAGAAGACGCATCCGCCGCTGACACTGCCCGATGGGCTTGTCGGGCCGCAGGCGTGGATGGCGGCGATCGCGGCGCTGCGCAACGACCTCGAACCGCCGGCCCTCAGACTTGCGCCGGCGATCGGCCTTGCGCGGGCAGCCCTTTGCGACGCCGGCGCTGCGCTCTGCCGCATGTCCGGCTCCGGCGCCACCTGTTTCGGGCTGTTTTCCGATGCGCGAGCACGCGATCATGCCGCGACGCGCATCCGCGAGGCCTATCCGGCCTGGTATCTCCTGCCCTGCACCACGCTGGGCTCCCGCCCGGCAGCCGAGAGGACGACGACCCCATGACGATCGACACCACCCGCAGCTTCGTGCCCGTTTCCATTGCGGTTCTTACCGTATCCGATACGCGGACGCCGGAGACCGACACATCCGGCGATACGCTGGTCACGCGCCTGACGGAGGCCGGCCACGCGCTCGCCGCCCGCGCCATCGTTCCCGACGAGCGCGAGGCGATCGCCCGCCAGGTGACCGCCTGGAGCCTCGACCCCGGCATCGATGTCGTCATTACCACCGGCGGAACCGGCTTTACCGGGCGCGACGTGACGCCCGAGGCACTGGAACCGCTGTTCGAGAAGACGATGGACGGCTTTTCCGCCATCTTTCACCAGATCTCCTACGGCAAGATCGGGACGTCGACCATCCAGTCGCGCGCAACCGGGGGCGTCTTGAACGCGACCTTCGTCTTCGTGCTGCCGGGCTCCCCCGGCGCGTGCCGGGACGCCTGGGACGGGATCCTCAGCCAGCAACTCGACCTGCGCCATCGCCCCTGCAATTTCGTGGAGATCATGCCGCGGCTGGACGAACATCTGAAGCGGTAAAAGCCCTAAAGCGCGTTGCGTTGTTGTTGTGATGCATGCCGTTTCCCGAAACCGCTGCACGCTTTCGGGCGACAGGCCTTAGCGGCTGGCGGCCCAGGCCGGCATGAGCTCGCTCGACAGGCGGTGCACACCCCGGCGGGTGACGAAATCGGCGATGGTCATGCCGGATCTCACCATGCCGGCTGCCTGCGTGCGGCTGACGAGAAAGCCCTGCTCGAGCGCCGGGCGGCGCGATGCGAGCCGCGCGAGAAGCGGCCGGCGATGCCGCCGGGACGCTGAAAAGCGGGCGGGACCGCGGCCGATCGCCATATGTTCGGCGACCTCCTCCACCCAGCGGCCGAGCGGGCGGGCACCGGGCTCGAGCAACAGCAGCCAGGTGCCGCGGGCCGAGCGAACCACATCGGTCATCGCCCACTCAGTCAAAAACCGCGCACCGGCGGCATCGGCAACGCGTTGCGACGCATCGCGCGACCCGTGATCGAGGATGATGACATCGCTGATCAGACCTTCCACGGCACCCGACACCAGCGCGGCCAGGGACTGGGCCAGCCGCGTCTCGCTATCGTGCGTTTCCATCAGGATCGTGAGCATCGCCGTTCCTACCGCATTGCAACCGCGAATGCCATGAAGGCCAGGGGTGGAAGCCACGTTTCCCTGTATTCATCATGAATCCGCGCTCGCCTGACCGCCAAGGCATGGCGCATGGCTCCGTAAGCCCGGGATTTGTTCTTGCATTGTTCTCATTTTGCCGGTAGCAGTGGAGGCAGAGAGAACGACATGGTGATTTGGCAAGCGCTCGATCGCCCATGTTCCCCGGAGTGTCCCATGAACGATCTGTCCCATGTAAGGCAGGGCGCTTTTGCGCCCGGCAATCGGGCCGATGTGGCCGACGCACTGATGGTGGAGAGCGGCCTCCGCATCGACGTGGACCGTCGCCGCGGACGGGGTGCAAGCGTGAATGCATCCGGCCGGTTCGAACCGGTGACCCGCAGCGTGGAGGATGACGGCTGGAGCTCGCTCGAGGATCTGCCACCGTTCAAGACCGAAGTGCAGGTGGAAAAGCCGCGTACGATCATCTCGCGAAACGACTCGCCGGATATCCCCTTCGACCGCTCGGTCAATCCCTATCGTGGCTGCGAGCATGGCTGCATCTACTGCTTTGCCCGGCCGACCCATGCCTATATGGGCCTGTCAGCCGGCATCGATTTCGAAGCACGCCTGTTTGCCAAGCCCGATGCGGCCAAGCTCCTGGAGCGCGAGCTGGCCAAGCCCGGCTACAAGGTGAAGCCGATCGCCATCGGCACGAACACCGATCCCTATCAGCCGATCGAGAAGGAGTGGCGGATCATGCGCCAGATCCTCGAGGTGCTGAAGGCTGCGGATCATCCTGTCATGATCGTCACGAAATCCGCCATGGTCCTGCGCGACATCGACCTTCTCGCCCCGATGGCCGAGAAGGGCCTTGCCCGCGTCGGCCTGTCGGTGACGACGCTCGACCGCAAGCTCGCCCGGCTCCTGGAGCCCCGCGCCTCGACGCCGGAGAAGCGGCTGGAGGCAATCCGCCGCCTGTCGGAGGCCGGCATTCCGACCAGCGTGCTGATGGCGCCCGTCATTCCCGCGCTCAACGATCACGAGATCGAGCGGGTGCTGGACAGCGCCAAGGCGGCCGGCGCAACGGAGGCGAGCTATGTTCTCCTGCGGCTGCCGCTGGAGGTAAGCCCGCTCTTTCGCGATTGGCTGCTGCAGCATTACCCCGATCGCTACCGGCATGTCATGTCGCTCGTCCGCTCCATGCGCGACGGCAAGGATTACGACGCGGATTTCACCAAGCGGATGAAGGGGGCAGGCCCCTATGCCTGGCAGATCGGCCGCCGATTCGACCTTGCGGCCAAGCGGCTGGAACTGAACACCAACCGGCGGGCGCTGAACTGCGACATCTTCGTGCCGCCGCTCGGAACCGGCGTGCAGCTCTCGCTGCTTTGACGCCGGCCCTCTCCTCGTCCGGCATGCTCCGGATCGCGAATGGGGCCGCATGTCCCTCGTAACATGCGGTCACCCGAGGCCGGCAGCGTCCGCACCGCTGCCGGCCTCCTGCCCCCAGGCGCCGCCGCATCTCCTGGGGGCCTTGCGGGGAATCGGCCTCTCGTGCAACGCTGCCGCCATGGCACCCCGCACCGCGACCGATTCCCCGCTTCTCATCGACATCCGCCTGAGCCCGGATTTCCGCATGGAAAAAGCGGCACGACGGGAGGGTCTCTGGCCGGTCGCCGGCACGGACGAGGCCGGACGGGGCCCGCTGGCCGGCCCTGTCGTCGCGGCGGCCGTCATTCTCGACCCGAAGCGCATTCCCGAAGGGCTCAACGACAGCAAGCAACTGACCGCGCAGCGACGCGAGGCCCTGTTTGCCGAGATCCTTTCCACCTCCACCGTCTCGATCGCATCCTCGGGCGCAGGCCGGATCGACGGGACGGACATTCGCAAAGCCAGCCTCGACGCCATGCGCCGCGCCGTCTGCGGGCTTCACCGGCGACCGGCCTTGGTTCTTGTCGATGGGCGCGACGTGCCGCCGGGGCTCGCCTGCGAAGGTCGCGCCGTCATCAAGGGCGACGCCCGCTCGCTCTCCATCGCCGCGGCCTCGATCGTTGCAAAAGTCGCCCGCGACCGCATGATGACCCGGGCCGACGGCGTCTTTCCCGGTTACGGCTTTGCTATGCATGCCGGCTATGCCACCGCGCATCACCGCAGCGCGATCACGCTGCATGGCCCCTGCCGGCTGCACCGCATGACCTTCCGGCCGCTGCGACCCGACGACGTGACTGTGGAAATCTCGAGCGCCGACCTGCTGTAGCGGGCCCTCGCAGCGCGCCGCGGCCGTCAGACCGGAAGCGCCGGCGTGGCAAACCGTCCCGGTCCCCGGGAACCCCGCAACCCGGGCCTGCCCTGCGCCTCCGACATTCCCCTTGGGCTTTCCCGACCCCGCGTCCCGCCCCGCCCCTTCGCCTTCGACAGGACCGTGAGCACTGCAGCGCCGGATGGCCGCAAGCGCTTCAAGGTCGTATTTTGATGCATGTCGTTTCCCGAAACCGCTGCACATTTTCGGGCGACATGCATTAGGCTCGATCGCGCGGTACATTCGCCGCGCGAAAAGTTCCGACCCCAAGGAGATCGACATGGATGCCGTCACGCTTCTTGCCTTCGCCCTAACCTTCTTCGTCTTTGCCGCCAGTCCCGGACCGGACAACATGACGATCGTGCTGCGCACCCTCTCGCACGGTCCCGCCTCCGGCCTGGCCTATGGTGCGGGGACCGTTGCGGGTATCCTCGTTTTCCTGACCCTCGCCGCCTTCGGGCTTTCGGTGCTGGCGACCGAAATGGGCGCCGTCATGACCGTGCTCCGGTTCGCCGGGGCCGCCTATCTCTTCTGGATGGGTGTCCGGCTCTGGACCGCGCCGCCGGAGCTTCCGCAGATGCAGGCCGTCTCCGAACGCGGCAGCCTTGCCGCCGTCTTCTGTACGGGCGTCGCGCTCAACCTCGGAAACCCGAAGATGCCGCTGTTCTACCTCGCGCTGCTGCCGAACGTGGTGGGGACGACGTTCACGGCAACGACGCTGCTCGAGCTCAGTGCGATCATCCTCGCGGTCGAAGCGATCGTCATCGGCGGCCACGTGCTTCTCGCCACGCGGGCGCGCCGTCTGTTGCGCACGCCGACGATCCTCCGCCGGGTCAACCGCGCCGCCGGCGGGCTGATGATTGGCACAGGCCTCGGGATCGTCGCCGCACGGTGAGGGTGAGAATTGGGCATTGCGGCTGGGCGCCGGCCGCCGAGAGCCGGCGCGTCTGCGCGTGGCCCCTTGTCCGAAGACCGCTAAAGCGCCTTGCGTGACAAAGGATTCACGCAAGGCGCTTTAAGGTCTTGTTTTAATGCATGTCGTTTCCCGAAACCGCTGCACGCTTTCGGGCGACATGCATGAGCGTCTCCTGCCCGCGGTGCGAAAGCCCACCCGTGGTGCGCGAGTACACGTCGCATCGCTTCCGTCCTATGCGGATCGGCCAAGCGGGCCGCGTCCCCACGCCAAGCGTGTGTGGAGAGGGTACAGATGTCCAACGACGGAGATACCGCAGCATCGCCCGGCCGGGCGCAAATGAAAAAAGGCCGGCACATGGCCAGCCTTTCGTTCATGTCGCGGGATGTCTGAAACCGTGTGGCTCGGACCGTCGAGCTTCGACGCCGGTCCGGCGTCGGAAACGCTTAGTTCAGCCGTGCCTTGACGTCGCCGATCGCGTTGGCGAAGAGGGCCTGCTGTGTCGGGGCATCGGCCTTTGCCACGATGACGCGCTCGGCGGCGGCGATCGCGATATCGACGGCCGTGGCGCGCACGGCGTTGATGGCGTCCGTCTCGGCCTGGCGGATCTTCTGCTCGGACAGAGCGGTGCGGCGGGTGACGAACTCTTCCGTCTTCACCTTGGCATCGGCCGTCAGGGCCTCGGCTTCGCGCGTTGCGGCGGCAACGATGTTGGCGGCCTCCGCTTCGGCTTCCTTGCGCTTCTTCTGGTATTCCACCAGCAGAGCCTGGGCTTCCTCACGCAGGCGCTTGGCTTCGTCGAGTTCGTTGCGAATGCGGACCGCACGTTCGTCGAGCTGCTTGCCCATCTTGCCGGGTACCTTCAGGTACACGATGAGAGCGAGGAAGAGCACGAGGCCGACGGTGGCCCAGAATGTGGCCAGAGAGGTCAAATCCATCTGTCGTCTCCCTTATTCTGCCGCAGCCTTGACGGCGGATGCGATTTCGTTGCGCGGGACGTCGCGCCCGAGCAGCTGCTCGACGACGGCAGCGGCGGTCTCTTCGGCGATCGCACCGACATCGGCAAGCGCGCTCGCCTTGATGTCCGCGATGCGGCTTTCGGCAGCAGCGATCTTGTCGTTGAGGGCGGCTTCGACGGCCGCGCGGTCGGCGGCGGCCTTGACCTTCGCGGCCTCGCGGGCGCTGGCGGCAATGGCGTTGCCCTTGGCGCGGGCGGCGGCCAGTTCCTGCTCGTAGGACGCGATGGCGGCATCGGCTTCGGCCTTGGAGCGCGAGGCGGCGTCGAGATCGCGGGCGATGGCATCATGGCGTGTCGCGAGGATAGTGGCGATCCGCGGCATGATCACCTTCTGCATCAGCAGATAGAACAGGCCGAACGTGATCGCCAGCCACACGAGCTGCGATGCGAATGTGGATTGGTCGAAAGGCGGGAACACGCCGGAGCCGTGGCCGCCTTCTGATGCGACACCGGTTTCGGTGTGCACCTCGCCAGGCGCGGCGTGGGGTGTCTCGCCCTCGGGAGGTGTGGTTGACTGGGCATAGGCCGCGGTCACGAACATGCTCATCTCCAGGGGCAACTCAAAAGGCCACGCGCATGTCCCCCTCGATATCGACGGAGAATGGCGGCACTGTAAAAGGATGACGGGCCGCGAGCGTTCGCGGCACCGTCAAGATGTAATGGGCCGCAACATGTCGCGACCCGCCGTGCTCGACCGTCTTAGACGGCGAACAGGAGGAGCAGGGCTACGAGCAGCGAGAAGATGCCCAGAGCTTCCGTAACGGCGAAGCCGAATACGAGGCGGCCGAACTGGCTGTCGGCTGCCGACGGGTTGCGAAGTGCGCCCGAGAGGTAGCTGCCGAAGATGTTGCCGAGGCCGAGAGCCGTGCCGGCCATGCCGAGGCATGCCAGACCCGCGCCGATGTACTTTGCTGCTTCCGCTTCCATGTTGATCTCCTTGAGAAGGGTTGTTGCGGCTTTTCTTGGCAGGCGCGGCGATGGGCTGCCGGCCTGCGTGACTTATTCCTCAGTGACCGCCCGGATGGACCGCGTCGTTCAGGTACATGCAGGTGAGTACCGCGAAGACATAGGCCTGAAGGAAGGCGACGAGGAATTCGAGACCCGTGAGCGCCACGGTCATGATGAGAGGCAGGATGGCGCCGCCGATGCCGAGCGCACCCATGGTGCCGAGCGATGCGACGAAGCCTGCAAAGACCTTCAGCGTGATGTGGCCGGCCAGCATGTTGGCGAAGAGACGGACCGAGAGGCTGATGGGGCGCGACAGGAACGAGATGATTTCGATGGCGACGACGAGCGGCAGCAGGATGCCGGGCACACCGGAGGGCACGAAGACCTTCAGGAAGCCGAAGCCGTGCTTGTAGAAGCCGTAGACCAGGACCGTGCCGATGACGAACAGCGCCAGGGCGAAGGTGACGATGATCTGGCTGGTGATGGTGAAGAAGTAGGGCACCATGCCGAGAAGGTTCGCCGTCAGGATGAACATGAACAGCGAGAAGACCATCGGAAAGAAGTGCATGCCGTGGCTGCCGGCACCTTCGCGCAGCATCGAGGCGATGAATTCGTAGGAGAGTTCCGACACCGACTGCATGCGGCCCGGGACGACCGAGCGCGAGGTCGTGGTGAGGTAGAGGAAGCCGATGGCGAGGACCAGGGTCGCGACCATGAACAGGGAGGCGTTGGTGAAAGAGAGATTCAAGCCGCCGATGTGAATCGGGACGATCTCGTTGATCATAAACTGGTGGGTCGGATCTACCTTATCGCCTGCCACTGTCGTTCTCTTTCGCTCTCAGCCGCGCGAAGCGGTTGTTTCCCGTTGCCGCGCCTTATCGGGCGCCGCCATCCTTGTTGTCGTCGCCCTGCCGCTCGCCGACACGATCGGCCGGATGGGGCGAAGCCACCATGCCTGCAGACCGCATGACGTTCAGCACGCCAGCGCAAAAGCCGAGGAGGAGAAGGACGATCATCCCCCAGGGCCCTGTACCCGCAAAAGTATCCAGAAGATAGCCCAGAAGCGCCCCGACAATGACGGCCGCCACGAATTCGCTCGAAAGCTTGATCGCGACCTGGTAGCCCTTGCGGTTGCCCGCCGCCCGCGCCTCGTCCGCCGCGTCGCGGCTGTCGTTGCCGCGCCGTTCCGACAGCTCGGCATCAAGGCGCCTGCGCCGTTCCTCCAGACCTTCGTTCCCGTTCGTCATGTGGCCCCTCCCCCGCATCTCCGTCTCCGTGATAAACCACGGAAGCGGCCACACAAAGGCCCGAATTGAAGCCACTCTCGGCCCGTTTGAAGTCGGCCGCACCATAGTTTTGGCGTCGCGCATAGTCAAGGCGAAGCCATGCCTTGGTAAGCGACAATATTCGACTGACAAATCAACGTGTTGTGATCGGAAAGTTGCGGCCCGGCGGAATCTGTCCCCAGCTGTTGCGGGCAAAGCGCCCCCGGCCTGCGCCGATGCATGTGCGAGCGCCGTCACGGAAACGCCCGCAGGGCCGGTGGCCGCCTGCGGGCGTTTCCACGCGATTCTCGTCTGCGGGCGCGATCAGCTCCAGCCGCCGCCATAGGTGCGGTAGAAGATGTGTTTCCCGATCTGCGTGAGGCGTTTCATGGTCGGACCCCAGTCCGGGCGGACATAGGTCGCGTGGTAATGCGTGGCGGAGCCGACTTCGGGCAGCCAGATCTTGCCGGCAGTCACGGCGAGCGCGATTTCCTTGGCCGTCTGCCAATGCGCCAGCGACCAGACGATGTCGGGGATGCGGTCGCAGGCAAACGAGAACTGGCAGCGATTATAGAGGTTCTTGTTCTGGTAAACGACGCCGCAGATCGTGCCGGGATAGGTCGGATTGCGCACGCGGTTGAGGATGACCTGCGCGACGGCCGCCTGCCCCTTCACCGATTCTCCGCGGGATTCAAAGTAGATGCCCGCCGTCAGGCACTTCTGCTCCGGCTCGCTGAAGGCGTCGGCCGGCAGCGGATTGGCAGCCCAGGCGTGATCCTCGGGCGAGATGTCCGGGATGAAGCGACCGCCGGCGGCATCGTCCTTCAGGATCGAATCGAACGGCGATTCGCGGGCATAGTCCGGGGCGGCAGGGGCGTAGGCGGTCGCCAGGATATCGGCATGCTGGTTCGTGACGAGGCTCGCGATCATCGGCGACATCGTGTCGTCGCGCTTCGGCGGCGCTTTCTTGTAAAACGCGGTGGCGATCTCGATTTCCTGGCCGCGAATCTTCGGGCGGGCAAAGACCATGCGGTCCTGCGTATCGAACAGCGGCGTCGTCAGCGCGCTGGTGCGCTGGAGGATGGAGCCGGCAGAAAAGTCCTTGGGCGGCGTAACCGGGACGACGGTGACGATCCGGCCCTTCTTGTCCCGGCGGTTGACGCGGTCCTCGTCGGTGCGCGGATCCGACTGCTTGTCGGCGGAGGCGAGCGAGACCTTGCCGCCGTCCGGCAGCGTCATGCCGGCGCCGTCGCCGAGCGCGGCCTTGGTGATCGGATCGTTGAACACCATCTCGGCTTCGTGCAGGGAGCCGGCCGGAGACGCGGTCATATGCATCCGCCACCGCTCGCCGCCCCGGTTAATGCCGGAGAGGAAGGTGGCAAGATCGGCATGGGCGGACACGCTGGGAAAGGCGACGAAAAGGCCGAGCGCGATGAGGAGCGGCGCGGACCAGCGCCGTGCCGGCCTCGACGACGCCTGTTCCGGAGACGCCGACAGCGGAAACTGGTCCTGGGACCGAACTCTCTGACGCATATTCTGACGCACAGGCAACTCCACGCCCACTCGGGTAAGGCACACGCGCAAGAGCCCTCGCCCGGCCGAGGCTATCGGCCGGAACGCGTTTTCCGCGAACATCCATCGAAATTGCAGGTCCGGCTTGGTCATCCGAAGCGCCGCCAGGGGCCTGCTCTGCGGATGACAATGAAGCATTAACCTTAATGGCGGGTAAACGCGGCGCCCGGGGCCAAAGTGACGGACATGCCTCATTTGGGGGATGCCGAATTTGTAATGATCGGCTAAGGTTAGGGTATTGCGACATCCAACAACCGCCGCGTGCCCTGACGTAAAGAGGGAGCCGGCATTGTTCTTTCGAAACAACGGCCGCTTCGCGGCAAACATTTTTATAGAGCCGTTATGAACAATCGATTTTCAACGCGCCTCCGCGTCGTCACGCCTGCCGTCCGTCTGCTGCCCCAAGCACCGCGTGCGGAGGGACAGGTCCGATGACGCGACATCCAGCGGCCCCGCAGCCGCCCCGTTTGCAGCCACCTCATTTGCAGCCAACCCGATCGGGCGTTTTCGCCCGCTTCGGAGACCGGCCGAGAGCCATCCGGCGGTCGGCCATCTGCGCCGCCTGCCTCTGGATTGCGACGGCGGGATGCGCCGTTGTGGAAACGGGACGGCTGCGGGATCTGACGCTTCGATCCCTGCTGTGGCTCGCTATCGCCGCAACGGCCCTCTGGATCGTGCACATCCTCGCCTTCGCCGTTCGGAACATGCGGACGGCCAAGACGGTCGATGGACGTGCCGGTCAGGCGGCGCCGGTCCTCTTTGCGGAACTCGTCCTCAGCGGCATCGTCATTTCCCTCTTCCCCAACCTGTCTCCGACCCAGGCCGATGACGGCGCCTGTCCCGATCACGGCGCCTGACCCGAGGGCGTCGGCGTGCGATCACTGGCCTCTGGACAGCAAGCCGCAGGTCAGATGATGACGTGCGACCCCAGTTCCACCACGCGGTTCGTGGGCAGGCGGAAATAATCGGACGGATCGATCGCGGCATTGGCCATGGCGATGAACAGGCGATCCTGCCATTCGGGCATGCCGGACTGCGCGTCGGGCACCAGCTTGCGCCGGCCGAGATAGAAGGAGGTCGACATGATGTCGAACTTCAATCCGGTCTTGCGGAACAGGCCGAGCGTCTGCGACACATTCTGCGTTTCCATGAAGCCGAAGCGCATTTCGAGCAGGCTGAACCGGTCCGACAGCTTCGTCGCGCTGACGCGGTGCTGCTTGGAGACCACCGGGGTGTTCGTCGTGCGGATGGTCAGGATGAAGTTCTGCGCATGCAGGACGTGATTGTGCTTGATGTTGTGCAACAGGGCGGCCGGTGCGGAATCCGGATCGCTGGTCAGGAAGATCGCGGTGCCCGGAACCTCCACGGGCGCATGCTCGCTCTTGCGCTCGATGGACTTGATGAAGGCGGCGAGAGGAATATTGGTGTGGCGCGTCTTGTCCTGCAGGATCTTGGTGCCGCGGCGCCAGGTCCACATGACGAGCACGAAGCTGGCGGCGATCATGACGGGCACGTAGCCGCCGTCGTGGATCTTGAGGAGGTTGGCCCCCAGGAAGATCGATTCGAGCAGCAGCAGCGGCGTCAGCAGGATGATGGCGAGCGCCAGCGGCCAGCGCCAGCGCATGCGCACGAACTGGAACGCGAGCAACGTATCCACCACCATGGCGCCGGTAACCGAAATTCCGTAGGCCGTGGCGAGCGATTCGGACGAGCCGAAGATGAAGACGAGCGCCATGACGCCGAACATCAGGATGATGTTGACGTTGGGCACGTAGATCTGCCCGGTATTCGTTTCCGACGTGTGGAGGATGGCCATGCGCGGCAGGAAGCCGAGATTGATGGCCTGCCGGGTCAGCGAGAAGGCACCCGTGATGACCGCCTGGGCGGCGATGATGGTGGCCGCGGTGGCGAGGATCACGATGGGCAGCAGCGCCCATTCCGGGAACATCAGGTAGAAGGGATCCGACATCGCCTCCGGGTGCTTCAGCACCATGGCGCCCTGCCCCAGATAGTTCAGCGCCAGAGCCGGAAAGACGAGGCAGATCCAGGCGCCCTGAATGGGTCGGCGGCCGAAATGGCCGAGATCGGCGTAGAGCGCCTCGGCGCCGGTCACCGTGAGGAACACGGCGCCGAGCACGACGATGCCGACGAAGCCCGCGTGAATGAGAAAGCGCACCGCGTGATAGGGATTGAACGCGGCGAGGATGCCGTAATCATCGTGGATATGGCTGAAGCCGATGACGGCCAGCACGACGAACCAGACGAGCATGATCGGCCCGAAGAACTTGGAGACCGCCTCCGTGCCGCGCGACTGGACCGCAAACAGCGCGAGGAGGATGACGACCGAGATCGGCACGACATAGTCGCTGAAGGAGGGCGCGACGAGCTTCAGCCCCTCGACGGCCGAGAGCACGGACAGTGCCGGCGCGATGATCGCATCGCCCATGAACAGGGCGGCCCCCGCAATGCCCATGAAGAAGAGATAGGCCGAATGTCCGCGCGTGAACTTCATCAACAGCGCCAGCAGCGAGAGCGTCCCGCCCTCGCCGTTGTTGTCGGCGCGCAGGAGGAAGATGACATATTTCAGCGTGACGATGATGGTCAGCGTCCAGAGCATCAGCGATACGAGGCCGATGATCTCCCCGCGCGTCACGCCATCCGCCGCCACCGGACGCAGCGCCTCGCGGAAGGCATAGAGCGGGCTCGTGCCGATATCGCCGTAGACGACGCCGATCGAACCGATGGCGAGCCCGATATAGCCGTGCTTTCCGCCATGCGCATCGTGATCGGCGTGGCCCTGCGCCGCTCCGTGGGCCCCGTGGGCCTCGCCATGCGCCTGCTGCTGGGCATGCTGTTGGGCCTGCTGTTGCGCCTGCTCATGGGCCAGGCTGGCATCCGCCGCCGTTCCCAAGCTCTCGGGAGCCTTGATATCCTTGTGCGCCATGCGAGATGATCCGGCTCTTCAGAGCCAGCCTTTCCAGCGGAAGATATAGAACGGGACGATGGCCGAGACCACCATGGCGAGAAGCGCCATCGGATAGCCATAGGTCCAGTGAAGTTCGGGCATGACATCGAAGTTCATGCCGTAGAGCGAGGCAACGAGCGTCGGCGGCAGGAAGACCACCGACGCGATGGAGAAGATCTTGATGATCGCGTTCTGCTCGACGCTGATGAGGCCGAGCGAGGCATCGAGAAGAAAGGTGATGTTGCCGAAGATGAAGGAGGCGTGCTCCGACAGCGATTGCACGTCGCGGGTCACGGTCCGGCAGAGTTCCTTGGCTTCGCGCGTCTCCTGCAGGGCCGGCACCGTATAGAGGAAGGTGAGCACGCGCGCCAGAGAGGCAAGGCTGTCGCGGGTCTTTGCCACGAGGCGGTGATGCGCGGCGACGTCGAGCAGGCGCGCCTCGAGATAATGCGGCGGCCGGCGCTTGTTCTGGGTGCGGTCTCCGAAGACCTGCTGCGACAGCTTGTCGAGGCTGGCGACGGCCTGTTCCAGGATTTCGGCGGTGCGATCGGAGATCGTCTCGAACAGCCGGGCGAGCATCAGGGCGCCATTGGGGCAGCCGCCGACGATCCGCGGCAGCCCGCTGCGAAAGAGATCGAACGCCTTGGGCTTGTCGTAGCGCACGGTGATGAGCTTGCCGCGCGCGAGCACGAAGGCGACGTCGGTGATGTCGGGATGACCGCTGTCGGCACGACAGACGAGCGACGCCGTCATGAACACGGCATCGCTGGTCGTGTACATGCGGCTGGAGGGTTCGATATCTTTCAGGTCTTCACGGGTGGGAATCTCGATCTCGAGATAGCGCTCGATCATGTGATCCTCCGCGCGGTCCGGACACAGCATGTCGATCCAGACGATATCGTCGGGAATGCTCGTCGGTGCCGACGCAGCATCGATGATCATCGCCTCGCCGCGGGCGTCATAGACAGTGATCATGGCGTAAACCTCGTACCGCGGCTGTGACGGCGAGGGTCACGCGGGCGTGCGGAAATATCTCTGGGCGTGAACGGCGAAAGGCAGTGCTGGACGTTGGACCCTGACGAACGGACTTTTCGAGACGTGGACGGCAAACCGGACCTGAGACCACCGGCGAAACGGAAACGACAGGCACGAGACCCCCGGCGTTGCGGCCAGCAGGCGCGTCCCGAAGGCGGTCCGTCCGCTCGGGGGTCGCGACCGACCGGCGTGCGGAGAGGCATATGACGCATGGTCCTTCGAAAATCAACCGCCATCCGGTCCCGCGCCACCCTTTCGCCACAGGACTTAACGGCGGCGGGGACAGCCATGTCAATCGGCGATGTCGATTGCGCACCGCAATCAGCGATCTCGACCGGCGCTCTCGACCAGCGATTTCAAGCGGTGATGGAACGCGTGCCTTCGATGCCCGGCAGATACCCGGAGGATACCCCGGGCCGTCCGGCGCCGCCCTATTCGAATACGATCGACGGCATCTCGCGCGACGTGTCGGCCTTGGCCGCCGAGACCTGGTCCCAGACCCGGGTGGCGATCTCGCGGTAGACGGCGGCGACGGGCCCGTCCGGCTCCAGCGCCACCAGCGGCGTCCCGGCATCGGACGTCTCCCGGATGGCAATGGTCAGCGGCACTTCGCCGAGGAAGGGAACGCCGATCCGCTCCGCTTCCGAGCGGGCGCCGCCATGGCCGAAGATGTCGTAGCGGGCGCCGGTATCCGGTGCGATGAAATAGCTCATGTTCTCGACGATCCCGAGCACCGGCACCTCGACCTTGCGGAACATGGCCAGTCCCTTCCGCGCATCGATCAGGGCGAGATCTTGCGGCGTGGAGACGATGACGGCGCCCGCCAGCGGCACCTGCTGCGCCATCGTCAGCTGGGCATCGCCGGTGCCGGGCGGCATGTCGACCACGAGGACGTCGAGCTCGCCCCAGGCGACTTCCCGCAGCATCTGCAGCAAAGCCGACTGGATCATCGGGCCGCGCCAGATCATCGCGACCTCCTCGTCGACAAGAAAGCCCATCGACATGACCTTGAGGCCGTAATTCTCCATCGGCTTGATCATCTTGCCGCCGATCTGCTCCGGCCGGCCGGAGATCTTCAAAAGACGCGGCATGGAGGGGCCGTAGATATCGGCGTCGAGAATGCCGACCCGCAGACCGTTGGCGTGCAGGGCCAGGGCCAGATTGGCCGACGTGGTGGACTTGCCGACGCCGCCCTTGCCCGATGCGACCGCGATGATGGCGCCGACGCCGGGAATGCCGGCTTTGACGGGGCCCCGCGGCGCGGCGGGAGACGGCGCGCCGCCCTGCGGATGGGAATGCGAATGGGCATGGGCATGGGAATGCGCGGGCCCTGCGGCTGGACGCGGGCCCGGGGCAGCGGCCGGACGCGGGCTTGCCGTCCCGGCCTTGCGGTCGGCGGTGAGCGCGACCATGGCACCCTTGACGCCGGGGATGTCCTTGACGACGCGTTCGGCCGCAGCGCGCAACGGGTCGAGCTCGCGGGCGCGCTCTGCCGGCACCGTGATGGAGAAATAGACCTTACCATCCGAGATAAAGACGTCGGAGACGAGGCCGAGATCGACGATATTGCCTTCAAGCTCCGGGCCGCGCACGGCTCTCAGGGCTTCGAGGACAATCTCCTTGCTTATCCCGGCATGATCAGCGGCCATTCTCATTTTCCTTGCGCGACGAGACGCGAGACGCGCATCTCCTTGCGGTTAGATAATCGAGCCGGGCCGCTTCGCCAATGACCAATGGCAAAAGACAAGAACCAAAGACAGGGGCTAAATGCAGGGACGGCAAAAAATCCCCGCACAGCAAGATGGGCCGAACGACATGACAAAGGCCGCCTTTGGCGTCCGTGTCCGTTCATCCGGGATCACGTCAGCAAAAGACGGCCTTATTCGCGACCTTCTGGGGCGCAGTTCTTTTTGTAGGGTCCCCTCTGGACCTGACAGAAACAACGCAGGAAGCGTGCCAGTCTGAAACGAACGGGATTTTGGGAGGTGGGCGTCGGCATGACCTTACATTTGCTCGTTTTGAGAGCAAATCTTCATGCGCCTGCATCTTATTCAGACGCCGGCGCCGTCAGCTGATCAGACCGAGGCGCATGGCCTTGACCACCGCCTGGATCCGGTTCACCGCGTCGAGCTTCTTGGCGACATGGTTGAGGTAGTGATTGACCGTGTGTTCGGAGAGGCCGAGGATCTCGGCAATCTCGGAACTGGTCTTGCCGGCCGCCGTCCAGTTCAGACACTGGATCTCGCGCTCGGACAGGTCGACCTTCTTCTGGTGTCCGTCCATCCCGCCGGAATTGACGAGACGATTGTAGACGCAGAGGCAGATCATGTGCAGATCTGTCATATCCTCGACGGCAAGATCGGCGCTGGGGCTGAGCAGGACGAACACGGCCCGCCCGCCCGCGGCATCGTGCACCGGAAAGAAGAAGGCGCCGCGGATGCCGAGATCCCGGGCAAGCGGCGCGTGATCTTCCGTCAGCACCTTGTTCGGGTCCGAGGCGTTTTCCTGCACGACCATGCGGAAGGGTGTCGTCGTGGTCCGCAGAAGGATGAAGGCGGCATCGTCCCGCGGAGAGGCGCCCTCCTCGTAAAGCTGCATGATGTCTTCGGGGACGTTGGAGAGGACGACGATCTGCGAATATCGCGTCTGATCGGCCGTCGGCAGGGTGAAGAGGCTGAAATAGGGGAAGCCGCGGTCGCGCGTGATGCGCGCCATGAAGGCAATGATGTCCTCGCGGCTGCTCAACCGGGCGATCTCGGCAATGTCGCTTGCCGCATCGCTCGGCGCCGAACCGAAGGATACGATCGGGCTGGTGATGATCCCCGCCGCGTCAGACATCAGACATCCCTGCCCCCGATCCACGCATGACGCGCGCGCGCATCGTGGGCTTTTCCGCCGCGCACGTCATTCCATCACCCCGCACGTCCGCTGCCTTCACGCGATCAACCCGGCCCGGAGAGCCTTGGCGATGGTCTGAACACGGTTGACGCTGTCCAGCTTGCGGGTGGCCCGATCGAGATAGTGATTGACCGTGTATTCGGACAGGCTCAGCAGGCGCGCCATCTCCACGGTGGTCTTTCCGCCCGCCGCGAGGCGCAGGCATTCGATTTCGCGCCGCGACAGGGAGCCGGGGGCGCGCCGCGAGGCCGACCAGATCTCGCTGAGGCGATTGAAGGCATGCCCGGCCACGAAGGTGACGGCGTTCAGCTCCTGCCGGCTGAGTTCCGGCCGGTCGCCCCCGAAGGCCACGGCGCTGCGGCGACCGTCGGCATCATGGACCGGGATGAACACCATGCGCCCGAAACCCGAGCGCGCGAAGAGGCCCTTGGCGCCGGCCCGGGCCGCCATCCGGGCGAAGGCCAGCGGCGAGGTGTTGTCGATGGTGAAGGGAACGGTGCTGATCCGCAGCTGCTCGAAAACCGGGCTGGTCTTCAGCAGCGCCATATCGTCATACTGCTTGACGATCTCCATCGACCAGTTGGTCATCAGAAGGACCTTGCGCAGCGACGGGACCGAACGGGACGGCAGCGACACCACCGCGAAACCCTGAAAGCCGTAATGCGCGCAAATGCTGTCGAACACGCTGCGAACGTCGTTCTCATCATTCAGATCGCCGATGGTCCAGCTCATGCCGGAGACGACGATTTGGGGCGCGACTGACCTCCTACCCATGAAACTTCCTCCGAATCCCCTTGATGGCGCCCGCAGCCAACTCCGTGGCCGACCCCCGAGTTCCATCATCTGAAACGATACCGGTGCCTGTTTTTACACTCCCGGCGGTCTTCCACATTATATGAAGTCTGTGTGACGTCTACCATCACTTTCTAATTGGTCTGATTTAAACATGATGTTTGTCCTCTAAAAATTCCCTCAGTCCTTGCCTGCCGCGACAGGGGCCAGACCGATCGCCGCGTCGTGGGCCACGGCCGCCGCAACCTCCCGGACAAGCCCAGACCAGGCCTCCAACTGCCCGATGGTGACACGATAGGCCGGTCCTGTGACAGAGATGCCACCGACGACCCCGCCGCCCGCGCCGTCGCCCGTGGCAACGGGCGCCGCGACGCAGCGGATCTCGACCTCATGTTCTTCCGCGTCGATCGCGTAGCCCTTCTTGCGGATTTCGTCCAGATCCGCAACCAGCGAGCAGCGAGACCGATGGGTGTTCACCGTAAAGGGGTGAAAGGCAATGCCGGCAAGACTGGCGTCGAGCCGCGCCGGCGACAATGCCGACAGGGCGGCCTTGCCCAGCCCCGTACAATAGGCCGGCGAGACGCGCCCGATCTGGCTCTCCATCCGCACGGTCTGGCGGCTCTCCACCTTGTCCAGATAGACGATTTCCGTCTTGCGCAGCACGCCGAGATGGACCGTTTCACCGGTTTCGGCGTGAAGCCGATCGAGATGCGGCCGGGCAATGCGCCTGAGATCGCTGCGCGACCAGGCACGATGGGCGAATGCCAGCAGGCGCAGGCCCGGCTCATAGGCGAGATCGGCACGCTGGACGAGCAGGCCCTCCTCGACCAGATGCGAGAGGTGGCGATGCAGCGTGCCGCGGGGCTGGCGCAAGAGCGCATGAATGTCGGTAAAACGGAGCGGCGCGTCGGCCGTCGCGACCACCTCGAGCACGGCGAGAGCCTTGCCAAGGGTTCCCGTGTCGCACACGGCCCCGGCGACGCGCCCGGCGTTGCAATCCGCCGCCGCACCATCGCCCAGCGGCTGGTTTTCGCCAAGCGCGTCGATGTCGCCGAGCGCCTGGATGTCGCCGCGCACTGCCATTCGCACTCCCGTCTCTCCGGCACGGGCCAGACCCTGCACCGGGTATCGATGCCTGGGTGCGTTGCCGCTTTCCGCCTTGACACCCCAGCGCGATGTGACCGATATTCCACATAGTAAACGCTTGTTCCGAATATTGGAACAGCTATTTGGAATGACTGCCTGGAGGGAGGGCGTCGTCAGCATGCCCGGGCCTTCTGCAACCTTCTCGGATCTGGTCGATCGCGGCATTCTCATCACCGGTGGCGCCTCGGGTATCGGTGCGGCCCTTGTCGAAGCCTTCACGCGACAGGGCGCGAGGGTCGCATATATCGACAATGACGCATATATGGGCGCGGACGTTTCGCGGCGGCTCGCCGGGATCGGCCCGCATGCACCGCTCTTCATCGCGGCGGACCTTCGGGACGTCGCCGCCCTTCCGGCGCTGGTCGGTCGCGCGGCGGAGGCGCTCGGTGGGCTGAAGGTGCTGGTCAACAATGCGGCCCGCGACGACCGCCAAGATTTCGGCACGGTCACCGAGGCCGACTGGGACGGCAATCTCGCCATCAACCTCAAGCCGTTCTTCTTCATGAGCCAGGCGGCCGCCCCCTATCTCGCGGCCGGCGACGGCGGAGCGATCGTCAACTTTTCCTCGATTGCCTATCTTCTCAACATGGGCGAGGTTCCGGCCTATGCGACCGCCAAGGCCGGAATCATCGGCCTGACCAAGTCGCTCGCCGGCGCGCTCGGTCCCTCGGGCGTGCGGGTCAACGCGCTGCTGCCGGGCATGGTGGTGACCGAGCGGCAGAAGGCGCTGTGGCTGACGGACGAGACCATCGAGGCGATGCGCCGGCGACAGTGCATTCCCCAAACGCTTTTTGCCGACGACCTCGTCGGCCCCTGCCTGTTCCTGGCGTCCGACTGTTCGGCGCGAATGACGGCCCAGGCAATGATCATCGACGGAGGTGTCTTGTGACGACGACGACAAGCGATGCGGGCGTGGCCCGCTCCGCGGCAGGGGCCCGCTACGCGGCCGTGGATTGGGGAACCTCGAGTTTCCGGATCTGGCTGATCGGCGATACCGGCGAGATCCTGTCGGAACGTCGCAGCGCCGAGGGCATGACGACGGCGGCACAAACGGGCTTCTCCACGGTTCTGGAAGCGCATCTGGACGCCATGGGCGCCGACGCCACCTTGCCGGTCGTGATCTGCGGCATGGCCGGGGCGCGGCAAGGCTGGGTCGAGGCAGGCTATCTCGACACGCCGGCCGCCCTGTCGGAGATCGTTCGCCATGCCGTTGCGGTTCCCGATGCGGCGCGCGACATCCGCATCCTGCCGGGCCTTGCCCAGCGCGATGCCGCGATGCCCGACGTGATGCGCGGCGAGGAGACACAACTGCTCGGCAGCGTCGGCGCTCTCTCTGGAACGCGGCTCGTCTGCATGCCGGGTACGCACAGCAAGTGGGTGCGGGTGGCCGACGGCAAGGTCGAGCGGTTTTCGACCTTCATGAGCGGCGAACTGTTCGACGTCGTGTCGCGGCATTCGATCCTCAGCCATGCCGTCGCCGACGCGCAGGCTTTCGACGGCGCGCATCCGGCCTTCGTGGCGGCCGTCGCCGAGGCCATGGCCCATCCGGGCATGGCGACGAACCTCCTGTTCACCGTCCGCTCCGGCCAGTTGCTGCACGGACATGGTGCGACCGACGCCAAAACCCGCCTCTCGGGCCTGATGATCGGCCTCGAAATCGCCGGGGCGACCACATTGACGGACGATGCCAAGGCGCCGATCAGCCTTGTCGCGTCCGGTCCCCTGGCCGGGCTCTACGCGCAGGCATTGGCGGCTGCCGGCCTGACGAGCGCGCGCATCGACGCCGACGAGGCCGTTCGTGGCGGACTGGCGGCGGCGGCACGTGCGCTCTGGCCCGCGTAAGCGCCTTCATGTCACACGCCTCACGCCGTCCCCGGCCCCTCTCGCCGGCCATTTGCGCCAGCGCCTCCAGAAAGACGACACCATGACACGCGTTCCTTTTCCCACCATGAAATATCCGCTGATCGCCATCCTGCGCGGGCTGAAGCCTGAAGAAACGGAAGCGGCGATCGCGGCACTCGTCGAGGCCGAGTTCACGGCGATCGAAATTCCGCTGAACTCACCGGATCCGTTCCGCTCGATCGAAATCGCCGTGAAGACGGCGCCTGCCCATTGCCTCATCGGGGCGGGCACCGTGCTGACGAAAGATCAGGTCGAGCGTCTGGAACAGGCCGGCGGGCGGCTGTTCGTCAGCCCGAACGTCGATGTGGACGTGATTGCGCATGCGGCGTCCAAGGGCATGGTGACCATGCCCGGCGTCTTCACGCCGACGGAAGCGCTGGCGGCGGCCGGTGCCGGTGCGACGGGACTGAAGTTCTTCCCGGCCAGCGTGCTCGGCGCGTCCGGCATTTCGGCCATCCGGGCCGTGCTGCCGACCGATCTGGAGATCGCGGCCGTCGGCGGCGTGTCGGAAAAGAATTTCGAGGAATACGCCAAGATCGGCATCAAGAGCTTCGGGCTGGGCTCCAGCATCTACAAGGTCGGCATGAGCGCGGCCGAGATCGGGGCCCGGGCCCGCATCACCACCAAGGCCTATGACGCCGTCTATGAAACAACGGGCTATGAAACAACGGGCCATGAAACAACGGGCTATGAAACAACGGGCTATGGAGCATCCGCATGACCGCCCCTGCAAAGATCGTCAGCGACAACCCGTCGGAACTCGGCGAAGGCCCGGTCTTCGACCCCTCCACCGGCACCGTCTGGTGGTTCAACATCGTCGGGCGCGAGCTTCATGGGCTTCACCTCGACAGCCAGGCCAAGAGCGTCCAGCCGCTGAATTTTCTCGCCAGCGTCATGGCGCTGGTGGACGGCGAGCGCCAGCTGATCGCCAGCGATCAGGGCCTCTTCCTGCGCGACGCCGAGACGGGTGCCTTCGAGAAGTATGGCGACCTCGAGGACAAGCCCGGCAACCGCACCAATGACGGCCGGGTTCACGCCTCGGGCGCGCTCTGGATCAGCACGATGGGCCGGAGCGCCGAGCAGAAGGCCGGCGCGATCTATCACGTTGCCAAGGGCAAGGTGACGCGCATCGTCGGCGACATCACGATCCCGAACGGGATCTGCTTCTCGCCGGACGGCCGCACCGGCTATTACTCGGACACGGGCCTCAACCGTTTCATGCGGGTGGCGCTCGATCCGGCGACGGGCCTGCCCACCGGCGAACCCATGCTGATGGTCGAGGAGCCCGAGGCCGAAGGCGGGTTCGACGGCGCGGTGTGCGATGCCGAAGGCCTGATCTGGGTCGCCCGCTGGGGTGCCTCCGCCATCGACGTCTATTCGCCCGACGGCAAGCGGGTGGCGCGGCACACCGTGCCGGTGACGCAGCCGAGCTGCCCGGCCTTTGTCGGCCGCAGCGCCGATCGCCTGCTCTTCACCTCGGCGTGGCAGGGACTGGATGCGGCAGCCCGCTCGGCGGATGCGGATGCCGGCAAGACCTTCCTGCTCGACGTGGCGGTCAAGGGCCGCTTCGAACCGGTCTACGTGCTCTGATCGACGAAGGACGATCGCGCCCGGCGGGCGCCCTGCCGGGCATCGCGTGCAATCGTCGATTTACAGTCGGGACGACAAAAAGTAGGACAATTGGTCAGCGGCCGAAGCGCCGAGCCGAAGGGAGGCTTCCATGAGCGACGAGAAGAAACGGGAACTGAGAAGCCGCCACTGGTATGGCGGCACCGACAAGGACGGGTTCATCCACCGGTCGTGGATGAAGAACCAGGGCTTTCCGGACCATGCCTTCGACGGTCGTCCGATCATCGGCATCTGCAACACCTGGTCGGAACTGACGCCCTGCAACAGCCACCTGCGGATCCTGGCCGAGGGCGTGAAGCGCGGCGTCTGGGAGGCCGGCGGCTTCCCGGTCGAATTCCCGGTTTCCTCGCTTGGCGAAACCCAGATGCGGCCGACGGCCATGCTGTTCCGCAACCTTCTGGCCATGGACGTCGAGGAGGCGATCCGCGCCTACGGCATCGACGGCGTCGTGTTGCTCGGCGGCTGCGACAAGACCACGCCGGGCCAGCTGATGGGCGCGGCGTCTGTCGACCTGCCGACCATCGTCGTGTCCTCGGGCCCCATGCTGAACGGCAAGTGGCGCGGCAAGGATATCGGCTCCGGCACCGATGTGTGGAAATTCTCCGAAGACGTCCGCGCCGGCAAGATGAGCCTTGCGGAGTTCATGGCGGCGGAAAGTGGCATGTCACGCTCACCCGGCGTCTGCATGACGATGGGCACGGCCACCACCATGGCCTCGGTCGTGGAGGCCATGGGCCTGTCGCTGCCATTGAACGCCGCCCTGCCCGCCGTCGATGCGCGGCGCATGGCGCTCAGCCACATGACGGGCAAGCGGATCGTCGACATGGTGCATGAAGACCTGCGCCTGTCGAAGATCCTGACCAAGAAGAACTTCGAGAACGGCATCGTCGCGAACGCGGCCGTCGGTGGCTCGACCAATGCGGTCGTGCACCTCCTCGCCATTGCCGGACGCGCCGGCGTCGACCTGACGCTCGACGATTTCGACCGCGTCGGCGCGCAGGTTCCCTGCATCGTCAACTGCATGCCGTCGGGCAAGTACCTGATCGAGGATCTTGCCTATGCCGGAGGCCTGCCCGCCGTCATGAACCGCATCCAGGACATGCTGCACGCGGATGCGCCGACCGTCTACGGCTGTCCGATCTCGGACTATTACAAGGATGCCGAAGTCTTCAACGACGACGTCATCCGGCCGCTCGACAATCCGCTCCGCCAGGCCGGCGGCATCCGCATCCTGCGCGGCAACCTGTCGCCCAACGGGGCGGTGATCAAGCCCTCGGCCGCCAGCGAGCACCTGCTCGTGCACGAGGGTCCGGCCCATGTGTTCGAGACGATCGAGGACATGAAGGCGCAGATCGACGATCCCGATCTCGACGTCACGGAAGACACCATCCTCGTGCTGAAGGGTTGCGGTCCGAAGGGCTATCCCGGCATGGCCGAGGTCGGCAACATGCCGATCCCGCGGCGTCTGGTGGAAAAGGGCGTGCGCGACATGGTGCGCATCTCCGACGCGCGCATGTCCGGCACGGCGTTCGGCACCGTGGTGCTGCATGTCAGCCCCGAGGCCAATGCCGGCGGGCCGCTCGCCATCGTGAAGACCGGTGACCGGATCCGCCTCGACACGCTGAAGGGCGAGCTGAACCTGATGATCCCCGAGGCGGAATTTGCCGCGCGCATGGCCGCCTGGGTGGCGCCCGAGCCGCGGTGGACGCGCGGTTACTACAAGCTCTATCAGGACACGGTGCTGCAGGCGGACAAGGGCGCGGACCTCGACTTTCTGGTCGGCGGAAGCGGCAGCGAGGTCTTCCGCGAAAGCCACTGACGACCCGCTAAAGGCTCCGCACGCGGTCTTCAGACCGTCTATTACGACGTCCCGGCCTGCCGAAAGTTCCGCTTTCGGCAGGCCATTTTTTTTCGGAACCACTTTCCGGGACGGGCCGTTCTCTCAGCATCACCGGTGCGGCGTGATTGAACCCCGCGCCACGATCCGAGAAGAAACTGAATAGGAAGGTTACATCATGACCAACAAGCTCGTTACTTCCGTCGCCGCCGGCGCCCTCTTTGCCGGCATCGTTGCTTTCGCACCGTTCGCCTCCGCCCAGGATGCCGCACAGCCGGCACCGGCCGCGCCGATGGCAACCGATCAGGCACCGGCTACCAAGACCGCGCCGATGGGCACGCAGGCCTCGTCGGGCGACTACATCACCGAGCAGGGCGCGGACCAGATTGCCGCCAGCACCTATCTCGGCCAGTCGGTCTACAATTCCTCGGATGAAAGCATCGGCGAAATCAACGATGTGATCTTCTCCAAGGACGGCTCCGTCGAAGCAGCCGTCATCGGCGTCGGCGGCTTCCTCGGCATCGGCGAAAAGAACGTTGCCGTGCCGCTCGACAAGGTCACGGTCGCCGAAGTCCCGAATTCCGACGACATCAAGCTGACCACGACGGAAACCGCCGACACGCTGAAGGCTGCGCCCGAGTTCAAGACGAAGGCCGCTCAGGTCGCCGAGCAGAATGCCGCAACGCCGGTTGACGGTTCGACCACCTCGTCGACCACTCCGGCCGGCAACAGCATGGCGCCCGCTGGCAACAACACGATGGCTCCGGCCAGTGGTGCTGCTCCGGCCGGCCAGCCGGCCACGACGAACAACTGATCCGCGCAAAACGGACGAGAAGCGGCGGTGCGAAAGCACCGCCGCTTTCGTTTGTGACGTGGTTATCGCTTGTGATTTCGATCTTTCGGCCACGACGGCCTGCCCGGTCGCAGACGGCCGCGTTCAGATCGCGACGGGGCGCTTGGTCTCCGTATCGCGGTAGCGCTCGCGCAGATAGCGCAGCGTGGCCGTGGCATCCGCCGGTTTTCCGTAGAAATAGCCCTGCCCCATGCCGCAGCCGAGTGCCTTGAGCTTCAACGCCTCGGCGAAATCCTCGATGCCTTCCGCCACGACCTCGAGCCCCAGGCCGTCGCACATCGTGACGATCGCCTTGATGATGTGCTCGGAAGCGCGATCGCTGACGATGCGGCAGACGAAGGACCGGTCGATCTTGACCTTGTCGAAGGTGAAATCCCGCAGGCGCCCGAGGCTGGACTGGCCCGTTCCGAAATCGTCCAGCGAGATGCGCACGCCTGCATCGCGCAGCTCCTTCACGATCTTCTGCGCCATATCGGCGTCGCTCATCATCGCCGTCTCGGTGATCTCGAGCTCCAGGCGACGCGGATCGAGGCCGACGCGATGGATGATGGCGAGCACGGTGCTGCTGGTCGCCAGGTCCATCAGCTGGGCGGACGACAGGTTGAACGAGAGGAACAGCTCCTTCGGCCAGAGCAATGCGGCTTCCGCCGCCTTGCGCAGCAGGGTCTCCGACAGGGCGTCGATGAATCCGCGTTCTTCGGCCAGCGGCACGAAGACGGCCGGCGAGACATAGCCGAGATCCCGGTCGCACCAGCGGGCCAAGGCTTCGAAGCCGACCACCATGTCGGTGTCGAGGCTGACGATCGGCTGGAAATGCACGTCGATCTCGTCGGCAATGATGGCGTTGCGCAACGCCTGCTCCAGCTGCGTGGCGCGACGCATTTCCTGGGCGATTTCCAGGGAATAGACCGTGATCTGTCCGCGTCCGCGCCGTTTCGAGCGGTAAAGGGCGGTGTCGGCGCTTTTCAGCAGGTCGTCATAGGCCTCGCCGGCAAAGGGATAGACCGCGAAGCCGAACGAGGCGGAGAGACGCACGGTGCGCTCGGCCAGATCGAACGGGGCCTGCAGCACCTCCTTCAGCATATAACCGATACGCTCGGCGCCCTTGCGCTCGAAGATCAGCGGCAGAACGAAGGCGAATTCGTCATTGCCCATGCGGATGACCGTCGAGCCGTCGGGCATGCAGGCTTCCAGGCGGCGAGCGACCTGGCAGAGGATCTCGTTGCCCGCATCGTGCCCGAAGAGATCGTTGAGCGGCTTGAAGCCGTCGAGATTGGCAAGGCCGATGGTGAAGGGCGCCGGGTCGGCGGCGCGTTCCGTCGCGATCGCCCGCACCGTTTCGCGCAGGCGGTTCGCATTGCCGAGCCCCGTCAGCGGGTCGATGAAGGCGAGCGCATGCAGATCGACCGGGTGTCGCGGATCGGCGGAATCGTGGGGGACGACAGGGCTGTACTCCGCAGGCACATCGCCGGCGCGCGGAGACATGGCGGCATAAGGCCCCGGCCGGTTCTGCGGCGAAATCCGTGGCTGCCCCTTGCGGCGCGAAGCATTGTCGTCCTGATCCATCGCGGAGGTCCTGAACATTCCAGTCGGTACGCTGACCGCATGGACCATGGTGGCAGACCGTTAAAAAATTGCAACAGCCGGTATCCCTAATTCTCGTGAGACTTGCAGAGACGCAAATAAATCCGGAGATTAGAGACCTGCGGATGCAGTATATCCGCGACTATCGTGTAAGGCGTATCAGCGATGCTGCCGATAGTCGGCACCGTCGGTCAGGTAGCGATTGCGCACGCGCTCGATCATGTCCGGGCTGATCGGCTTGACGATGTGATCGTCCATACCTGCGGCCCGCGCCTGCTCGAGATCGATGTCGAGAGCCTGCGTCGTGACCGCGACGATCGGCGTCCGGACGGACAGGCGCGCTTCGTGCGCCCGGATCGCGCGGGCGGCGTCGAAGCCGTTCATGACCGGCATCGACACGTCCATGAAGACGAGCTGCGGGCGATACTGCTGCCAGAACCGCACCGCCTCTTCCCCATTCGCCGCAATCCGATAGGACAGGCCGAGACCGTCGAGGATCTGGGAGAAGACGATCTGGTTGATGTCGTTGTCCTCGGCGACGAGAACGTCGATGTCGGAGGTCGAGCGGCCGGCATCGGGCAGCACGATCTCCCAATCGGCCGGCGACTGCAGCAGCGCGGCCGGCGCCGCTGCCGCAAGCGTGGGGGCCGACTGCGCCGGGCCTGCCGCGAGCGCCTGCGAAACAGCCTCGACCAGGGTCGCGTCCGCCCAGGCCGGATCGAGAACGAGCGTCGAGGGGGAAGCGCCGCCAGATGTCGGGCCAGATGCCAGCATGGCCTCGATCTCCTGGAAGTCCGGGTGGAGGAGCACGAGGTCCAGCTCGAGCTTTGCCGCACGGATCGCGTCGAGGAAGGCCATGACCTCCGCCGTCGAGCGAAGGGCGCAGACCTCGTGGCCGCGGTCGGAGAGAAGCACGACGAGACGGGCCTCGCGGAAGATGTCGGGCGTGACCACGAGAATGCGGCCGGACACACCGACAGTTTCGGCTTTCGCGGGCTCGGCCGGACGCACGCGATCGACCGGGGTCGCCTGCGCCGTCTGCGCAAGGACATGCAGGTCCAGTGCGCGATAGGGATCATGACAGTTCTGTGCCGGCTCGAACGCGCCGTAATACTTCACGGCCAGGCTCCGCGACATCTCCGGGGAAACCTCGCCGTCTCCAAAACCGACGACCACATCGGTCACGTCGTTCATGCAGGTGACGAGAATGCCGCGCTGCGCATTGCCGACACGATACTTGCGCGTGACAACCCAGCAGTCCTCGCCGTTCGCCCGGACGATCTGTTCCGGCAGACTGAACTCGCTGCCGGTTTCAAACACCATGCGATCGGATTTCTCGAATTTCTCGGCAAGATCCGGCTCGATGAAATCCCAGGCGGAGCGGCCGAGAATCTGGTCGGCCGTCATACCGTGCAGGTCGCAGAAGGCCTTGTTGACACCGATGTATTTCAGGCTGCGGTCTTTCACGCAGATCGGGTTGGGAAGGCCGTCGAGAATGCCCTCCGTCATCTCCGCCCGCTCCAGATCGAGCGCGAGCTGCTCTTCCTTCTTCTTGACCTCGGACACTTCGGTCAGCGAGACCACACAGAGGCCATTGGCAAGCCTACGCTTGCGCACGCTGATCCAGCGTTGCCGTGCAATGCGTTCGACCGCATCGTAACGTTCGCGCCAGTGAAGGGAGACGCGCTCCGAAATCCATTCGTCGCGATTGATGCGGCGGCTGTTGCCGTCCGTCGTCGTTCCCGAGTGGACGCCAAGATCGAAGACCGCGCCCAGGAAATCGCGCAGCCGGGTGCCGCGTGCGAGAAACCTGTCCTCGATGGGATAGAACTGCTGAATGGGCCTGCTGGCAAAGATCAGTTCATCGTTGCGATCACAGACGAAAACCGCCAGACCGAGCGCATCCGTGACCGCTTCCAGCATGGCGTGCTGGACAGGTGCGCCAGATGACGCGACATCATTCATTCACGGCCTCACAGTCCTTGACGAGCATTTCGGGAACATGCCGACGTCACGACCCTGACCGGGCGTGGCGTTTGTTCCGGATGCGCGCGGTCAGCATCGCGATCGCACCGGCGCAGCGATGGCCGACAAGCGGGCATGGCTGCGACATTTTTCGTCCAGGCATCAGGGCCGTGTTTGCCGGCAGCGCCGGTGCGGCAAGTCCCTTGGCGTCGGCAACCGGCGTCGGATCGACGGCGCGTCTGCCTTGGTCCGGCACAGGATGCCACAGCCGGCTTAATGCACCCTTAACCCTGCGGAAAGGCGGGCCATGCCGCAAGGACGGCAAGCCCCGCTCGACCGTGCGGCGTCGCTGTCCGCCGCATCCGCCGCATCTGCCGACAAAAGCCGACCTGGCTTGGCCCTTTCGAAGGGCAGTCCGGCGCCGGCGATCGAACGCGCGGGGGATATCCTGGCGATATCGGTGCAAGTCGGGCTCCCGGTCCTTGGCGGGACGCTTGGAATAACGGAGAATGCACCATGCCCATTGCTCTTCTTTCTGAAACGCTCATCAACCAGATCGCGGCCGGCGAGGTCATCGAGCGTCCTGCGAGCGCCGCCAAGGAACTGATCGAGAATGCGCTCGACGCCGGTGCGACCCGGATCGAGATCGCGACGGCCGGCGGCGGCAAGACGCTGCTGCGCGTCGTCGACAACGGCTGCGGCATGGGGCCGGACGATCTTACACTGGCCGTTCGCCGCCACTGCACCTCCAAGCTTGCCGGCGGCCTGTTCGACATCCGGACGCTCGGGTTTCGCGGCGAGGCGCTGCCCTCGATCGGGTCCGTCGCGCGGCTGACGATTGCAAGCCGCCCGAGCGGCAGCGATCATGGCGCCGAAATCGCCGTCCACGGCGGCGCGGTACAGGCCGTGCGGCCGACGCCCGCCAATCACGGCACGGTGGTTGAGGTGCGCGACCTGTTCTTCGCCACCCCTGCCCGGCTGAAATTCATGAAGACCGAGCGGGCTGAAGCAGCTGCGATTTCCGAGGTGGTGCGGCGCATGGCGATCGCCTTTCCGGGCGTGCGCTTCCTGCTGTCGGGCCCGGACCGCACGACGCTCGAATTCGCCTCGACCGGCGACGACCGGCTGGAACGCATCGCCCAAGTGCTCGGCCGCGACTTCCGGGACAACGCCATCGAAATCGATGCCGAGCGCGACGGGGTGCGGCTGACCGGATTTGCCGGCGTTCCCACCTTCAACCGCGGCAATTCCCTGCAGCAATACGTGTTCGTCAACGGGCGGCCGGTCCAGGACAAGCTGATCTTCTCAGCTCTGCGCGGCGCCTATGCCGAAACCATTCCGCAGGGGCGTTTTCCCGTTGCCGTCCTGTCGATCTCCATCGACCCGGCGCTGGTGGACGTCAACGTGCATCCTGCGAAATCCGACGTGCGCTTCCGGGATCCCGGTCTCGTGCGCGGCCTGATCGTCGGGGCCATCCGGCAGGCCCTGGCGTCGGAAGGCGACCGCGCCTCGACGCTCGGGGCGCGCGGCTTCATGAACGCGTTCCGTCCGGAGCCCGGCCGCACGGGCCCGGCCTTCGGCTTCGGACCGGGATCTTCCGGGCACAGCGTCTCTGGCCAAGGTGGATCTGGTCACCAAGCAGGATCGGGCGGGGGGTATGGATGGGGCGGCACCGCCGCACAGGCTCCCACCGCACCCTGGGCCGCGGAGCGCTCGCCCTACCGGCCTCTGGAGACAAGCGGGCGCGGCTTCGGCGAGGCGGCCCAGGCCGCGTTCACCGCATTCGCGCCGTCCGCACGGGTGGTCTCGGAGCCGGTGGACCTGGCGACGGGCGGCGCGGAGACCGCATCGGCGCATCACCCGCTCGGTGCGGCCCGGGCGCAACTCCACGAAAACTACATCGTCGCGCAGACGGGCGACGGGCTTGTCATCGTCGACCAGCATGCCGCGCATGAACGGCTTGTCTACGAGAACCTGCGCAAGGGTCTTTCGACAAAGGCGCTTCCGGCGCAGGCGCTGCTGATCCCCGATATCGTCGATCTCGCGGAAGACGACTGCGACCGGCTGATGACGCATGCGGAGGAACTGTCGCGGCTGGGGCTGACCATCGAGCGCTTCGGCCCGGGTGCCGTCGCCGTGCGGGAGACGCCGGCCATGCTGGGCGAGATCGATGCGGCGGGCCTCATCCGGCAGCTGGCCGACGAGCTGGCGGAATGGGACACCGCCAACGGCCTTGCCGGCCGGCTGGAAGCGCTCGCGGCCACCATGGCCTGCCACGGCTCCGTGCGCTCCGGCCGCCGCCTCCGCCCCGAGGAGATGAACGCGCTGCTGCGCCAGATGGAGGCGACGCCCGGCTCCGGCCAGTGCAATCACGGGCGTCCGACCTATATCGAGATCAAGCTTTCCGATATCGAGCGCCTGTTCGGACGCAGCGGCTGACGGCACCGGCAGCCCGCTGGCGGATGACCGCTGGAAAAAGACGCAGCGAAGGTTTAGAGCGGCGCGACACGGGTGGCGGCACGGGGACGGGTCCGATCGGCTTGGCGCTATAGGGACCGAACGACTCGGGGCCAAATGACCCGGGGACCGAACGACCCAAGACCGAACGACCTACGGACCGAACAAGAGGGACACGACGATGAACCGGTATGAAGGCAGCGGCAACAGGCTTGCAAAGATCCGATATCTGGATGGCGATTTCAACGTCATCCTGCCGGGATCCTTCGTCATCTGTGCCGTGACCGGGCGCGAGATCCCGGTTGAGGAGCTGCGCTACTGGAGCGTGGCGCGACAGGAGCCCTATATCGACGCGCAGGCGGCCTTCGATGCGGACAAGCGCGCGGGGATCCTGCCCGGACAGACGTCCGGCGTCGACAGCTTCGTCTTGCCTGACGGTGGTGCAGACGCCGTCTGACCGGGCGGGACGGCATTTACCAGACAGAATCGACGTACTTAATCAGGCTCCGCTGCGGCGGAGCAGCCGACGCCGGGCAGCAGCCAGGGCGGCGTCGATCATCTTGTCGGGAGCTGCGGGATCGTCGAAGACGATGTCGACGTCGATGACGCGCACCTCGCGCGCGAGGTCGCCGACCCGGCTTCCCGGGTGGCCGGTGCCGTGGGCTGCGTCCAGACGAACCCGATCCTTGGCCGTCGTCACCAGAAGCAGGCCGGAAGCGTCGGCATCGTCGAGAAGGCTGGCGATCTCGTCTTCGTCGAGGTGATGATGGTCCGGGAAATCCCGGCTAACGACGATCTCCGCCCCGGTCGCGCGGACCGTGCGGTAGAATTTCTCGGGATCGGCGATGCCGGCGAAGGCCAGCACCCGCCGGCCGCGCAGCGATCCGTCGTCCTCGTGCACGATGTCGGCCACGAACACGCCCTTGCCGGCCCGCGCGGCGGTCCGAACCACCGGGTCGGCGGCGCCGTCCCGGCCGATCTTCAGGAGGGCGGAGGCATGACGCAGCTGCTGGGCCAGCGGCGCGCGCACGGGACCGGCCGGCACGAGATGGCCGTTGCCGATGCCGCGACGGCTGTCGATGACGAGGAGGGCGTAATCGAACACGAGGCGCGCGCTCTGAAAGCCGTCATCCATGATGATGAGGTCGACCCCTTCCGCCACCAGCCGCTGCGCCCCCTCGACACGCTTGCGGGAGATCACGGTGGGTGCGGCGCGGGCCAGCAGCAGCGGCTCGTCTCCCACCTCCAGCGCCCGGTGATGCCGGGGGTCGACCAGCGTCGTCACGTCGAGCGAGCCGCCATAGCCACGGCTGAGAAAGCCGGGTTTGAGACCGCGGCCGCGCGCGGCCCGCGCGATCGCGATGGCGGTCGGCGTCTTGCCGGCCCCGCCCACGGTAAAGTTTCCGACGCAAAGGACCGGCACGGGTGCGGCCCAGCGGCGCGCGCGGTCCATGCGGCGGCCCGCGATGCGGCCGTAGATCCAGCCGAGCGGGCTCAGCGCCCGGGCGGCCCAGCCGGACTTTTCCCACCAGAAGGGCGGCGCCTCGGAGACCATCAGGACGCCACATCCGGCAGGGCCACATCCTGGCCCGCCTCTGCCGAGCCGAGCCGGTCGAGAAGGGCGGCCAGTTCGGTGATATCGGCCAGGCAATGATCGCTGGCAGAGGCCAGCGACTGGCGCGAGCCGGTGCCCGTGAGCACCGCGACCGTTAGGCCCACGCCTGCGTTGCGTCCCATGTGCATGTCGTGATTGTTGTCGCCGACGACGACGACCTCATCGGGGATCAGGCCGGTTGCAGCGCAGAAGCCGTGCACCATGCCGGGTTCCGGCTTGACGCCGTAACCGCTGTCATAGCCCGCGACGTAATCGAGACAGTCGTCGAAGCCGAAACGCTCGGCCGTGCGGCGGATGGAAGCTTCGTTGTCGCTCGAGGCGACGCCGAGCTTGTATCCGCGCGCGCGCAGCGCCGAAAACAGCGCGGACAGATCGGTCACCGGCACGGCAAAGGCTGCGGACCGGGAAAACAGATCGTCGAGAGCGACCGTCAGCGCCGCGCGCGTCCAGGCTGCGCCCGCGCCGACCATGCCCTCGGCGATCTCGGCCGTATTGCCGGCGGCCAGCAGGCTGTCGGGGGTCACCACGCCGGTGTCCGGATCCATGCCGGTGGCGCGCAGCAGCGCCGCCGCCAGATCCGCGTCGTCGCGCGCGGCGATGCGGGCGATCTCGTAATTGACCGGAACCCAGCTCCGCGCATAGTCGAGCAGCGTCCCATCCTTGTCGAAGAGGATGCCGGCGATCTGTATCGGATGCGGTGCCTTGACCATCTCGGCGGTCTCTCCGGTGATTTCGAACGGGCCAGCGGGCGCCTGCGGATGTTCGGTCATGCTGCGATCCGGACGCGCGAGACCGGCATGGTTCAGGCGTCGTCGCGCGGCAGCAGACGGGCTTTCACCGTCAGCGGATTGATGTAGGGCTCCAGCCCGCGAATGGTTGCCGACAGGGCTCCGCGCATGTCGTGCACGGCCTCCTGGCCGGCCTCGATCATCTTGCGGCGGACCTCGTCATTGGTCAGGAGATAGTGCACGCCCTTGGCCAGCATCTCGGGATCGCGCACGATCTTGGCGCTGCCGTTCTTGGCCAGTGCCTGATAGGTCTCGCGGAAATTCTGGACATTGCCGCCCGAAAGGATGGCGCAGCCGAGCATGGCCGGCTCGATCGGGTTCTGCCCGCCCTCGCCGAAGAGCGAGCGGCCGACGAAGGCGACATCGGTGAGGCGGAGGTAAAGGCCCATTTCGCCAACGGTATCGCCGAGCAGGATATCGGTCTCCGGCGTCACCGGATCATTGCGGGTGCGGCGCGCGACCGTCAGCCCCTTGCCGACCAGCATCGCCTCGATCGCATCGCAGCGCTCGGGATGCCGGGGCACGATGATCGTCAGGAGCGCGTTGCGTTCCTTGAGCGCCAGATGCACCGAGCCGGCCGCCGCCTCCTCCCCTTCGAAGGTGGAGATCGCCGCCCAGGTCTTCCGGTCCTCGATCTGATGGCGATACTGGCGCAGCACCCCGCCGTCGACCGGCGGCGCATCGGTATCGACCTTGAGATTGCCGGAGACCATGACCGGCAGAGCACCGAGCGTGCTGAACCGCTCCGCATCGGCCTCGGACTGGGCGATCACGAGCGCGAGATTTTCGAAGATGGCGTCAGCGAGGTTCGGTCGCTTCTTCCAGCGCGCGAAGCTGCGGTCGGACAGGCGGCCATTGACGAGGATCTGCGGAATGTGACGCTTGCCGAGCTCCATGATGGTCATCGGCCAGATCTCGCTCTCGGCGATGATGGCGAGGTCCGGCTCCCAGTAGTCGAGGAAGCGGGAGACGGCCGGCTTGAAATCGAGCGGCACATACTGGTGGATGGCGATATCGCCCAGCCGCTCGGCGACGACGCGGGCCGACGTGGTGGTGCCGCTCGTCAGCACGACGGCGATGCCGCGGCGATGGATTTCCTTGATGAGCGGCACGACGGAAACAGTCTCGCCGACGCTTGCCGCATGAAACCAGACGAGCGGTCCCTGGGGACGGGCCGCACTGGGAAAGCCGTAGCGTTCCTGCCGGCGTGCACGGTCTTCCTTGCCGCGCGCGGCGCGGAGGGCAAGATACGACCAGACAAGCGGATAGACCGCCGTTCCGACCCAGCGATACCCCGACAGTGCCATGCGCGCGAAGAGGCGCGTCATCGGGCGCAGCCCCGGAAACCGTGATCGTCTGCGGACAGCACGAGATGAAAATCGGCGGGCGGCGCGTCAGCCAGGGCCGCATCGCCGACGCCACGCCGGCCAGCCGGGGCCGGACGGGCGGAACGCGACGGCCCGGACATGCGCATGCCGCATCCGCCCCGAAGCATCAGAGCTGGCCTGGGTCGAGCAGGCGGTGCAGGTGCACGATGAAATAGCGCATATGCGCATTGTCGACCGTTGCCTGGGCCTTGCCGCGCCACGCCAACAGCGCGCTCTCGTAGTTCGGGAAGATGCCGACCACGTCGAGCTTGTCGAGATCGCGAAATTCGACGCCTGTGAGCGTCTTCAGTTCGCCACCGAAGACCATGTGCAGCAGCTGCTTGTTTTCCGTCATTTTTGCCTCTTTTCGTCTGACGTCTTTGTCTTGTCGCGCGCCTATCGCCTGGTGATGTGCGGCATCCCGCCGCAAAGGTCAATGCCCGTGCAGGCCGGCCGCCGCGTCCAGAAGCGCCGGCAGAGCCGGCCGTGCGGCGGCGCATAGAACCTCGTGGCGCACGCTTGGCCGGTTGTAGATGAGGGGCCGGCCGTCCAACCCCGCAAGCACGCCGCCGGCCTGCTGCAGGATCAGATCCGCCGCGGCGAGATCCCAGTCATGCGCATTGCGCTTGACCACGGTTCCGTCGATCCGGCCGTCGGCGATCATCGCGATGCGGTAGGCCAGCGAGGGAACGTGGGAGACGCGCCCGACATCATGGCCATAGCCGGCCTTGAGCTTCGGCAGCAGGTCCTCGGCGATGGCGAACCGCGGGGGCTGGCCGGCGACCGGCTGGGCGACGCGGATGGTCACGCCGTTGCGCCGGGCCTCGACGCCCTCCTTAGCCTGATAGAGCTCGATGAGGGCCGGCGCATAGAGGACGCCCGCGACCGGACGGCCCTTGTGGACCACGGCGACGCTGACGCACCAGACGTCCTTGCCGGCGATGAACCCCCGCGTCCCGTCGATCGGATCGACCACGAACACGGTGTCGCAGCCGAGCCGCGCCTCGTCATCATCCGTCTCCTCCGACAGCCAGCCATAATTGGGCCGGCCCGACAGCAGACGGTCCTTCAGGATGTCGTTGGCCGCATAGTCCGCCTCGCTGACAGGCGAGCGGTCCTCATGCTTGTAGCGGACGTCCGGGTTCTTGCGGAAATAGGTCAGGGCCTTCTCGCCGGCGGCCATCGCTGCCGTTGTGATCAGCTCCAGGTCCCTGGTCCACTGATCCGGCGGATGATGGTCGGCGTTCATGGTGGTCCTTTCCGAATGGTCGTACCGCGCGGCATCCTGCGCTCCGGACCGCATCCGCGGTCTGACAGGCGAAGTGCGGCCAAAACATGGTGGCGGCTAGGCAATCCCCGCGTTTTCCGGGATGCGCCGGCCGTCATCGACAATGTGGGGCCAAAGCCGGACAGGAGGAGACCGGACCGGCGCGTGGCGTTACTTCCCCGCCAGCGTCATGCCCTCGATGGCGATCGTCGGCGCAGCGACGGAATAGCTGCGGTCGATGTCGTTCGCCAATGTCAGGGCCATGAACATCTGCTTGAGGTTCGAGGCGATCGTCACCTCGGACACGGGAAACGCGATCTCGCCGTTCTCGATCCAGTAGCCCGAGGCGCCGCGGGAATATTCCCCCGTCAACATGTTGACGCCGTGGCCGATGAGTTCGGTGACGTAGAAGCCGGTGCCGACGCTGCGGATGAGATCCTCGGGCGAGATGTCGCCCGGTTCCAACGCGAAATTGGTCGACGACGGATTGACCGCCGTGCCGCTGCGCGCACCGCGACCATTGGTCTGGAGGCCGAGCTCGCGGGCCGTGGCTGTGGAGAGGAACCAGTTCTTCAGAACCCCGTCCTCGATCATCGTCATCTTCTGCCCCGTCACGCCCTCGCCGTCGAATGGGCGCGAGCCGGAGCCGCGCGGGATGAGCGGATCGTCGGTCAGGTTGATGCCGGCCTTCAGGATGCGCTCGCCCATCTTGTCGCGCAGGAAGGTGGTCTTGCGGGCGACGGATGCGCCGTTGATGGCGCCGGCGATGTGGCCGGCAAAACCGCGCGACACCCGCGGATCGAAGACGACCGTGACGTTCTTCTGCGTCTCGACCTGACGCGGATTGACACGGGCGGCAGCCCGCTCGCCGGCATGCCGGCCGATGTCGGCCGCGCCGCGCAGATCGGCAAGGAACAGGGCGCTGTCAAAGTCGTAGTCGCGCTCCATCCGCGTGCCCTCGCCTGCGATGGCGCTGACGGACAGGCTGAAGCGGGTGCCCATATAGGCGCCGGAGAAGCCGCCGGAGGTGACGAGCACGAGGCCGCCCATGCCGGTCGAACCGCCGGCACCACTAGTCTTGGTGACGCCCGGCACGGCCAGGGCCGCAGCTTCTGCCGCGAGCGCGCGTTCGGTCAGCTCCTCCGTGGAGATCTCGCTCGGGTCGAACAGGTCGAGATCCGGGACGTCGCGGGCGATGTGCGCCTCGTCGGCAAGCGTGGCATAGGGATCTTCGGGCGAGGCCTTGGCCATGGCGACGGCCCGTTCGGCCAGCACCTTGAGGTCGAAGCCCGGATTGGCGGAGACGCTGGCGACCCGGCGGCCGACGAAGACGCGCAACGAAAAGTCGTCGCTTTCGGAACTGTCGGTGGCCTCCACCTTGCCCAGGCGCACCGACACGGAGCGCGAACGCCCCCGCAGCACGACGGCGTCGGCCTGATCGGCTCCCGCCTTTCTCGCAAGGTCCACGAGCTCGGCGGCCCGCTTTTCGAGTGCGGCGGAATCAATCGTCTGGGGCATGAACTGGCCTTTCCTTCGCGTCCCATTTATTGTGCACTGGCCCGGGCATCAAGGGCGCGGCGCGATTCTCCCCGTGAAGCGCGCCTTATTTCCGTCTTGCCGGCCGGGAAGAACGCCATCCTGCAGATAGCCTTCGATCGAAGGTGGGCCTGATCCGTTGCGCCCGCGCGGAAAACGGCCAAGGTTGAGGATACCGTCCACATGTCGACAACACCCGTCCTGACCTCCCAGGCGCTTCTGCTGCTCGGTGGCGCCGTGGTGGCCGCTCCCCTTTTCAAGAAGCTCGGACTGGGGACCGTGCTCGGCTATCTCGCCGCCGGCGTCATCATCGGCCCGGTGTTTCACCAGATCAGCGACGGGGAAGCCATTCTCGGCTTTGCCGAACTCGGCGTCGTCTTCCTCCTGTTCGTGATCGGGCTGGAGCTGAAGATGTCGCGGCTGTGGGCCATGCGCCGGGATATCTTCGGGCTCGGTTCGGCGCAGGTGCTGGTGACCGGCGGACTGCTCTCCCTGACCATCTTTGCATTCGGCCTGCTCGACGCCGGCGGCAGTCTCATCGCCGGCTTCGGTCTCGCGCTTTCCTCGACCGCCTTCGCGCTGCAGATCCTCGACGAGAAGGGCGACACGAATACGCGCTACGGCCAGCGGGCCTTCTCGATACTCCTCTTGCAGGATCTCGCGATCGTGCCCCTGCTGGCCCTGATCCCGCTGCTGGCGCTACAGGCGCCGGAGGACACCACGCCGCCGATCGAGGATTTTTCGGTCGCGCTCGGCGCGATCCTCGTGATGGTGCTGGCCGGGCGTTACCTGATCAACCCGCTGTTCCGCATCCTCGCCCGCACCGGCGCGCGCGAGATCATGATCGCCGCGGCGCTGCTGATCGTGCTCGGCGCGGCGACGCTGATGCAGATGGCGCAGCTTTCCATGGCGATGGGCGCCTTTCTCGCCGGCGTGCTCCTTGCGGAATCGAGCTACCGGCATGAGCTGGAAGCCGATATCGAGCCGTTTCGCGGCCTGCTTCTGGCCCTGTTTTTCATGGCGGTCGGCCTGTCGCTGCAGATCGACGTGATCTTTTCCAACTGGCACGTGGTGCTGATCGCGGTGCCCCTGCTGGTGATTATCAAGGCCGTCAGTCTGTACGCCGTCAGCCGGCTGTTCGGCTCCCCCCACAACGAGGCGGTGCGCATCGCGCTTCTCCTGCCGCAGGGCGGCGAGTTCGGCTTCGTGCTTTTCAGCGCCGCCGCCGCGGCCGGCGTGTTTCCGGCCGCAACCGGTTCTCTGCTCGTGGTCATCGTCACGCTGTCCATGGCGCTGACGCCCGCCGCCTCCGCCCTGTCGCGCTTTCTCGTGCGGGACGACGAGGAAGAGGCGGAAGACGAGATGGAGGAGGATTTTGAGGGCGCCGGCGCCGACGTTCTGATGATCGGCTTTTCCCGCTTCGGGCAGATCGCCGCACAGATCCTGCTGGCCGGCGGACGCGACGTCACGATCATCGACCATTCCGCCGCCCGCGTGGAGCAGGCGTCGACCTTCGGCTTCCGGATCTACTTCGGTGACGGCACGCGCCTGGACGTGTTGCGGGCCGCCGGCATCGAGCGGGCGAAGATCGTGGCGATCTGCACGCACCGGAAGGAGATCACGGACCGGATCGTCGATCTCGTCCAGTCGGAATTTCCCAATGCCCGCATCTTCGCGCGCTCCTACGACCGGCAGCATACGCTGCAGTTGCGCGCGCGCGGCGTCGATTACGAACTGCGGGAAACGCTTGAATCCGGCCTGCTGTTCGGCCAGCGTACGCTGGAGAACCTGGGCGTGCCGGATGCGCAGGCGATCGCGATCACCACGGACATTCGCCGGCGCGACGAGGCGCGGCTCGAGGTGCAGGCCGTCGAGGGGCCGTCGGCCGGCCGCGACATGCTGCATTTCCGCCCGGTCAAGCCCGAGCCGCTGATGAAGCCGAAGCGCGAACCGTCCGCGCCGCTCGGGCCGGACGAGGAAATCGCCGCGGCCGAACGGGCGCACGTGGCGAAATAGCCGCGACCGACCGGACGCATGACCGGCTCACGCCGAGAGAAGTCGGTCGAGCTGTCTCTTGACCTCATCCTTGACGCCGGCGCTCATGGCCAGCACCTCCTGCGCGCGCAGGAAATCCATGACGCGGATGCGACCGACCGTCGGCCGCACGAGAAGATCGGGCGGGCGAGCGGTCATCTTCATCGCGATGATCGTCTGCATCATCAGCTGGCTCGCGCCGAACATGGCATCCATCCGCGACGGCAGCGTCGTGCCGTCGCCCTCCGGGCCGCCGACGACATCGACGGCGAGGACGATGTCGGCCAGACCGTGGAGATGGTCGAAGGGGACCGGATTGACGAAGCCGCCGTCGATCATGACCCGTCCGCCGAGGCGAACCGGCTGGAACATGCCGGGAAGAGCGGCAGACGCCGCGATGGCGGTGCGCAGGTCGCCCGTTTCCAGCACCCTCTCGCCCTGTGCGTAGTAATCCGTGGCAATCACCTTGAGCGGAATGGACAGGGCCTCGAAGCTCTCTGGAATGGCCTCCGGCAGGAAGGCGGACAGCACGCGTTCGAGATTGAACGGGCCGAAGCGCAAGCTGCCGCCGATCGCCTGCAGGGTCGAGGGCCGCAGGCGCCAGAGGCGGTTGGCGATCTCCGTGCGCCGGCCGACCGTGGACAGCGCAAACTCACGGATCTCGTGTCCGCGCATGCCCGCCGCCATGCCGGCGCCCATGATCGCGCCGATGGAGGTGCCGGCGATGACGCACGGGCGGATTCCGAGTTCGTCCAGCGCCTCGATGACAGGGATATGGGCCAGGCCCCGTGCACCACCGCCGCCGAGCGCGAGAGCGACCGTAGGACCGCGCGATCCGGGCGAAACGGGTGGCGTCGCCGACATGGCCGGGTTAGCCGCGCATGCGGTAGCGGTAGAAATGCATGCGGGTATCGCCGAACTGCCGGATATCGAGCGGCTCGAAATCGGGACCGGGCATCGGCGTCACGTCGGCGCGCTCCTCGAGGATGACAAGGGCATCAGGCAGGATCCAGCCGCCAGCCGCGGCCGCGGCCATTGCCCGCTCGCCGAGCCCCTTGCCATAGGGCGGATCGGCAAAGACCAGCTGGAACGGTTCGACCGTGCCCACGGTGCCGAGGTCGGTCGCGTCGCGTCGATAGATCTTGGCGCGACCCGTCAGGCCGAGCGTCTCGATATTGGTGCGCAGCAAGCCCCTGCCCTCCGCGCTGTTTTCGACGAACAGCGCCTGCCGGCAGCCGCGCGACAGGGCTTCGAGCCCGACCGCGCCCGTCCCGGCAAAGAGATCGAGGATACGGGTCTCCGCGAGCTTTTCCGGATAGGCATGGCTGAGAATGTTGAACAGGCTTTCCCGCGTCCGGTCTGATGTCGGCCGGATCTCCGCCGTTGCCGGGCTCGCCAGAGCCCGGCCGCGAAACGCGCCACCCACGATGCGCACCGGCGGCTACTTCCCGCCGCGCGGCTTGTTGCCGCCAGGTTTGCCACCAAAGGACGGCTTGCCACCGAAGGAGGGCTTGCCGAAGGATTTTCCGGCTGGACGATCGCCGAAGCTCTTCTTGTCGCCAAAGCTCTTCTTGGCGCCGAAGGAGCGCTCGCCATCGGGGCGGTCGCCGCGCGGCTTGCGGTCGCCGAAGCTCTTGCCGTCACGCGGGGCGCGATCACCGCGATCGCCGCCGTCGCGCGACTTGAAGCCGCCGCGTTCCTCGCGGACCGGAGGCTCGCTGGCCTTAATCCAGTCGCGATCGTCCTTGTCGCGCTCGACGATGACGCGCGGACCCGTGTCGGGCCGGGCAAAACCGGACCCCGCGCCCTTGCGGTCGGGGTCGAAGCGATGCTTGCCGGCGATCGCCTGGCCATCCTTGGTCCGGCCGTAGCGCTTGACCTTGGGCGCGCCTTCCGGACGCTCGCGACGCACCGGCTTTTCGGCCTGAGCAGCCTCGGAGCCGGCCTTCTTTTCGGCGATGGGACGGGCGCCGGGCGCCATCCAGACATTGGCCTTGCGGGGACGGCCGACCTGCTCGCGCTTCGGACGATCGTCACCCCGCGCCGCAGGCGCGCTGTCGCGGCCGCCACGCTTGTTGGTGTCGGCCGGACGCGTGTCAAGGCGTCCGCGCAGGCGCTCATTGCGGTCTGCAGCCTTTTCGCGGAAGGCCGGCTTCTCGTAGCCGCCCTGCCCCCGGTCGCCGGACCGGTCGTGATCCCGATCGCCGCTCCGGTCGGTCGCAACCAGCGGCCCCTCGTCGTCAGCATCCGGATTGTTGAACAGCGGCGCGTCGAAATTGGCCTTGGCATCCTCGATGAGGCGCGGGCCGAGCTGGTCGCGCAGCGTGCGGCCCCGAATCTCCTGGGCCGCGCCCTCCGGCAGTTCGCCGAGCTGGAACGGACCGTACGAGATGCGGATCAGGCGGTTGACGTCGAGGCCGAGCGCGCCGAGCACGTTCTTGATCTCGCGGTTCTTGCCTTCGCGCAGACCCATGGTGATCCAGACATTGGCGCCCTGAACCTTGTCGAGCGTCGCATCGATCGCACCGTAGAGCACGCCGTCGACGGCAATGCCGTCCTTCAACTTGTCGAGATCGGCCTGTTCGATCTTGCCATGCGCGCGGACACGGTAGCGCCGCAGCCAGCCGGTGGCCGGCAATTCCAGCACGCGGGCGAGACCGCCGTCATTGGTCAGCAGAAGCAGACCCTCGGTGTTGATATCCAGACGGCCGATGGAGAGCACGCGGGGCAGCTCTTCCGGCAAGCGGTCGAACACCGTCGGCCGACCTTCCGGATCCGAATTCGTGGTCACCAGGCCGGTCGGCTTGTGGTAGAGCCAGAGGCGCGTGCGCTCGATGCCACGGATCGGCTGGCCGTCGACCTCGATCTTGTCGGACAGCGTGACGTTGACAACCGGCGTTTCCAGCTTGGTTCCGTTGACGCTGACCCGGCCTTCCATGATCATCCGCTCGATATCGCGGCGCGAGGCGATGCCGGCGCGCGCGAGGATCTTGGAGATGCGCTGCGGAGCCTCGTCGGACACGGCGGTCGCGGCGACGGCGCGTGCGCGGGCCGGACGATCATCACCGGCCCGATCGGCCGTGCGGTCACCGCGCGGCTTGTCGAACTTAGGTTTGTCGAATTTCGGCTTTTCGAAATTCGGCTTTTCCCCGCGGGCCTTGTCGAAGCTGGGCCTATCGGTACGCGGTTTGTCGGCGCGCGGTTTGTCGTTTCGCGGCTGTTCACCCCACGGCTTATCGGAACGGGGCTTATCGGAACGGGGCTTATCGGACCAAGACTTGTCCGAACGGGGTTTGTCGGAACGGGGCCTTTCGGAGCGGGCCTCGGCGCCGCGGAAACCCTCGGACGACGGGCGGCCTGCGGTGCGGGTCTCGTCCGTCGCCGCGGCATCGCGCTTGGCGAAGGCAGGCTTGCCGCGCTGGGGACCGCCGGTCTTGCCGAAAGCAGGCTTGCCAAACGCAGGCTTGCCACCCTTGTCGAAAGGCTTCTTATCGCCGGCCTTCTGGTCGAACGGCTTCTTGCCGAATTTCGGCTTGCCGTCGGCTGCCGCTCCGCGCGGCGCCCGGTCGGTCGTCTTGCCGCCGCTTGCGGGCTTGCCGCGCGGCCGCTGGGGCTTGTCATTGGATGTCATTTGTGTTGCCTGCCTTTTCAGGCTCTCCTATCAGGTCGGAGCCGATGGGTTAAGAGAAATAATGACGCGAATGGCCGCATCACCGGGCTTCATGGATCTGGCGCTGGCAGAGGCGCGGGCGGCAGAGGCCCGCGGCGAGGTGCCGATCGGCGCGGTGGTCGTGCTGAACGGCACCGTGATCGGGGCCGGCGGCAACCGGACGCGGGAGCGCCGCGACGTGACCGCCCATGCGGAGATCGAAGCGATCCGCGCGGCCTGCCGGTCCGTCGACGCGGAACGCCTGACCGGTGCGGACCTCTATGTGACGCTCGAACCCTGTGCCATGTGCGCCGCCGCGATCTCCTTCGCCCGCATTCGCCGGCTCTATTACGGCGCGCCGGACCCGAAGGGCGGCGGCGTGGAGCATGGCGGGCGCTTCTATGCGCAACCGACCTGCCATCATGCGCCCGACGTCTATTCGGGCCTGGGCGAGACGGAGGCGGCGGCCCTGCTGCGCGCCTTCTTCACGGCGCGGCGGTAGGCTTCAGCCGGCGGCGAATGCCTGCAGGGCATCGCCCGCCAGACGGTAGCGGGTCCAGCCGTCCATCGGCTCGGCCCCGATGGCGCGATAGGCGCGGATGGCCGGTTCGTTCCAGTCGAGCACGCTCCATTCGAAGCGGCCGCAGTTCTTTTCAACGGCAATGCGTGCCAGGTGCCGCAACAGGCTGCGGCCGGCGCCGGTGCCGCGGGCCTCCGGCGTGACGTAGAGATCTTCGAGGTAGAGCCCGTTGCGGGCCTGCCAGGTGGAGTAGCTCAAGAACCAGACGGCAAAACCGATGGGGGCACCGTTCCGCTCGCAGATGACGGCGCGGGAAACGCTGTCCGGGCCGAACAGCGCCTGCGCAGTGCTGTCCGCCGTCGCTTCCACCTCATGTTCCAGTTTTTCGTAGGCCGCCAGTTCGCGCACGAAGCGCAGGATGATGGCGGCGTCCTCGACGGTCGCCTCGCGGATCGTGACGCTCATGGCCGGCTCAGAAAATCTGCCACCATTTCTTGCCGCTGCCTTGCACCTGGGCTTCCTTCTTGCGACGACGCTCCTTGACACTTTCCTCCTCGCCAAGGTCGGTCAGCGACGCCTCGGGTGCGCGACGATAATCGAGCGGGGGATCGCTGAGGAAACGACGCTTGTCGGAATAGGCGCCCATCTGCACCTTGCGGGCCTCGCGATAGGCGTCCTGCTGTTCCTGGGCGGTAAGCTTGCGGCCATTGGCGGACGCCTTGGCGAGCGGCGAGACGTAACCCGGCCGATCGGAATTCTCGTCGGCCTCCTCGCGCAGGCGCTGGCGTGTTTCCTCGGGGCTTTCCACCCAGGCCGGATTGTCCTTGTTGGCCAGCGACGCCTGGGGCTGGACGAGCGCGGTCCGCTCGCCGGACGGCGGCAGGACGAGGCCGGGGCGCGGCTGATACTTGACGCTGGCGGCCTTGTCGCTGCCCATGCTGACTGCGCTGCCGAGGTCATCCATCAGGTGCTCGCCAGCCGTCTTGTCCGTCCCGTAGGTCGGGCCGCCGATGCAACCGGTGAGCACAAGGCTTGCGGCCATGATCGAGAGCACGCCGGCGCTCGCACCATACTGTCGCGACATTGTCATTCAAACCCTTCCAGCGCGTGCGGCCTGCCCCGCGGCTCCTGCGCGCTTCCGGACCCCCCGGAGGCGCTTTGGCCGATCTGCCCGCCAATTCCTGCCCCATGACGGATGAATCCGCCCATTTTCAGGCAGGGTTCTACCGGATGAACCGCTTGAGCGCAATTCACCCGGTCGTCATGACGTCACGGCCCTCAGACCGAAACGCCCAGCTCCCGCAGGGCCGCCGCATCGCGCGCCGTGACGTCGGGGTAATCCGGGTCGGAACCGACATCGGTCGTCACCTTCCACGAGCGGGCACACTTGCGGCCCTCGGCGAGGCGCGGCTCGACGGCGATCCGGTTTTCGCCTTCCAGACGGAAGGCCTGCTCCGGCGCCTTGCCGACGACGATCTCGATCGCCGAGGTGATGCAGATCTCGGCGAAATCCTCGTCGCTCAGCGCTTCCGCCGTTGCGGCATCGGCGATGTAAACGACGGGGGCGGCCTCGAGCGAGGCGCCGATGCGCTTTTCCCGGCGCTCGACCTCGAGCGCGCCGGTGACGACGCGGCGGATGTCGCGGATCAGACGCCACTTCTCGGCAATGGCTTCGTCGCGCCATTCGGCCGGCAGCTCGGGGAACTGCTCCAGGTGGATCGAGACGGCATCGGGCTTCAGCGACAGCCAGGCCTCTTCGGTCGTAAACGGCAGCATGGGGGCAAGCCAGGTGACGAGGCACTCGAAGATGCGGCGGATCACGCAGAGGCTGGCGCGGCGGCGCAGGCTCGACGGCGCGTCGCAATAGAGCGCGTCCTTGCGGATGTCGAAATAGAAGGCCGACAGCTCGACGTTGGAAAAGTCGATCAACGCGCGTGTCACCCGCTTGAAGTCGAACGCGTCGTAGCCGCTGCGCACGACGTCGTCGAGTTCCGCCAGCCGGTGCAGCATCAGCCGTTCCAGCGACGGCATGTCGGCGAGCGCGACGTCTTCGCCCGTGTCGTGCGCCAGCGTGCCGAGCATCCAGCGGATGGTGTTGCGCAGCTTGCGATAGGCATCGATGTTGGTCTGGATGATCGCCTTGCCGACGCGCAGGTCGTCGGCATAATCCGACGTCATGACCCAGAGGCGCAGGATATCGGCGCCTGCATCCTTCATCACTTCCTGGGGCGCGGTGACGTTGCCCTTCGACTTCGACATCTTCTCCCCCTTCTCATCCATGATGAAGCCGTGGGTGACGACCGTGTCGTACGGCGCGCGGCCGCGCGTCGCAGCGCTTTCGAGCAGCGAGGAGTGGAACCAGCCGCGGTGCTGGTCAGAGCCTTCGAGATACACGTCGGCCGGCCATTTGAGATCCGGGCGATCCTCCAGCGTGAAGACGTGGGTGGAGCCACTGTCGAACCAGACGTCGAGGATATCCGTGACCTGCGTCCACTGGGCCGGGTCATGATCATTGCCGAGGAAGCGTTCCTTGGCGCCCGGCGCAAACCAGGCATCCGCGCCTTCGGCCTCGAAGGCTTCGAGGATGCGGGCATCGACGGCATCGTCGGAAAGCACCGTGCCGTCCTCGCGGGCGAAGACGCAGATGGGCACGCCCCAGGCGCGCTGGCGGGAGAGCACCCAGTCCGGACGGCCCTCGATCATGGCGCGGAGGCGATTCTGGCCGCCTGCCGGCACGAAGCGCGTATCGTCGATCGCGCTCAGGGCGCGGTTGCGCAGCGTCGTGCCGTCGGCCAGGTCCTTGTCCATGTAGACGAACCATTGCGGCGTGTTGCGGAAGATGACCGGCTTCTTGGAGCGCCAGGAATGCGGATAGGAATGCTTGAGCCGGCCGCGGGCAAAGAGCGTGCCGGTGGCGATCAGCGCCTTGATGACCCGCTCGTTGGCATCGCCCTTCTTGCCGTTGTCGTCCATGACGCGCGCGGCGCCGCCTTCGGCCTCGGGGCCGAAGCCCGGCGCATCCTTGGTGTAATAGCCGGCATCGTCCACGGGGAACGGGATGGCCGTGTCGATCCCGCGCGCCTGCAGGTCGCGGACATTGTCCATCCACACGTCGAAGTCCTCGCGCCCGTGGCTGGGGGCGGTATGGACAAAGCCGGTGCCCGCCTCGTCGGTGACGTGGTCGCCGGCGATGAGAGGGACATCGAAGGTATAGCCGAGCTCGGCCAGCGGATGGGCGCAGGTGATGGCGGCAAGTTCGTCGGCACCAACGTCGCCCAGACGCGTCGCCTGGAGCTTGGCCTTGGCAAACGACTCAGGCGCCAGCTTGTCGGCGAAGATCAGCTTCTCGCCCGGACGGGGTCCGAAGTCGTTGACAGCTTCGGTGACCTCGTAAAGCCCATAGGCGACACGGTTCGAGAAGGCGATGGCGCGGTTGCCGGGGATCGTCCAGGGCGTCGTGGTCCAGATGACGACGAAGGCGTCCTGCACCGTCCCGGAACCCGTCCGCACCGGGAACTTCACCCAGATCATGTCGCTGTCGACGTCGTGATATTCCACCTCGGCCTCGGCGAGCGCCGTGCGCTCCACCACCGACCACATGATCGGCTTGGAGCCGCGATAGAGCTGGCCGGACTTCGCGATCTTCAGGAGCTCGCCGGCGATGCGGGCTTCGGCATGAAAATTCATCGTAAGGTACGGATTGTCGAAATCGCCGGTGATGCCGAGACGCTTGAACTCGTCCGCCTGAACCTTGATCCACTTTTCGGCATAGGCGCGGCATTCGCGGCGAAACTCGATCATGGCGGCGGGTTCGGAGAGATCGGGCTTGCCCTTGCCCTTGGCGCGATAGTTCTCCTCCTCGATCTTCCACTCGATCGGCAGGCCGTGGCAATCCCATCCGGGCACATAGTTGCTGTCGAAGCCGCGCATCTGGAACGAGCGGGTGATGACGTCCTTCAGGATCTTGTTCAGCGCATGGCCGATATGGATGTTGCCGTTGGCATAGGGCGGACCGTCATGCAGCACGAACTTCTCGCGGCCGGCAGCGGAGGCGCGCAGCTGCTTGTAGAGGTCCATCTGCTGCCAGCGGGCGACCATCTCCGGCTCCTTCTGCGGCAGGCCGGCGCGCATGGGAAATTCGGTTTCGGGCAGATAGAGGGTCTTGGAGTAGTCGAACGCTTCGTTCGTCTTGGAGGGCTGAACGGTGTCGGTCATATCGGCAATCATTCTCTGGCGCTGTCGAAGCGCGATGTCGGGGCAGGAAACAGACGCGCGGAGCTTTTCAGCCCGTCGGCGGCGCAAATGCTGGAACCCGGACCTTCCGGCCGCTTAGCGCGCGCGAAAGGCCGGGCCGGTAATTCGCAGGGAAGGCGCTGGCCGCAGATGTGTCATGATGGCGGTTGTCTAAGGGTTTTCGCGGCGGAATGGAAGGGGGCGCACGCACGCGGCGTCCGCCTGATGAGGCGCGCCCTGTCAGGGATGCCGGAAGAAACGGCGCCGCGGTCCTGATGCTTGGAACGGTGACGTCGCGCGATGTCCTTCTCACAGCCGCCAAGGCTGGATCAGAAACACAGCCCCAGATCGATCGGCCCGAGCGGCGTGACGCCGGCGAGAAGGGCGCGGGCTTCGGCGTCGTCCTTCTTCATCTGGACGATCAGCGGGTCGAGGCCGTCGAACTTCAATTCGTCGCGCAGATGGCCGAAGAAGGAGACCGAGGCGATTTCGCCGTAGAGATCGCCCGAAAAGTCGAACAGGAAGGTCTCGAGCAGGGCTTCGCCGTCGCTGGTGACCGTCGGCCGCCGGCCAAAGCTTGCGACCGCATCGTGCAGCGAACCGTCGGCGCGGCGGAAGCGGACGGCATAGATGCCGTTCTTCAGGCAGACGCCGGGATCAAGACGCATGTTGGCCGTGGGATAGCCGAGCGTGCGGCCGAGGCGCTTGCCGCCGATGACCTCCGCCTCGACCGTGTAGTGGTAGCCGAGCAGGCCTGCTGCCTGCGCGACGTTGCCATCGACAAGAAGGCTGCGCACGCGGCTCGACGAGATGACGTCGGCGTTCTCGTCGCGGAAGGCGTCGACCAGCGTGACGCCGAAGCCGTTGTCGGCGCCGGCCTTCATCAGGAAGGCGGGACCGCCTTCGCGCCCCCTGCCGAAATGAAAGTCGAACCCGGTGACGACATGCCCGGCCTTCAGCCAGTCCATCAGCACGTCGCGGATGAAATCATGGGCCGACATCTGCGAAAACCCGCGATCGAACGGATATTCGATGACGGCGGCAAAGCCCATGCCCTCGAGGATGCGCGCCTTAAGCGGCGCCGGCGTGAGGCGGAAGACGGGCTCGTCGGGCCGGAACACGGCGCGGGGATGGGGCTCGAAGGTGAGAACGAGCGCGGGGACACCCAGGGCCTCGGCCTCGGCCAGCGCGCGATCGAGCACAGACTGATGTCCGCGATGCACGCCATCGAAGTTGCCGATGGCGATGACGCCGGCATGGAGATGGGCCGGCAGGGGAGTCCTGGTCTCGTTGCGGTGAAAGACTGTCATGTCAGGCGAGCCGCGGCATCCACCACTTCGGCGTCGCGCCCTCCTTCTTCAGAAACGCGGCCAGCTTGGCCTCGTCGGTCTTCTCGCCGGTCATGTATTCAGCCCCGTGGATGCCGGCGCCGATGTAGAGCACATCGATCCCGCTGTCCTGCGCGCCGCGAACATCGGTCGGCATGCCATCGCCGATGGCGACCACGCGGGCGCCGTCCAGCGCACCGCGCACGCTACGCGCTTCGGTGAGCGCCGCGCGATAGATCGGCTTGTGCGGCTTGCCGGCGATGCGCGCCTCGCCGCCCAGTTCCTCATAGAGCTTGGCGATGGCGCCGGCGCAGGGCACCAGCCGATCGCCGCGCTCGACCACGAGATCCGGATTGGCGCAGATGAAGGGCAGGTTGCGCTTGACGAGCGTCGAGAGCGTCGCCCGGTAATCGTCCGGCGTCTCTGTTTCATCGTCGAAAAATCCGGCACAGACGATGATCTCGGCATCCTCGGACGAGACGATATCGACGCCGAGACCGGCCAGCAGCGGAAAGTCGCGGTCGGAGCCGATGAAGTAGACCTTCTTCGGGCCTGCCGCGATCAGCGCCCGCGTGACGTCGCCGGAGGTGACGATCCTGTCATAGGCGGTGTCGGGTACGCCGAGGCCGCGGATCTGGACGATGACGCCGGGATGCGGGCGCGGCGAATTGGTGACGAGCACCACGGTCAGGCCGCGATTACGCGCGTCCGTCAGGGCTTCGCAGGCCGAGCGAAAGGCCGCGACGCCATTGTGGAGCACGCCCCAGACGTCGCAAAGCACCACGTCATAACGGTTTGCGATGTCGCGAAAGCTGTTGATGCGAACGGCCATGCAGGCTTCCCATTGAGACTTCTGTCGGCTGACATCGCAAGGACGTCGCCAAAAGACAAGCCTAAACGCGGCATTCGCCCTGCTTATCCGCCGCATTCCTGCGGAATTGCGCCGTTCGGGGGCTTCACAACAGCGAGAGAAGAAGGCCGCCGGCAGCGCAGACCGTTAGCGTGCCGACCACGCCGAGGCGGATCACGAACAGGAGGCCGCCCGCCAGAAGCGCGAGAAGCGCGGCCCAGGGGTTGAAAAAGGCAAGGTCGGGCACCGCCACGACCAGGGGACCGACGCGGATCTGCTGCACGCGCTCGAACAGCACGTGCAGGGAGAACCAGACGGCGAGATTGAGGATGACGCCGACGACGGCTGCCGAGATCGCTGCCATCGCGGCAACCGCCATCCGGTTTCCGCGCAGCCGCTCGACGGAGGGTGCTCCGAGAAAGATCAGGGCGAAGCAGGGCACGAAGGTGACCCAGGTGGCCACCAGCCCGCCGATGAGACCGGAGAGGACGGGATCGAGCCCGGCCGGCGGCACGCGGAACGCGGCCATGTAGGCGACGAAGGTCAAGACCAGCACGAGCGGCCCCGGCGTGGTCTCCGCGAGCGCCAGGCCGTCCAGCATTTCGCCCGGGCGCAGCCAGTGATGCGTTTCCACCGCCTGCTGGGCGACATAGGACAGCACCGCATAGGCCCCGCCAAAGGTGACCACGGCCATCTTGGAGAAGAAGACATGAAGGGCGGAGAAAACCGTCCCGCCGCCCCAGAGAAGGACGATGAGGCCAAGCGGCGCCACCCAGAGACAGGCCCAGACGGCGACAAGCATGAGCGTCTGCGACCATGTCCGCGCGGGCGCCGCGGTGTCCGGCGCGGGCGGGACGACACTCAGGCGGTCGGCGCGCAGCAGCCCGAACAGGCCGGCGGCCAGGATGACCAGCGGGAACGGAACGGAGAAGAAGAACAGGGACGCGAAGGCGACGGCGGCGATCGTTCGCGCCGTGGTCGTCGTCAGCGCCCGTCGCGCAAGGCGCAGCAGCGCCTCCACCACGATGGCGAGAACCGCAGCCTTCAAGCCAAAGAAGGCGGCCGACAGCGTGCCTGTCTGGTGATAGAGCGCATAGAGCGTCGACAGGCCGAGCAAGATGCAGAGGCCCGGCAGCACGAAGAGGATGCCGGCCACCAGCCCGCCGCGCGTGCCGTGCAGCAGCCAGCCGATATAGACGGCGAGCTGCTGTGCCTCCGGCCCCGGCAGCAGCATGCAGTAGTTCAGCGCATGCAGGAACCGATCCTCCGCCACCCAGCGCCGGGTCTCCACGACCTCGCGGTGCATCAGCGCGATCTGGCCTGCGGGGCCGCCGAAGCTCAAGAACCCGATGCGCGCCCAGACCTGCGCTGCCTCCGCAAACGTCGGCCGGGCGGCCATGCGCCCATCATGAGGATCATCGTCCGCCAGGCTCCCTTGGGCGGCTGTCGCATTCGTGCCGTGTTGCTCGTTCATACTCTTCCCGTGGCCACGCCGGCCGGCCGATCGTTCCGCGTGTCGTCTGCGCCGTGCGAAGGGCCGGCGCCGCTTGCGGATCCCGCTCCTTACGACGCCCGCGTGACAGGGCGGCGACAGAAAAACCCACGCCGATCTTGACTCCCGTCCGCAGCGCTCTTATCTCAGCAGTGCTAGCACTCGACCTACAGGAGTGCTAACAGATCGATGGATCCCAAGAGATCCCAGCGTCATTTGATCGAGGGAAAAGACAATGACAAGCACTACATTCCGCCCCCTGCACGATCGCGTCGTCGTCCGTCGCGTTGAGTCCGAAGCCAAGACCAAGGGCGGCATCATCATTCCCGACACCGCCAAGGAAAAGCCGCAGGAAGGCGAAATCGTCGCCGTCGGCTCCGGCGCGCGTGACGACAGCGGCAAGGTCGTCCCCCTGGACGTCAAGGCCGGCGACCGCATCCTGTTCGGCAAGTGGTCGGGCACCGAAGTCAAGCTCAACGGCGAAGACCTGCTGATCATGAAGGAATCCGACATCATGGGCGTTATCGCCTGATTTCGGCTCTGCCTCCGGCAGTTTCTTCGTACAATCCGACGAACTTAAAATTTGGGCTTATGCCCGGGAGTTTTCAAAATGGCAGCTAAAGAAGTAAAATTCGGCCGCACCGCGCGCGAAAAGATGCTGCGCGGCGTCGATGTCCTCGCTGATGCCGTCAAGGTCACGCTGGGCCCCAAGGGCCGCAACGTCGTCATCGACAAGTCCTTCGGCGCACCGCGCATCACCAAGGACGGCGTTTCCGTCGCCAAGGAAATCGAACTGGAAGACAAGTTCGAGAACATGGGCGCGCAGATGGTCCGGGAAGTTGCTTCCAAGACCAACGACATCGCCGGCGACGGCACCACGACGGCAACCGTTCTGGCCCAGGCGATCGTTCGCGAAGGCAACAAGGCCGTTGCCGCCGGCATGAACCCGATGGACCTGAAGCGCGGTATCGACCTCGCCGTCACGGCCGTCGTCAAGGACCTGCAGGCCAAGGCAAAGCCGATCTCCACATCGGAAGAAGTCGCCCAGGTCGGCACGATCTCGGCAAACGGCGACAAGCAGGTCGGCGCTGATATCGCTGAAGCCATGCAGAAGGTCGGCAACGAGGGTGTCATCACCGTCGAAGAAGCCAAGACCGCCGAAACCGAACTCGAAGTCGTCGAAGGCATGCAGTTCGACCGCGGCTACCTCAGCCCCTACTTCGTGACCAACCCGGAAAAGATGGTCGCAGACCTCGACGACGCTTACATTCTCCTTCACGAGAAGAAGCTGTCGAACCTGCAGGCAATGCTTCCGGTTCTCGAAGCCGTCGTTCAGACCGGCAAGCCGCTCCTCATCATCGCTGAAGACGTCGAAGGCGAAGCTCTTGCAACGCTCGTCGTCAACAAGCTGCGTGGCGGCCTCAAGATCGCTGCCGTCAAGGCTCCGGGCTTCGGCGACCGCCGCAAGGCCATGCTGGAAGACATCGCCATCCTGACGGGCGGCACGGTGATCTCCGAAGACCTCGGCATCAAGCTCGAAAACGTCACGCTCGAAATGCTCGGCCGTTCCAAGAAGATCTCGATCTCCAAGGAAAACACGACCATCGTCGACGGCGCCGGCGCCAAGAACGAGATCGAAGGCCGCGTGGCCCAGATCAAGGCGCAGATCGAAGAAACCTCTTCGGACTACGACCGCGAAAAGCTGCAGGAACGCCTGGCCAAGCTCGCTGGTGGCGTTGCCGTCATCCGCGTCGGCGGCTCGACGGAAATCGAAGTCAAGGAACGCAAGGACCGCATCGATGACGCGCTGAACGCAACGCGTGCAGCCGTTCAGGAAGGCATCGTCCCCGGCGGCGGCGTCGCCCTGCTGCGTTGCTCGGCCGTTCTCAACGTCACGGGCGAAAACCCGGACCAGCAGGCCGGCGTTGCCATCGTTCGTCGCGCCCTTCAGTCGCTCGTTCGCCAGATCGCCGACAATGCCGGTGACGAAGCTTCGATCGTGGTCGGCAAGATCCTCGAAAAGAACGACGACAACTACGGCTACAACGCCCAGACGTCGGAATATGGCGACATGATCGCCATGGGCATCGTCGACCCGGTCAAGGTCGTGCGCACCGCGCTGCAGAACGCAGCTTCGGTCGCCTCGCTCCTGATCACCACCGAAGCCATGATCGCCGAGCTGCCGAAGAAGGACGCTCCGATGGGCGGCGGCATGCCCGACATGGGCGGCATGGGCGGCATGATGTAATCAATCCGATCCGGATTGACGGAATGGGGGCGGTCCGCAAGGGCCGCCCTTTTTCGTGGGTTGGGGATTGACCGCGGTGCTCTCACCATGCGGTGTCGGGTGCGCCATGTCACAATGCGGCGGCTTGCCGACCACCTGGGTTGAGCTGTCATGCGTGCACGACAGCGACGTGAGGACCGCCATAAGGTCGATGTGGAACGTCACGATCGGGGCAACCCCGACCCGCGCGAGCGTCAACCTCATGAAAGAAAAAGGCACGGCTCCGGATCATACCGTCGTGTCTGATCTATCCTACCCGACGCTCGACCGGGTCCGGCTTCTTCTCGATGACGACGGGGACCGTGTTTCCGAAACGGCCTGCAGCGCCTGCTGAACGGGATCGCAACTCGGCATTGACTGACGCAGGCCGACATTGCTCAGGGCCAGCGACATGCAGAATTCCGAGCACCCTTCACCGAACAACGGAACCTCCTCCGTGCGTGAACGTTTAGCGAACATAGACACCACAGGAGCCTTCTATGTCCGACAAAGCGATTGCCAACGACACGTCTTCCAACACCGAAAAGAACCCGGACGATTGGGTCAGCGGCGATGAGCCGATGACGGGGGCGCAGCGGTCCTATCTTCAGACGCTTTCCGAACAGGCGCATGCGCCGGACCAGTTTGCCGAGGATATCACCAAGGCGGAGGCGTCCAAGCGGATCGACGCGCTTCGGGGCAAGCTTGATCTCGGCGAATAGCCCGGATCACGAGGCGAGAAGCGCCTTTAGGTCGGTGGCGGGATCTTCGATGGCGGACTTGTCCGGCGTCGTTCCCGTCTCGATCAGTTTCTTCCCCACGACATAGGCCTTGGCATCGTTGATCGCGTCGACCGCGACCAGCCTGCCCTGGCGAAAATACCAGACGGAGGCGCTGCCTTCCCTCTGTCCGGCGCGGGTGACCGTTTCATCGTGCCCGAGGCCGAAACCGGCGATCTGCAGCTTGACGTCGTATTGATCCGACCAGAACCATGGCTTCGGATGATAGGGCGTCGGCATGCCGGCGATCGTCGCGGCGACGGCTTCGGCCTGGTCAACCGCGTTCTGCACCGATTCCAGACGGATCAGCATGTCGGCGAACGGCAGCACGGCGCAATCCCCCATCGCGAAGACCGAGGGGTCGCTGGAGCGGCCGTGGAGATCGACGATGATCCCGTTTGCCGTCTCGATGCCGGCCTCGTGGGCAAGGCGGTCGTTGGCGGTCACGCCGATGCCGACGATGACGAGATCGGCCGGGATCGTTGTTCCGTCCGAGAGGTGTGCGCCCGTCACGTGTCCGCTTTGGTCCGTGAGATGGGTCAGGCCGGTGCCCTCCCTGAGGTCGACGCCGCGCGACACGTGCAGGGACCGCAGGATGTCCGAGGTGGCTGCGGCCGCCACGCGCTGGACGATACGGTCGGCCATTTCGATCAGCGTGACCTCGAGCCCGAGCGTGCGCGCAACGGCTGCCGCTTCGAGCCCGATATAGCCGCCACCGATGATCAGGGCGCGCCGTCCGGGCCGCATCGCCTCGGCCAGCCTGTCGGCATCCTCGAAATCGCGCAGGGTGAAGACGCCGTCGAGCCTGCCGCCGACGCTGTCGGCCAGATGGCGGGGCGCAGCCCCGGTCGCAAGCGCCAGCGTTTGATAGCCGAGCCGCGTGCCGTCCGACAGAAGCACGCTTCGTGCCGCACGATCGATGGCGGTCGCGCGGGTGCCCAGCCGGAGGTCGATCGCATGATCGGCGTACCAGGCCTCCGGCCGGTACTGCAGGCGGTCGAGCGTCATTTCGCGCAGGAGGTATTTCTTGGACAGCGGCGGGCGCTGGTAGGGCAGGCTTTTCTCGTCCGAGATCAGCGTGATCGGCCTGTCGTCCTTCAGGGCGCGCAGCTTGGCGATAAGCGCAAAGGCCGCCTGCCCGCCGCCGATCACGACGAGCCTGTCGGACGGCCCGTTCCCCATGTCACCCAGCTCTTGCGCCACGCCGTCTTCCCTTCGCATCGGTCCGCCCGATGACTTAAAGCGCGTCGCGTGAAAAAGGATTCACGCAACGCGCTTTAAGGTCTTGTTTTGATGCATGTCGTTTCCCGAAACCGCTGCGCACTTTCGGGCGAGATGCATTATCCCGTCCCGAGCGGAACCGTCAATGCGTCGCGGTGGGGAGCGATCAGTTCCGCTTGGGAATGTCCATGCCCGTTTTCACAGCCGGGCGTTCCAGCGCGCGGTCGACCCAGGCGAGCACGTTCGGGAAGCTCGCATAATCGAGCACCTGATCGCCGCCATAGAACTTGCGGGCACCGTCGATCCAGGGGAACGTCGCGATGTCGGCGATGGTGTAGTCGTCGCCCATCAGCCACTGGCGACCTTCAAGGCGCGCCTCGAGCACCGACAGCAGCCGCTTGGATTCGTCGCGATACCGCTCCATCGGATAGGAATTGTTGGCCACCTTGTCGGCGGCGAACTTGTAGAAATGGCCGAACTGGCCGAACATCGGGCCGACGCCGCCCATCTGGAACATCACCCAGGCCAGCGTCTCGTAGCGCCCGGCGGCAGACGCCGGCAGCAGCTTTCCGGTCTTTTCGGCGAGATAGACGAGGATGGCGCCCGACTCGAACAGGCCGATCGGCTTCCCGTCCGGACCGTTCGGATCGATGATGGCGGGGATGCGGCCGTTCGGATTGAGCGACAGGAATTCCGGCGACTTCTGATCGTTGGTGCCGAAGGAAATGAGGTGCGGCTCGTAATCGAGCCCGAGCTCTTCGAGCGCGATCGAGATCTTCACGCCATTCGGCGTCGGCAGCGAATAGAGCTGGATCGCATCCGGACGGGTGGCGGGCCAGCGGGTGGTGATGGGGAAGGAAGAGAGATCGGCCATGGGAGACGGGTTCCTTGGAAAGGGTTGCGGTTTCACATAGGTGCGATGGGGCGGGATGTCAGCGGGCGGCGCTGCGATTTTCCGCCGGAGCCGGGCGCCGGACATCCTCTGACCACGACGGCTCTGACCGCGAGCGCGCCCGGCACTACCCCCGCAGAGCCTCCTGGACCCGGCCCACGATCTCCCGCACCCTGGCATCGCCGTCGTGCTCCGGCTTGCGGGCGCGGACGAGGCAGGCCTCGGAGCGCAGGATGATGCCGTCGGAGAGGATCTTGAGATGGTTGGCGTTCAGGGTGGAGCCGGTGGAGGTGATGTCGACGATGATATCGGCGGAGCCGGACGCCGGTGCGCCTTCGGTGGCACCGAGGCTCTCGACGATGCGGTAGAGCTGGATGCCATGGCTGCCGGAAAAATGCTGCTGGGTCAGCCGCCAGTATTTGGTGGCGATGGCGAGACGGCGGCCGTGGCGGGCGCGGAAATCGGCCGCGACATCGCCGAGATCGGCCATGGTGTCGACATCGAGCCAGATATCCGGCACGGCGACGACGACATCGGCATGGCCGAAGCCGAGGCGGGCGCAGAATTCGACCCGCTCGTCGGCATTGGCGAGACCCTCGCGCACGAGGTCTTCCCCCGTGACGCCGAAATCGACGGCGCCGGCACCGATCTCGCGGGAAATTTCGGACGCGGAGAGAAAGGCGATCTCGACATCGTCCATGGCGTCGACCCGCCCGCGATAGGAGCGGTCGTTGCCGACGGTGGAGATCTTCAGGCCCGCACGCTCGAAGATGGCCGAAGCCTCGTCCTTCATGCGGCCCTTGGAGGGGAGCGCGATGGTGATGGTCATGCCGGCTCTCCCGTTGTGCGCAAGCGCTGCGTCTCGATGCGGTCGAGCCACAGCGAGAAGCCGACGGCCGGGATGTGGCTTTCGGCCCCCAGCAACGTCATCAGCCGGTCGAAGCGACCGCCGCCGGCGAGCACGTCACCGCGCGTGGCCGTGATCTCGAAGACCATGCCGGTGTAATAGTCGAGCGGCCGGCCGAAGGCGGCGCGATAGGTCATGGCCGAAAGGTCGGCGCCGGCATTGGAGAGCGCGGCAAGACGCGCGTCGAAAGCGGCCATTGCCGGGCCGAGCCTCAGGTCGGCGGCATCGGCAAAACCCGCAAGTGCTGCCGAGGCTTCGGCGAGCGGCAGGCGCAATGTCAGGAATTCGCGCAGGAGCAGCAGCGCCGATCCGTCGAGGCGGGTTGCGGCCAGTGCGCGCTTTTCCTTGAGGCGCCGGGCGATTTCGGCCGGCGAGCGGCTGGCATTGGTGGAATAGCCGGTCTGTTCCATCCGCTGTTCCAGCCAGGCGATCAGATCGTCGTCCCGGTCGGCCGCCAGCAGGGCTTCGATCTCGGGATCGAGGCCGGCCACAGGCTGCGGACGCGCCAGCCGTTCGAGCAGCGCTTCGAGATGGCCGGCGTCGCCAAAGGCGTGAATCAGCCGCTTCTGCCAGCCGACCGGCAGGCCGAGGGCCGCGACCACTGCTTCGAACACCGCCTGATCGCCAAGCGTCAGGCGAAGATGTCGGCCGGGACCATCGCCCGGCAGGACGAGGCGCACCATGTCCATCGCGTCGACGATGGCGCGCGCATCGGCGCCGGCGACATCCCTCTCGCCGAGATCCTCGATGCCAGCCTGATAGAACTCCTCCGCCCCGCCGCGGCGCTGGCGGAAGACCTCGCCGAGATAGGCGTAGCGCCTTGGCGTGCCGGTCGCCGTGGCGATGTGGCGCAGGCAGACGGGAATGGTGAATTCCGGCCGCAGGCAGAGGCTCGTTCCGGTCTCGCTCGTGGTGAGAAAGATACGGCGGCGCAGGTCTTCGCCCGCCATGTCGAGAAACGGATCGGCCGGCTGGATGACCGGGGTATGCACCCGTGCGGCGCCGCGGGCCGTAAAGGCTGCGAGCAGATCCGGGGCGAAATCGGGCATGTCGGAGAGGGTCATGGATGTGCGGTTCCCGGAGGCGTGCGGGCGGGGTTGAACGATGGCAAGCTCGGCGGCGTCACGGGGAGAGGCTGCGCAGTCGAGGCGAACGGGAACACGCGGGTCAGCCTGCCGCCCGGTCGCGGTCCTGCTTCTGGGCCTCCAGCATCTCGCGAACCTTGTCGACAAGCTCGGCTTCCGGCACCGAGACCTGCGCGACGCGGGCCTCGCGCCAGGTGGCGTTGTCCTCGATCTCGCCGGACAGGCGCTTGCCCTCGATCAGATCCTTGATCTGGACGACGCCCTGTTCGCGCTCGTCGCCGCCCTGGATGATGGCAAGCGGCGCGCCGCGGCGGTCGGCATACTTCAGCTGGTCGCCGAAGTTCTTCTTGTTGCCCTGGTACATTTCGGCCCGGATGCCGGCGTGGCGCAGCGCCTGGGTGAAGCGCTGGTAACGGCCGAGGCTGTCGATGTCGCGATCCATCACGCAGACGACGACCGGGGCGAGAACCTCCTCCTGACCAAGCTTGCCGAGGTTCTTCAGCGCCGTCATCAGGCGGGAGACACCGATGGAAAAGCCGGTGGCCGGCACGGGCTGGCCCATGAAGCGGGAGACGAGCCCATCATAGCGACCGCCGCCGCCGACCGAGCCGAAGACGACACTCTCGCCCTTTTCGTTGGTGACGGGGAAGGTCAGTTCCGCTTCGAAGACGGGACCGGTGTAGTATTCGAGGCCGCGGATGACGGAGGGATCGATCTTGATGCGATCGTCGCCATACCCGGCGGCACGCACCAGCGTCTCAATCTGGTCCAGCTCGCTCATGCCCTGGGCATAGAGGTCGCTTGTCGGCTGGTAGCCGTCCTGCGCGAGGTAGGCGAGCACGCTGGCGATCTGATCGGGGCCGAGACCGGCACCCTTGGTGAAGTCGCCGCTTTCATCCTTGCGGCCTTCGCCGAGCAGGAGCTTCACGCCGTCGAGTCCAAACTTGTCCAGCTTGTCGATGGCGCGCAGCACCGTCAGGCGGCGACCGGCATTGTCGTCGCCGGCAAGGCCGATCCCGTCGAGAACGCCGTCGAAGACCTTGCGGTTGTTCACCCTGACGACGAACTGGCCGGCAAGACCCAGTGCCTCCATCGTATCCGCCATCATCATGCACATCTCGGCATCTGCCTGGACGCCGGCAGCGCCCACCGTGTCGGCATCGAACTGCATGAACTGGCGGAAACGGCCGGGGCCCGGCTTTTCGTTGCGGAAGACCCAGCCGGCGCGGAAGGTGCGGTAGGGAAGCTGGATCTCGTTGAAATTCTCGGCGACATGGCGGGCGAGCGGCGCGGTCAGGTCGTAGCGCAGCGACATCCACTGCTCGTCGTCGTCTTTGAGCGAGAACACACCTTCGTTGGGGCGGTCGCTGTCGGGCAGGAACTTGCCGAGCGCATCGGTGTATTCGAACAGCGGCGTTTCCACGGGATCGAAGCCGTAGCGCTCGTAGACCTCGCGGATTTTGACGACCATGCCATCGACGGCGCGGATGTCGGCGGCAGAGCGATCGACGAAGCCGCGCGGCAGGCGGGCCTTGAGCTTCTGAGGCTTCTTCTTCTTGTCGTTCATGGCGTTTCGACCGTCTCGCTTGCGGTTGGAAAGTCCGTTCAAGGGTTTGGCGCCTTCCCTAGCCGATCACGGCCATGGCAGCAAGGCGGCGCGGCACCGCCGGGCCGGAGCCGGGGGCAAGACGAACAGGGTCTTCCCTTGGTGCAGATCCTGCTTATGTTGAGAGAATGCGCGCGCTCCTGCTAGCCCTGTCCATGCTTTGCGCCATCCTGTCGGGATGGACGTCGGCCGTTGCGCAGGCGCAGGGGCTCGCGCATGACGCGCAGGGGCTCGCGCATGGCGCGCACGGGCATGTCCAAGGCACGACCCTCATCGCGCAGGGCGCCGGTGTCGCCGCCCCTCCCGTCTCTTTGGGTGACGACGACCGGCATTCGGGACCGTGCGATTGCGCACACGGCTGTCACACCTCCGGCAAGGGTGCCCATCCCATGCTCTGCTCGGCCTGCTTTGCGCTGGAGATCGAGGCCGACCATGGCAAGCACCCGACCCTTCCCGCGCAGGGCATCCGGCCGGCCCTGGACCGTCCGCTGATCGCCTTTTTCCAGACGCCGACGCCGCCGCCGCCCCGATCCTTTCTTTCGACCTGACAGGCATTCCCCTCATCTCGAAAGGACAGACAGATCATGTCTCGAAACCTCATCCTCGGCGCCGCGACGGCCGCGCTTCTTTCTCTCTCTGCCGCCTCCGCCTTCGCACAGGATCCGGCAAAGCCCGGAGATCCCCACGCCATGAACCATGGCAGCATGTCGGGCGACATGGCAGCGCCAAAGGGCGGCATGGCAGCGCCGAAGGGCGACCAGGGCCTATCGAGCCAGGCCTTTGCCAAGGCGAACGCCCGCATGCACGAAGGCATGGCCATCACCTATACCGGCAAGGCCGACGTGGACTTCGCCAAGGGCATGATCGCGCATCATCAGGGCGCGATCGACATGGCAAAGGTGGAGCTGGAATTCGGCACCGATCCCGAGCTTCGCGCGCTGGCGCAGGAGGTGATCGCGGCTCAGGAAGCCGAAATCGCCAGAATGAAGGCCTGGCTTGCCAAGAACGGCGGCTAGAGCCTGAAGGACAATGGCGCGGGGCGCAGGCGAAAGCCGGTCCCCGCGCCACACGGCGGACCATCCGGGTCGCCGACAGGGAGGAGAATGGGATGACGCGTTTCAAGACGATTGCCGGGGTGCTCTGTCTCCTGGTGGGGCTGATCTGGATCCTTCAGGGCGCCAATCTGATGGGCGGAAGTTTCATGACGGGACAGACGCAGTGGCTGGTCATCGGCCTCGTCGTCGCCGTCATCGGCATCGCGCTGCTGGCGAGCGGGCGCCGGGGCGGGGGTCGGGGCCGGCGGCTCTAAAGCGCGTTTCCCGAAACTGCGGCACAGGTTCGGGCGACATGCAGGAGCGTCCGTCAGGGTCGAACCAGGCGCGCGCGCAAATCCTCGACCGGCTGGCGGCAGATGCAGCCCTCGATATGGTCGTTGACGAGGCCCATGGCCTGCATGAAGGCGTAGACCGTGGTCGGGCCGACGAAGGTCCAGCCACGCTTCTTCAGGTCCTTGGACATCCGCACCGACACCGGCGTCGTCGGATTGGCGGCGATTTCGGCGAAGGTGACGCTTTCCGGTCGCTCGTGCAGGGCCGGCTCATAGCGCCAGAAGTAGTGGGCCAGCGTGCCGAATTCCGCGCGAAGCGCCTGTGCGCGGCGCGCATTGTTGATCGTCGAGACGATCTTGCCGCGATGGCGCACGATGCCGGCGTCTGTGACGCAGCGCTCGATGTCCGCATCGTCGAACGCCGCCACCGCGTCGATGTCGAAGCCGGCAAAGGCGGCGCGAAAGGCTTCACGCTTGCGCAGGATCGTCAGCCAGGACAGTCCCGACTGAAAGCCTTCGAGGCAGATCTTTTCAAACAGACGCCGATCGTCCGTCACCGGACGGCCCCACTCCTCGTCATGATAGCGCAGGTAGTCCGGCAGGTTGCCGTGCCAGAAGCAGCGCGTCAGCCCGTCGGGACCGGTGATCAACCCTTTCGGTGCCGCCTCGGTTTCGCTCATCCCATCACCTCCCTGAAGGCCGCAGCCCGCGCCTTCATGCTTCGTCAACCATTTCTCGAAAGCACGCAATAACCCTACCGAAGACTTTCCGCGTGCGACCACCCGTTCCGCAATGTCTGTTTACGCTTCCTACCGCGCTCGGGTGTCAGGCTCTTGCGATAGGCCGGACGCACCACCGGCCGCGCCCTCGCCGACAGCCAGATCGAGAACGAGCCCGTCATGAAGACATTGTTGATCCTTTCCACCCTCCTGTCCTTCGTCGTCAGCGATGTCGGCGCCGGCATCGCGCAGGCTGCCGAGCGCTATGGCAACCGTCCGCCGGTCATCGTCAGCCCCGATCTCACGGCCCCCTGGCTGATGCAGCTGGGCGCGGGACCCAGGACGGGCGGTGGAGCAAGCGTCGGGGCGGGACGGATCGAAGAGCGCCGCATCCTGCGCCCGCGCGTGGCCGGCGATCCGCCGCGCGTCATCTACCGCGAACGTTCGGGGATCTTCGCCCCGCGCCAGCAGGTCATCTACCAGCGTCCGGCCCTGCAGCGGGCCGCGCCGCTCGTCCGCTCCGCCGGCATGGTGGCGCCGCAGCGGCCCGTTCGTCCGATTGATCCGCAATTCCTGCCGCAGACCGTCGCCTACGAGACGCGCGAACGGCCCGGGACGATCGTCATCGATACCACCAGCCGCTTTCTCTATCTCGTCACCGGAAACGGCGAAGCCCGGCGCTATGGCGTGGGTGTCGGCAAGCCCGGCTTCGAGTGGGCCGGGGCGCACAAGGTGACGCGCAAGGCGGAATGGCCGAACTGGCACCCGCCATCCGAAATGATCGCCCGCGAAGCCGCCAAGGGCCACTATCTGCCCGCCAGCATGGAGGGCGGCCCGGCGAACCCGCTCGGTGCCCGCGCGATGTATCTCGGGTCCACGCTCTACCGCATTCACGGCACCAACGCGCCCTGGACCATCGGCTATGCCGTGTCGTCGGGCTGCATCCGCATGCGCAACGAGGATGTGACCGATCTCTACGAACGGGTCAGCGTGGGGACACGGGTCATCGTCCAGTAAGCGGGAGCCATCTGGATCGCCGCGGCACCGGTCGATGCGAGGCCGCGGCGTAAGCGGGTTTTGACACTGTATCGTGCCTTTTCAGCAACAATCGCCCTCGACGTGTTATCGGGGACGATCACATTCCGTCGATGTCGCACCAGATGATCTTGCGGGATACGTGCGATCGAATAGCGTTTCCCCGATGCGTTGCGCTTCTGCCGGACCTCTAGGGGGCCGGCGGCGCGACCGGCGGGCTTGAGAGGGAGATTACCATGACGACGAAACTGGGATGCGCGGCAGGTGCCGCGCTAGCGGCAGCGCTGCTGATCGGCGGCGCGAGCACGGCATCGGCAACGATGATGGAACGGCCGGCCGCCACCATCGGTCAGAGCGACGTAACGACGGTCACCGCATCGCAGCGCAAGCCGGCGCGCGAATTCTGGCGCACGAAGGTGCGGCTGCGGACCGACGAGGCGCCCGGCACCATCATCGTCGATACCAATCACAAATATCTCTACTACGTCGAAGGCAACAACAAGGCGACGCGCTACGGCATCGGCGTCGGGCGCGAAGGCTTCGGCTGGTCGGGCGTGGTGAAGGTCCAGCGCAAGGCCGAATGGCCGGGATGGACGCCGCCGGCGGAAATGATCGCCCGCGAGCGCAAGAACGGCCACATCCTGCCGGCCTATATGGAGGGCGGCGTCAACAATCCGCTCGGCGCCCGCGCGCTCTATCTCTACAAGGGCAAAAGCGACAGCGGCTTCCGCATCCACGGCACGAACCAGCCCTGGACGATCGGGCAGAACATGTCGTCCGGTTGCATCCGCATGATGAACCAGGACGTCGAGCATCTATACGACCGCGCCTCGATCGGCGCCAAGGTGATCGTGGTCGGCCCCGGCAACAAGCAGGGCGAAGTGTCCTACGATGATCGGGGCGTCGACCTGCTGCGCACCATTTTCGGCGGCTGATCGCGAAGGCCTATCATCGGGACCGGCCGGCAGGACGCTGGTCGGTCCCTTTTTTGTCTCTGTTTCCGTGTTCGGTTATGCGGCATTCTTACCCGCCGAGGCACATGGCTGGGGCTGGAAACACGGAGGGGAAACGCGTGGCGGACGAGCCGGTCGAAATGTTCTCCGCCATTCCCCCGAACCGCGCGGCCGACGAGATCGTGCAGCGCATCGAGACGCTGATCCTCGACGGCGTCCTGCGCGACGGCGACCGGCTGCCGGGCGAGCGCGATCTTGCCGCCCGCTTCGACGTGTCGCGGCCGATCCTTCGGGAAGCCCTTAAGGAACTCGAGACGCGCGGCCTGCTCGTCAGCCGGCACGGCGGCGGCACCTTCGTTGCCGACATCATCGGCGAGATCTTTTCGCAGCCCATGCGCGCCCTGATCGTGCGGCACGAAAAGGCGGCACGCGACTATCTCGATTACCGTCGCGAGATCGAAGGCCTGACGGCCGAGCGGGCCGCACGCCATGCGACGGAGGCCGATCGCAAGAGCCTGACGCGGATCGTGGCGCGCATGCGGGCGGCACACGATGCCGATGACCGCGACAGCGGCCTCACCGCCGATATCGACTTCCACATGGCCGTCGGCGAAAGCGCGCACAACATCATCCTCCTGCACACGCTCAGGTCGTGCTACCGTCTTCTGGAACAGGATATCTTTTTTAGCCGGACAACGGTTTTCCAGGCACCGGGAGCCGCCGAGAGGCTGCTTGCGCAGCACGAGGCCATCCATGCGGCGATCCTGGCGGCAGACCCTCCGGAGGCCCGCCGTGCTGCCGAGCGCCACATCGATTTCGTGATGGAAGCCAGCCGGGATGCCCATCGCGCCGAAGATCGGGCGCGGATTTCGCGGCTGCGGCTGCTCGAAAGGTCTCAGGATTGAAATGCGCCATTTGATGTCGCATATGTGATAGCGGATGGCGGTGCGCGACCACGCCTGCGCAAGATTGCAGGCATAGTAAGAATCAACGATCGATGTCGTTTGCGATAGACTGTGACAACGTCCACGTTCATTCTGTTTTTCTGACGGCCCGGTCAAAGCGCGAGTCGTCGATGTATTCCCGACGTCCCGATCGCCGCGCTCCGTCCGTGTGGACCGCTCGCAGCAAGCCTGATGAGCCGTTCGCGGCAAGCATATCCGGCCGTTCGCGGCCAGCGCAATTCCTGACGAGCCTGGCCGTGACGAGATGGCCTGACGAGACTGCCCATTGAAAGGCCCTGAAATCATTGACCATCCTCGATAGCATCGTTTCCGAAGTCCGCCTGATGTTCCGCCGGCCCGAACGCATGCAGTTTGCTGCCCTGTGCTACCGGTTCCGAAAGAAGGGCGACGTACCGGAAATGCTGCTGATCACGAGCCGCGACACGGGTCGCTGGGTCATTCCGAAGGGCTGGCCGATGGAAGGCAAGGCGTCGCACGAGGTGGCGGCGCGCGAGGCCTGGGAAGAAGCCGGCGTCAAAGGCGAAGCTTCGGCGGACACCATCGGCAGCTTCACCTATGAAAAGGGCATGAACAAGGGTCTGAAGATTCCGTGCCGTGTCCACGTCTTTCCGGTCGTGGTGTCCGAGATGGCGAAGCGCTTTCCCGAAAAAGGGTCCCGCACTCTGGAATGGGTGACCTTCACGGAGGCCGCCGGCCGCGTCGCGGAACCGGGCCTGCGCAGGCTCATCCTCGATTTCCAGACACAGCTTCTGGCGACCGCGCAGCCGCCCGTCGAAGCGGCCCGCAGCGCGGCTCGTTAGCTTTCCGGCGTCAGCTTTTCCCGTGCGCTTCGCTCGCGGCTCATGCATGTCGCCCGAAAGTGTGCAGCGTCGCTTGGTTTCCCCCATCATCACGAGGATGCCCGGTTCCCGGCGTAGCGCTCGGCACGACAGGGTTTGCCGCAGTCCCGCGTCGGCCTGCCGATCGTCGGCAAGCCTCGCGTGAGCCTTGTAAGGTAAGCTTTTTTTAACAATATCGACGCTGTCGATGCAGGCGCGCCCCGGGCGGTCGCACTCGGCCGCAAGCGCTCCTGCCCCGGCGGGCATATGGCGCGATTGCGACCGGAATGTTTCGGGCTTCAGGCCCGAGGCTTCGGGGAGCGCGGCAGCGGCAGGCGACGCGCGACGAGGAATGATCATGGGGAAGACGGCACCGTCGCTTGAAAAATCGACACTCGACAAGGATCTCGACAAGCTGACGCTGAACGAAGAGGCGTCGCATTTCGTCCTCAAGAGTTCCGCGGGCCTCGGGCTCGGCTTTCTCTTCCTCGTCTTCGTCATGATCGTCGCGGCCAGTGCAGTGTCCGAGGCGCCCGGCGCGATCGTCGTCGTCGCGGCCGCCGCCATCGCCGGCTACATGGCGATGAACATCGGCGCAAACGACGTGACGAACAATGTCGGTGCGGCCGTCGGCGCGCGGGCCATGACGATGACCGGTGCTCTGGCGATCGCTGCGGTCTTCGAAATCGCCGGGGCTCTCTTCGCCGGCGGGCGGGTGGTTTCGACCATCGAGGGCGGGCTCGTCGACGCCGCGGCCTTCACCGACAGCCCGACGCTGGTCTGGGTCATGATGTCGGCGCTGATTTCCGCCGCGGCCTGGATCAACATCGCGACATGGTGCAGCGCACCGATTTCCACCACCCATGCGATCGTCGGCAGCATTCTCGGCGCCGGGGTGGCGGCCGTCGGGTTTTCCTCGGTGCAATGGCTCTCGCTCGGCGGCATCACGCTCAGCTGGATGCTGTCGCCCTTCATCGGCGGTGGTGTGGCGGCCGGCCTACTGCTCTTCATCAAGACGTTCATCATCTACCGGGAAGACAAGATCGCCGGGGCCGTGTTCTGGATCCCGATCCTGCTGGCCGCCATGGGGGGCATCTTCACCCTCTATTTTGCGCTGATCGGCCTCGAGCGGGTCTACGAGATCCCGCCTCTTGAAGGGGTGGGTGCCGGGCTCGTCGTCGGTCTCGTCGTCTATGTCGCGACGCGGCGCTCGGTCGCGCGGCAGGCGGTGGGGCTGGAAAACCGCAACCAGTCCCTTCGGCCGCTCTTCCATCTGCCGCTCGTGGTATCGGCGGCCCTCCTCTCCTTCGCGCATGGGTCCAACGACGTTTCGAACGCGGTCGGTCCGCTCTCGGCCATCGTTGCCAATGTCGGCACGGCCGTGCCGGGCGAAACGGCCGCGGTTGCCTTCTGGGTCCTGCTGATCGGCGCGCTCGGCATTTCGGCCGGACTGCTGCTCTACGGACCGAAACTGATCCGCGTGGTCGGGGAGGAAATCACCAAGCTCAATCCGGTGCGCGCGTTCTGCGTGGCGCTGGCCACCGCCATGACCGTCATCCTCGCCTCGACCTTCGGGCTGCCGGTCAGCACCACGCACATCGCCGTCGGCGCCGTGTTCGGCATCGGCTTCTTCCGCGAGTGGTACACCCGCAATTCCAAGCTGCGGCTGGACTATGTCCGACGCAAGACGGGGCAGTCGGATTTCCAGTTGCGCACCGAGCACGGCGCAGACGAGACGCGGCGGCGGCAGCTCGTGCGGCGTTCGCATTTCATGACGATCGTCGGCGCCTGGATCATCACCGTTCCCGCCTCCGCTTTGCTCTCGGCGCTCCTCTACATTCTCTTCTCGGCCATTTTTCTGTAGAAGCGTGTCATGAGAGCCAATTTTCGCATGCAGCGTCTGTTCGTAGAGCCGGATCTCGCCTCCGGCATCGCGGTGGAAACGACGAAGGACCAGTTCAATTACCTCGCCAACGTCCTGCGCATGGAGGAAGGCCGCGACCTCCTCGTCTTCAACGGGCGCGACGGGGAATGGCGGGCGGAGATCGCCATGCCGACCCGCAAGCGCGTGGCGCTGATCCCCAGGGAGCAGACCCGGCCGCAGTCTCCCCTGCCCGACCTCCACTACCTCTTTGCCCCGCTGAAGGTGGGCAGGCTCGATTATCTCGTCCAGAAAGCGGTGGAGATGGGCGCAGGGCTGCTGCAGCCGGTGATGACGCAGCACGTGCAGGGGCGCATCACCAGCCTTGAGCGGCTGCAGGCGAATGCCGTCGAAGCCGCCGAGCAATGCGGCGTGCTGGCGATTCCCGAGGTTCGGGAGCCGACGCGGCTGGACGCGCTCCTCGACACCTGGCCGACCGACCGGCGCATTCTCTTCTGCGACGAGGGCGATGCCGGCGACAATCCGCTGCCTGTCCTGCGCGGACTGTCGGACGCCCGCTATGCGCTGCTCGTCGGTCCCGAGGGCGGTTTTTCGGATGCGGAGCGGAGCCGGCTGCGCGGGCTCGACTTCGTGACGGCCATCCCGCTCGGGCCGCGCATCCTGCGGGCCGACACGGCCGCCGTCGCTGCCATGGCGATCATCCAGGCGACGCTCGGCGACTGGCGCTGAAAGGCCACAGCGCCGATGAAATTTTGGAACATAGGTTGAAATATTTTTGCTTGCACCGCATCTCAAAGCGGTTCAATCAGCCTGACATTAGCTGATCTCATGCCCTGCTGGACGGCCGGGTTTCTCCGTTTTCGAGACGATGCCCATGGCCCGCGATACCACCGACCAGACACCGGTGACCTCCGTTTCCGAGTTGACCGAATATCTGGCGGGCGGCAACAAGCCGAAAGAGGCCTTCCGCATCGGCACCGAGCACGAAAAGTTCGTGTTCTACACGGCGGACAACAGTCCCGTTCCCTATGCGGGCGATGCCGGCATCCTGAAACTCCTGGAAGGCATGCAGCAGAAGACCGGCTGGGATCCGATCATCGATGCCGGCCATCTGATCGGTCTCGTCGAACCGCAGGGTCGCGGCGCGATTTCCCTTGAGCCCGGCGGGCAGTTCGAACTGTCGGGTGCGCCGGTCGAGACGCTGCACGAGACCTGCAAGGAATCCAACACGCATCTGGCCGTGCTGCGCGAGATTGCCGAGCCGCTCGGCATCCGTTTCCTCGGCATCGGCGGCAGCCCGAAATGGACGCTTGCCGAAACCCCGCGCATGCCGAAGTCGCGTTACGACATCATGACCCGCTACATGCCGAAGGTCGGCACCCAGGGTCTCGACATGATGTACCGGACCTGCACGATCCAGGTGAACCTCGACTTCTCTTCGGAAGCCGACATGGCCGCGAAGATGCAGGTTTCGCTGAAGCTGCAGCCGCTGGCGACCGCGCTCTTTGCAAGCTCGCCCTTTACGGAGGGCAAGCCAAACGGGCTGCAGTCTTGGCGTGGCGAGATCTGGCGGGATACCGACAACCAGCGCGCCGGCGTGCTGCCCGCGGCTCTCAGCGGCACTTTCCGCTTCGAGGACTATGTCACGTGGGCGCTGGATGCACCGATGTATTTCGTCGTGCGCGACGGGCGCTACCACGACTGCACGCACATGACCTTCCGCCAGTTCATGGGCGGCGCCCTGAAGGGCGAACTGGCCGACTGGGAGCCCAACATGGGCGACTGGACCAATCATCTCTCGACCCTGTTTCCCGATGTGCGGCTGAAGCGCTTTCTCGAAATGCGCGGCGCGGACGGCGGTCCATGGCGGCGCATCTGTGCCCTGCCGGCCTTCTGGGTCGGCCTGCTCTATGACGACGCCGCCTTGGCGGGCGCTGCCGAACTGGTGAAGGACTGGACCTACGAGGACGTCATCGCGCTGCGCGACACGGTCCCGGCGCAGGGACTGGGCGCCACGGTGCGGGGCCGCAGGCTGAGCGACGTCGCCCGCGACGTTCTGACGATCTCGCGCGCCGGGCTGAAGGCGCGCAACCGGCTGAACGGCGACGGCGTGGACGAAGCGCATTTCCTCAGCCCACTCGACGAGGTCGTGGCGCGCGGCACCACGCTGGCCGAGGACATGCTGGCGCTCTACAACGGTCGCTGGAACGGCTCCGTCGAGCCGGTCTTCAAGGATTATGCCTACTGAGAGCCTCTGCGCGCGCAGGTTCATGATCGCCGGGAAGGCGGTTCAAAAAGCGATATGCCAACGTCTTTTTCCCGTTATAGTGCAGCCTGACCTGCTGTCTGCAACAAGGATGAGACGATGATCCCCCTATTCGACATGATGATGCAGGCACAGAACGGCCGCGCCATGGATGTGATGGCGCAGCAGTTCGGGCTCGCGCAGGAGCAGATGGCCAAGGCGACCGCCGCCCTCATGCCGGCCTTTTCGGCCGGTCTGAAGACCAATGCGGCCAATCCCTATGATTTCGGCACCTTCCTCGCCGCAATGAGCAGCGGCGGTTACGCCAAGTATTTCGAAGACATGACCAAGGCCTTCACTCCACAGGGGCTGGCCGACGGACAGGCGGCGCTCGGACAGATCTTCGGATCGCGCGATATGTCGGGTGCGGTGGCGGCCCAGGCCGCGCAGCTGACGGGGATCGGGCAGGACATCTACCGGCAGATGCTGCCGGTGGTGGCCAGCGCCATCATGGGCGGCCTGTTCAAACAGGCGACAGGCCAGATGAACGCGTCCCCGTCGTTGGCGCAAAATCCGTTCGGCCCGGCGATGCAGAGCTGGCTGGAGGCCGTCGGCCTTGCCCGCAAGAAGGAGGCGCCGGCCATGCCGAACCCTTTCGACAATCCGTTCACGCAGACCATGCAGGCCTTCTTCACGCCGCCGAAATCGCCGGAAAAGCCGCCATCGGCCCCGGACATGTTTGCTGGCAACCCTTTCATGAAGGCCTTCCAGGACATGATGACCATGGGCTCGCCGCAGACCAAGCCGGCGGACGCCCCGCCCGCGCCGAAGGCTCCCGTCGTCGACATGTTCAACACCATGTTCGACAGCGGCATCGAGGCGCAGAAGGAATATCAGAAGGCGATCGACGGGCTTTTTGCGCAGTTTCAGTCCAAGGCCTGAGACGTTGCGCCGGCACGACGCGTCCGAACGCATAAAAAAGCCCGGCGCCGAACGGATCGGAGCGCCGGGCAAGCGGCAGGGTCGTTGGCTGTAACCCTGCGGGGAACGCGGATGATGCGAGCGGTCGCACCATCCGGGCGTCGCATGCCCGGGGAAGAGCATGGAGCGCCAAAGGGGTCGGACGGTCTGCGGTTTTCGTTGTCAGTCCGTCTTCGGCATCAGAGGCCGCGGGCATCCCGATAGTAGCGACCGGTACGCTCGCGCGCGGCCCGTGTCAGATGCCGGCTCGGATCCTCGAAGAAGGCCGACGTGGCGGCGGTGCGGAGATCGTGCCGGGTGAGACCGATATCGGCCAACCGATAGTCGTCGAGATCCTGGAGATGGCCGATGGCACGGCGATTCTTGAAGAGGCGCCAGACCGTCACGAGACCCCGCTTGAGCGCGGACAGGCGCAGAGCGGCCGGCTCGCCGGCGAGGGTGATATCGAAAGCGGTCTCTTGCGTGCGCATGGGCTCAGCTCCTGAAAGGCACGGGTCGGCTATCCGGCGCCCGAGAGTGGACGCGGATGGGGTGGAGGTTTCCGAAGCATTGGCGCAGCGGGTCTTGGGAGGACGTTGTTTACGAGGGTACAGTCGCAAATCGATATTGATCAGTCCAACGAATGTTTCTAATGGTATTGATCAAACAATTTTATAGGCGCACCCATGGCCTCTCCTCTCGACCTCGACCAGCTTCAGACGTTCGTTGCCATTGCCGATACGGGCAGCTTTACCCGGGCGGCCGAGCGGGTGTTCAAGACGCAGTCGGCCGTCTCCATGCAGATGCGGCGGCTGGAGGAGCGGATCGGCAAGGCGCTGTTTGCCAAGGACGGCCGGGGAAACCGGCTGACGACCGAAGGCGAGAAGCTGTTGAACTATGCACGGCGCATGATTCGGCTGAACAACGAGGCCGTTGCCGCCTTCGACGACAACCGGCTGGAAGGAACGTTGCGCATCGGCACGCCCGACGACTATGCCGACCGCTACATGCCGGAGATCATCGTCCGCTTTGCCAAGACCCATCCGAACGTCGAGCTGTTCATCGTCTGCGAGCCTTCGGTGGACCTGGCGGAGAAGATGGCCCGCGGCGAGCTGGACATCGCGCTCGTCACGCATAATCCGCGGACGCGCGCGTCGGATGTCGTCCGGACGGAACCGCTCTGCTGGGTCAGTTCGGTCAACCACCCCCTGCCGGAGAACGCCCCGGTGCCGCTCGCCGTCGGCAAGCGCGATTGCCAATGGCGGCAGGCGGCCTGCTCCGCGCTGGATGCGACGGGCAAGGAATACAACATCCTTTTCACGAGCTGGTCCTCGACCGTCGTCGCAGCCGCCGTGCTCGCGGGCATGGCGGTTTCCGTCCTGCCGGAATCCGCCCTGCGCAGCGGCATGAAGGTGCTGACCCAGGCGGACGGCTTTCCCGCCCTCGCCCCGGTCCAGATCGGCATCATGAAGCGGCCGGGCCTGTCCCCGTCGCTTTCCACGGCGATCAGCAATCACATCACCGCCTGCCTCGACAACATCACGCCCCAAGTGGCCGGCGACGATCTGGACGGCGACCTGAAGGGTCTCTCGCGCCTGCCGCGGCAGCGACAGGGCCACCTGCTGTCCGGCTGGTAGCGGTCACGAAAAAACCGGAAGCGTTTCCGCTCCCGGTTTCCGCATCCCAAAACCTTGACGCCGATTATTCGGCGGCGGCGGGCTGGTCGGCGCTGATCGTGTCGGCCTGGTAGCCGTGCGCCTTGTTGAGCGCGGCGCGCACGCCGGCTTCGTAGTCCGGGTGGACCTGCTTGAAGTGACCAAGCTGGCGCTCGACGATGTAGCCGGGAACGCCGCCCATCGCGGCTGCGATGTTGGAGTAGAGGCGCGCCTTCTGGTCGGCATCGAACAGGTTGAACAGGGCCGTCACCTGGACATAGTCGTTGTTGCCGTCGCGGTGGTTGAAGCGGGCCATGTCGCCATCGATCCGCAGCGGCGGTTCGAGGGCTGCAGGCTGCTCGACCGGGCCGTTGAACGAGTTGGGCTCGTAATAGGCATCTGGATTGCCCGTGCGAATGCCGCCGAACGTGTTCATCTGGCCATCGCGATGATAGTGATGAACCGGGTTCTTCGGCTGGTTGACCGGGATGTGCTCATAATGCGTGCCGAGACGATGACGATGGGCATCGGCATAGGAGAACACGCGGGCCTGCAGCATCTTGTCCGGCGAGAAGCCGATGCCCGGAACGATGTTGGACGGCGAGAACGCGGCGTTCTCGACTTCCGCAAAGTAGTTTTCCGGGTTGCGGTTCAGCTCCATCGTGCCGATCTCGATCGGCGGATATTCGCTGTGCGGCCAGACCTTCGTCAGGTCGAACGGATTGTACGAGGTCTTCTCGGCATCCAGTTCCGGCATGATCTGCACCTGGACGGTCCAGCGCGGATAATTGCCTTCCTCGATCGAGCCGAACAGCGCCTCCTGGTAGGATTCGCGCGTCTTGCCGATGACCTGCTCGGATTCCTCGTTCGTGTAGAACTTGTGGCCGTGCTGGGTCTTGAAGTGGAACTTCACCCAGTAACGCTCGCCGGCATCGTTCCAGAACGAGAAGGTGTGCGAGCCGTAGCCGTTCATGTGCAACGGCGACGTCGGACAGCCGCGGTCGGACATCAGGATGGTGACCTGGTGCAGGCTTTCCGGCGAGAGCGACCAGAAGTCCCACATGGCCGTCGCCGAACGCAGGTTCGTCTTCGGATGGCGCTTCTGGGTGTGGATGAAGTCCGGGAACTTGTACGGGTCGCGGACGAAGAACACCGGCGTGTTGTTGCCGACCAGATCCCAGTTGCCTTCGGAGGTGTAGAACTTCAGCGCGAAGCCGCGCACGTCGCGCTCGGCATCGGCTGCACCCTGCTCACCGGCAACGGTGGAGAAGCGGGCGAGCATCGGCGTTTCCGCACCCGGCTGCAGAACGGCGGCCTTGGTGTACTTGGAGATGTCGCCGGTGATCTTCAGCGTGCCATAGGCACCCCAGCCCTTGGCGTGCACGGCGCGTTCCGGAATGCGCTCGCGGTTCTGATGGGCCAGCTTTTCGATCAGCTGGTAGTCCTGCAGCATGATGCCGCCCTTGGGGCCGGCCGTCAGCGAATTCTGGTTGTCCGGCACGGGTGCGCCGGCCGTTGTCGTCATTGTCGGGCGATCAGTCATTTCGTCCTCCTGTCTGGACATGTCGGGTCCGGTCGTGCCGATCCCGCTCGTTCATCGCCGAGCGCCGCGAAGCGCTCCGGCACGATCGGCGCGCAGGCCTCTCATCGAGAGCCTGCCCACCCCGTTTCGCTTGAAAAACCCTCGGCAGACCGCTCGGGATGCTCGGAGGCAATCCCGCGGTGTCTGTTGCCCGTCCGGCTTCAAGCTGTATCCTCGTCCTCCATCATGCCGAAAATGCGACATGTCCGAAAACCAAGGCTGCCCCCTTTCTCGCACTCTCCATCGATAATTTCCAATTGTATTTCTTGTGATGTTCGATAGGAAATTCCGATCATGCTCACCATTCGACAGATGCGCTACTTCGATGCCCTCGCCACCACGCGCCATTTCGGCCGGGCGGCGGAGCTGGTCAATGTCAGCCAACCCGCCCTCTCCGCGCAGATCGCCGAAATGGAAAAGGATCTCGGTGCTGCCCTGTTCGAGCGCAACCGGGCCGGGGCGCTCCTCACGCGGCAGGGCGAGGCGTTGCTGCCGGAGGTGCGCACGATCCTGCAGTCGGTCGATGCGCTTTACGACCGGGCCCGTCAGGTCACCGGCATTCTCGAGGGCCGGCTGCGGCTCGGGGTGATACCGACCGTCGCGCCCTACCTGGTTCCCGTGCTCATTCCCATGCTGCGTGCGCGGTTTCCCAAGCTCGAGATCGAGCTCCGCGAGCTTCTCACCTCGGGCTGCGTCGAGGATGTGAAGGCGGGTCGGCTCGACTGCGCGATCGTCGCGCTGCCGCAGGGCGAGGAGACGCTGGACGTTCTCCCGCTGTTTAAGGACCGTTTTCTCATCGCGATGGCCGAGGACGAGAGCACGCTTCTGATGTCGCCGATGACGGAAGCGCAGGTGGATGTCGACCGGCTGCTGCTGCTCGAGGAAGGTCACTGCCTGCGCGATCAGGCGCTTGCCGTCTGCGGCGCCTCGGCCGGACGGCGCGTGGCCAATTACGGCGCGACCTCCATGGCGACGCTGTTGCAGATGGTGAGCCACGGCATGGGCATCACGCTCATCCCGGAAATTGCGGTCAAGGAAGAGCGCGGGCGCAGCCGCATGCGCATCGTGCCCTTTGCCGAGCCGCAGCCCTCGCGGCAGATCGGACTCATCTGGCGGGCACGGTCGCGCCGGACGGCCGATCACCAGGCGCTCGCCGAGGTCGTCATCGACGCCTCGGCAAAGCTGCTCGGCGAGACCGCAGGGGTCGCTACCGCATCGCCCAACCGTGGCTGACCATCAGCGACTGGCCGGTCAGGGCATTGGTCTCGAAGCCGGCCAGGAAGAGTGCGACATTCGCCACGTCCTCGATGGTGGTGAATTCCGTGTCCACGGTGCCGCCCAGCATGACGCGCTTGACCACCTCGTCTTCCGAAATGCCCAGCGCCTTCGCCTGTTCGGGGATCTGCTTCTCCACGAGCGGCGTCTTTACGAAGCCGGGGCAGATGACGTTGGACCGCACGCCATGCGGACCGCCTTCCTTGGCCGCCACGCGGGCGAGGCCAAGAAGACCGTGCTTGGCCGTGACGTAGGCAGACTTGAGCGGCGAGGCTTCATGGGAATGCACCGAGCCCATGTAGATCAGCGCACCTCCACCCTGGCGCTTCATGTGCGGCATGCAGGCCTTGGTGGTCAGGAACGCGCCGTCGAGGTGGATCGACAGCATCTTCTTCCAGTCCGCGAAGGGGAAATCCTCGATCCTGTGGACGATCTGGACGCCGGCATTGGAAACGAGGACATCGACGCGACCCCATTTTTCGACCACGGCGCCCACGCCGTCATTGACCGCCTCTTCGGAGGTGACGTCCATCGCAAGGCCGATGGCCTGGCCGGGCCCTGTGGCGAGGTCCGCAGCGGCCCCTTCCGACGCTTCGAGCGAGAGATCGGCGATCGCGACGCGCGCGCCCTCGGCGGCATAGCGCGCGGCAATGGCGCGGCCGATGCCGCTTGCAGCCCCGGTGACGATGCAGACCTTGTCTTTGAGTTTCATGAAGCGCTCCCTTAATGTCCGGTCGTGGCGGCGACGATAGCGGCTTCGCGCACGCGGTAAAGTCGGCGGACGGCGGAATCTCGCCTTGCGGTCAGAGAATATGGACTGCGAGCAGCAGCCAGAGCAGCGCATTGAGAAGGAAACCGGCAACGAACAGCCTGTGGCGCAGCATCAGCCGGTTGGAGGTCAGATGCACGTACGCATGACCATAGCGGGAGAGAACGAACAGCCAGGCGGCGGACACGGTCAGGAAGGACACGCCGTTGGTCACGGCGAGCAGCGTGCAGACGACGTAGAAAAGGACCGGAAGCTCGAACTGGTTGGTCAGGTTGCGGGCAACCGTTGCGCTTGCCTCCGGCTCGACCGAGGGCACGAGAAAATCCTGCGCCCGGGCCTTCCCCTGCCGGACAGCGCCGAAGCGCCGTTGTCCCATCACGCCGTAGACGATGTAGACGAGCAGGACCTGTGCGATCACGGGCCAGAGGATGGCGGTTTGCGTCATGGGTCCTCGCTCGAGAAACAAGAGCCGCACGGGTGGCGTGCGGCTCCTGTTCGATGTCCGTTACGATCCGCGCTCATGCGCCGGGGTAGTTGGGGCTTTCGCGGGTGATCGTCACGTCGTGGGCATGGCTTTCGCGAAGGCCGGCACCCGAGATGCGCACGAAGGTGGCCCGGTCCTGAAAATCCTTCAGCGTCTTGCCGCCGACATAACCCATGGAGGCCTTCAGACCGCCGGCCAGCTGGTGGAGCACGCCCGAGACCGGGCCCTTGTAGGGCACCTGGCCCTCGATGCCCTCCGGCACGAGCTTCAGCGTGTCGCGCACCTCGGCCTGGAAATAGCGGTCTGCCGAGCCCCGGGCCATGGCGCCGACTGATCCCATGCCGCGATAGGCCTTGAAGGAACGGCCCTGGTGCAGGAACACCTCGCCCGGGCTTTCGTCGGTACCGGCCAGGAGCGAGCCGATCATGACAGCAGACGCACCGGCCGCAATCGCCTTTGCAAGGTCGCCCGAGAACTTGATGCCGCCATCGGCGATGACGGGGATATCCGCGGCACGCGCCGCCTCGACGGCCGACATGATGGCGGCCAGCTGCGGCACGCCGACGCCGGCAACGATGCGCGTCGTGCAGATGGAACCGGGACCGATGCCGACCTTGACGGCGTCGGCGCCCGCGTCGATCAGCGCCCGCGTGCCGTCGGACGTCGCGACGTTGCCGGCCATGATGCGGACCGAGTTCGACATGGTCTTGACGCGGGTGACGGCGTCGAGCACCCGCTGGGAATGACCATGCGCCGTGTCGATGACGATCAGGTCGATGCCGGCGTCGATCAGGCGTTCGGCGCGCTCGATGCCGTCGTCGCCGACCGAAATGGCGGCCGCGGCGCGCAGGCGACCCTGCGCATCCTTGGAGGCATTGGGGTTGAGCTGCGACTTCTCGATGTCCTTGACCGTGATCAGGCCGACGCAGCGGCCGTCGGCATCCACCACCAGCAGCTTCTCGATGCGGTGCGTGTGCAGCAGGCGCTTGGCCTCCTGCTGGTCGACGTTTTCCTTCACCGTGATCAGGTTCTCGCGCGTCATCAGCTCATAGATGCGCTGGCTGGGGTCGGAGGCAAAGCGGACGTCGCGGTTGGTGACAATGCCGACAAGGCGGCCGGGCGTCTTGCCGTTGCCGGCATTCTCGACCACCGGGATACCCGAGATGCCGTAGGTCTTCATGAGGCCGAGCGCGTCGGCGAGCGTTGCCTCCGGGCCGATCGTCACGGGATTGACGACCATGCCGCTCTCGAACTTCTTGACCTGGCGGACCTGCTCGGCCTGCTCGACCGGAGAGAGATTGCGATGGATGACGCCGATGCCGCCGGCCTGGGCCATGGCGATGGCAAGACGGCCTTCCGTGACCGTATCCATGGCCGAAGACAGGATCGGCAGGTTGAGTTCGATATCCTGGGCGATACGGGTGGCGATGTTCGTCTGGCCCGGCATGACCTCGGAGTGACCAGGCTGCAGGAGGACGTCGTCGAAGGTCAGAGCCTCCAGACCGGTAGCCGTTTCGATGATGCGCGCCATGGGCCAATTCCTTTAAAAATGTGCAAGACGCCCGGACGGACGGGGTTCCGGCGGGAGCGTCGCCTGCCGGGCATTCTGGGAGGGAATGACGGCAAGTGTTTCATGGAAGTTGGCGAGGGCACGTAACACGGATGTGACGGGATGGGAACAGAAAAAGCCGGCCGGCCGCAGCCGTCCCCTGCAAGTAAGTCCCCTCCAAGCGTAGCCCCCTGCAAGTGCGCCCTGCGGCAAGCGCCGGCCCCCTTGCGCGTACGGACGAAGTCTCGCGGGCGCGCATTTTCAGTTTTTATTAGGCGTGCCTTTTTGACGGGCATTAAGCGCTGTCCGGTAGAACCATCCCCAACGCGGTGCCCGGAAAGGCAATCGGCGGAACACACAGACAGGAAGAGACGAGGAACCGAAGCCATGACGCCCCTGCGCAAGATCGCCCAAGCCGAGGAAACGCGTTTCGTCCGCGGAGAGGAACTGACATTCCGTGCGGAAGCGCGGCGCAATGCCCTGATCGGCCTGTGGGCCGCGGCCATGCTCGACAGTCCGGATCGCGAAACCTATGCGCGCGACATCATGGCGGTCGGCGTCGAAAATCCGAACGGCGTCATGGACCGGCTGAACGCCGATTTCGACGCCGCCGGGGTCATCTTCCTGGAAGACGACATTCGCGAGCGCATGGCGGCAATGCTGCGCTCGCTCAAGGACGAAATGTCCGCAGGCTGACGGTTGCGGCGTCATCCGACACCGGCAAGGCCGCCAACCTGCCCTTCCTGCCCTTTCTGCCCTCAGAGGTAGAGCTGGTAGGACGCCGGGACAAAGCGGTAGCCTGCCTCCTGCTTCTCGACATAGCCGACAGCCGGAAAGGGCATGTGGTAGCCGATGAAGGGCAGCCGCTCGGCGGCGACCATGTCGAACACCTTGCGGCGCGATGCTGCGGCCTTTTCCTTGTCCATGTCGAACTTCACCTGCCAGTCGGGCTGCTGCAGCGACAGGACATAGTGGTTGGCAGTATCGGCCGTGAGCATCAGATCCTTGCCCTGCGAGGACACGCGGAACACCATATGCCCGGGTGAATGGCCGAAGGCCGCCATGGCGGTGATACCGGAAACGACATCGGCACCGTCCCCGATCAGCGTTGCCTTCTCGACCAGCGGCACGACATTCGTCAGCACGGCCTTGTGTCCACCCTCGGCGGGCGTTCCCACGCGGGCCGGATCCTTCCAGAAGGCAAGCTCCGTCTCGCCCATGACGTAGCGGGCATTGGGAAAGGCCGGCTTGCCGCCTTCCATCAGACCATTGATGTGATCGCCGTGCATGTGCGTGAGAACCACGAGCGTGATGCTCTCCGGCGGATAGCCCGCGGCCCGCAGGCCCTCCAGCAGATAACCGGTTCCGGCCGGACGGCCCGCCTCGCCGTTGCCCGTATCGAACAGCACCACCTCCGACCCCGTGTCGACGACGACGGGCGAGAAGCCGTTGGCAAACCGGTCGGTCGGCAGGAAGTTCTTTTGCAAGAGCGCCGCCACGGCTTCCGGGGGCTGGTCGGTCCCGAAGGTCTCGTTCGGCTTGTCGGCAACGCGCAGGCCATCGCTGACAATGGTCACGATGAAATCGCCAAGCTTGACGGTCGCGCTCTTGCCGCCGGTCGAGGCCGTGGGCGTTTCCTTGCCCGCCGACCCTGCGGCACCTTGCGCAAAGGCGGCGCGCTTCAGGATGAAGGGTGCTGCGAGCGCGCCGAGGGCGGTGGCTGCAAAAAGGGTGCGTCTGCCGAGAGAAAATCCGTGCATCAATCGTTTCCTTTGTGTTTGAACCCAATAGCGAGGCGAACCCAATAGCGAGGCAAACCCGATGGCGAGACGAACCCAAGGCCGAGCCGAAGCCGTGCTGCGCAAACCCATGGCTGGCGCCCTTCGGCCGGAGGCTGTCGAGACGGCACGCCGCTCCCGTGACGCGGATCGGACACGGGGTACGCCCCCTCCCCGTCATGACGCGCAAGGCCCGCGAGAGGCTCTGAGGTAGAGCGAGGCAGACAGCTTGACAGCGCGGCCGCGCATTCTTCACAGGAAATTGACCGCGGCGTGAGACGGGACACGGGACTTTCGGCGCAGCGTGTCTATGTCCCTTCCAGAAATCCTTCCCGACCGCATGCCCTGCGCACGCGCATCCACATCTCAACCAAGGTAATCATCCCGGATCCTGCCGGGAGCCGAAAGGCCGTCGCAAAGGTTTGCCTTCGCATGAACCGCATCGTTCCCCTGATCCTTGCCGTCGCGCTCTTCATGGAGCAGATGGATTCCACCGTCATCGCGACCTCCCTGCCGGCGATCGCCCGCGACCTCGGCGTCGGCCCGATCACGCTCAAGCTGGCGCTGACCTCCTATATGGTGTCGCTCGCCATCTTCATTCCGTTGAGCGGCTGGATGGCCGACCGGTTCGGCGCGAAACGCATCTTCCGCTCGGCAATCCTCGTCTTCATCGCCGGCTCCGTGCTTTGCGCCATTTCCGGAGATCTGGTCTCCTTCGTCGGCGCCCGCTTTCTCCAGGGCATGGGCGGCGCCATGATGACGCCCGTCGCGCGGCTGGTGCTGGTGCGCAGCACCCAGCGCAGCGAGCTCGTGAGCGCCATGGCGCTGCTGAGCATTCCCGCGCTCGTCGGACCCCTGGCAGGCCCTCCGCTCGGCGGTTTCATCACCACCTACTTCTCCTGGCACTGGATCTTCATCATCAACGTGCCCGTTGGAATTCTCGGCTATATCCTCTCCGGCGTCTATCTCCCGGAGGTCATCAGCGACCGGCCGCCACCGATCGACATCACCGGCTTCTTTCTCAGCGCCATTGCCGCCTCCGGCACCATGTTCGGCCTGTCGGTCATGAGCCTGCCTGCCCTGCCGCCGATCATCGGTGCGATTGCAGCCGTTGTCGGGATCCTCTGCGGCATCCTCTATGTCCGCCATGCCCGGCACCATCCGGCGCCGCTGCTCGATCTCAACCTGTTCAAGGACAGCGCCTTCCGCGCCGCTGCCGTCGGCGGCACGCTGTTCCGCATCTCGATCGGCGCCATTCCCTTTCTCATGCCGCTGATGCTGCAGGTCGGATTCGGACTTTCGCCCTTCCAGTCAGGCATGATCACCTTTGTCGGCGCCATCGGAGCGCTCACGACGAAATTCTTCGCCAAGCGGGTGCTCATCCGCGCCGGCTTCCGTACGACGCTCATCATCGCGGCGCTGATCGCGACGGTTCTCACCTTCGTCAACGGGCTCTTCACACCGGCAACGCCCTATCTCGTGATGTGCCTTGTGCTGCTTGTGGCCGGGCTTGCCCGCTCGTTCTTCTTCACCAGCATCAACGCCCTGTCGTTTGCCGACATTCCCGACGCGATGGCCAGCAAGGCGACGGCGATGAGCGCCGTGCTGCAGCAGATGAGCCTGGCGATGGGCGTGGCGGTGGCCGGCGCCATTCTGGAGGTGGAGAACCGCTGGACCGGCACGCAGCTGGAACTTGCCGACTTCCAGCTCGCCTTCATGCTGATCTCCGCCATCACCCTCGTCTCCGTCATCCCCTTCCTCGGCATGGCGAAGAATGCCGGTGCCGCCGTCTCGGGACACGGCGCCGCGTCCCGCGAGAAGGGTGAGGCGCAACTGGAGCAGCTGGCCGGAAAGTGATGTGGCGGAGCGCTCGCGCAGGATACGGGCACGTGCGCCTTCGCAAGGACAGACACCCGTCGTCTTCGGCATTCCGGGCGTGACAGATATCCCGCAGCCTCAGTCCTCGGGGAAGAACCCCGCCGTGACCCGAAAAACGTCGGCGCGCCCGATTTCGGGCCAAGCCCGGGATCAGGACGTTTGGCGGGCGGACCTTTCGGGACGTTCAGCCTCGATTGTGTTCCGGCCCCATGTTTACCTCGGGGAACACCGAGCCTCCGACCCCGATATCGACATGGGGCGGCAACAGGCGCCGCCGCAACGGATCATGCGCGTTCGCAGACGGCTGCAATCTTGTTGCCATCGGGGTCGCGCAAGAAAGCTGCGTAGAACGCGGCATGAAACGGCCGAAGGCCGGGTGCGCCTTCGCAAGTCCCTCCAAACCGAAGGCCCTCCGCGTGAAACGCGTCTACGGCGGCACGGTTGGCAGCCTCCAGTGCGATCGTCACGCCGTTTCCGAAGGTCGCAGGCCGCCCGTCATGAGGTGCGACGACCCAGACGCGGCAGCGGCTGTCATCCGGATGTCCATAGCCGATCTCCGAGCCGCTCTCCTGCCGGCGGACGAGGCCAAGCGGCGCCAGTGCAGCATCGTAGAACGTGCCTGCGCGCGCCGGGTCGTTCGTGCCGACAGTGACGTACAGCAGCACGGCTCAGTCCTCGTCGTGCTCGCCCACATCCTCGCGCGCGTCGCGGAAATCCTCGCCTTCCGCCCGCAGGTCGGGATGGTCGGAAATGCCCTCGCGACGGCCCTTGAAGTCCTTAGCCAGCAGAAACATCTCGACCGATTCGGCCCGCGACGAGGCCGGCTTGATGTGGAGGACCTGACGGAAATTCTGCTTCAGCAGATTGAGAAGCTCGCGCTCCGTTCCGCCCTGGAACGTCTTGGCGAGGAAATGGCCGCCGGGTCCGAGAACGTCGATCGCGAAATGGGCTGCGACCTCGCAGAGATGCATGGTGCGGATATGGTCCGTCTGGCGGTGGCCCGTGGTGGGGGCCGCCATGTCGGACAGCACGAGATCCGGCGTGCCGCCGAGCGCATCCATCAGGGCGTCGGGAGCCGAAGGGTCGAGAAAGTCGAGCTTGAGGATGACGACACCGGGCAGCGGATCGACATCGAGAAAATCGATCGCCACCACCCGCGGGTCGGTGTCCGTCGAGCTCGTGACCTTGGCGGCGATCTGCGACCAGCTGCCGGGGGCGGCGCCCAGATCGATGATGCGCCGAGCGCCGGAGAGGATCTTGTGCTTCTCGTCGATCTCCAGAAGCTTGAAGGCCGCACGGGCGCGATAGCCTTCCAGCTGGGCGCGCTGCACATAGGGATCGTTGATATGGCGCTCGATCCAGCGTCGCGAGGACGCCTTCAGCTTGCCCTTCTTCACCTTCTGTCCGAGCTTGCGACCGGTCCGATTTCCACCGATGGGAGGCTTTGTCATACGTTTCGGCCCTCCTCGGAGCCGGTTTGCGGGCCGGTTCGCGACGGGCGGCGGCCGCGGCCGCGACGCCAGACGCCGTCATCGGCCATCATATCGGTCAAAAGTCCTTCGCGCAGCCCACGATCGGCAACCCGCATGCGGGTCGACGGCCAGCGTCGGCGGATCGCCTCCAGGATAGCGCAGCCGGCAAGAACGAGATCCGCCCGATCCGGCCCGATGCAGGGATTGGCCGCCCGCGCGGCAAAATCCCAGGACAGCAGCCGCGCCTGCATCGCAGACACCTCGTCGTCGGACAGCCAGAGGCCATCCACCCGGCGGCGATCGTAGCGTGGCAGGTCCAGATGCACGCCGGCGAGCGTCGTGACGGTACCCGAGGTGCCGATGAGATGGAAATCCTCCGCCGCGTGGACCGCCTCGACATCGGGGCAGTCGAAGCGATCGAGCATGCCGGAGACTTCGCGGATCATGCCCTCGAAGCTTTCCGGCGTGACGTCGCGGCCGCCATGGCGCTCCGACAGGGTGACGACGCCGACCGGCAGCGAGGTCCAGTGGGTGATGTGGTTGGCAAGCCGGCTCGACCGGGTGTCGCCGATGCGCAGCACGGCAATTTCCGACGAACCGCCGCCGATATCGAACAGCACGACGGAGCGCGCCTCGCGCCCGACCAGCGACGCGCAGCCGGACACCGCAAGCCGCGCCTCGGTTTCCCGGTCGATGATCTCAAGTTCAAGGCCGGTTTCCGCGGACACGCGCTCCATGAAGACCACGCCGTTTTCGGCGGCGCGCGCGGCTTCGGTCGCGATCAGCCGGCTGCGCCGGATGTTGCGATGCCCGAGTTTCGCAGCGCAGATCTTCAGCGCCTCGACCGAGCGGTTCATCGCATCCTCGGACAGGCGGCCGGTGGCCGCAAGGCCCTCGCCAAGCCGGACGATGCGCGAAAAGCCATCCACGACCCGGAACTGCCCCGGCCGCGTCGGCTGCGCGATCAGAAGCCGGCAGTTGTTGGTGCCGAGATCGAGCGCCGCATAGAGCGGCATCGGCGCCATATCGTCGCCCTCGAAGGGATCCGCGCGTCGGCCGGCGCCCGAGCCGCCCGAGCCGCCAGTGCCACTGGCCAGGCTGCGCGCGCCGTAACCCGCCTGCGCGCCGGCTTCACGCCCCTGCGCCAGATCCGCGGACGACCCCGCAGGGCCGGTCTTTCCAGACGCATGCCCCCTCAATGCATCCGTGCGGGCGCTGCCCTGCTCGAAACGCTGGTGTCCGGAATGGCCGCTTTGCGGCGAGGCCGCCCGCCCAGGGGTGCCCCCCAGGTTGTCGGCCGAAACGCCCGATGGCGCCCCCGTGGATGAGGAAGAAGCAGCGCCGCCATGCCCGCCGGCGCCACGCCCCGACCGCTGGGCCGGTGTACGTCCACCGTTCGTCGGCCGCGCATCCGCCGGCCTGGCCGCGCCCGCGCCCGGTACCCCTGCTGTCCTTGCTGGCCCTGCCCCGGCTGCGCCTGGGCTCGCTGTCGCTGCGCCCGGCGTTGCTTGCATGCCCGATCCTGCGCGATCGCGCCCGGACCGCAGCACATCCGCGCCCTGGAGCGGACGTGCCTGCGCCGTGCGGCGATGACGGTGCCTATGATGTCGGTGACCCTTGCCGGCACGGTCGCCCTGCGCTTCCGGCCCACGCCCCTGCTGGTCGGCGGCCTGGCCCTGGCCCGTCTTCCGCCCCGCGCTATCGCCATCCCGTCCTGAGGCTTCCGACCGGCCATCGCCGCGATCTTGGTGCTGGTCGGGGCGCTGGTCAGGGCGATCATCATGGCGGCCCATGCCGTTCCCGGCCGGCTCGCTGCCCGTCCGGCCGGAGGACCCGCGTGCAGCCGCCGTGCCGTTGCGGGCGCCGGGCTCCGAGCCCTCCTCGCGAGACGCGCCGCCTTTATCAAAACCCGCGTCGTTGAAAGCCGGAATGGTCGGGCCACGGCTCTGCGAACCTGCGGACCCCGTCGCGGAGCCCTCGCCGTTGCGGCTCCTTGTGTCCCGCGCGGTCGTATCCCGTCCTGTGGTATCCCGCCTCGGGGCGTCGCGACCCGCGTCGCTCGGGGAGAGGGACGCGGCGAGGTCGCCATCCGGCGCAATGCCGGACCCAGTGCCGGAACCAGTGCCAGCCACGCGGGTCGGCTGTCCGCGGCCCGGTTGATGATCATGAGATCCCGACGGCAGACGGCCGCCCGTTGCGACGGCCGGGCCCTGACGCGTGCCTGCGCCCGCGGACTTCGTCCGACGCCGCCGCTTGCGTTTGCGCACGGGTTCGCCGTCCGGAAGTCCCGGACCGGAGGGACCGCCTCCGGAGACGGAGGGGTTTTGGGAGCTGGCATATGCGGCACCGTTGCGCGCCGCCTTACGACGCCTGCGCTTGGCTTTGCCGGACCCGGGGCTCGCATGTCCCGGGTTTCCTGCCGCTGCCGACGCCCCGCTCTCGACCGGCGTATCGCCGTGCTCGGGGTCTTTCACTGATCTTACCACCGCGTCGCGCGAAGCCTTGTCGGTCGCTCAAGACGCTCTCTCGATTTTCGTTGTCCCGACTCTACCAGTGCGCCCGCCTTTCGCCAACTGCTTTTTCCCGAGCGCCGCCCCGCCTTCCCGAACCCGCCCTCCGGGACAGCCCCGCACCGGCCGTTTCAACAGGGAAAATCCGGCCCCGCAAAGTTTTTCAAAAACCCCCTTTGCATCCCCCCGTCTTTTGTCTATAAGCCCGGCACACCGACGGGCACAGCCCGCGCGTTGGGGAATAGGTTAACGGTAGACCCACGGACTCTGACTCCGTTAGTCCTGGTTCGAATCCAGGTTCCCCAGCCATACAAAATCAAACACTTAGATGCCATTCCAGTTAGAATCCTTGTCGCAGATCGCGGAATCTGTCGCGACATAAGCCGTTGATTTGTAACGAATCGTAATCGGCGGAGAAATGGGAATGCGACATGGCTCCGACATGGACCGGCGGACTTGTGCTATTGAAACGTCCGCCCTCTCTTGAGTTTGTTCGGCGGCACATCATATCCCCTTAACCGACGACGTCTCTCCAACTGCGTTGTCGGCGCAGTTTCGGCTGTGAGAGCCTGCGGCCATCCTCCTCCCGGCTGCGGGCTCTTTTAATGTCTGCCGCCCCACGCGGAACATTCGCCCTACTAATCATATTCTCGGTGTAGCGCGCCTTTAGAGTGCGCGCTGCCGGGAGGGTGTTGTAGAATGCGGGTTCGCTCGGCGCCCTCCCGGTTTACTGTTCCCGGGTAGCGGAGGAACACTTCCTAGTCTACGGAGTTGCATTAGCAACGAGCGCCACTTCCTCCCCTGCCCCATGGCCTCGGATCGAACTTTCTAGAGCCAGTGGCGTCCTCCAGCGCCACTGGCTCTTTCTATTTCTACCGCCCGCCTGTCAGGCGAGCGGCCGGCAGCAGCTAACGCCGCGCCTTGAGCTGTGCGCTTCGGCTGGTGAGGCCGCGAGGTGGTGTACGCACGTGCTCGGTAGAAAAGGCCGCGATCTACCGATGAGGAGACGGGAACGCGGCAAACTATGTCAGGCGTCGTCGCCTGGGATCTCAACACCGACGGCGCGAAGCACTGTCAGCGCCCTCGTGGATGGCTGTGGCTTGCTCTTCCAATCACCACCGAAGTGGTAGTCGCGGGCGAACGTGCCGCACGGCGTAAATTCTCTGGCTGCATAATAAACGTCTCCGTAGAGCTCGATACGAAGAAGGCGTGCTTCCATAGCCAGCCATTCGAGGTAGGCCTCTCTGGGGTCGTTTGCTGTACCGGTCTCCTTAACCATGTCTGCGGCTCCTCGTTGCGTTCGCGCTTGCGTCTCGATACTGTTGGTATCAATAGCGGAGGATTAAGCAATGTCAATACGAAAAGTATCAATTCGACAGGTGAAGGCAGCACGTGCTCTTTTAGGCTGGTCGCAGATGACGTTGGCTAAGCAGTCTGGTGTATCAGAACCGACGATAAAGCGACTGGAAGCAGGGAGCGACGAGGCCCTCGGAGGTAGACCGGAAACCATCACGAAGATTGTAGAAGCCTTAGAGGCTGAGGGCGCCCAGTTCATCGACGGCGCGTACGAAGGAGCAGGCGGCCCTGGCGTCCGCTTGCGCGATCGCTAATTAATGCCCCCAAAGCCATTCTCGTGGCGCAAGCCGACGCCTGCGCAGGTCGGACTGATTGATAGGCTCAGCTCCGAAGGCGGCTCCTTACGTTACGATCGCCTCCGCTACGGTGAAACAGAAGTAATAGCTGAGCTACAGAAGCTGGGCCTCGCGGAAGTGCGAGCAGGCAAGCTCGTCGTTCTGACTGAGACTGGCTATGCCCTCAAGGCAAATCTGTATCGGACAGACATGGTGATGGCGCAGATCAATAAGCCGCAAATTGATCTCTTGTGGCTACTGCACGACGCACCGCATGGCCTGGCTCGGGGCCTGCCTTCAGACCTTGTGCCGAGCCGGATGACTGACATCGCCAGACGTATGACGATTCGCGGTTGGGCTGAGAAATATCTAGATGCCGACGGTGAGTGGTGGATCCGGCTAGCGGAAAGCGGGATCGACGTGGTGCGCGCGATAGATGAATTGGAACGGGCCGTTAAAGAAGCAGCATCGGCACGCGCTCGCGGCAGAATGCATTGACCCGTGACGGCCCGCACCGATCTTGCGCTCATCGGAACAATCCATAGACAAAAATGGAGAGGGCCCTCGAGCGCGTCTGCGCAAGCAGATTGACAAATTTGTAAAACAATACAATAACTTACGAAAAATTTTCTTCGCCGCTGCGTTGCCCAGATCGCCAATGCCGACTATGCTCACCTTACTAACCGGGAGAGCCATATGTTCAACAAGCACGACAACGACATCGCGGTCTTGGTTTCGTTAAACCAGGCAGCAGCTATGACGAGTATGTCGAGAGGGATGCTGAACCGGTATCGCGCGACCGGGCGTTTCCCGGCTGCCGTCGACCTCGGCGATCGACGAGTTGCCTTCGTGAAAAGCGAGGTGCTCGACTGGATCCAGAAAAAGATTGAGGCGCGTATCACGGCGCAGGTGCGTAAAGACCGGTGGGCCTAGACTACGACATAGGCCTCTATGAACTGCTCCCAGATGGCAAACTTGAAGCTATTTGGGCTCGCTGAAACACTTGGTGGGAAAAAACACCGTAACAACGTTCAACCGCCACCAATCACATGCTGCGCAGCCTGAGCGACCATTAAGTCAGGAATGTCAACTGAACATCGACTGATCAATGCCCTGTTTGGTGGCGTAGTTCTTTCAGGACGTGCAGCCGATTGCCGCGAAGATCGATCATCTTTTGCCGCTGGAGGAAAAACAAACCGTTCAGAATTGCGTCTTGATCGTAACCCTGTCGTGTTAGCGGCGGACCAATCTCGAACAGGCTGATGTCCGTAGAGGGCCGGATGTTGAGTTCCTGCAAAAGGGAGATGATCGCGCGGTCGGCTGTCATTGTGAACTCGGTTCCTGTCTCGTCATTTGTGGGCTTCATCGCGCCAAGGTGCCGATCATCAAGCAATTACCGCTGCGGTTTCCGCAATGGCACTTCAGTTTTTCCTGAAACTGATTAAGGCTCATATTAGCCCCTGCCCGCTGTCGAACGGCAGCCATGTCGAGCCAGCCAACGTGCGAGCATTGCGGGCACCTTCCGCCAAGAATCTCATACTGGGGAAGGTGGCCAATCAGACGCCATAAATCGTAGTTCGCGTCTCTGCTACGGGCAGGCTTAAATGGCGCTGACATTTCCGCACGCAATTCGCTGCCGCGATTGTGCTTCACGGTCAGCGCTCCCGAACAGGGATCCGTTCGAAGGCAGGAGTCCAGCCCCTCCCCATCCCCTTGGAGAGCAAGCACGACGCAGTGTGCAGCTGTGACTGGAAGAACAGCGAATCCGCCAGAACAGACTTTAGCGCTGCCCTGTGGTCGCCGTTATAGGAAGCAATGATTTCCTCAGCCAGGGTATCGGCTGACATTTGGAATGCTTCGGATTGCTGAACACGGTGGTGCGACGCGCTAGTCATGGGAGGACTCTCGGTTGGGAATGTTTTCAGAAACGGCGGACTATGTTCCCATTTTGTTCTGGTAGACGAGGAGAGTCAAGGGATTCATTTTGCCTAACCAGTGTTTCGCAAACATGCAAGGGCACCGGTTAATCACGTGCCGAAAGTTTCGCGGCAAACTGGTATAACCTGTTGCAAAGCTGCCCCGTTAAATTATGGTACTTCCCGTAGGGGTTTAGGGGACATCAGTGAAAAAGACCATGATTGCAGCACTTTGCGCTGCCACACTATCGGCTTGCCAAACGAATTACACGTACGTTCCGATTGTGCCGAATCCACCCAACATGGAGATGGTAGAAGCCCAATGCCAAATGATGTCGTCGAGCACGCAAACGGGGTATATCGCTTACGGGAGCCAGGCTTACGTGGCTGGTGCCGGACTTGGTAACGCGATCGGAAACGCAATAGCAGCTGATCAATTTGTCAAACAGTGCATGACGATGAACGGATGGCGGAGGGTGACAATTCCGTCGCAGGCCCAAGTTAAAGCATCGATCCCGCCCAAGTATGCAAAAGCGGCAGCTGCAGCGCGTGCCAATCAGGGGAAGGGGCCGTTCCCACCAAGACCTAAGCCGCTTCGGTAGCTGCTTCGCTGAACGCAACACGGATATTGACCAGCCGCTCCCCGCCATCTAGCTTTTGATGGCGGCCCACCAAGCCGCGCGAATACCACCACAGAGGAGAGTGACAACGTCATCGGCATTCGTGCCGGCGGCATAGTGTTTTCTTATGGGAGGCCTGTGGTGGTCCTCAAACTCTACAAACGAAAAGGCAGCCCGAACTTTTGGCTCAGCGGCACCGTCCGCGGCCTCGCAGTTCGCGAGTCCACAAAGACCGCTGACAAAGCTGCCGCAGAAACCATTCGCGTTCTGCGGGAGCGCGCGCTGCTGGACGAAAGCATATTCGGGAAGAAAGCGGTCGTGACGTTCAAGACGGCGGTCGACGCCTACCTCGTCGCCGGAGGGTCTACGCGCTTCATGGCGCCGCTGGTCAATGCCTTCGGCAATACGCTGCTGCGGGACATCCATCAGAATCACTTGGACCTGCTGTCATTCAAGCTCTACCCCGACACAACGGCCGTCACACGCAACCGGCAGCTCTTCACGCCATTCATTGCGGTCTGGAATCATGCCACAAAGAATGAATGGGCAGAGCCAAGGCTGTGGGCGCGACCGAGGAAGCAAAAGGGCACCAGGAAGCGATCGACAACCGCGAGGTCTGGCGCCCATCCCGTGTCCTACGAGCGAGCCGCAGAGTTCGTTTTGAACATGTCCCCTGCCCCTGCCATGGTCATGACGGCGCTCTTTTACACAGGCATGCGGCCGGTTGAGCTTTTCACGCTTGAGCCAGGCGACGTCAATGTGGCCGGACGATGGATCACGCTCGAGCACACAAAGACAGGAGAGCCGCGCGGCGTTCCGATACATGAGTTCCTGGTGCCGCTCTTCACGTCGCTTCTGAAGCGCAAGAAGGGACCGCCTCAGGTCTTTCAGAACTACCGCGGGACTGCCTATCAACTTTTTGAGGAACGCGGCGGCCAGCTAAAGGGAGCGATCAACGGCGCGCGTGAACGTCTGGCGAAGCAAGGCATTCATATCAACGATGTGAGCCCGTACACAGGCAGGCACACGGTCTCGACGCAGCTGGTGATAAACCAGATCCACCCACACATCAAAGACCAGATCCTTGGCCACGCGGTGGACAGCATGAGCCGGCATTACACCAATCTGCCGCAGACGCCGCTCATTGAGGCAATCAACACCCTGCCCGTCCCCGACTTGTGGCGATCTGCAGAATGGTGGGCGGATCCATTGGGCTATGTGGGGAAGCACGTGAAGTGGGGAGTTGGGCAGAAAGACAATGCGACGTGACGGAAGGGAGGAAGCGATGAAGAAGCCAGCAGAAGTGCTTCAGCTACTGACCACCAAAGAGGTCGCCACCCTGCTGGCCATGTCGACCAAGACTCTACGCGATCTTGTCCGCAACGGCGAGATCGCCTTCATCGCTATAGGCAATGGCACGGTGCGGCAGCGCATGGCGTTCCATCCACGAGACATCGAAGACTTCGTGAACCGGCGGAGGATGCGGGACGCACCCGTCAGCGGGGCCAAGACGCAGAATGTGGCGGCCGCACATAGTGGTATGGGTGGAGATTTTATGGCGAACGTTGATCGCCTGATCGCCGAGACTAAACGGAAGCGTTGAGCCAATCATGACAGACCCCCTCGCCTCACTCCCCATGTTCGCAACCGACAAGCAGATCGCAGTGGCGATCGTGGGCAAGGAGCGAGCAGATCTGTATGTGAAAACGGTCATCCCGCAGCTCATGAGAAAGGGCTTTCCGCACATTGACCCGCTGCATGACGGCCGGCCCGTCCCATTGGTGCGGAAGTTCTATGACGGATACTTCGGGATCACGGCTGGGTTCGCAGCGACAGCGCCAGATGGTGAAGAGCGGCTGGGGCAGTGGGTGGGGAGGAGGGTGAACCGCGCTACAAAGCAAAAAAGCACCCTCGCCGGCTAGGGCAAGGGGGCGTGATGTGGGATCCAGATCCCAACGTTGCGAACAGCGCAGCCTTCGCCCAAACTTAGCAATTGTCAGAACATCGACTACCGGCCAGTCTCCTCCGTTTCATTCCGTCCAGCCAAACGGTCCGCAATCGAGCCGCCACAAGACATTTGTAATAGATCGTGGCACGCTCTTGATCCGCCGAAAACGAGGCCTGCCTGGGATCTTATTATGACCATATCGAAGCTTGATGCCGCGCGACGGCAGCTACTGGCAGCCATACATATTCAGTGGTTTTTGAATGAGCCGCTGGCCGCTTATCAGCTTGCCAGCAATGCCAGTGAGATCTGCGATCAACTGCTGAAACGCACTGGAAAAATAAGGATGCGGAAGAAGTTCGTTGAGGTGCACGGCTCTACTGAGAAGCAGATAAACGACACCTCCAATCGTCCTCGAAATTTTGCCAAGCACGCGAACAGCGATCCAGATGCCCTTCTCGACGACATCACGGATCTTGATGCGGAGACGATCATTCTGGTTGCCTGCCTCGACTATTCTGTCCTGGCTGGGAAGTCGCCCATCCCCGTTGGCCTCTTCATCACATGGTTTGCTGCCGTCTATCCAGAGAAGACAGGTTGGTTTTTCAAAAAGGAAGCCGATGATTGGTTTCCGCATCTATCGACGATGGAGCGCGCCGAGCAGATAGCAGCGTCTCGGGCAGCCGTTCGTAAGCCGCCCGAGAGCGCAGTTCTAAACAGCCGAAGGACTGAGCTTACTGACAATTCGAGATGGGTAGAGCTTCGAAGGAGCATTAAATGAACTTGCCTTCGGTAGCTATATACAGCTTGGGAAGCTTCGAAAACTTTTAAGCTTTGCAAGGTGGCGTGTCACTATGCAGCTTGTTACCGTCCATGCATTCATCATGATCACCGCGAGGACAGGAATAAAGAGAGCTCCATGGACGAACTTACTCAAGCCGACCACGCCGATGTTGATCTTCGAATCAGCAAGAGCGTCCTCCATTTTAACGAAGGCGTCGGAACAGCTTTATTTCTTCTACGAGCATCTTGTCAGGGAGACACTAAACGTCGCCGTGGAGAATTACTGAGGATGTTGCGCACGCCCGCAGAGTTTGCCCCACAATTGGGACTTGCCGCTGAAAACTCTCGGACATTTTCCCCTTCAGACCAATGTGCAGGTCCCGCCGCTTTATAAAACCGGAGATAGCAGCTTCCAAATCTCACCAAAACTAGTGAATGTGTCTTTAATACATCGTTAATAAATGAAGTGCAACCTAATGGCGCACCGAGGGGGCTCGGTCCGCAATAGACCGTGAGGTTGTGATGAATATTATGTCACGCTTTTCGCGCAACGCAGAGGGCGTTGCCGCAATCGAGTTCGCAATGCTGGCTCCGCTCTTCATCTGCATGCTTTTTAGCATGTTCGGGTGGGGCATATACTTCGGTGCTTGTCATTCTCTACAGCAGATCGCCGCGGATACAGCCCGTTCTGCTGTCGCGGGACTTTCACCCGCGGAGCGAACAAGCCTCGCGACAGGGTACGCGACGTCTCAGGCGACTGCAGGATACGCCTTGATCAACCAGGCACGGTTGATAGTTCAGGTTGCAGATGATGCGGCAGTTGCCAATCAGTTCACCGTCAAGCTCACCTACGACGCGAGTGACCTTCCGATTTGGAACCTGATGACCTTCGCGATGCCGAGCTCGACGATCGTCCGCTCCACGACCATCCGTATCGGTGGCGTGTGATGATGGGCTCGTTGTCGAAACTCGTTTCCAGTAGGGACGGCAACATCGCCGTCATGTCCGCGCTGGCACTTCCGGCCTGCCTCGGCATCGTCGCCGTCGCCGTCGACTACGGTCAGCTGACGCTCGAGCACCGACAGCTCCAGACTGTGGCGGACCTTGCCGCGATCGCCGTCGCCTCGGACATGGCGCATTCGGACGATGCACTCCTCGCCCATCTGGACAACAACGGCCTTGCGATGGTTCTCAAGACCCCGCAGGGATGGAAGTCGCCGAAAGGCGCCCTGCTTCCGGAAGGGACCGTCGCCGCGCCCACCGGGCGTGTCACGGTCGAAAAGGGACGCTACGCACCCGATCCAGCGCTTTCGCCCGACGAGCGCTTCAAGCCCGCCGCGCAGCTGGCGGATGCCGTTCGCGTCCATGTGCAGCAGCCGGGGACGCTGTTCTTCGCGGGCATGTTCACCGCTCCGCCGATGTTGTCGGCGACCGGGACCGCCGCGATATCGAAGACGGCCGCGTTTTCGATCGGGTCACGGCTCGCGAGCCTTCAAGGCGGCTTGCTCAACGCCATTTTAGGCAGAATGCTCGGCGCGAAGCTCACGTTCAGCGCCGTGGACTACCGCTCCTTGGCGGCGGCCGATATCGACCTTTTCCGCCTGTCGAAGGGATTGGCCACCGACCTCAACCTGACCGCCGCCACCTACGAAGACGTTCTCCAGACCGAGCTCACTATGCCTCAGCTCCTGAGCGCCGTGACAAAGTACGGCGGGGTCGCCGCGGGAGCGTCGGGCCTTGTCAGCGAACTCCGCAGGATCGTGCCCCCGGGCGGGGACAAGTTCACGCTCGGGCGCTTCGTCGACCTCGGTTCGAAGTCGCGTTTGAGGGTCGATGCAAAAAACGGCATCGCGATGAAAGTGGGCTTGCTCGATCTCCTGCAGTCGAGCGCGTCGGTGGCGAACGGGTCCGATCTCGTTTCCGTCCAGACGCAGGCTGCCCTCCCCGGCCTTGGAACCGTCGATCTCAATCTCGCCGTCGGCGAGCCGCCGGTCAGCGCGCCTCCGTACCGCATCGGAGAACCAGGCGAGGCGGTCAGAACGGCGCAGGTGCGCCTCTCCGCCACGGTCCGGATCGACGGGCTTGCCGAACTTCTTGGAACGAAGATCGTCCTGCCCCTCTATGTGGAGGTCGCACACGCCGAAGCGAAGCTCGCAGACATCCAATGCCACGGCGGCAAGCCCGACAACGCCACGGTGAGCATCGACGCCGCACCCGGCGTCGCGGAGGTGTCCATTGGCTCCGTCGACACGTCAGCCATGAAGAATTTCGGCTCGAAGCCGAGGGTGACGAGAACAAGGCTCGTCGATACGCCAGCGCTTGCGATCGACGGGATGTCGTCGACGACCGTCGGCGGCACGCAGCTCAAGAGGGTCACGTTTTCGCCGTCCGCCATCGCCAGCGGCATGACGAAGTCCGTGTCGAGCACGGGTCTCACGACATCGGCGACGCAGTCGCTCATCACGAATCTGGACCTTTCAGTCGAAGTGAAGCTGCTCCTCGGTCTGTCACTGACTCCGCCGAAAGTCCTGCAGGCGGCGCTGGCAAAGACTCTGGGCGCCGTTACTCCGAGTGTCGACGCGTTGCTCGACAGCGTGCTGGCGACGGCGGGAGTACGGGTGGGAGAAGCCGATATCCAGGTAACGGGCGTGGACTGCGCCAACCCCGTTCTCGTGCAGTAGGCGGAGGAGAACCTGATGTTCACCGTTCTGGACTGCGTCACCGACCGACACGACGCCGCGATCACGTCGGTCTCCGCCGTCATCGCCTCCATCGGAATGCTCGCCTTCTTCCATCTTTTGATGCGTGCGGAAGAAAACACCCACGCGCGCAGGCGAAACTGGCGCATTGTCGCGGCATGTTCGGCAGGACTGAGCGTCTGGGCTACGCATTTCGTCGCAATGCTCGCTTACCAAGGGAGTATCACCCTACACTTTGACCTTCTCCTCACTGCGTTTTCGGCCCTTATCGCCATCGTGGGCTTTTGGCTTGCTATCCAGGGTGGCTTCCAAGACGTTTACAGGCTAGCGACGTCCGCCGCTTTGATAACGCTTGCGGTAGCGGCGATGCATTTCGTCGGAATGGCCGGACTCGAGGCGGCAGCCCGGCTTCACTTCGAGTGGGCCGAGATCGCAGCAGGAGGCGCCATCGCGTTCGCCCTCTTCACTCTATGTCTTCTGGCCTTTAAGCACGTGCGGACCCGCATGCGCATAGTCCCTGCGGCTGGCTCGGCAGTGCTTGGCATCTGTGTCCTCCACTTCACCTCGATGGCAGCGACCGTCATCACGCCAGACCCTTCCATCGCCCTTTCGACGAAAGGGTCGGCGGACACCATCTGGCTGACCAGCTCCGTCGCGATGGTCACGCTGCTAATCCTTGCATCGTCCATCGTCGCCGTCGTCATCGACCGCCATCTCGTCGACCTGAAAGGCTTCGCCAACTCGACGCTCGACGGTCTGGCAATTGTACGGGATGGCGCGATCATCGAGGTCAACGCCAGGTTCGCCCGTCTCCTCGATCGGGACGCCGCCGCCCTCGTCGGCTTGCGGCCCGATGACCTCATGACCGCGTCGGACGGCCAACCGATAGACGCCGCACGGACGGGCACTCTGGAAGCAGTTCCCCTGTTGGGAGAAAAGGCCCGCGTTTTCGAAATCGCGGTCCATACCATAGAATACGGTGGACGACCCTCCCAGGTCATCGCGCTTCGTGATCTGACGGAACGGCGTACGGTACAGAAAAAGGTGGAGTATCTCGCCCGCCACGACATCCTGACCGGACTGACCAACCGATCGACGTTCCAGGACAGTCTGGAGATGCAGCTCGCCCATGGCGCTGAGACCGGAAAGCCATTCGCCCTTCTCGCCCTGGACCTCGACCGCTTCAAAGCCGTCAACGACCTCTTCGGTCACGCCGAGGGTGACAGAGTGCTCCGGGATGTCGCGGGCATCCTCAGGGCCTGCTGCCGCGGAGGCGACACGGTCGCGCGGATCGGCGGCGACGAATTCGTGATACTCACGTCGGAAGGGGTGGGTAACGTGAGCGCCGGAGCGCTTGCGGAACGCGTGCACGCGGCCTTCCGGGAGAGAATGAACGTCTCCATAGACCCGACGGCGGTGGGGGTCAGCATCGGGATCGCCGTTTATCCAAAGGATGGACTTGACGCGGACACGCTGACGCAGGCTGCCGACGTCGCGCTCTACCGAGCAAAGGCCGGCGGGCGGGGCATGCACGCTTTCTACGATCTCACGATGGATCAAGAGCGGCGCGACCGTCGCCTTCTGGAAGGCGACCTGCGCCAGGCGATTGCCCGAGACGAGCTTCATCTCGTGTTCCAGCCCATCGAGGCCCTGGAGCCTCGTCAAACTGTTGGATACGAGGCCCTGCTGCGTTGGACGCATCCGACGCGAGGCAATGTTTCTCCGGAGTTGTTCATACCGATCGCGGAGGAGAGCGGCATTATCCTCGCGATCGGGGAATGGGCACTTATGGAAGCTTGCAGGCAGGCTACCGACTGGAACCCGGCGCTCAAGGTCGCGGTGAATGTGTCCGCCATCCAGTTCCGGCTGGCGAACCTGGCTTTCGTCGTCGGCAGCATTCTGGATGTCACCGGGCTTGCCCCGCAGCGACTGGAACTTGAAATCACCGAGACCGCGCTCCTCAAGGACCGTGCCATGACACTCGATATCCTGACGCAGATCAAAGCGCTTGGCGTGAAAATCGTGATGGACGACTTCGGAACGGGCTACTCCTCGCTGAGCAACCTTCAGTCGTTTCCGTTCGACCGCCTGAAGATCGACCGGAGTTTCATAGCAGGCATGGCCACCGATCCCAATGCCCGTGCAATCGTGCGGTCGGTGGTCAGCCTCGGACGCTCGCTAGGCCTGCCCGTCACGGCGGAAGGCATCGAAACACCGGCCCAGTATCAGATCGTTATCGACGAAGGCTGCGCGCATGCTCAGGGATATCTGCTCGGGAAACCAGCGGCCGGACCGGAAAGGCGCATCGCGAGGTCTTCCGGACGGACGGCGTTCGCCGGCGGCAGATGACGGGGCCGCAGTGCTAAGCTCTTTGATGTTCTAGACGCAAAAGCCCGTAGCTCGTGCTACGGGCTCTGCAGTCTTGTTAGCACCTCGGAGATTGTAACCGGGCAACGGTACAGCCAATCTCCGAAGTGTCATTAACATGGTGAACTTAAGCGAAGCTATCCGAGCGGACGCGTTCATCTAAAATCACGCCGACCGCTCCGCCAACTCGTCGATCTCAGCATCATCTTCATCGCCGAGACCCTGCGCATGCATCAACGCCATGCCTATGAGATAAGCTAAGATGATATCCCCTGCTTGCCTTGCGAGGAGCTGAGCGGCGGTCAGATGTTCAATGCAGTATTCTCTCTCTTCCATGTTGTGTTTCCCGGATGGTCTGGGTTCAGGAAAACATAACGCACAAAGCTTGCGCAAGGCGTGTTAAACGCAACCCTAAAAATAGAGTTGCTGAAAATTGCAACTGCTTATTGCTGTTTCTGACGACCATCGGTGTTTGCATGGGGATCGACCCAACCACGGTCGAGACAGAACTGTTCAGCTGCCTGGAATGCGACACGTTGGGTGGGGTAAGGGCCCTGCAGGGTGTACTCTCGGCCGCGGAACGTTATCAGGACTGACTTCGAAAACACGTCGAAGAAGAATGCCATGCCGGCTTCATACCGCATTTTTGCCTCCGTCATTCAGGTGACAAATTTACCAAACAGCATTTCGTTCCCTCGTCATACAGATGGCAGGAGCTTGTCGAGAGGGTTTCAAGAGGAGCGCCCGTCTGGTTAGCAGGCTCGAAGTTAACTTTACTGGTAAGCATGTGATCGCAATGCATTTGCCAAGCTGCTCGTACTGTAGCGTAAGGAATGCAACCTACCTCTCAGCTAAAGCCCATTTATGCAAAATTACAGAATCGAAGTCATGCATCATGACGTCCTCCTCGCGACATCGGTGATGACACCGTCAGATTTGCGTTCGCTACTCGACATCACTGGACATCTGCTCGTTGCAACATTCGAAGAGTGGATCGAGGTGATCACTGCGGGAGCTGAGCCGCGAGAATTCTCACTCGATCCGGAGGGTTCCGTCATCTATCTCGTCACGCCAGTTGCTGAACAAGCGACACGCGGTACCCGGTTGCTGCATTAAAATTACTGGATCGCCGCCGACACAGTGATACGGGATGGGCCCCTTCAAAGATCCATCCATTAACTCAGCTCGACGCTTTCCTGATGTCAGGCACCGGCCACACTCCCTTCCAAAGCCTCGACCAGATCTTTGGCTGAGGCAGGTTTTAGCAGCCACCGTCCGCGACGGAAGCTTTCTCCCAACTCTTCAGCGGCCTCTTCCAAGCCTGAATAGACCACGAACGGCACATTCGCAGCAGCGAGATGTTCAGCCACTTCGTTGCAGACACCGTCTTGCAATTGGACATCGATCAGAGCGACATCGGGTCTCTCTTGTGCGAGGAAGTGCAGCGCATCACGACAGGTATGCAATAAGGTGATTCTGCCGAACCCGGCTCGCTCCAGAGTGTCTTCGATATCCAGAGCGATGAGAGGTTCGTCTTCGAGCACAAGGACGTTGAGCTTCGTAAGCATGGCTTATCCGCATCAAATGAAGGGTCCTCCGGCGGAAGACCACGCATTCGTATTCCGGTTTTCCGCAAAATCAATCGTTAATTTAACAAGGCCACATTCACAGCTCGATCGTCTGGGCTCTGTTGATAATTGATGAACTCAGAACTTCCCGGGGCGGACAATGGAAATAGCTGTCGTATGGACTGCCTCAATCGTTGGCACAATGTTCATCGCCTATACGCATCAACTCCCTTTGCTTCGTTGGTTCGTGCTGGGGATGTTTCGGGGACCGGCAGCTACTGTCGCTGCAGCCATCGCAGGAGCTGATGTGCAGTCTTGACTATCTACTGGCACTGCGTGAGCTTGCATTGGGATCATCGGAGCCTCCCATGTTCAATGAAGACGACTTTAAGACGGCGGATCGTATAGGCCGCATACTCGGTTTTACTTTGGCAATCGGGTCATAAGCGCTCGCCTTTTGGCCCCTTCTCAGGGAAACGATGGAAAAGGTTCTTTGCAGCCATAAGAGGTGGTGTCATAGGTAACGCGCAGCCGGCAACGCGGGATCGAAGGTCTGGGAGGACCAAAGGGACCGAGAAGAGCGCCTACCACGCTGCCGTTAAAGTGCATATCAAAGGTGAGCATACATCATGACGGAAGACCAGGCCGGGCGTGCAGCGAACATTCTTCGAGCAATCGCTAATCCCATGCGCGTCCGGATGGTGCAAGGCATGGCCAAGCGGGAGATAAAAGTCGGGGATCTGGCGAACATAATTGGGCTTTCTCCATCCGCGACTTCACAGCATTTGCTCATATTCAAAGCAGCAGGCCTTCTCGCTCAGAGACGAGACAAGCAATCTCAACACTGCAGGATCGCGCCATCTATGTCCAAAACCTTGCAGCAGCTGATCGCTGTAGGCGAAGAGCATGCACCGTTGATTGACCCAAAACGGAAACGCTCGAGAGGCCGCCCGGCTGGCTAAACCTATTTCGTTCGAGCTAGAATCATGGCAGATGAAGTAACCTCGCAAGAGGTTTGGGTGTGACAGTTTTTGCGAATGGGCTGTCGGACGGGAAATGTCTGCAAAACTTTACGGTCCTCGGAGGCTTACCTCTGGCACCCGCGCATTCCCATCGATCGCTACGTCCGATGCCTTTCACCCGTAAGATGGTGCGAGATCGAAATGCCACCTCCACCCCGCAGAACATAGCGCGGGGTGGTCCGGGTCGCGCCGCTTTCAAACCGTTGTACGCAGCACTTGTATTGTGAACATCATCGGGCGCAAAGCTGGCCAATTGCAGCTATTGTGCAGGTCGTGCCTTCAGCATTTTGCTGATAGTTTCCAATTTTTCCAGAACCGTGATGCTCTTAAAGACTTCAACTTGCTTAGAGTTGACGACAACTTCTGCAAACTCAATACGGGTTTCATCCTCGGTTGTCCGCCAAAAATAGGCAACTTTTCCGAAATCGACCACCGTGGTTATGTTGTTCTTCTGGGTGAGGACAAGCCACATTTAAAAAAACCCTTATCTAATATGCTTTTAACAGCTGACCATTAGTCGTGATGGGCACAGAGGTAAATAGCCTGGCCGTGCGCAGCCGCGCGTTCGTCGTGGGTCACCTCCGATTGATCTCTAGGGTGGACTTGGGGCCGCAAGTCTCACTACCTTCAGGCAGTGGATTTGGAACGCGCATGATCAAAAAAGACCCTGGCCATGTCGGTAGGCGTCGAGGCGCGAATGAATTATCGAGCAGACGGCCTCGTCTTCAACTTGATGACGAAAGTCGATTTAATGTAGGCGACCGGACTTTAAGCGCGAGGGACGTCGGTATTGGAGGTTGGAAAGCTTATCGCAAAGCACTATCATGTAATTGTTCCTTGGAGCAGCTTTCTGATGAAACGAACGCTTTGGATGACGTCCCCCACATTGGAACAGCCTAGGTAAGTGTTGGACGGGAACAAATTGCTAGCATCGAGACTGCAAAGCTAATCAGTCTTTAAATAAGTTTCTCCACTGTGCTTCCGTACAGGTGGAAGCGCTATGATAACTCGTCGCCAACGTAGCAGTAAACGCTCGCAAAAGTCGCCCGACTCGGTCGAGGCCAAGCGGCCACCAATGGCCCAAACCGCTATCGCTACGGCAGAATCGCTGCGAAAAGCGATATCGTCGAATGAGATATGGCCGGCATTTCAACCCCTCGTTGACATCCATAGCGGCGCAATTTTCGGTTTCGAAGTCCTTGCACGCTGGAGCACTGAAGATGGTAAGGCGATTGCGCCATGCGCCTTCATTCCAATTGCCGAGCGGAGTGACCTTATCAATGCGCTGACAAGCAAGATCGTGACCGACGCCTGTCGCCAAGCGGTGACTTGGCCAGGGTCCTTCGTCCTCGCGATCAACATCTCGCCCACTCAATTTCGCGACCCAAATCTTTTTCAGTTTCTGACCACGACGATCAGTGCGACAGGATTTCCGTTGAGCAGGATCCATGTCGAGATCACCGAAAGTGCTCTTCTGGAAGATGACGAGACTGTTAAGTCAACCATTCAATCCTTCAAGTCCGTTGGCATGGGCCTTGCCTTGGATGATTTCGGCACCGGGTTCGCGAGCTTGACCTGCTTGCATGGCTTTCCCTTTGACAAGCTGAAGATCGATATGAGCTTCGTGCGCTCGATGCAGCACGACAGTGGAAGCCGAAAAATTGTCGCTTCCGTCATCGGGTTGGGGCAGAGCCTCGGCATGACAGTCGTCGCAGAGGGTGTAGAAACGGATGAGCAGGCAGCGTTATTACGTCGTTTTGGCTGTGACGTCGGCCAAGGCTGGCTTTTCGGGAGACCGGCCGATGGTCAACAAACCCTTCGGCTTCTCAATTCCCGTGAGCAGCAGGCAATGCCGACACGGGCGGCCAACGCCTCGCTTTTCCATCGTGTCCACCAACTGGATGTGCTGTACAGCACAGCGCCGATAGGCTTCGCCTTTCTCGACCTGGATCTTCGTCACATCAGCGTTAATACCCGCTTTGCCCAGATGCTCGGTTTGACGCCGGACCAGATGGTCAATCGGACTGTCCACGACTTCATGCCCGGCAGAGAAGCGCGCCACGTCACCAGAGATCTTCAGCGAGTCCTGAACGGCGAAACCGTCACCGTAGAAGACTACCAGCCGATCGGGCATGAAAAAGAATTTTTCGTCATCAACCAGCGCGTGGACGATGATGCTGGCGAGCCGATCGGTATATCGGTGACGGCCATCGACATGACGGAGCGCAGGCGTATCGAAGCGGCGTTGATGGAAACGGAGGATCACGCGCGTTGGTCGATAGGGCTCAGTCCCAACATTCCCTGGTCGAGCGATGCCAGCGGTGTCGTCAATTTCATGGGTCCGACACCTGACACCTCCAAACTGACCACGGCTGATCGGATCGTCGATTGGTATGACCGCATGCATCCCGATGATCGGCTGCGCGTGAGGCAGGAGTGGCTGGAATGGCTGCCCACCGGGAACACGTTCGAAACCATGTTTCGGATGCGGCTTCAGGACGAGACCTGGCAGTGGATGCTGAGCCGGGCAAAGCCCCATGTCGACACCGGCGGCAAGATCCTAAAGTGGTTTGGCGTGATCACGGAGATTTCTGCAGAAGAAGAGTTCGGGGCAAAAAGTCCGCGCTATCGAACAATCCTAGAGATGGTTGAACGGTCGGCGGTGGTTGCCACTGGGGCCCCTCAGGATCCTGCCGTGCCTTCGGCAATAAGCTTTCATTCCAAGAAGCAATTTGATGCAAATCAAACAGCGCCTGCAGCTCAGGATCTGCCGACGGAACATCTTGTTTCCATGCTGATGCGTATGTTCGAGCTATCACCCATTGCCATGTCGATCACGACAAGCGGCGCGCGAACTTCCACCTATGTCAAGGTGAACGAAGCCTACTTGCGCCTCACAGGATTGAAATGGGACGACATCAAGGGCAAACGGCTGACCGACGAAGGCGCCGCCATCGATAATCCGGCACGAGATCGTCGACATCGGCTACTCGCGGAAGAAGGATCGTATCAGCTTGAAGAAGTAGATATCGCTCACGCTGACGGCACCATTGTTCCGACTTTGATTTCAGCGCAGCGCACAGTGATCGATAACATTTCGTTCGACGTCGAGATCATCCTCGACGTCTCGGCCCGCGTTAGGCAACAGCGTGAGATTGAACATGCCCTCAAGGCCTCGGCTCGTACGGACGCTCTGTCCGGCCTACCCAATCGCGCCGCGTTTGACGAGTTCCTTGCAGAGGCTGTTGCTCGAAACCTGCGAAACGACCGGAAACTCGCACTCGCGTTCATCGACCTCAATAAATTCAAGGCCGTCAACGATACCCTTGGACATTCCGCTGGGGATGAGGTTCTCCAAACGATAGCAAGTCGGCTCCGGGAAAGCTTTCGAGCAACCGATTTTATCGCGAGGATCGGCGGTGACGAATTCGTCGTGGTCCTAGATGTTGACCGCAAGCTGGCCGGTGACCTTCAGTCACAACTCCTGAAGACAATGGAACGCGTGTTCAAGCCCATACCCGTCAATGGACAAGTGACATCAACCGGGGCAGCTGTAGGGGTTACTTTCCTGCAAGCGTATGACACGGCCCTGTCATACGTCGAGCGCGCCGACGAGTATATGTATATTGCCAAAGCGACTGGAGAGCGTGTCGCTGTCGTTTGTTTCGGACAAATCCTTGATACCTCAATGCCTGTCCCGAAGAGCAAATATGTACCTAACTCGTAAGAACGGCCGTGAGATCTGATAATAGCGTGCGATACCCAACCTACTCCGCACAAAAAAATCACTACGAAGCTCGATAAGAAATAGCTGTATTATATTCTTGATGGCAGTGGCTGGCTTTGCTATTGACGCCTATGCCTGATCCTTATCAACAAGACGCTTACATAGTCCTTCATGACACTGACGATATGTGGTCAGTAGTCGACGCGCGATCCGGCCTTGCGCTGGTGGTTGATGGTGTGCCGATGGTCCTTCTCTCGCACGAGCAAGCCACCGTGCTGGCGACAGCTGCGAATCTAAGAGCGGCTCCTATCAAGCCCCACTGAGGACCTGATAACCCATGCGATTCAAGGATGATTAGTGACCGAAGATGAGGCGTATCGTGCTTCAGCCCTGCTGCGTGCCTTGCGTAATACCCAACGCATTAAAATCCTGAACGCCCTGCTCGAGACCGAACTTACGGTAGGACAACTAGCGGCAATGCTTGGTATTTCGCATACTTCAACTTGTCAGCATTTGGGCAAGCTGAAGTCGGCTGGCTTAATCGATCAGAGGCGACAAAGCCAGCGGCGGTATTGCTCACTTAGCCCATCTGCGTCTGAGTTTGCGCTGCAAGTGATTGCTATTGCCGCAAGCCAGACGCCGCCAGAACGCCTTAGGAGGAGACGGTCAATGAAGTCACGTGCTGCTCAACGTTCGATTGAGTCCCAGCGAGAATCATGCGACACAACTCTACCTCTATCGAGGTGCGGGTGTGACAGTTTTGCAAATGGGCTGTCGGGCGAGAAATGTCTGCAAAACTTGATCGTCCTCGGAGGCTTGCCTCCGGCACCTGTATTTCATCGGCGATGATCGTGGTTTCGCCATTACGCCCACGCGCCCGACACTTCGTGTCTGTGCCCCTTAGTTGCCCCTTGCGATGCGCGCTCCCAAGAACGATCGCCAGAAAAAACTGCTCGCCGCTCTTGCTACTTACGAGCTTAGAAGGGCGCCGAAGGGCGTGGGGTTGAAGACTGCTATCGTCGCCCGCGATCTGGGACTAGTCGAAATCGAAATGGATGGGCGTATTCCGTCTTACCGCCTTACCAAGGCCGGCCGCACGGAACGATTCAAAGAATGGTCGTACAGTGACGAGCCGGCAATGGACTGACTTCGTTGCTGTCAGCCGTCCCACTCCTCTCTTCTTCGCGCGGGCCACACCACTATTACCTGCGATTGATCTCGCGGTGGATGTGAAGCTCCTTGCGCACATGATCGAGCCGGGGGTGAAGCGCCACCCTGTGATGATGGTGCGGCGGCGTCTGCTATAGGACTGTAAGCGGACAGGCAGTTTTAGGAGATAGTGCCTCTGATGTGCTCGACGTCCATGAAGGCCCGAAGCGGACGTCACCTGTCAGACCCTGCCTGTTGGCGGCAATTCGGATCTTTGGGAACTACAGCTTTACGAAAGTTGAAGCTGATCAAGTCCGCTGGTTGTGTCATAGGAGACGCTGTTGCGAAGTCTTAGAAATGGAAGGTGGCTCAATGAGCCCACAAAAATAAATGCTTCGGATCCCGAACTTTCCGTAACAACTGACGCCAACACGGATTTTTGGCGAGAGACGCACTATGGATTTGTGCGAGACAGCGGCCACTTTTACGCATTCAAGGCCCAATGCGATTTCACTGCCCAGGTTCGAGTCCAAGCGAATTTTGAGCATCTTTACGATCAGGCTGGCCTCATGGTCAGGCTTGATGAAAGACGGTGGGTAAAGACTGGGATCGAATTCTCGGATGGATATGGCTTGCTCGGCAGTGTGCTGACGGATGAAGCCTCCGACTGGGCAACGGGGCGTTATGAAGGTAACCCATCAGATTTCTGGATAAGGGTGACCGTCCAGAACGGCGTTCTGAGGATACAAGCTTCACAGGATGGGCAAACTTGGCCACTGGTCCGCCTCTGTCTTTTCCCAAAAGCTGACCATTATCTCGTTGGGCCAATGTGCTGCACACCCGAACGTGAAGGCTTGGAGGTCAGATTTAGTGAGTGGCAATTGGGACCGGCCTTGGGCAAAGACCTTCACGACCTTACGTAGCCGTCATTTCTCTATACTGAAGCCGTAGCGTTTGATTCTGGCGCATGGGCGAGGAGCCTCGCTGAAAACGACGACCGCTTTGATGAACCACCAACGATGGCGGGTATAGCTGGTTTGAAGGCGCGACGCGGTTCGCTGCAACCCGAGCCCCGCACGCAATCGAGCATCTCTCCGGCAATGGTTCTGCTTACACCGCGAGGGACACGACGCTGTTTGCCCAGGCGTTCAATCTGACGCCTTGCTTCACGCCGATGGCCAGTCCGCAGTCGAACGGCATGTCGGAAGCCTTCGTCAAAACCCTGAAGCGGGACTATATCCGCATCGCAGCACTACCGGACGCCGAAACAGCGCTCCGGCTCATCGACGGATGGGTTGAGGACTATAACGAAATCCATCCCCATTCCGCGCTCAAGATACCTTCCCCTCGGCAGTTCATCAGGGATAAATCAAACTAGCCGACATGTCCGGTGAAACGGGGTGCACTCCAGATCCGAAAGTTGTAGCAACTCTGATACTCCGACTTCGTCGCGACTTCAGTCGTCGAACATTGCGGAGACCTTAAATATCACCTCAGTTCGGTTGCGTACCTGAAGCTTCTTCATGATGTTTCGGACATGCACCTTCACCGTGCTCTCCCGAAGATTAAGCTCATATGCGATGATCTTGTTGGGCTTACCTTTGTGCAGCGCATCAATGACATTGATCTCGCGGCTCGTGAAAATTTCACTACGCCGCTGATCTCTATCCGTAGAGACCGCGATTAGCTGGCGCAGCTCATCAAGATTATCGGCCGAGACAAAAACGCCACCAGCTACAGCCAGAGAAATCGCGCCAACGCAGACGGCAAGGCCGATCGCTGACGAGATATAGCCGTGAACGCCAAGTTCAAAAGCATGGATGACCTGCCGAATCTCTCTATTTACCGCAAGAAAGATTATAGGAATATCAGGATAGTCGGCGACCAGTTGCCGGACGTCCCGCCGGAGGGTAGTCTTACTGAAATCGTCGCGACCAATGTTAATAAGTATACCGACATAGGTAGTGTTTGCGGCGTTGCGCCACAGAGAGATCGTTGAAAACAGTTCAACGTTCATGCGAAGACCGTTCGCTACAAGACCTCGCGCCAGGCACTCCCGTTCCAGTGGCCGGTCATCGATGATAGCGAGCTTGGAAACCTCCATATCGCCTTGCAAGTCATCCAATCCACGCTGCGGGTAGTATGGCTGTAGCAGTGGTAAATGAGCGATAACTGAATTTGCGACGGGCATCATGTCCGCTCCAATTAATGACTGCACAACTGTGCCGAAACTTTGAAATCGATTTGAGACGACCCGGCGCGTACCTATGCGTATACTGTCCGCCATAGAGATTAAATGGCCCGCAAGGCGCCGCATGCGGGAGACGCCCACATCAAACAAGAATTGTATAGACTCAAATTACCCAAACTCTTTAGTTTTAGGACGTTCTCAACGTTACACGAAATCAACCAATTGTTAAGTGAAATTTTAAACTAAAGCGTTTGTATGTTTCATTTTTTGACTGCAGGTTTTATAAATCGTCGTTTTTTTGCAATCATAACAGTAGGAAATGCTGCCGCGTATAATGGCCATGCAAAAGATATCCCTGTCACTATTGCTATCTCCATCTACAAAGCGCACGACAGTTAATTGGAAGAGGTTCTTCCGTGCGTGGTCTCACGCAGGCTATAGACATTGGCCTTGAGATCAACGGGCATGAGGTTTTCGGTATCACGCGGTACTGCGACCCAATCACCGCTTCAGTCACTAGACAACGGCGAGTAAGGTTGCCGAGCGGGCCTTAGGCCATGAGCACGACAATGACAAAGCCTAGTTGCCAAGTGAACTCGGCCGAAATTTCCCGCGCCAAATGATTTGAGCGTCCGCGAGGAAATTTTTTACGTTACACGTCACATTGAGCTCGACCTTATCAAGCAGTTTATGCGCCGTTAATATCGGCTTTACTCAAAAGCTATCGCAGAAAGGGCCTAGAAATGGCCCGCTATTTTTTCCACGTTCGAAATGGCATTTTCGCTGTAGATCAAGTGGGACTGGATTTTGAGACGATTGAAGACGTCAAAATGGAAGCGCTGAGGGCCTTTTCTGAGATGATAAATGATGGCGAAATGAACAGCTGGATGGGCGACACGTGGGAGATGGTGGTTGTCGACCCGGAAGGGGTAGTCCAATTCGATCTGAGTTTCACGATCGAAGGACCAGCTAGCAAGTCGGTTACTTTACCTAAAAGCCTGCGTAACTAGCCTTGCAGCCCTTGGTGCTAGAACCTCTTACATCGATTGCCGCTTCCACCGCGCGGAACGAACGGCGTGAGTCAAGTCGCGCCGCATTGAGGCTATCACGGCGCAAAAAGAGCATGAAACCTCGCCAAATCATCTTGGGCTGGGAACGTTGGTGCCGTTAGGCTGTTCGGTGCGCTTACTGAACGGAGCCATCATGACCCACTACTACTTCAACATTCGGAGGCATGACGTTCTCGATCGGGATTTGGAAGGTGCCGAGTTTGCTACCTTCGAAGAAGCTTACGAGGAAGCATCTCAAGCTGCGCGGGAAATGCTCGCTGAGAAGGTGTTGGCTAATCACGTCATCGACGGCAGCTGCTTTGAAATCACCACCGAGGACGGTGCCGTCGCAGGCGAGCTTGCGTTCAGGTCACTTATCCGATTCACGTGACTTCGCATATGATCATGAATGGTCAGCTGTGATCGGTCGCGGCCTGCGTAAAGCTCTGCGCATAGCTCTATTGCCATCTTCACCTATAAAGCGCAGAGTTAATCTTCTGCAGCAAATTTAGCGGGCGCTGCCGCTTAAGGGCTAAAAGCCTTGGCCTCAACATGAGGAGGACATCATGTCTTCCAAGAAGCCCTTAGCCAAATACACCGCTGTTTTTGCAGCCGATGAGTGGGAAGGAAAAGCAGCTTATCGCAGCCTTCCCCTTCGAAGTCATTCGGTGTTCGACCACGCACGGTCCCCTATCGCAGCACGACGCTCATTTCTGATCCGTCGAGTACTGCTCGTTGTCGTAGAATGCGCGCTGATCCTTGGGCTGGCCACCGCCTTGTTTCTTGCCATTGTGCCCGGCTCCTATTCATGAGGCGGCTTGCTCGACAGCGCGGAGAACGCGCATGAATCCATCATTCGCAGACTGTGTCCGGCATCTGCAGATGCATGCGGCTGCCGGTGAAACCCAGGAGTTCCTGGCACGGCTCATTCAGGCATACAGCCGCGAGTTTGGCTACGATCCGATCAAACTTCTGGTCCACATGCGAAACAACGTTACCCATCACTAGATGATGATTGGTCGTCTAAACCCCCATCGCCGCAAGCCGCATCAGTGTGGCTTGGTTTGCGTTTCGCATGATTTGGGAGGGTCAGAAGGCAACGTACCGAGCTATTCAGCAGAAAGTGAAGGCGACTTACGGATTCGTGCCTAAGATGTCATGGATAGCGGATGTTCTGTCAGAGCGAGGGATTGAGAACTCGCCTCCTTCGACACGACCATTGCAAATGTGCGAATAAGGCGCTGCCCACCTGATTTAAGGCCAAGCATTGAAGCTGCGATCGATAAGCTAGTTTAAGGCCAGGCAAGAGTACCCGGCTCCTTTTCCGGTATGCGGGATCAGTAGCGCATTGGATGCTCGACGCGGGATGGAGGCGCTGGCGGGCGTGGCGATCAGGTAACGTTCAAGGGCGGTGGAGCTGATCGAGTAGATACCGCTCGATGTCGCCACCACAAGCTTCCTTGAGCTGATCGTTCGTGTAGCCAGCGCTTATTCCCGCATGCCAAAGCCTCTCAGCGTAAAGCTTCACGTCGGCCTTTTCCTGGGCGTCAGTGCCTTGCGGCATCAGACCCTTCAACTCATGATGCAACCAGTTTTCGATACTTTCCATCTCGGGCCTCCCGTAGGAAACCGGAACTCGTCTCGTAGGAAAAAGTTCGTGCTGGTCGAGATAGCCTGAGTGCAGAAGTGCGAGGGACTGACATAACGTTGCCGGTCTGCCGGTGGTCATTCGCTCTTCCTTCAGCGCCAACGACCGATGTCTTCGGGCGGGCCGAAGCCCATCGCACAATCAAAGTGCTCCCGATCATAGGCGCCGGTAAGCTTGGTAATCCTTGCTTAGGCCGAAGATGAGGCGATGAGCCAAACGATCATGCCCAGCTCCACTCAGCCTCATCCCACCGGCGCTGCCTAGCGCCATCCGGCCTGAACTGGTAGAAGCCGAACTCCGACTCCTTCAGGCCATAGAGAACCGCAGTGACGCATGCTCCTTCGGGCAGCTCGACGATGCGGTGGATGTGACCGGCCGTCACATGGAATGAACCGACGCGCTTGCGCAGCGCGTTCACTTGTGCCGTCTAGATGAAAGAGCTCCTCAACATTGCTGCCCTTGGCGATCGTCGTGGTGAAGCTCCATGGGTGGTCATGCGGGTAGCCGCGATCAGCTTCCGTGAACCGATGCAGGACGATGTAGACTTCGTCGTCCAGCTGGATGTGGTGCTTCTGGAAGCTCGGGCCGAGCCACTTTTTGCGGAAATCGAGCATGGCTTCTTCCTAAAACAACCCCACCCCCGGGAACCGGATACGGGGCAGAAGCAGTAGGACTTCAGTCTGGCAAACAAACAAAGTTGAGCGCACGTTCAGCGTGCACCAAGATCAGGAGCCAGGGATGAAACGAGCCGCTTTACTCGCAGCCTTCGCGCTGGTTGCCGCTGTGTCGCTATTCTGGATTGGCTATCAGCCCAAAGAACAGGCTCCCACCACGACCATCGTGCCGGCATCCGCGACAACTGACCCCTCTCCGAACTGAGAAGCGGAAGTGCGCGTCGGCGAGCGGCGAAGCGCATTCTCAATGGCTCAATTGAGTTCAGCCAGGCCGAGAAGAAGCATTTGAGATTTCCAATTCTGGTGTTACGTGGAATTCGGCACTTTCGCCGCACTGGGGGGGAATAACATGACGACTATTGTACGGGCGGCACTCACCGCTCTGGCAATTGCTGGAGCACTTGTTGGCTCCAATACATCCGCATTCGCTTGGGGCTGCATCGCTGTCTCGGAGGAAGGCAGCTATGGCTACAGCTACAACTACTCTTCAGAGGACGGTGCTCGCACGAAGGCTCTAAACGAGTGCGCAAACCGCACGACTAATGAGTCTGAATGTGAGATCGATTCCTGCGATGAGGACGATTGATATTAGTACATCATAGCGATCGTCGTCCGGATGATCGGACCAGAAGGCGAAACGCAAAACCCCGCCGCCGGGTGACCGGAGACGGGACTACAAGCTGATAATCAGATGTACTGGCTCAGTCATGCCAGTGACCAAATGTCAAAGGACCGACGCTCGGTTTTGTCCTTGCCATGGTTCAGGGGATCGTTGAACCGCTACCTGCGGTCACGTCCTCGGCCCGCAGTCGCGTCGATCGCTTCCCCCGATGCTTTCATCCCATCAAAGACGGCTAGCTCGATAATGCCGCTCCCACCCCGCAGAACATAACGCACGGGATGGCCCAGGTGGCGCCGTGTTCGAATCGTAGCGCGGTTCGTCTCCGTCAGGAATCCGCGCCGACAACTCGCTCGATATCCATACTTGGCTCACACAGCGCGCGCGTCCCGCTTAGATGATCATCCGTGACCGAAACCGATAGGTACACGTCTTGGTCAATCGACCATCCTTCGTACTGAATGAAGAATCCATTCCGAACGATCTGCACGTCGGGCATTCCGAAAATCTGCGCCGACAACGCTTGCGCTTGATCGCTGTCGAGGTGATCGGACGGCTTATGATTGTCACCAACGATGGCGCGAAACTGGGTTTCATAGGAGCTCATGGAGGCGGAGATAGGATGGTGGTGCGAAGTCGGCCACCCCACCACATGGTGATGGGGTGCCAAGCAGTTCAATCTAAGCTTACATTTTGATATGCAAGTTAATCATCGTAATTCATTGGCAGCGTGAGAATGCCGGGAGATCGTTATGCAAAAACAAAAAACGCGGCTTCCTTGGCTAGGGCCACATTGCCCCTGCCGAAGTGGGAAGCCTATAGCGAAATGCTGCCGTTCCATCGATGGGGCATATCGTTCGTCGGCATTCAACCACTCGCCGAAGCCTCCGACGACCGGATACTCTCACCCAAAATGCTATATGGGAGACACTTGCGACTGCGATAATCAGATTTCTCTAGAACACCCTCTTTCAAAGAGCATTCTTAAGCAATGGGAAGAAATCGGCGCGCGTGGTTTTCGAGACGCTGATCCCGAAAAGGATGTGATCATTGGGATTAACTCGCATGGCGGCAACATATTATGTAAACGCCATAATGAGTGCCTCGCGCCGCTGGATGAAATGGCTGGAAAGCTTTACGCAGAGCTGCGCGAAAAGCTCAGCCCACTTCACTACAGGCAGACGGTTCCCGCACCGAATTGGATATTCATCGACGGCTCTGCTCTCGAATCATGGGCGTGCAAACTAGCCGCTGGGACCTTCGCAATGCATGGTGTAACCGTCAAAGGTGTACGCCAGCCTTTCACGCTCGACTTCGAGAAAATAAACAGAGCAATCTGGACGGGGCTTACGTTACCCGGCGAAGGCCTGTATTTGCTTGGAGCTCGAACGGCGAGAATGCAGACTTCAGGCGGTTCGAGGGCCCGATTACTTTTAGGCCGTCGCTCCATCGCTATTACAACAATTCCGGCGAAGCTTGGGTTTTCCTAGCTTGGCGAAAACGAGCAACGCTCACTAGTCATTCGCAAGGCGAGCTCCGTGTTGCAGGGGCAGGAACATCCTCACATTATCCATTTGCGCCGTTATCAGGTCCACCAGAAAAAGAGTATCGCGGGAAACATCCAGCCACGCGGGACAAGGCATGAGCCGGACGCGGGACCCCTTTTATTCATCAGCGCGAAAACTTCGACGAGCCATTACGCTCTACGACCGCCTTGTTGATCTCGACCGCGTGTTCCGAAGCAATTTATCAGTTAACTGGCAAACAATCGGGCCGGATGGCGAGGGGTTTTACGAACACATCCGAGTTCCGTCAAAGGCCATTCCTGAAGAGATCGAAGACGGCATGATCGATTGTATCCATAATTGCCGGGCCGTTCTGGACCTTCTCGTTTACGAGTGTGGACTGCTGAAGGGAGTATCCTCGCGTCAGCTGATGTTTCCAGTTGCCAGTAGTGAAAGCGCTTTGGATGAAATGTTTGCCGACAAGAAGCGGCAGCTGCACAGATTGGGCGAAAAGTTTCAAAACATTGTGCGGCAACAGAAGCCATACGCCGGCGGCGGAAATTTGATCAAGGATCTCCACGACCTAGACATTATAGGGAAACACAGAACTCTCGTCGAGCTAGCGATTATTACACCAGCTACCCTTGGGAATATGGGCGTGGCCATTCTCGGGGCGCGATTTCTAAATCAAGGACTCAGTCCACTGGAAGTAGCGGTGCCCATTCCAAACAGAATAACGTCTAGGTTAAAATCTCCAGCTGGGTCTATGGGAGACATCTACCGGCAAATGTCCGACGTTCATCTTCTAGTGTTTGCAGATGATGTTCCACTAGCGGGACGGAGAGTTTTGTGGAACCTACGATCTATGATCGCACAAGTGGACACTGTGAGGAATAACGTCATCTTGACTCTATCATAGGTGCGGAAGCCACGGCGGCACATACCGCCAGATGGACGGTGGCGCCAAAGCCGACTTTAATGATCTCGCCAAGTTCGTCATCAATTCTGGACAGTTCACAGCGGTATCGCGCCCTTTTGGCCAGTGACCGAATTTCAAACGCCGTCCACTCCGCCGGGATGGAACTTGCGAGACTATGCTCATCTAACATATCAGTGCTCTCTCAATGAGAAGAATTTGGTTTGGCATTTTCGATGATGGAGTGGCAGCCTAAGCCGCCAAGGCCACCAACCGCGCGAGCGTCGATCGATTGAGATTGGTCGGGACAGCATAGTTGCCGTTCACGGCCGCGATCGTCTGCATAGTACTGTTGTCGAATGTAGCGATGAGATCTTTCGGGCCAGCAACGACAGCGAGAACGCCGCCGTCTGTCGCGCGCGTAACAGCCGCGGCGCCGGGATTGTCGAGCAAGCTGGTGGCGAAAGATCCGAGTTCCAACTGGACGCCACCGACCACGATGTCGCAGAAGTCGTCCGTCAGATAAGGCGCATTCCCCTTGCGCAGCCCGATCTGGATCGAAGGCGCGGACACCATTGTGCCTGTAATCGAGTAGCGCTGCCAGTTCGGCCCGATGACAATGTTCTGGATCGTCGTGTCGCAGCGCATGAAGGCCGTATAGGTGGCACCGTCCGCGCTCTTCGCCCACATGGACAAGGTCTTGGTTGCGCTTGCGCCGGACGCCAGGCCACCGATGGAAACGAGCGAGAAATCGGCTTGTGTCTGGCCGGCGCCCTTGTTGAAGATGAGCCGATCGGCCTTCACCGCTAGTCCGTTCAGGCTTTCGAAGTCCTGCCAGAGCCGGAGGTAGGCGAAGTCCACCAGGGCCGAGAGAGGGTACTTCAGGAGCGCGTTGACGTTGTAGGGCGCACCCGCACCGTGGAAGTATCCATCCGAGACGACGTTGATAGTTGAACCGACAATTGCAACGCCCTCGATTGCCTTGGCCTCGACGACCGTCATCGCGCGCTTGACCCGCATTTTGCCGCAATCAAGCGTCCAGACGATGCCGGACGAACCGTTCGCACCAGACGTGAAGACGAGCTCGTCGGTCGCCTCAATACGCGAGAGATGGTCAAGACCCTGCGCTTCCAGCACGCCCGGGCGGTAAGTCCGGATGATGGTGCCGGCGCGGCTGAAGAGATTGATGACCGACGCGTCAGTCTTGGAAACCCAGAAGGCGTCGCGGCTGGCATCGTAGGCAAGCCCGTTGGGCTGCGTGCCAACTGGCAAGTCGATCTTCCCCACATATGCCATGCTGGTGGGATCGAAAAAGGCAATAAAGTCGTGGCCGGGGGTAACAGCCGCAACCTGGTCGTTGGGCGTGTCGATCGTTATCCCTTGAATGCCCAAATTGTTCGTGGCGTCTCCTGGCCACACGATTGCCCATTCTGCAGTCTTGGCCATAGCAGCGTTGAGGGCGACGATCGAGGTTTTCACCAGCCCATTGCCGCCCGTCTCGATATTGCGGCCATCATTGCCTACCAGAAAGCGGCTGCGAGGCGCGTCCCAGACAAGGCCCGTACATGTGAAGCCCTTGCCGACATCGCCATTCATGCCGTCCGGAAGCGGGAAGGTCGCGGAAATAGTCGCGCTTGCCGGCGCCGAAAGAACGCCTGTGCCGCCAGGGATAAACGACCAGCCTGCGGTGAAATCGCTGCTGTATGGCGCATAGTTCGTCATGGCAGGCTCGAGCGTCACGCCGCGTCCTGTGCGCGCCGGCGCGTCGTTGGCGAACAAGTTGAGGGTGCCATCCCGACGGACTGCAGTCTTCCCACTGGCGCGGGTGAAAGACAGGCCGGGAGAAGCAAGATATGCCGCGATGCTCGTGAATGTCTGGCCGCCCGCGTAAGCGCGATCGCTTGCGAAGTCGATGTCGAGAATGGCGCCGGGAGTGGGCGCCCACGGGCCTACGGACGCGACGATCCCCTTCCCGATGTAGCTTGCTGTCGAATGCATGCGCGCAACCCGCGCGGCCGACGAATTGCCGGAACGATAAGCCATGATGAATCCTTGAGAAAACGGCCCTTAAGGCACGATGACAAAGCGAACCGGCGGAGACACTACGGTCGTCGGGCCAAGCAGCTTTTGAAGAGGGTTGCAGGTGTACTCGAGCACGACTTCATAGCGTGCCGGACCGATCGCCGCAGACGTTGGAACGGTAATCGACCGACGATAGGTTTCCCTGCCCGCCGTCAGATCGGCGCCAACGGTGTACTGCGGCACGGAATGCTTCTGGCCCGCGGAATCGTGGATCCATCGCTTGGCGACCACCGGGCAGATACGGTTGCGGATAACCTTGTATTCGACCTCGATCGTGCCGCCTGGCTTTGTTTCCGTGTCGATCGCGCGGGCTGCCTGGTAGGTGATGGGAGGTTCGCGGTCGACGACCATGACGGCCATGTTGAAAGAACTCACGGCCACGATCGCAGCCGTGGCTCCGGCGATAAAGCCGTAAAGAATGCGCTTCATGCTGCAGGCACTCCTTTGATCCAGCCCCATATTTTCAGGACGTTTTCGTAGAGCGCGACGGTTGCGATAAAGATCGCGATCGCGCCGTAGATGAGCCACCGCAGGAACCGCGCGACGGTTCGCAGATCGCGCACCATCTTGAAGCCGTCACGAACATCGTCCGCTGGCATTTTCACGACTTCCTTGAGGGTCTTGAGTTCGTCTTCCCGCAGGTCAGCCAGCCAGCTGCGCGTATCCTCGGAGAGCTCGACGAGGCGGCCGGGCACTGGTTCTGTCATGCCTTTACCCCGCAAAGGTTTGCGAGCTTTTCGTTTTCTGCGAGGATCTGACGCTTGGTCTCCGTCGTCATACTGTCGAGAACAGACGGCCTGATCGTGCTCGCGATGTCGCAATAGTTACCGCTTGCCGTCGCGCATCCATTTAGCGAGACCATCGTCAACGCCACGATCATCCAGACCGTTGATTTCATTTTCGACTTCCTTGGATTTTTGTCTGGCGCGCGCGTTGTTTTTGGCCACTTCTGCGGCCGCGTCTGCCTTGCCGTCAGTGCGGCCGTAGAGAAAGGCGGAGATGACGATGCCCAGCACCACACCTGCCGCCGCGACGTAGCCTTGGATCCTGGCCCATATTCCTGCGAACATGATCAAGCCCCTCGCCTCACACGCCGCACGAAGTACCAGACGCCGACGAGAACGCCCGCCACAAGCGCGATCGCCAGCGCCCACTGCAACGGCCCGCTACCGGCGGCAATCGCGCCACAGGCCGACAGGAGGCCGCCCAGCGGGCCCCATGCCTCCGGCTTCTTCAGGATCTCAGGTAGGCCGGTGATCTTGGTGTCTGCTTTGGCCGCAGCCTCGACCGGCGCCACCACGGCCACAGGATCCGGACCCTTTGCACTGGTCATGCGAAGCGCGTTGCCAACGACGCCCGGCTGGTCTTTCCACTTCTTCAGCGGATCCTTGCCGGTCACGCGGATCGTCCAGCCGCGACCATTCGGGCCAAAGCCCGTGGACCCGCCCAAACCACGCAGATACTTCATGCGTTCGTCGCAATAGGCGATGATCAGCATTCGAACGCCGCCCGGGTAAGCCTTCACGCCGGCAAGCGTCTGCTCGCCGATATGCCCGTCGATGTTGCCAGTGTAAACGCCTGCGGCGGCAAGCACGGCCTGCAGCTTCTTGATCGCCGTCGCGGGTCCGGAGTTCACGCCGAAGTCAAAGGCCGCATAGTCGAGGCCGACAGGCAGAAGATCGCCGCCAGACTGCGTCCAGTAGGATTTTTCGTAGATCGCCGTGGCTTCAGCCAGCGTCATCGCCTTGACCTCGGCGGCCGTGACCGACTTCAGTCCGCGGTGCGCCGCCAGCGTCTTATGCGTGATGCCGTACTTGGTCGGGCCCCCGCTGTCCGTCTTGGCATTTGAATAGCCGCCCTCGTGCCCGAACATCAGGTCAAGGGCGACGGGAAGGGTTTCCCGCGCCATGGTTGTTTCCTCTTGTGGTGTTGGTAGCTTCAAACGACACGCATCATGCCCGCCCGACCGCAGCAGCAGTGATCAGGAAAGCGTCACGCCGCCGTAGGCAGCCAGGTGCCCGATAATGGCGGCACGCGTGTCGTCCGCGCCGTCGAGCCCGTGAGATCCTGAATAGATCCAGACCTCTTCGATCCAGCCGTTGAGCGTGTGCAGGGCTGTCGTGTCGTTGTCGGTGCTTTGAATTCCGCCGATCGACGACACGGGGCTGCCCTTCTGAATGGGCAAGGCGCCGGTAACCAACCCGCCCAGCGAGTTGAGCGAAACAGCGCCGGTCAGTGTTGCGAGATCAAACGAAGCCATGGCAACGAACGATGCGCCGTCTGCGACCGTGGCTGTCGTCCCCACCTGTCCCGCCCCGTGGATGAGCCGCAAAGTCCTTGCGGCGTCCATGCACATCCATGCACGAGCATCCGTCTGAGATAGTGAGGAGAACAACGAGTTGAAGCTCTTGGCTGCATTCACGCGGCCCAACACATAGATCGTGTAGGATGGCGGCAGGGCCAGTTGTCCCGTGACGTAGGCAAATCCACCCGCATTGAAGCGAACTGACGGCCGCCCGAGACTTTGTTTATCCGCAAAAGCGCCACCACGGCCCCGCCAGAGCCCGCCGGAAACGCCGCCGTAATAGGCAAGGCCCGTCTCGGAATAGGCCGGGTCGCGCGCCGAGATGCGCTCGATGAGCCCGGGCGTTTCCAAGGCTGCCGCCTCGCTCGCCGAAAGGGTTGGCATCGGCAAGCCGGCAACAGACGGGCCGGGAACGGCAAGGTTATAGCTCATAGGCTGATCTCCTGATGGATTGCATAGTTGAGGAGAAGCCAGCCGGTGGCCGGGCATGCCTCCATATCGCTGTCGTGGATGCAGGTTCTCGGCCCGTTGATGCGGCCCTGCGCCGCGTTGGTGCCGGCTGCCCAGCCGATCCGGATCTTTCGATTGCCGCCGGTCGGCATTTTGTCGAACGACCCGACAATCCGGTCCGGGCCACTCACCCTCAGCGAACCGGGCAAAATGACGGCCGGGGTGGTGCTGTCGTCCGTGTAGGTGATGCCCATCGTCCCAGGGTCGGAGACGATGGACGTGTCGAGCTGGATCGGCCCCCGCGGCACGTTGAAGACGAGCTCGAATCCTTGCCCAACGATCGTGCCGGAGACGGCCTTCAGGAGAGACCACGTGTCCTCGTTCGTCATCAGGCGCGATCTGATCGCTTTGCCGATGTATGCCGTGCGAACTCGGTGCATCCAGGATGGAGGATGGTAGAAGTCCTGGAAGTCGATCATGTACTGCGGGCCGACGCAGAACATACGGCTATTGGCGGCGTTGCAGTTGGCTTGCGCAAGCGACGGGCCGGACAAGAGACCGCTGCGAAAGATGCCCTTCTGGACCACGAACATGGGCCAGAACTGTGTGACCCCGAAGATTGCAGCGGCATCGGCAGAGAAGTCGGTCAGCAGTTCGACCTGATACCCTTGGAACGTCGCCTCGCTAACATCAGCCGCGCTGTCGTTCTCGCCGTGATCGAAGATCAGCGCCTCGATGACCGGCGTGTAGCCGTTGGCCGTGCACCATGCTTTGACGGCCTGAAGATGCGCGATCGCATTGGCGTAAGGCACCGTGCCTTTCTTGATCCCGCTGTAAGGCGTGTTGCCCTTGCAGAAGTTGGCGACCTGATAGGTCGAGCCACCTCGCCGCCCAGCCGGGCCGTTCAGCATCCAGGCCAGCGCGACGTCGCCTGTTTCGCCGAAGTTTGCCGATATAACCTGCTCGAAAGCGGGTACCATGGTGGTCAGTGCAGACGCGGCAATAGCTGCCTGTGAAGCCCCGGCTGGCACGACGCCTTGCTGCCACATCAACACCCGCGGCGACGGCGCTTGCGTGATGTAGGCGGCAGGGTCGTTATTGACGCCTCCATACCCCAGGGACTGGCCCATTTTGATGATGAGGCGCAGCGCATTGTCGGGCGCCAGATCGACCCCCTGCCCTCGATAGGAAGAATGCCGGATCGAACCATCCGCGCATGCCGACCTCACCAGGCCGGGAGCTGCAACTTTGCTGGCGCGCACAGGGCTCTCGTAGAGCGACAGACGCCGCTCGACCGCGCCATCAGCGACATGCGCCTGTGCTCGATTGCCATCGGTTACGACGACCGGATATGCCATCGGAGCAGAAACAGCGCCGGGCGAATACCATTCGCCATCGCGCGCCATGCCACCGATGATCGCTCCCATCCGGTTGACCATCGGGACGATCCAGCCGGCCCGACGAACCGCGTGTCCCGTCAGGGGATCGCCGTATGACCGAACCCGCTGCAGGAGCGCGTCAAACCATGTCACCGCCCCGGCATTGCCCTTCGACATTGGGGTTTTGCCGCCGCGCGAACGTGTCCCCGACAAGGCTCGGCCGAACGACGCCTTCACCTTCGCATCGCCGGCGGTGCGGGCTGCAACTTCCGTGGTGAAGCGCGCCGTAAGGCTCGGCTGACCACTGCGCGCGGCCACGACTTCATCAGTGGTCGTGGTGCGAGCGGCAACCTCCGCGGCAAGCCCGGAAACAACGTTGGAAAGGTCCGCAACGAAACTGCTGGGCGGGATCAGACTGGTCAGCGACCACGCCGCCGAACCAGTCCCACCATTCGTCACATAGACGCCGTTATAAGCTTGGTTGCTGTCGTTGTAGACGATAGCCAAGCTGCCGGCGGGTCTTGCGGCTGCCGCATAAAGCGCTGCACGCGTCGCGTAGACGACCGAATTGCCGATGACCAGCCCACTGATCGCTGTGCCCAGAATCGTTTCCAGAAGCTGAAACAGAGAAACGATCTGGCTTTTGTCGGGCTGGGATGGCGCCGTCGAGGGACCAAGTGCATATACGGTTTTTGCCAGGTCAGTGATCTGTCCCATACGGCTGTTCTCCATGCGGAAGCGACCCGCCGAAGGCAGGGTGCGAGATGTTCAAATTGTTGCGGTGATCAGGCGGACGGCGGGCGGAAGCCGCGAAGCCGGAGCGGAACCGACAAGGCGCCAACCGCGCTGATTGGCGGTAGAACGCAGTTCACGTCGATCGCGCCATCTGCGTTCACAAAGCCGGTTGACTGCACGAAGATGAAGCCGAGCGTCAGTGCCCCGACCTTGGGTCGCTCAGCCTGGTGGATAAAAACAAGATCCCCGACTTTCGCTTTGGCCGCGGGAGCTGAAAGCCGGAGACCTGAAAGCGCGACCGACACCGGCAAAGCCTGTGTGATCGTGTAGTAATACTCCCAGACGAGAGCACCAGCCTTGATGCTGCTGTCGATCGCCGATGCCAGATCCTGCGCCGCTTTCGCGGTCGTCTTGGCATCAGCGGCCGCCTGGTCAGCGGCTGCCACCATTGCTCGTTCATCGGTTTGCGTCATGGGAAGGTCACATCCAGGTAGGCGGTCGGGCCGACGACGCCGGAACCGTTTTCGGGCTGCACCCAAAGGCGTCGGATTGTCCCGGCTACGGGTGTTGGCTGCACGTAACGAACGTCGCCAGGTGCGGCGGCCAGCTTGTTGATAAGGGTTGCCGCCGCGAAGGTTTGCGCCGTCGTACCGATCTTGAAGGTAAGGTACGCAGTTCGACCCTGTGAGGCTGTGGCGTTGGCCGCGCGCGCGCTGAACGTCGGTGATGTCCACGACAGAGCTTCAGCGACTGCTGGCGCGGTGGAATCGACGGTCGACGAAACCTGCGCCACAAGCGACCATGTGCCTGTCTTCTTCGACGTCATGAAAGCGACCTGAATATCAAGCAGCTTGTTAGACGGCACGACATTCGTATTCATCTTGATGAAGCCGCCTGACGGGACAGCATCAGGAAAACTCTGCTCCACCCATTCCCCTGGATTGCCTGTCCCGTCATCGGACAGGCGGAAGCGAACCGTTGGTGTCAGGCTGTCATCGCTCGGATCTATGACGTCCACGCGAATGTAAACGCTCGAGCCATTGGCTTTTGACTGAACCAGATTGATGACTGGTATCGGGATGTTGTCCTTGCTCTGCTTGGGCGGAACAGGCGGCTGCTTGCCCTCGTCTGTGGCTGGTATCCAGACGTCGATGTCACTTGGATGTGCCTTGATATCCATCGAGAAGCCGCCCTTCGTCAGGGCAACGACGGCTCTGCGGTTTTCGACGATCTTTCCATCGAGCCGCGGAAGGCGGATCGGCGTAGCAAGCCTTACCCAGCGGCTGTAGACCGCGTTGATTCCTGAGTTCCAGACATCGATCGAACCGTTGACCTTCTGCTGGATCCGGAGCCATTCCCGCTTGCCAAGTCGGCGAGCCTGCCGCCACTGCTGGACCCACGTGTATTCGGCCTCCTCGGAAAGAACCCGACCTGCGTTGATCTGCGCCGGGATGTCCTCGAAATAGTCGGTGTCAGCGGTCGCGTAGTCGACCTCCGGATACGTGAACTTCGGAACGAGGCGGTTGATCTCGTCTTCGAAGAGGACATCGTACTGAATCGAGTGCCCGATGATGTCGGCATCCGTCAGAGTGACGCACCGGCTTTCGCGGAACTTGCCCACTGTCAGAATACGGGCGCCGTCGCCGCGAACGACCAGATGGCCGTCACAGGTTGCAAGGATGGCGTTCAAGCCGGCCTTTGGGCTGTTTTCTGCCGTGTCCCAGCCGTTGCACTCGTAGCGCTTCTCTGTGCCGCCTCCGAGAAGCGGAACGGCCTCATCGCAGATGTCGGCCTCTTCTTTCCAAAGATCGAGCGTCGGCAAGAGGGCCTTCGTATAATCCAGCCGCTCGCCGAACTCGCTAAAGCACAGATGCCACGCCAGAATGAGCGCGGAGTTCTTCGTAAACGTCCATGTCGCAGGGTTCGTCGGGCTCTGTGCCGCGTTCCTGAAATCCCAGCACTTGGCACCGTCAACTTCGGCGGTCAGGTTCGGTACACCGTAGGGAAACCGGCTCTGCTGGTCCTTGGCTTTGGCCGCACGCGCCAACAGCGCGACGGATGCCTGACCAAAGCCGAGATGCTGAGACGTCCAAAGGCGCTCTGACGCTGGTTTGTCAGCGTAACGGTCGATGATGTTCTGATAATGAAGAGCCGCGGCGCTTTCGCTTCCGAGCCGCCGGAAGATGTAGACGTTATCGCGGTAAGGATCGCCAGAGGTCTTGCGCTGACCGACTGCATCGAGGTCCGCGAGCTCGACGACGTCATCGTGCAGCCAAAAACGCTTGTAGGCAGAAACAGGGTGGCCAGCAATCGCTTGGATGGCAACAAGGTTGTTCCCAAGCGACTCCCAAAGCATGTAGGCGCCGGCCATGCGGTTCGTGCCAACGCACCAGGCGCGATAAGGGATTGCCTGAGTCTTTGGCGCTTTGCCATCCTCGGGCTTCGGCGGTTTTGGCGCCATCAACATCTGAAGGCCGAATGTCAGCGCCGTTGTGGCAATTGCGGAGGCGATCGACGCAGTCGTAATTGTCGTGCCGGCAATCGTGCCTGTCAGGCCCATGGCGACGAACAGTGGCGTGAAGATCGGGTCGCGTCGCGCGATCGGATAGAGCGTTGTCGTGCGTCTAAGCGTGTGCTCCCACAGAATCCGTTGATCAGGCGTCGCGTATGAGTGCGAATAAAAGCGCTCGTCTCTGATCATTCAATTCTCCAGGCAGCGCTATGCGTTGCCTGCTTTGCAACAGGACCGCGCGCCGACATCGCCAGCCACAAGGGGCCGAAGCGGATGGCGGGAATCTGTTTGTTGGTGATGCCCGTGGCGTCGAAACCGACGGGTGCGGAGATCAGGCCTACGTCCCCGGACCGCGGGGCTTTAGCGCGGCTGATGCCGACCTGCCCCAAGCGTTCGTCGAGCATGCGCTCAATGCCGCCATGAGACGCGATAAGGGCATTTGCCTCCTCACGCGAAGAGTAGGTGCCGATCAGGCCAGCGCCTGGATTTTTACCTGTGACGATCTCAACCCAGCGCGCGCAGAATGTCGTGCAGTCATGACCGCCCATCCCACCCCACACCCAGCGGTGCGGGAGGGCCGCATACTCTGTCAGCGATGTCATGGAGTCACCTTGCCGGCGTTAGCCGTATTGCGGCCAAGAGGGCTGGACGCCCCGCGCAAGACGGGCCGTTCCGTCACAGAACTTGTCGGTCGGGTAGATCGCCTTTTGATGCGCGCTCGACCAGAGAGACCGCGACGGGCGCGATCTGGTCTCATTGCCAGCGGCAACAGCCAGGGAGAGCGTCAAAGAGGGGCTCTGCCCCGACTGAACCGCCGGGCTGGCCTCTCCGATATGCGAGGCCGTGCCTTGCCAGAGCGGGATGATCTTGCTCATTGGCTGGAAATATTGATCCAGCGTCGTGATGCCCATATGGACTTCTGCGCCGCGGACGGGTGGAAGGCTGTTGATCATCTTGGAGCCGGCCTCTGGCTCAATTCCGGAGATCGTGAACTCGACACTATCCGACGTCCCGTTGACGAGGATCTCGAGCGTCGGGATGCCCTGCAGCCTTCCGCCACCCAGGTAGACCGTCCCATCCGGATCAATGCTGTCAAAGCCGATCGGCATGTCGTTTACGCCGAACCATAGGTGCAGTGCAGGATCAGTGTCCACCCGCATGAAGATGCCGAGCTGGTGGCTGCCGCGCAGCTCTTGGATGATGTTGTCTGGTACCCAGCCCATCAAAACGCCTCGGTAAACTGGATGGATTGCTGCGTGACGAAGAACGCCTCGACGACTGATGGCAGCGTGAAGCCGGCCGGAAACTTGGCAACGAAGCGAGGGCGCGCGAACTCGACACGCGTGCCGACCGGAACCGCTTCACGCAGTGCCGGGCCGATCGCCAAGCGGTACTGCTGGAAAGGTCGTGATGCTCCGTCGATGACGTCCACCCCGTCGGGCAAAGCGGGCTTCGCTTCCAGGATGTCCCAGAACCTGTAAGCCCGCCACCCCTTCGTTGGATGATAGATCGAGAACCATTCCGACCAGTCAAGCCTGCGCGGCATGCCGTAGATCTTCAGCTTCAAGATGCCGGCATTCAGCGCAGCCGCTTCCGTCACGGCACCCCATACCGTCGTCTGGCTGTAGCCGGACGTGTCGGAAAAGAACGAGCCGTCAGAATGCGGGATGTTGCCCACCGATAAGGAAGGAAGACGACCCGCAGCCGGAAACGGCCCAAACCAGTCTGTGATGATCGGGACGTTTACAAACCGGAAGGATCCGTTCAGCCGCGCCCCAAGCTGGTTGATGTAGCGAAACTGCTCTTTGTCTTTGATCTTGCAGTCTTCGTAGGTGGCGGTCACGACACCGCCACCCGTCATCTCCATCGTGATGCCTTCGCCGAAGCTGTTGCGTCCGCCGTCAAGGGATGATCCCTGGACGTCGAACGTCGTCTTAAGCGGCGCCAGGAAGTTCGCCTCAAGGGTAGGCACGTTTAGGTATCGGGCCATTATTACCCCTTCTGGCTGGCGAACTTACTCTGCATGTTGCCGAACCCGCCGCGTCGCTGTTGCTCGCGATCAGCGGCAAGCGCTTCTTGAACGCCTTGCCGCACGAGTTCGCGCACATGCGGATCGCCGGACGCACCGCTGACATTGACGTTCAAGTCGCGGGGCGTGTTCTGGCCGGTGTCGATCGACTGGCGTTTGTTGAGGCGCGGTGCGACGGGTGCGCCCACCATACCGCCCGAGGCGTATCCGCGAAGCCGCTCGAGGTTTGGCACCCCGAGGCGTCGCACGGACTCTGCATCAAAGACGTACTCGCCTTTGTGCACGATGCCGGCGGGCGTCATCTTGCCGCCTGGGCCGGTGTAGCCGCCGGAGTCGTAGAGGCCGATGCCGCCGCCAGCAGCGATCGTTGCCTGTGCGCCGTTCGGGACGAAGTTCGGCATGAACAGCTTGGACAACCAACTCATGCCGCCGCCCGCTTGTGGTGCCTCTGGGAAAGCATTTGCCAGACTGCCGAGGCCCTGAGTGGCTGCGCCGGAAGACTGCGCAACCTTGGCCAGCGCTCCGGCTGCCTCGGTAGAACGGCGGACCTGAACCTCTGTGGCGCTGACCCAGCTGTTCATTACCGAGTCGGACGAGTTGCCCGAGAGCATTTGCAGTTGCTGCTGGCCGTTGGCCACGCGCGTTGCGCCTGTAGCAAACCCGACGTGTCCGCCAGACTGCCCAGCCCCGGAACCATTGGTCTGAAGAAGAACGTCGCCTTTTTGCGCGAGGCCCGGCGCAATCTTGGTGCCCCAGTTTTGGAAAGAGTTCGCCGTCAGCGAACCGGAGCCTTTGACGCCGACCTGCTCAAGCGAAGAGTTGACAAAGCCCGCGCACCAAGCGGTTTGAGCCGCATTGATGTCCACCCCGCCCTTCTTGAGGAAGGCGTTGATGTTTCCAGGGCTTCGCTCGCTTTGGCCAAGAAGGTTGCTAGCAAGATCCACGGCACTTCCGCCGCGAACGACGGTGCCTGCGGGGGCTGCTGCGGAAGCAACGCTGCCAATAGCCCCGACTGCACTTGGTGCAGCGGCAGACCCTGCCCCTCCAGGCAACAGCGCCCCAAACACCTGCTTTAGGATGCCTGAAAGCTGCTTCTGTGCGGAAGACAGAAGCTCCTGCAGGATCATGTCGCCCAGCTTCTTGCCGATATCCTCGCCACCGCTCAAGAGCGCGCCGCTGAGGTTGTCGATAAACTGGTCGGATGCGGACTGGATCTCATCCAGTTGCAACGACCGAGCAATTGCCTGGCCTGTAGCGCTGTTTGGATCCTCCTGCAGACCATACTGGCGCTGCATCTGGACGATCTTCTGGTCTTGCGCAGACATGCCACGCATGCGGGCATCTGTCAGTAGATCCTGCTGCAGTTTGGCCTTCGCCAATGCCTCGGAGTAGCCGGCATAAGCCGCAACGCGCGTTTCGATCTCCGCGCGCTCTTTGTCGCCGATCGTCCGACCCTTGTCCTGCGCATCCTGCAGAAGCTGAAGGCGAAAGCGTGCGGCATCGGTAGCCGTGCCGTATTGGCCTGTGATCTCGAGCTCAAGACGCATCTGCTCGATGCGGTCATCGGCCGATTTGATCAGGTCGCGGTAAGCGTTGCGGGCCTTCTCGGCAGATGTCTGTGCCTTTTTGGACGCGGCGTCGAGTTTGGCAGGTTCCTCGCCCAATTGCACAGGCTTCTGGCCTGGCACCGGAACCGCCACAGTCACGCCCTGCGGGTTGGTGACTGTTGGGTTTGCGTTCTCTTCCTGACGGCGCAGCTGGTCGCGCAGGCGGTAGTCTTGCACGCCGTCGGGGCTGCCGCTTCCCTGATTGAGGGCTGCCAGCACTTTGAGCGTGTTCGCCGCCTCAGCGCCGCGTTTTGTGAGTTCAGATGCCTTCTTAGAAGCTTCATCAAGAAGCGCCGGCAACAGTGACAAAGCACGCGCGAAATCATCAACGGCTGGTGTCGAGCCGTCGGCTATGATCGCTGCTAGGTCCTGCTGAACCTTCCGCGCCATTTCTGACGTGGCCGTGCCATCGTTGATTGCCTTTTCTAGCGCCGCGAAATCACGCTGCAGATTTCCGACCTGACCTTCGTCTTTGCCCAACTGCTGCAACTGCGAAGCGGTGTCAGCCATGGCAATATTGACGTCATCGACCTTCTGGCGAAGTTCAGTCCACTGCTTATCCGCAACCGCAGCCGAGGCGTCTTTGATATCTTTCGTCTGTTGAGCGCGTTCTCGCTCGTCGTTGTAGGCCTTCAGCTCTGGAAGAGCCTCACCCCACTTCTGAGACACCGCAGAGATGAGCTCGGCTTCCTTCTTCAGCGTCTCCGCTGATTTGGCCCCGCCCCACTCAATGCTGCTGAAATACTGAATTGCCGCAGCGGAGGCCGCAACCACACCGATCGTCACAAGCGAAATAGGTGAAACAACCGATGCAAAAGCCGCGCCCAGTGCAGACCCAAGACTTGAGCCGCTTGACTTCAGATCATTGAACACCGCGGACAGCTGCGTGCCCTGCTGCAAAGCGATCTGGAGCGGCGACATCCCGCCCATGGCGGTTACGCCGATATCCTGAAACTGAGCAGCGATATTAGAGGTGTTGTATGAACTGACGCCTTGAGCGCCGCTACGTTGCGCCGGCGTATCGGCCAAAGCCGCGTTGCGGCCCTTGATGGCGGCCGTTGATGCAAGTGCAGCCTGGCGCTCTTTCGTGATGGCAGCAGTCATCTCCGTCGCGGAGATCGCGCCGATAGAATGTGCCCGCCTGATGTCGGCGATCGACTGCTTATAATTGTTGATCGTGGAAAAGAGCGGGTTGTATTTCGCCCGAAGACGTTCGAGCTCCTTGCCCTGGTCGGCAAGAGCTCCGCTCCACTCTTTGGCACCCTGCGTACCGATACCGACCATCTTGTCGATGCGGGCCTGTAGGGCCGTAGACATCGACTTGTCGATACCCTTGCCCATGCCGTCAAATTGCTTTTCGACCTTGCTCGACGATGCGGCAATGTCGGCTTCTAGCCTTTTGAGGCTGCGGCGAACCGTGGCAAGGTCCGTGCTAATCGAGATGATCAGGTCATCGGAATTGTCAGCCATCGGCAAGTGTCCTAGCATGCGAGAAAGCCCGCAGGAGTTGCGGGCCTAGGGAGTGGAGAATGGATGGCTGGCTTAAGGCGCTGATCGCCGTGGCGTGCGTCGTGATAATTGCAGGCGGCGCCTATTACGCGATCAAGAAAAACACCGTCGCAACGCAGCGCGCTGCAGACGAGAAAGAACAGCAAGTGCGGGAAACTTGCGCTCTGGCTGAGAAGAACAAAGGCTTCGCGCCTGCCCTCTATCAAGACTGCAAGGACAGGGGGTACTAACCCCCATGCCTCTCCATAAGCTCGCGCATCTCGCGTTCAGACGGCGCACCGCCTGCCTCTTCGCCGCCATCGTCGTTATGTGCTTCGATCGCCTCAAAGAACTCGACGAGCGTGGCCGCCCAGAAGTCGGGCGGACGCCAGCCGATCTTATGCGCCGTGCGCAGCCACTGACGCAGCTGCTGCTCGGTGTTTAGCTCTTCGCCGCCCCGGTCTTCTTTGCCGGCGCGGCGCTTTCGTTTCCCTTTTCGCCGGCCTCATCGAGGTGGGCGGAAATCAGGTCGTTGAAAGCAACCGAACAGTCGGCGAAATGGCGCAACTGGATCTTCTCGAGTGCTGCAGCCTTGTCGCCCTTGATCGTAAGGAACTGGATCGCAGCCAGGGTGGCGGCAATCTCGACGCCGGCCAACCGCTGCCACAGATCGGACAGCGACTTGCACTGAAGTGCCGCGGACACGGCAGCCAGACCGTTCATCGTGCCGGCCAGAACAAGGTCGACATCTTCGATCTTGAGCGCGACTTCGCCGCGCGCCAGGTTCACGGGTTCTGCCATGGATTACACCGCCGCAACAAACGTGATGGCGTCGGCCGGAACGAAGGTTGCGCTGAATTCCATGTTGTTCTCCATGTCGCCAGAGAACTCGAAGTCGGTCACGAAGAATGGGCCCGTGAAGGTGCCTAGCCCGGGCACAATGACCTTCGCGTTGAACTGCTCGGCGTTGATGACCTTTTCCATGAACGCGCTCATCGCGGTCGACGACACAAACGCGCCAGAACCCGAGAACGTGCGGTTCACCATGCCAGGGCGCGACGTCTTGATGACTTCGTCGCCGGGATTGGTGCACGACGGGATCGAGGTGTCGATTTCACCTGCGGAGAGGCTGAAGCTGCGCGTCTTCAGGCCGCAAAGATTGGTAAAAACTTCGGTGGAGGCGCCGTCCCCGATTTGAATGAGTAGAGTACGGCCGATCTGCTGTGCCATGTGCTGGTCCTTTAGAGAAAAAGGCCGGCACATGGCCGGCAACGTTTGTGGTGGTGATGGCGGCCGCTATTCGGCCCGATCGTACCGAGCAAGAAACTCGACGACCGCGTGGCTGGTAAGGCCGTCTGGATCTCGCAAGACACGCGTCTGACGATGCATGATTGAGATGAAACGGTTTGTGCTGAGCGTCATTGGCGCTAGATGCAGCGCTTCGACCATGGCGTCAGCGATGCGCCTGACTTCCGGAAAGCCGACCGCGCGCGACCATGCGTGCATGGTCAGATAGATATCCCCGCCCTCAAGGCAGGTTGCGTCGCGGCGTAGGGTCTGAGCCTCGCCGATGTTGATGTAGGGAAAAGGCGGTGATGTTGGCGGCTGATCGTAAATTCGGGTGGTAACCAACCCCGTCACGGTCGCGTCCGCCTTCAGCAGGCGCACGACTTCGCCCTGGATCTCGAGTTCTGGTGAGGCCATTATTTGTTCATTGCCTCCCGCACTGCTTTGTTTATGGCAGCGTTTAGGCGCTTTTTGGCTTGGGGCTTAACGGCCCTCCACGCCGGGAAAATGTGCGGCTGAGCCGGTGTGCCTGGGTGCATGCCGACCGGATTGGCTGCGGCGGCCTTCTTGCCTGCAACAGTGCCGCCCCCCTTTGCAGTGCTGTGCGGAGCGGTCCCAAATTCCAGAAACCGCCAAATCCACGCGGCGAACAGACCGACTGCGTCTTTGTCTTTGCTCGCCTGAATGCCGACTTGCTCCTGAGCGGGTCGGTTTCGCAGGAAATCAGCGTCAAACGAGTGCATGTATTCGAGCGTCGCGCCGGTTGGCGCCTTCTGCTCCATCTCGGCTGCGAAATCCTCCATGATGGCGATCTTCGCGTCGGCAGCATATTTCTCAGCATTCGGCGCCAAAGCGTTTAGCCGCTTCATCAGCGCCTCGCGGCCCTGCACTTTTGCCTTGATCACGTCGCCACCCCATCATCGACCAAGAATTCGATCCAGCCGTTGCGCCCGTCTGGATTGGACGCCGTCCGGATGTTGAATTCTCGCGGTGAGCGAGCATCGACGATGCGCCAGGCTGGCGTGACCGACCGCGTGCGCTCGTTGGATCGAACCCAAACCGTATAGGGCTGGACACCCGACAATCGGCTGGCCTGCACAGCTTCGCCGCCAGCCCGGGCTACCAACTGTGCTGGCTCAGTGAAGACGGTCGCAAATGGGCCGGAGACCTCGTTGCCATACCCGTCGTCGATCAGATCCCGCTTCTGGAAGTGCAGCTTCTCGCGCATCGCGCCTGAACTAGGATTCCGAGCCATCTTCGGGGTCCTCAGCCTTTGTGTCGTCGGCGACCGCCGCCCCTTTGGCAACCGCTTCCTCGCCGCAGATCCGGCGCACGTTCTTGGACGTGCCGGCCTTGTAAGCGATCGTGAAGCCAGGCTGCCGCCAGTCGAAATCTTCTACGAAACGTACGTGCATGTCTCATCCTCCAAGGATGGCCGCCAGACGCGGTAAGGCGCTAGAAGCCGTCGTACTGTCGGCTGGAGCACGGCGTCGCCTGCGTCCTTCTCCGGGGCCTCACGGCGTTCGTACAGATCGGATAAGACAAGGAGAACGGCAGCCACAATGGGCGGCGTCACCATCATCGTGTAGCCAACCGTGTCAGGGTCTGGAAGAGTTCCGCCAAGCGGCAAGACAGGCCTGTCCAGATACTCCAGAACGATCGATTCCGCCGCGGCCAGATAGACGCCGATCTCAGCGTCTTCGTCCTCATGAAAGATGCGCAGATGCTTGCGCGCGAGCTCGAGATCAACCAGCGCCATGTCAGGCCGCGATAACTGCTGCCGTCGCAGCGCTGGTGACAGTCAAGCGCCCTGCGAGCGACTGCGCCCGGGTGCGTACCGTGATCGTCTTGCCGATATCATCGGCGACGGGCGTGTAGGTCGTGCCGTAGGCGCCGGGAATACCGACGCCATTGGCATGCCAGTGCCTGTCGACGGTTGGCGTGGGCGTTCCTGTCACGGTTCCAGCGCTCGCCGTCAGCACTTGGCCAACGCGAGCCGTGCCCGTGATTGCAGGCAGGACGGTAAATGCCGGCGCAACGGGGTTGGCGACACCGCCGATGTAGCTCGCAAATCGATGCTTGTTTGTCTTCGGTGTCGCCATCTGGGTTAGTCTTTCTTCTTGGCCGTCTTCGGCTCGGTATGGACGGCCTTTGCAGGCGCCGGTTCGGGCTCGGGCTTCGCTTCGACTTCTGCCTCAGCGACAGGTTCGTCGACCTTCTTGCCGTCTTCGAACGATACCAGGCCGAGAGCACGAAGCTCGTTGGCTTCGCCGCGCTCGACCTTGAACGACTTGCTCTCCGCGGTCTTCAGACCGGAGCCGTTGTCGAACGTCTTGAGCGGCTGCACGTCTACGTAATCGGTCATCTCGCCTCCTTAGCGAAAAGGGGCGCCGAAGCGCCCCGCTGCATTAAGCGGCAGACACGTCGCCGGTAACGAAGGCTTCCGGACGGTAAACCGCCAGGGCCAAGCGCTCTTCGGCGCGGATCGTGAACATATTTTTCTCAAAATCGTCCACGTTTTCGCTCGACAGCAGGACTTCGATGTCCATGCGATCGAAGATCTGCGCGGCATAGGAGAAGGCGCCGGTCAGGAACTTGCCGGATGCCATGGCCTGCGTTGCAACGACCGGAAGATTCCAGAGGGTCGGAGTCAGCGAACCCTGGGGATTGCCCAGAATGTAATTGCCGCCGGCGTCCTTGGTCAGTTCGATCTTCGCCCAGTCGATCGGGTTCAGAACGAGCGCCGTGGCCGGGTACTCCGCCAGAACGACCTGCAGGATAGCAAGGCGGAGACGGTCGATACCCGTGGACGACGTCGGAGTGAAGGCCGGTGCGAACGCGGTTGCCTGCGGGACGAGGCCGGCGATGTTCTGGCCCGTGCCCGAACCGTTGAGCAGCTGGTTTTCCTCGACGAACTCGAGACCGTAGCGAGCGCGGCCGTCGATATAGCTCTTGAGGGCCGGCGCGTCGTCGAGGATCTGGCGGCTGGCCTTGAAAAGGTGAGCCAGCGTGCGAACCGGCGCAGACGCCATGTTGAACGTCAGGTCGCTGTAGGGCTTCGCCGTGGTTTCCGCGACCATGGCAGCCGCGTTGGTGAAGCCGGTTTCCTTGACGTACTCGACGTTGTTGGACGACGTCTGGCCCTTCAGGAGAAGGTCGCGAATCTTCATCTGCCGATTGGGCAGGCCGAAGATGCCAGGAACGCGAGCGCCCTGCACCAGAGACGTACCAGGCGAACGGCCGGCGCCCTGCGTGGTATCAGCGGTGGTGATGGCAGCGCGTTCTGCCGAGACCTTGATCGAGGCGCGTGAGGAGCCGGTCAGGTTGCCGGCCTTGAACTCGTTGCTGTCGATGACGAGCTGGCCGAGAGACTTCTGCTCTTCGACGCCCTCTTCCTTCTCGCGAGCAGCGCGCTTTTCCAGATCGCTGATGCGAGTGGTGACGGCGCCGAGTTCGGAAAGGGCCTTGTCGGTCTTGTCGGTGAGGTCCGCAGAGATCTTCTCGCCGTCGGCGGTCTTGCGGGTAAATTCGGTCGCCAGTTCGGTCACGTTCTCCTTGATGGAGGCGAGCGACTTCGTCAGGTCGGCGAGACCTGTTGCCAGTTCAGTGGTCATGGGGATTCCTAGATCTTGATTTTGAAGGATCGTGCTTCGGCCAGAGCCGCGTTCAGCGCTGTCAAAGCAGCAGCATCCGTCTCGACATCAGGCTCCCCCTGATCGGCCTTGAGGTAGAGCCGAGCGGCCCGCTCTGCCTCTGAGTTCGAGAAGCCTGCAAGTCCCTTGAGGCCGTTTTCAAACTCACGTTTCGTGATTGGTTCGCCGGCCGCCATCTTGCTCGCAAGCAAGGTCGCAGCCTCTGCGCGCGCCTGGTTGCTTGCCTTCACGCGCCGCACATATGCCGGCTGTGTTTCGGCGCCAAAGCGATCAAGCGTTTCTTCCAGTGTGGCAACGCGATCAACCATGCCACGGTCCATGAGACTTTCGGCGTAAAACACCCTGCCCTGACCATAGCCGTCTTCGACCTTGCCGACCGTCGTGCCTCGCCCTTCGGCGACGGCTGCAACGAACTTGTTGTAGGAGCGGTTCACACCATCCTGCACATGCGCGAGCGTGTCCTTGCTCAGCGGCTCGGTCTCGTTGCCTTCGACCTTGTGCTTGCCGGCGGAAATGTACGTGCGCTTGATGCCGCGCTGCTCAAGAGCTTTCGAAACGTCGTCATGCGCCGTGTAAACGCCGATCGATCCGGCGCGTCCCGAAGGCGTCACCACGATTTCGTCGGCTGCGGACGCCACCCAGTAGGCAGCGCTGGCTGCCAGGCTGTTGACCTGCGCGATAATCGGCTTTTCGCCGCCACGTAGCTTGCGAATTTCGGTCGCAAGCTCATCCGTGCCGGGGACTGTGCCGCCGGGGCTATCGACGTCGAGCACAACAGCTTTCACATCCGCGTTGGAAAGAGCCGAATGCAGCGCCTTTTTGATGCCGGCGTAGGACGATCCACCGCTCATGGCGGAAAACATGTCCATTTTCTGCGCCAGCACCCCATAGACAGGGATAACAGCGACTTTTCCGTCGGTTTCGGCGATATCCTTTGCTCGCGCGTCGTCGATCGCCGCGGCAAACTCGGTCGAAAACAGCTTCTCGCCCTCGGCTCGCGCGACCAAAACATCAGCCAACATGCCCAGTTTTTCGCGCTGAATCGCCCAGGGTTCGGCCAGAAAGGCCGAAATCAGGTGTTCAAATTTCATGATTTGTCCTTATGCAGCGCGTGCTGCGGGCGGTTCAGGCGTTGCCTGGGTGTCTTTGCCGAGCATATCGAGCGGCGTCATCGTGCCGTTGACGATCGAGCGGTTGCCGCCTTCGATCGGCGCCTTGTTCTCGTAGGCGCGGCCCTCATTGACCGTGTAAACGCCAGACTGGATCATCTTGGAGACGAAATCAGCCCGAGCCTCGCTATCGCCCCTCAACAGGCCTTCCATCGAGAATTTGACGACCATCTGCTTGCGCGTTTCGCTGCTCAGAAGGTCGCGATAAATAGCGGATTCGATGCTTTTCACCATTGGACCAAGACAGGTCTTGGTAAACTGGAGGATTAGTTGCTCGATCCCGCTGCCCCAAGTCGTGGTGCCGTTGGCCGCGTGGCCGATCATGACCGGCGGGACACCAAAGATGCGGCAAATCTGCTCGACGCTGTACTGGCGCGTCTCAAGCATCTGCGCGTCTTTCGGATCGATGGTGAGCTGCTGATATTTCAGGCCAGCCTCGAGGACGGCGATCTTGCCGGCGCGATCAGATCCGGCGAACTGCCCCAAGACATCGCCCAGCTGCTTGCGCTGCTCGGGCTTCAGGATCTGGTCCGAAGACAGAACCCCTGCAACCTGAAAGCCGTTGGCAAACATCTTGCCTGCTACGCGCTCACCTGAGAGAGCATTGCCTACTGCATTCCGCACAACGCCGATAGGCGACATGCCGCGGTCACAGCCCGGCAGAACTGCTCCACGGACGTGGAACATCTTGTCTTCGGCGATCCGGCGGCGCTTTCCGTCCTCAAGTACCTCGTAATAACGCGCGCCACGCCTGTCGCGGCAGACGTCGACGTTCAGAGGAGGTAGCGGGTTGAGCGCAACCAGCCTCGTTCCATTGAACTTCTTCTCAGCAAAGAAATTGCCGTCTAGGCAGAAACAGAGCGCGACCATTGCCCAGAAGTCCGACGCGGTGTCGTCCATATTGGGCATGTCGTGGAGCAAGCTGTAGAGGTCGGAGCTCGTGTCGACGGTCACGCCGTCAGCCTTGTAGACCAAGCACGGCAGCATGATGAACGCATTGCGGATCAGGTTAACGCACGCCCATACAGCATCAAGCTGCAACGCACTTTCAATCGTCACCGTCTCGCCTGACGTCGTTCCCAGCCCGAAGAACCCGCGCCAGAACTCGCCGTCGGTGAGTTTTATGGGCACTCCGCGCCATCTCTCAAAGAGGCCCATTAGATCACCATTACCATGTTGTTGATGAAGTCGCCGATGTCGGCCCCTGGCGCAGCTTCGCCATCAACCGCAGCGCCTACCGCCATTGCAGCAGCCACAGCCGGGTCGATCCTCACCGTTGATTTCTTCTTGCTGAACCACTGATTGCCCATCAGCGGATCCGTCTCGATTGCTACGCCCATGAGAGCGCCAAGCAGGACGGGAGATCGGCGCAAACGAATGCGCCCCTCAAGGATAAGCGTTTCCAGAGCCGCAACGGAACCAGGCATCCAGAGCCCCAAAGGTGCCTCAAGGCCAGCAGCCTTCGCCGCCTCGACCTTATCCTCGTCAGGCTTAGCCCGACGCTTGCCGCCCTGCGGATGCGCAACCGTCTTTAGCTCGACCCCGTAGTCGTCAAGCTCTGTTTCGAACTTGTCGAAGGCATAGCGGTCAAAGGCCAGAACGCCAATGCCGTGCTCCGTATTGATGCGCGAGAACATTGCCGCTACGTGGTCATAACGAACGCGAGCGCCCTCGGGAGCGTTGATGTATGGCTGACCAGTGTCATTGCCGTTGGCATCCTTATGAAACGTCTCGTTCCACAGCCGATAAGGAACATGGTCGACCTTGGACCGCTCATCCATCGTGTCGCGCGGCGTGAAAGCCTCGATCCACAAATCGTAAGTGGGCAGATCAACCTCTTCACCATCTGTTCTGACAACGCGCTTGGTGCCCGTCTCAATGATGAAGGCTGCGGCCGTCAGATCCTTCGCGCCGGACAAGTCGAGCCCAGCCGCATTGATCGTCTTGCCTTTGTGTTCGGCATACGGATCGAAGTCGGCCATGACCTTTTCAAGCAGCGGCCGCGGTATCCAGGCCGTGTCCGACTCTGTCCAGACGCAGAAGTGCAGCCGCAGAATGTTGTTGCGCTTTGACGGGATGTCCCTCGCCTGCGCGACGACGCCCTCGATGTACTCGTACTTGAGCGTCACACCCAGAAGCGGGTTGGCCTTCACCCAGCAGGACGGATCCGTGAACGGGTCGTCATCCTTGTCGAGCGCACAGACATAGCTGAACGTCTCATCGCTCGAGTTGTTGGTGCCGATGACGTCGCCGACATAGTGAAAGTCGTCGTCAGGCGTCTCCGTCCCAGCCGCAACCTTGACCGCCCACTGGTGCTCCGCCCAGCAGACGCTGTTGCGGTCGCTCCCGGAGTTTGTGATCATCAGCAACAGCGGCTGATCGCGAAATTTGAAGCCGCGCTCGAGCATTTCGATCGTGTGGCCGTTCGGATGTTCGTGCAACTCGTCGACCAGCGCCACATAAGGCCGCGGCCCGCTGTGCGCCTGCTCACGCGAGATCGGACGAAAGAACGATCGCGACTTGATGTGCGCCAGGTTCCAGACGGGATTTCCGCCCGACGGCGTCAGTTCACGAGAAAGCTTTGGCGACTGCTCATACATCGCAACTGAGTCGCGAAACAGAACGAAGGCCTGCGCTTTATCCTTGCCGGCCGCGTAGATCTCTGCCGCCGCCTCGCCGTCTGCGGTCATGCAATAAAGCCCGACCGCGCCAGCGAATGGCGACTTGCCCTGACCTTTTGCCTGCTCGACATATGCGCGGCGAAACCGTCGAACGATCTTGCCGTCCTCGTTCGTGCGCTTCCATCCAAAGATGGAGCCGGCGATAAACGCCTGGCTTGGCTGCAGGATGAACGGCCGGCCTTCGAACTGACCGCCATTGAGGCGCAGAACATCACGGCAGTAGCCGATAAAACGCGCAGCGCCCGCCGGATCCCAGATCAGGCCGCGTTTCGCGCCGTTCTTCAGGTCGTCGAGATGGCGCTGGCATGCGTTGCGGACGTGCGGCCCAGCGACCGTCTCGCCGGAGATGACAGAACGCGCATATGCAGTCGTTGGATCATCAGAAGTAGGCGTCGGCAGGGTCGGTCTTTTCGCCATCTGGCTTAGCTCCCGCCTTCGATGCGTCTGCTGGCGTAGCTCCCATTGATCCCAAGCATTGCCGGTAAAGGTTCATGGCCTGGACGCCGACATCTGTCTCGCCGTTGACCATGTCACCCATCATTCGCCCGCGGACTTTTGCCGCTATCGAGAGGACGCCTCGATGGCTCTTGTTGAGCCACGGAATTTCTTCAGCCAGCTCGCGCCAGGCCTGCTTCGCATTTTCGGACAGCCATGCGAACGGCTCACCCAGATCCCCGTCGACAATCGGCTCGTTTCGCTCCTCAAAACGGCCTTTGTTCTTCTTGTCAGCGCCAGTGACTGCTGCCTTGGCGGCTGGCGTTCTCTGCCGTGCCATGGCGTCATACCCTCATATTTTGAAATGTGGCGTTGTACGCGTTTGCCCAACGCCGTTTCCCTGCCCTTTCGGGGTCTGGACTTCGGAGGCACCCCGGCACCCCTAAAGAGGCCACCCATCCGCCCCGTAGGCCACGACCGTCTGCCCTGCGTCCTCCCGCTGCCCTCTCGAGGAGTGGCAAGGCTTGCAGGTCGAAAGGAACGGGCCCGACCAGAACAGGTCAAGGTCGCCCTTGTGGGCGATGCGGTGGTGGACCTCGTTGGCTTCGGTGATCTCTTCGCGCTCAAGGCACCATTCGCAAAGCGGATGCTCAGCGAGTTGCCTTTGCCGGACAGCGCGCCAGCGGGCTGTCTTGTATAGCTTGCGCCATGGCCGCGTGTCGGTCATCGGGCTGGCTGCGTATGCTGCACAACAGTAGCAACATCAGCCCATTGGCGATCGGTGGAGCAAGACGACAAGATAAGTAGCGGAATAGCCAAGGCAGCAGCCAGCAGAACCGTAGGCCACATGCCGATGAGGAATGGCAGAATGCGTTTGTGTGGTGGCAGGCTGGCTATCTTGTCGTAGTCCATGCCGTCCTCCGTGAGATGGTCTGCGTGGCTGGATTCGAACCAGCGGCTCCCGCAGTCCAAGTGCGGTACTCTGACCAGGCTGAGCTACACACAGATGTTTGGTGTCGGGTATGGGATTCGAACCCATGATTTTCTGGTTATGAGCCAGACGAGATGACCGCTTCTCTAACCCGCGCTATAAAACGAAAGCTGGAGGGAGCGCGGCTTACCGATAGCCTTGGCCACCGTGCACACTCAACCTCCAGCAGGATCGCTGCGGCGCCGAGGAGACGGAGCGGGCAGCGATGGGGTAACAGCAGTGCACCGCAAAGGCGATGTCGCGGGCCAAGCCCTGGACACTGCTGTGTAGGCAAACGAAGATGGCTGAGCGGAACAAGCACCGCTGCAGCATAGTCGCCGTCCCGGCTTGTTGATCGGGCTGTAGGCGCAGGCGTCACGCATCACTGGGCCGCGGCATCTTCGTTATGGGTGTTGGGGCTGGCTCGGCAACGCCGCGAGTTTCAAACGTCCGCGCGATGCCGACGCCCCAATAGAAAGGGGCCGCCGAAGCGACCCCAGAAGTAATGCTCTCATATAAATACGACGCGGCGCTCGGGTTTGCCGGACACTAGGCCGCAAGTTTCTGCGGTATGGGCTCAATGTCCATTCGTGCCGTCTCGTCCAGCGCAATGAGGGCATCAATTGCATCGTCGATGAGCGCCGGGCCACGCTTCTCCGCATAGGCCGGTCCCTGCCCCATCGCAACCCCGATCTCCTTTGCCGTTGCATCGCCAATTGCCAGATCGAGCACCTTCGCATGCTTCCCGAGATGTTGACGCAGAAACTCGACGAACAGTTGGCCTTCGACCTCGCGCAGGGTCACAGGCTCACCGCCCGCAGCGGCGGAGATCTCACCAAGCGGCTTGGGCTTCTTGACGCCGCCGACCCATGATCCAAGCACCAACGCGTCTGGGCATCGGCTTGATGTGTAGGGTAACTGATCAAACGGCACCGACCCGTCCACGCCAAGCGCCTGCAGTAGCGCCCGCCCCTCGGCAACACCGAACCGGCCGGCCTTGTCCTTTGCGCTTGGCTCCTCGCGAGGTAGCGGGTCAATCGAGCAGGAGATTGCAGGCTCGCCGGAAAACGGCTTGCGATACCCATCGGCCTTCAGCGGAGACACGGCGCCCTTTAGCGCCAAATACGCCCAGATAGCTGCTGCTGTTCGCTCAGCTGAAACTCCGCCCTTCGGCCCGCCCGAGCGCTCCACCGGCTTGAGCGGGCGTCCCTTGGCTGTTTCACCCCAGACGATGAGCTTGCCATCGCGGAAAAGCAGGTTGCCCAACTTGGTGTCTGATCCGCCATTGCGATTACGGGACGTATGCGGAATGGTCTCGGCCTTTTCGTAGACGTTCATTTTCCTCCCAGTGTCTGGCCAACGTTCGCGATCGATCACGGTCCATCCGATCGCAGCAAGCAACTCGCCCTCGCTGGGCCGGATCTCGGCTCGCGCTTCTGTATCCTTGCCGTCGGTGTCTTGCTGAAATGGCAGGACCGTTCCGGGGAAGCAGATGTTCCGCCATTGCCGCAGAGCGTGCACACGGCGTTCGTCGCCGCGGTACGCTAGCCGCTCGAGGGTCGGCCACGCCAAGACGTCGGGCGCGCGCTTGTTATCGTTGGCTGGGGCGAAGCCCTTGGCGGCGGGGCGCTTCTTTTCGGTCTGCTGCGACGCGGACGCCAGAAGCTCCGAGAGGCGCGACAGGTCTTTGTTTATTGTCATACCTAAATCCACTTCGGTTTGATATCTGGGATTTCTTCAATGGCGTTGGACAGCTCGGTAGTGATTCCGCCCTCGCCTTCTGCAAGTAGCGCCGCCTTGCCTCGCGCGAGCCGGAAGGCCCCTAGCCGTTCCCTCTCGGCCTCGCTCCGCGTCACGCACAAGCTCATGTCGTATTCTGCCCGCTGCCTGATCCTGTCTCGCTCCGCTTCAAGCTCCCCGATCTTCAGCTGCAGCTTTTCGATCACGCGCTGGGCATCGGCCAGATGGCGTCGATAGTGCTCACCCTGCGATCTTGGGTCCCGAGGTGCGCAGCTGTCGGCGGCGAGGGTCAGGTAAGCCTCCTTCAGTCTGGCAGTCTCGCGTTGAGCGGATTGCCCCGCGGTTTTGATGCGGCCGCTCATTGAGTAGGCCCGTGCGGTGACGTCGAGATGGTAATTGTCACTGGGGTCATGCTGATCACTCCTCTTTTGTGAAGTGGCCGCAAGTGGCCCTTGTACGCGCGCGGCAGTAAAATCGGCTTATTTAGAAAGAGAGAAACCAATTTCGTACTATTTGCCATGCGCGCAAGGGCCAGTTGGTGCCAGTTGTCGTCTCGTGGATGAAATTATGAAGTTGATGCAATCAAAGCGCGAGCCCGCTCTCGTCGGGCCTTCTCTTTCTCGGCACGGTGCCCAAACTCACTGAACACCAAAGGATTGACGGCGTAGGTCACAGAATCCCGACGAGCGCTTGGTTTCGGGTCTAGCCATGACATGGCGTCCAGCTTTCGCAGGATCTGCTCTGCGTCCTCCACATCCATTTCCCGCATAATCCGGTCGCCACGCCGGACATCGCGCACAGTTATGCTTTCCGGTTCATGGGTCAGGATCCACCCTGCCGTCGCCAGAAGGGCGTCATGCCGATCGGACATCCCAAGCACGTTCGTGTAAAATGCCAGCGCATGCGGAAACAGAAACTCGTGCAAGAACTCTGCGGCGCGTTGAGCCGTCTCGAGAGGAATGACATGCGGCAACGGCCTCCCTGCAAAATCGATGCAGTGGAACGTGATGCACAGCCGGCCGAAGAGACCGTCGTACTTGCCTATATGCGATGCCAACTTCTTGTTCAGGATCTCCCATCCCGTCGCCAATTCGTGGTGCTTTTCGGCGAGCTCCTGCCGAAGATCTTGACCGGCTGCATCAAACTTGAGCGTCGTTTCGCTAAGTCCTCCCATCAAGGGCCGCTTCGTGCGGTAAAGATCGCGCACCAACGCGCCATACTGGCCCACAGCGGCGGCTGGTGGCACGTCTTGCCCTACTGACGCCGCACCCATGCAGATGGGAAACAAACGCTGTAGGAGACCATCGTCGGCCGAATCCTTCGCGATCTGTTTAATTGCTTCTGGCTGGATGCCTCCAAGCATCGAAACAGACAGGTTCGGTATGCTCACGACGCCCCGGCCAACGCGGTTCACGCTGTACGACCCACCATTATACGCCGTTAACCAGAAGCTGCGGTCTGCAGACGCCCCCTTCCCCGTCCCATAGCGCTCCATGCTGCCGAACCAGCCCGACAGCTCATCGCGGATCAAAAGAACCCCTTCAGGGCTGTCCTTCAGAATCTCCTGCGCCGCCTCTACAGTCACGTCTTCTATACGGGTGCGGATTTGCGGCGGCGCGCGATTTGCCGCTTTACCCGCCTTGTCCAGGCCGTCCCAAACGCGCTTTTCGGCAAGGTATGTGCCGACGAGCTCGTCATCCAGCGAGCGGAGTGCGCGCGTTGCAGCGCTGATGATGGGTGACTTCTTCGCACTGGGATTACCGACAAGCGCCACCCACAGTCGCGGCGACTCCTGCCAGTCGTCATGCCGCTTCATTTTGAGAGTTATCGAGTCTGGTGTCGCCGCAGCGCATACTGCAATCGCCGCCGCCGCTAACCCGCCCGGATCAACACCCATGATGTCCCCTTGCGATAGAGCGTACTCCTCGATGATCGGGGGCAGGATTCCGAGCGGCAGACAAGGATGTCGGCGTTGCAGCCACGGGTCCACGAGCTTCGTGGAAGCTGGCTGGTTGTCGTTCGCAGCGACAGGTTCTTCCTGCGCTCGCCGCTTCTCGATAAAGCTGGCAACGAAACCGGCAGCCGCTTCCCGCTCTGCGGTACGCTCTGCACCGTATTTCGCCCACAGCCGTTCGAAATCCCTCCTTGGGTCGCGGGTTTCATAGCGCGCAAACCAGTCCCCTGTTGCCGACAAGAAGGCGGCGCACGCCTGCTCGGCAGTAAGCCCGTCAAATGACAGCTGCTCGACGACACGCGCAGCGAACTCCGACCGATCGCCCACGTCGTTGGCTGCAAGATACTCGACGGCTATCTCAGACAGCGTGATGCCCTCTATTGGCGGCAGTTCACCAAGTGGCCGCAACTGGCCGGAATGCGTTTCAGGGCCATCCCACGGGGCCAGCGCTATCCGCAGTTCCTCGACGGACGTAAGGCTTCCGTCCCACGCCTGCGCGACTGTGACAGGCGCTGGATCCGCATTCCGGCCTCGGGCGAGTTTCTTCGCATTCGGCCAGTTCAAGCAGCCGGGCACACGCCAGACGTGACTGAGATCAACGGTGCAGTGGTCGGCGTTGGCGCCGCGCTTTAGGGCACGCGCAAGAGGTTTCGCTTCCGCTGGCGATAGATACCGGTCGAGTAGAACGTTGCACTGGTAGTTGCCGGGCGAGCTTTCGATCACGTAATCTGGGTCGATCGGCATAGAGCCCGATCGTCCGGTATCGTCGTCAAGGTCTGCAACGAGTGCCAGCACGGCTATGACGTCTGCCTCGCCGCCTTTTTTACCTCGCTCGAGCGAGCTCCGCATCAGGTTTGGGCACGCGTACACGTTCGCACGCGGCGTTCCTGCATGCGAACAGATCGCTGCGACCATTCCCTCAACGTCGCCAACGGAGTGATGGGTTATGACGCCGCCGGCAGCATCCTCGCCTGTCGGGTTGGCAAAAAACACCGACACGACGAACTTGCCGACCAGGCCGGAAGCCAGTTGGTGGAGCATGAAGACGTGGTCTCGGATTGCCGCCTCGTCGAAGGCGGGCGCCGATTGGGTATCAGTAGCCGGAAGCGTTGCCATGGCGGTCACGTGCCCCTTTCAGTTCTGTTGCAGCGAGATCGGCGATTTGGCAGGAAAGAGCGGGAGAGAACGTCGCCAGCCGCCTGCCACCATTGGCGGAAGGCGCATATATTAGGAAGCGCCCATCGGGCGCCTCCATAAGCCGAAGACCAAACATTCTGAGGTCGTCTGACACCTCGAGGTCGAAGATCGCAACGGCCCGGACAGCTTTGCCGGGCTGCGGGGTGGTGCGGTGGATTTCGGTGATCTTCATCAGGCGGCAACCGCCAACTCTGAAACAAGATTGTGCTCTTCGAAGAATGCTTTCCAAGCGTCGAGACTATCGAACTGGTCACCTTCTCCGTCGAAGACTTTCCCAGATGGCTCGCAGATCGCCTCGTACTCTGTGAGCCCGTCATCAAGGTACCCAGCGAACAGCGGCCAGTTGCCAGAGTCCGTGTGGCACCACGCGATGACGGTGCGCTCGACGTACTTCCAGCCATCGTCCAATCGGATGGCGTAAATCGCACGGAAGCCGGGCAGCGCGGGGATTGCAGAGGTGAAACAGGGGTACAGATCGCCATGCGGATTGCCGGACACGACCGACCCGTCAGACATATGAAAACGCGTTTCATGGCTGAAAGTTTGGTAGGACAGGACGTGGTCAGAACTGACGTACCTGCCGTCTTTAAGGGCGATAATGGTCATGGATTCTCCTCCGCCGGACGCGCCGGACGCTTATGTTTCAGGATTGTTGGGGAGTTTAAGCGGCTACCGCCGACGGCGTGTCGCTGCAGCCGAAGCTGTGTATCGATTGGGTTTCGCTCATCAGCACCCGCGAGATGCCTGTCAACTGCGTCCATAGGTGATGCATAAAGAGGGCTGCGACAGTGGCTACGACTTGGTGCAGGTCATCGTCTGGCTCGCCCGGCTCACAACCTGCTAGGCGCCAGTCACTGTAGGACATGATATCTTCATCCTTGAGGGCGTCTTCCCATCTCCAAGTCTCTGCGTACTCTTCGTCGTGTCCGTTTTTCCATAGCTCCTCAGCGACCATGCCAGCGACGGCCACCATACGGACGTGCGGATGGTCACGCTCTTCCGGCATGCCGCGCATCGTCATATGGCCGACCCACGTCTTCTCCCCGAATGGATCGCCTGTCTCATTGGGATTAACCCAAGCTTTGGCCCGATACCCAAGATGTATGGCCATGAGAACGTGGCCGGCTTCATGAATTGCCGCTAGCCGACGATCATAAGCTTGGAAGCGCGCGAGCCTGCCCTGCATGCGCATGTTGTTCTGATGGCGCATCATGCGCTCGCCCTCTCCTGCTCGGAAATCCAAGCCAACAGCGTCGACCGACGCGCGCAGATCGTTTCTCCGATCCTGAAAGAAGGCATCTCGCCCTTAGCCACGAGATGGTAGACGGCGCGGCGCGGGAAGCCTAAATAGGCAGCGATTGCGTCCGCCCCTCGCAAAAGGTCCGTAGCCAAATTGTCGTTGTCTGCATTCATTTTCCGTTCTCCTCATTTTTCGCTTGACACGTTTGTCAAATTTCCTTAGATTGACATACATGCGCTAATGGGTTTATTGTGCGGGTAGTTTGCATAGCGCATTTTACATTTATTGTCAAGTGTTTTCTTGGCTGCCTCATGTTGCACGCACTCCGTTAGTCGCTTATGCGTGTCTGTATGACAGTGCGCACTCGAAAATGGACAACTGGCGGCGAGACTAAGACCGCCTGGATATCGGATTACACCGACCAGACCGGCAAGCGGCATCAGAAAACATTTCGGACCAAACGCGAAGCGACCGCTTTCGATGCGCAGACGCACGTCGAGGTCACGGGCCGGATCCATGTTGCCGACAGCGATACGATAACTGTAGCTGCAGCAGGCAAGCACTGGATCGCGGCATGCGAGGCGGCCGATCTGGAGCGGAGCACGATCGCACAGTACGATCAGCATCTCCGCCTGCATATTTCGCCTTTCATCGGCGACATGCGACTGAACGAACTTTCCATCCCAGTAATTCGAGCTTTCCTTGATAAGCTCAAAGCCAACGGTCGATCGGCGGCCATGGTCCGCGCTGTACGCGTTAGCATCGGTGCACTCCTTTCGGACGCGCAAGAGCGTGGCCTTGTGGTACGGAACGCCGTCAAGGACATTGGCCGTAGCAAGAGCAAAAGCAAGGCGGCCGCTCGCCACAAAGAGCAGGTGCAGGTCGGCGTCGATATCCCGACAGCGGCAGAGGTACGCGCCATAATCGCGGCGGCAGAGGGCAAGTCGAAGGTCTTCATCAAGACAGCCGTTCTGACGGGCATGCGTGCGTCCGAACTGCGGGGGCTTAGGTGGACCGATGTAGATCTCAAGAAGGCAGAGATAACGGTACGCCAGCGCGCCGATGCATTTCAGGAAATTGGAAGCCCGAAGTCCGCGAAAGGTCGTCGCACGATCCCTATTCCAAGCGGCCTGGTGGCAGCGCTCAAACAATGGAAGAGCGAGTGCCCAGACGGCGAACTCGGCTTGGTATTTCCGACGGGCACGGGAGGTATTGAGTACCACGCAAACATCGTCAAGCGCTGGTACCACCCTCCTCAGATGAAGGCTGGCATTACGATCAAGACGGGCGAATTCGACAAGAACGGCAAGCCCATCCTTGCCCCGAAGTACCCAGGCCTTCACGCCCTTCGGCACTTCTACGCCAGCTGGCTGATCAACAGACCAGAAGATGGTGGCCTCGGGCTGCCGCCGAAAGTCGTGCAAGACCGCATGGGCCACAGCTCGATTCAGGTGACGCTCGACGTGTATTCCCATCTGTTCCCCAAAGGGGATGACGGCAGCCAGATGGATCATGCCGCCAACGCGATTTTGGAATGAATGCGACAAGAGAGCGACATATCGTGAATAATTAAATATATACAACGATCTTTCACGGACTCTGACTCCGTTAGTCCTGGTTCGAATCCAGGTTCCCCAGCCAATTCTCCCTAAATACCCCTAATTCCTTGATTTTCCAGTCGTGCCGGATATCGTTTTGGCATCATTGGCGACCTGATGCCCAAAACTGTAGCCCACAGGTGATGCCCACGCGAAATATGCGCGACGGCAACACCGGCGGCAGGCAAGGGCAACAACCTGATGGCGGTCCGCCACGACGTCGAGAATCTCACCCGCCGCGGTAATATCTTCTATTGGCGTGCACGCGTCCCGAGCGCCTTCGGGCAATGCCGACCAGGCAGCCGGCTTTCACTGAGCCTTCACTGTTCTGATCATAAGAAAGCGCAGGCGATCGGCCGCAAGCTGAACTTGCTGGTCGCCGAACTGAAGTTGAAGCAGAAGGAACCCATGTCCAAGGCCCAGCTCCAAAAGCTTTGCGAACACGAACGAGACATGATGCTCATGCATCTTGAAGATGTCTCGATCGTGGCACGACGCTATGGCCGGCCCGCCGACATCGCCGAGCTGGAAATGGATGTCGAAAATGGATGGGCCTATCGACTGCTCGGCATGTTCGGCATCACCCATCACCTGACGCTAAAAGACAATTGCCGAGGCTTGGCCTACCTCAGGCAAAACGGGGTTCCCGCGTCCCATATTTCCGCCATCGGCTCCAACTATTTCGAACTGCTTCACGAGGCCAACACGCGCGGCTTCAAGGCGGGTATTCGAAGATTGATGCACCTCTTCGAAATCAGTCCAAACCCGCTCAACGAGGAAAAGGCCATGAAGGCCTATTTCAGTGGCAGGGCAGACGCTCTCTTCGACGTCGCGGAACGGCATCCACTCGCTGATCGTGACCTGAGCGAACTCACGGGTGGTTCGGCTTCGACACCACAGCCTGCCTTCATCGAAGTTGCGCCCTTGGAAACGACGACGCCATTATCGGAGATTGCAGCTCCCGTCGATGACGTTATCGAGTCCCCTAGGCTCGAAGCTCGGCCGATCTTGACACTCGATCTCGATCCTTCGCCGCGCGCCGCCGCGATCAATAAGCCGGTTGAGGAAGAGACGCGGCCCGTCATTCCCCTCGCGGATTTCGAAGCTGCGTGCGAGGAGCTCGTCGAAAATATGAAGGATGCTTGGGACGACACCACCGCACGTGACGCACGCGCTCTCGTTCGCATGTTCAAGGGCGTACTCGAAGAACACGGTGTTGAGCACACCGGCCAAATTACCCAGTACCATATCGGCAGGCTTCGCAAGCACTTCAACGATATTCCCGCTCGCTGGGGACAGAGCGCCAGAATGAGGGCGATGTCGGCACCCGAGCTTCGCGCTGAGGGCGAGAGGTTGCGCGAGAAGGCCGGGACGGAGGGCAAAGAGGCGGCCGTGGGCCTCAAAGCAGGCACCATTCGCAAACACCTTGGAAACTTGAACCACTTTCTGAACCATGTCCGCGGCCACGGATTCGAAATCGACGATTGGACCTTCGAAGGCTTGAGGCCGAAAAAGCCGAAACTTGGCAGTATTCGCAAACAGCAGCACAAGCCGACGCCCGACGAGATCAAACCCATTTTCTCCAGCCCGATCTATACAGGCTCGCTAAACCACGACAGGGGCCGCAAAAAGCCGGGACCGCACGTCTTTCATGACGCCGCCTATTTCTTGCCGATCATGTTCTCATACCTCGGGGCCCGGCGGCGCGAGTTTGCAGGGCTTGCATTAGACGATATTGCCGAAGACGATGGCGGTCTCGTGCTGATCCTGCGGACAAACAAATTTCGGCGGCTGAAGACCGAGCAATCAGAGCGGCTGCTGCCGCTCCCGCAAGAGCTGGTTCGCTTGGGCTTCATGGACTATTGCGCTGCGCTCCAGAACCTGGGGTACGAGGCCGTGTTCCCTGACCTCTTCTCCGATAAGACCGTGAACGATCCGGGCGACCGCTTCTACGACGTCTTCCTCCCGATCATGAAGCAGTCCCTCGAAGAGAAGATGTGGGATCGCGCTTTCCATGCGCTACGCCACGGAATGGCAGATACCCTCCTTCAAGCAGGCGTCCCCCCGTTGGTCATCGACGACATCTCGGGACGACTCAGTCAGGGCGGTGAGACCAGCCTTCGCTACACGAACCCTGCTGGTCTGCCGTTGATGCGCGATGCTCTCAGCAAGTATCCGATCATCACCGCCGGCATCGAACCCAAGCCGATCAAGCTTCTCCCATGGATCGAACAACGGTCGCCGCCGCCTTGGGCGCGCGAGGCAAAGAACGAGGCAAGACGCCGGAAATAATTTCCGACGCCTCCTTCTTCGTGAAGCAGCTTCCCAGACCTGGTTCAGGATACGCGCCGCAAGTGCCGCCTTGTCCTGCGGGAGAACGCGCCCGTAGTGCTTGGCGACCATTTCGGCGGTGTCCTGGATGGCGTAGCTCGCCTGCTCATAGGAGCCAGTCTGCTTCAGGATGTGGGTCGCCAGCACGTCACGGACATTATGAGGACCGTGCGGTAGCAGCCCCTTGATCGCGCCTCGTCCGGTATAGGGGTTATAGATGCCGTAGCGCTGAATGGTGTGACGCCACGCCTCGTAGAAACTCGTCGTGTCATAGGCCGCGTTTGTGCTGGTCGTCTTGACAGTCTTGACGAAGAACGTGCCGGGATCCGCGGCCGACCGCAGGAGCACCGAGCGGTGCCGGTCGACATAGGCGTCGATGTACTTGTAGAGGTCCAGGAGGTCCGGAAGCACGAGCCGAAACGGCTTGTCGCCAAAGAAGGACGAGTGCGAATTCTTGAAGGCGACCGAGGGAATGAAGACCTCCCAGCCACCTTCCCGATCACTCCACCGTATTTCGCCGCGCTTCATCTTTTCCAGCGCGCGTTCCGAGCGCGGCATCGAGCCTTTTGGATTGAGCATCAGTTGCCTGAGGTTCTTCTGGCGAAGCCCAAGATGCAAACCAAGCCTCAGCATCAGGAATGATCGGACCGCCTCGGCGGCCGGCCGAGGATAACGATGCTCATCCGGCATCAGGCGAATGATCTCCTCGGTGATTTTACGATACTCGCCAACGGGGCTTGCCGCCTCAAGGACCGGCATGATCGGCTCGAACGGATCGCGATGGACGCGCGCGATCCGCTGGATTTCCTTGACCCGGTGGGCAGCATGCTTGTGGAAATCGTCGCAGGCACCGTGCCAGTCCGCATTCGCATAGTCGATCTCATTCTGCGAGACGAGGCCGGCGATCGGTTGAACCCGCGCCAGAAGCTCCGGATGCTGCCGAAGCCATCCGGTCCCCTCCTTGGTGATCGCCAAGGCGATCCGCAACATGTCGACTTCCCAAGCAGTGAAAAAGCCGCGGCGCGTCTCCCGCCACTGCAGATACCAATCCCAGACGCCGGGGAAAATGAGGAGCCCGAACGTCAACTGCCGGACCGGCACCCCGTAGCCCTTCACCTCTCCATCTCTGGATGCTGCAAGGGCACCGAACATCAGCCCGAGATGCTCGATCTTTTGTGAGGCGGTTTCTTCGCCCCAGACCCCGTTTCGCTGAAAGCCGACCGACGTCAAAGCCGACGTTTTGAAGCGCACGAGGTCGGCCATTTCCATGGCGAGTGACGGTGGCGCTTCTATCACGCCTGACAGCAAGTCAGGATCCTCGACCCAGGTCTGCTCATAGTTCGCAGGCACAACGATCTTACCGTCGCGTGGCGCCCGCCCACCATAGGAGACGCCAGGGAAACGGATAGCGTAGCGCTGCTTGGCGGCGGCCGCCTGGTACTTCCGGTAGTCGGTCGTGCCGCTGATAATGACCCGCCGCACCCAGTCGACGATCTCCTCCCTTTTCTGGAAGGACAGCGTGTTGAAATCCTCAGGAAGATGCCAGGCAATACGACGCCGCTCCGCGGGCTCTATTCCGGAAAGCTCAAACCCTGACGCCGACCGCGAAGGGTGTGCAAGCTTGGATTTGAAATAACCGGCCGGGAGCCGGTACCGTCGCTCGATCCGCGACAGAATCTCAAAACTCTCGACAGTCCGCGGCACCTTCCGGCCTTCGATCCAGCTTAAAAGCGTTGTCTTTTCCGTAACGTCATCCGGACCGGTGATGGCACGATGGAGCGTCCAGTACGTTTCGCCATGGCGTCGGAGCTGGAGCTGCAACGCCTCGGAGAATTCCGTCGGATCTTCCCTGACGTCGAACAGCGCTTCTGGGAATTCGAGATTTGTGCCTGTACTTGCTGCGGTAGCCCCCGATGCTGGTTTGGGCTGGTTCTGGGTCGCGCGAGCTTGTCGGGGCCTCCTGGGCACCGCCTTCGTACTTGGCGTCTTTAGTGTTTGACGGACGTCGGGGTCTGCTGCCGCGGCTACGAGGCGCGTGTCCCGGATCCACCGACCAATCGCGTCGAAGGCCGGATCGATCTGACGTGCATTGCCGGCGAGCAGATTGGTGTCGAGGCCACACGCCGCCGCGACAACGTGCCAGTCCGTCCTGCCGTTGGTTCTTGGCGCCGGCCTCCTCGTCTGAATGAGCGTGTGCAAATACCACTTCAGCCGGGGAAGTTCGTCGTCCTTGAAAAGCGGCGCCAGCCGCAGTTGGCAGAAAGCATCGATCTTGCGTTGAAAGGCTTTGGCAGAAAATTGGTTCATTTCCATTCACGTAGCTGTTGTTGATCGTTCCCGCAGATGCGGGGCACGCGAGCTATGCGAATGGAGTTAACCTCCGGTAACCAAGGGTTTCCGTGGGCGAATGGCTTCATAAAAACGATTCAGTTGCAAACGGCGTTTCACGAAGTAACGGGGGGACGAAGTCCCCAATGATAACGCCGTTTGCACAAAAAGTTGGTGATCAGGCAGAGCAGATCGCCAGAAATCGTCAGCCCCGCAGGTGAGGCTTACTTCGAAAGGGCTGGTCGTCGCGGGCATAGCGATCGACGAGATCATCGAAGACCTCGTCCGCTGCCCGCTCGTCAAAGCCCTGGTCAACCAGAACCCCGACAACGGCGTCGCCCAGCTCCTCTATCCAGTCCTGCCGTCCTTGGTCGAGATAGCTGGTGATCGTCCAGAACAGCATCGCTCGCGCGACGTCGTCGCGATCCGGGCGCCGCTCGGCCCGATGCCGGTCCCGGAGCCGCTGCTGCCGTTCCCTCTGCTTAGCGTTCCGCTCTTCTAAAGACTGCCGCGCCATGTCTTCCCCCCTGTTTTCGTTGATGGCACTCTTATGGTCAGGGGACCGGCGGCATGGCGCAAGGCGTTTGTCGCCGAAACGAAATCATTGTGTTTTGAATCGGAATTCTCGAGTTTTGAATCAAATGAGCGCAATTTGTTTCAAGTTGCGGGCACGTCGAGACAGGTTGCCGGCAATCCCGCGGCTATGTTGACGGCGCCGGACGCACAGGGTGCGACCATTCCGATTTCGGTTGAATCGGAAATCTGGACGATCGAAACGTTTGCCCCGAGCCTGGAAACGTTGCCCTCGACTTTCGAATCGTTAGCCCGGAAGTTCGAATCAAATGAGCGCAATTTGTTTCAGGTTGCCGGCGACCTGCATCAGCTTGTTCTAAGGTAGATCAACTTGCGGGAGACTTAAGCCTGCTGACCGAGGATCCAGCCTTCCCACGTTTTGACATCATCAGCTTGCGGTACGCCTTCGCCCCGTCGGCCATCGACAACGTCGATCATGCCGAGCAGGCCGACCGTCGCGTCGAACCGGTCCTCACCGTCCTTGCCGTTTCCGAAGCCGTCGCTGATCAGACTTTGGAGTTGGCTCCCATCGACGTGTGGCCTGTTCTCCAGCCACCGCATCAGATGACTTGCCACGGACCGGCGTCCGTCTTGCTGTCGCTTACTCCAAACAGGGCGTCGGGGAATTCCAAGCTAGCAATAAACGTCGCCGGGATAGGTCTCGGCGACAACAGTGGCGCCCGGCATCATCAACTCATGGAGCGGCCCGTCGAACGGCCAAAGCGATAGCTCCTCCAAGTTCGGCAGGATAATCTCACGCCAGCCGGCCAAGGCGGCCTTGCCTACCTGATTGCCGCCGAGCGTCCAGAACAACATGCAGGCGTCGCCGCGATCGGGCGTCGCCCGTTCGCAGCGGCGCAGAAGATCCCTGGCCGTCAGCCCCAAGCCGTCGAAAAGGTGCTGACGCTGCGTGCCCCCCGGCCGCATCGGATAGAAGGGTCGGTCGATGGAGATTTCGCTGTGATGCTCCGCGACATCGAACCAACGCGAAAAGCGTGCGTCCCCGAATGACCGCAAAAAAGAAGGGAAGTCGGGTGTCCCTAGAGTTCTGCCGTAGGCGGCAGGAAGACCGATCGGGAAGTCGAAACCCATCAGCACTGCGGCGTCTGCTCCCATCCGCCGCCGCAGCCGATGTCTAAGGTTCCGCGTGTCGCCGACGGGCTCCGGCGCCGAAAGGACCCATGTCTCGTCCTGCCGGACCGAAAGGCACATCCACCGCTTCCTGCCGTCGATACTCCAGTCGCAATGTGCGATAACCGTTATTGACATTCCGTCCTCCATCCCTCGCTCTGGATTTACGAGGCACCGGCCAGGATGTCCATGACCGCCTGACCATCGAGCGCCTGGGCGTCGAAGAGCGCGCGCACCAATCGGTCGAAGGCCCGCCGGTTCTGGATGATGACCTCCATCGCCCGTGCCTGCGCGAACTCGAGTCGGCGATGCACCCGCTCTGCCAGATCGGCGTCGCGGCTGAGTGTCGCGGTCGGATCTTTGTGTCCGAGATAGAGCAGTGGATGGCGGCCACCAAAGCCGAGCGCCTGCTCCATATCGAGCGCAATGCGAGTCGCGCGTGCAAGATCGCTCTCTTCGGCGCCGCCGGAGCCTGCCGATACGGTCTTGAGCACAATCAGCTCGGCGGCGCGGCCTGCCATCAGCATTGCCAGCAGCCGTTCGTACCAAGCTTCGGTATCAGGTGCATTGGTCGCAAAGGTCAGCAGATTGTGGCCGCCGTCTTTGGTGTCGATCGTCAGCCCCTTGATCGACCCGAGCCGCAGAGCGTGATGAACCACCGCATGGCCGGACTCATGGATCGCAAAGCGCCATCGGACATCATACGGGACCGGCGGGCGGTGACCGCGAATGCCGTCTTCGACATCGGCGTAAGTAAGGCGACGCTTTTCGCGGCGAGCTTTCAATCGCGCTTCACGGACGATGCGTTCAATGTCGGCGCCAGTCAGGCCCATTGCTCGGGTTGCCAGACGTCGCAATGCCTGAATCACCGGGTTATCCTGCTCGGCCGTCTCAGGTCTTTCGATGCCGCGTCCACCATCGTCCTCCAGGATGATCTCGATCTCGTCCATTGAGCCGCCAACTTTGGTGTTTCCCATCATGGTTGACCTCCGATCTGGGTGTCAGGCGCGGTGACGGCATCGAGGTCGCTGCCTAGATGATGGGCGAGAATTCCAGCGAGCGTTGGAATATCTGGTCGCGGGATTTCGATGTGCGTTTCCAGCCGTCCCGAGCGGCGGATCGCCTCATCGATATCGTCCGGCCGGTTGGTGGCACCGAGGACGATGACGCCGTCGGTTCTCACGGCGCCGTCGAGAAGCTCCAGCAGCTTGTTGACGCACGCATTCCAATAGTCGGCGTATGGTCTCGACGCCGAGGCGCGCTGGCCGATGCCGTCGATCTCGTCGATGAACAGGATGCACGGCGCCTGACGCCGGGCCTCGGCGAACGTGTTTGCCATGCGATCCAGCACATCATGCAGATACTCGCCCTGCAACCAGGTCGAGACGGACGTCACGACCAGCGGCACTTGCAGCGTGTTGCACAAGGCGCGTGCGAAGGTGGTCTTGCCGGTGCCCGGCGGCCCGGAGAGGAGCAGCTTCGTGCTTATCTGCGACCAGGCGAGTTCACCCGCCAGATAGTCCCTGAGATCGACTTTCAGGCCAAGCGCCCAATCTTTTGCTGCACCATAGCCCGTCAGCGTCTCAACGCTCAGCACGGGCGGCACAGCCGGCCTCGATGCCTCATCGAAGGGCTCCGGCTGGATCACCTCGGCGCCGGTTGGCTTGCTTTTCGATTTCGCCTTGCCCTTGGACGAGGCGGTCGACGTCGATGCCGCGCGATCGCCGCTATTGCCGCCATCCCGCGACGTCTGCTCTCTTCGCTCGCTAGGGCTCTGCGTGATCAGCCGCCGCGAGGCATCAGCCTTGTCTTCGTTTTTGTCATCTTCCCTGTCCTCGCGATTGAGCGCCGCCAGACCGGCGAGCGCATCAAGGCTGGAGAGGATTGGGCGTCCTGGGCGGATGGCGATGGCGAGATCATCGAGCGTCAGCGCCTCCGCGTCGATCTTCGCAATCCAACTGTCACGGCGCATGACCGCCTCGCTGTCATAGATGGCTTCGAGCAGGTCGGCGATCAGCAGGCGATCGATCCCGGCACCCGTCAGCCTGATATCGCAGGTCAGATCCACCTGATCGGGAATGCCAGTGTGTTTCTCGGAGACCGCGAGAACCGGCGTGCCATCCGCAAGCGCCCGCAGCAATTGCCCGCGCAGGGCCGCTCGGCTCGGGCGGTTGGTCTCTCCAGCCGGGACCTGCAAGAAGACGCGCCGGGTCTCGCTGTCTACCCACTTCCATAGATCGTCGGTGAAGGCAAAGTCCGCCGTCACGCCCGTGTAAGGTCCGTACGGCACGATGCCGGTGTCTTCGATGAGTTGCGGCAGGGCCCGCTCAAAGCCGTCGGCGAGGACTGCGACCGAGAAGACGGGTGCGGGCTGGCGCAGGACCGTGCTCAGATCGCGCAGTGTGACGCCGGACTGTTCCAGTGCCGCAGCAAGCAGTAGCAGGGTCACCATATGCTTGGCGCTCGGACGATACCCTGCCTCGGCAACGACACGCACCGCGTAAGCAAGTGTGGCCGTGTTGGTATCTGCCTCGTTTGCCGAACGCCGCGCGAGATACGCCGGCCACACCGGCACGGCCGGTACGAGAACAGGTCGGCCGTTACCGTCCTGCGGCGCCTCGATCAGAAAGCCTGCAAGGTGCTCCCCCACCCATTGCAGGTCCCGATCGGCGTTGCCGCAAAGATGGGAGGGATCGAAGGCAGGACTGAAGCGGCCGATGACATGACCGTCGATGATGGCGGTGCTCATCGTCAACAGGCCGTTGCGGACCGCGAGACGACGGACGGCACGGCGTTCGACATGGGCGAGACGTCGAAGGAGGAAGGAAGCCAGACGATCCATCAGCATTCCTCCTGGATCGCCGGATGAGCGGAAACAATTTCCGTCGGCACGCCCTGACCGGCATTCGTCCGATGATTGGCGCCGGCCCTCCTCTGGAGGCAATCGAGAACGAGCCGGCAAGTGGGATCGCCGGATTCTGCCAGGTGGCGGAGTGGTTCGAGCACCACAGCGGGAATAGCGGCTGTGTCCGATGACCCCTGCCGGGTCAAGGCAAGAGCGAGGCCGATGATCAGAGCCGGGTCGTCCTGCGGACGAGGAGCCAGAAGAGGCTGATTGGGCTTGGAAGCTCTCGAGCCGCCCGGCTTGAGGCGGGCAAATGTCGATGTTGCTTGGGTGGACATGATGTCTGCGGGCATGCAGGATCTCCTCGCCGGTCCGGCTTCAGCGGACGGCGTCTTCTCAAGGATGATGGAAACGGCAAGGAGGTCGCCGCGGCGTCACGCGCCGCAGCGGTAGCCTCCTTCAAGCAAAGCCGGACTTGCGTTAGACGTCGAGCAGACGCCGGGCAAACCCAATGCGGATATGCTCGGGTGGCCAGCAGACCATGTCATCCGCCAGCGCCTCCGGATCATCGCGACCATCGTCGTCATCATCGAAGCTCGATCCTTCGCAGTCGCCGCATAGGCATCCGGGTCCGTGATCCTCGGTGTCGCCGGTGACGTCCTCGCAGAACATCACGCGTGGGATCGCCCGCAGCGTCCCAAAGCGGCGCGCATGGAGCGACGTCGTGAAAGCAGCGGCGGCGAGCGGTGGGGTGGCCGTCACCATTGGCGTCTCCTGGAGACCAAGCGCAAGGCGAGCCTCAGCCTCGAGAAGCTGCTGCACGCGGCGCCCGAAGCGTAGGCGCAGTTCCGCCATGCAAGCCGCGGCGCCATCGATCTCCAGAAGATCGTCGATCTCCGAGAGCGCCCAGACACCCGCCGCATGATCGCTCGGACGGCTGGCGCCATCGATGATCGCGACACCGACCGTCTCGACCATCAGCCGCTTCTGCGTTTTGTAGAGCCAGTCCGGCAGCACCATGGCCGATGCCAGCATCTTGAGCTTCAGCTCTTCGAGCCGGCTGGTGTCGCCGTAGGACGCGAGCGAGCGCTTCAGGTCCAACACGAAGGCGGCCCGCTTGGCGCGGTTCACGATGATCAGGTCCGGCGTGTAGCTGCCTTTGGCCGGCGCCTCGCAGTCAAGCCGGACGCCTTCAAGCTGGCGCCAGTGATTGCCGGCAACCGCTTCGATGGCCGCCTTGACCAGCGGCAGCTTGATCGACTGCGTCAGCACGAGAATATTCGGATTAGCCTTGGCTAGCCGCTCAACGGCCTGCTCCAGCAGCTTGCCCTCGCGGAAGGAGACGGCGCGGACGAGCGAGGCAACGTTGACATAGTGCCCGAGAATCTCGTCCTCGACCGGCTCGCCGTCGGCGATGGCGGCGATTGCCTTGTCGATAAGGATGTCGAAGTCGGCCTCGACATCGGGATAGCGCACCAGATGCGGGTGGCGACGCAGCGCCGGCGGTTCGGCACGAGAAGTAAGACGCTCAACGAAGTGGCAGCGCGACGCCGAGCCGGCCGCAAAAGACATGGTGGAGGATGCCGCTGATGCGGCACGCAGAACTTCCCCGGCGGGGGTCGAAGCGTGTAGGTTCGTCAAAGCCCGATTCCTTCTAGTACAAGGCTTGAGGGTCAGGCCCTTGGTAGCGTTGGCGCGCTGCCTTGGGCCGCTTAGCTTCATCAGTGAAGCCCTTCTTATGTCGCAGGACCGCAACCGGATCTCAAGGACCCTATCGGCAAAAAGAGAACAGATCCCGAACGCGGTTAACGGCGGGCTCACATCCTTTGCCATGAGCACATCCCCACGCGAATAGCCGGAATCAAGAAAGGGGCCCGAAAGCCCCTTTCTTATGTTCAGTCCGCCGACGCCTCGGCGGGTTTGCGCGTGAGCGCCTTCGGCTTCCTTAGTCCAGGCAGACTTTCGGTCGAGCCGAAAGAAAGGACGTTGGAACCGGTGGTTTCAGATGCTCCACCCCTCCGGGTGAACATCGCCGGCGGTACGTAGTCCTCGAGCGTTTCATCCTCGTCCTCGGACAGATCGAGACTAGGCGCGTCCACCCGCACGACGCCACCCAGCGCCTCCAACCCACTGCGCATCACCTTGTCGGGCGAGTTCGAGGCAACGGCGACCTCAAGCGGCCATTCAGGCTGCTTCGTTCGAGAGGTTGCCCAATCGAGGAGCGGCAGCACCGACTGGCTGAGCCAGATCTCCAACTCCTTGGCCTCAGGCCAGGCTTCTCGCTTGCCGAGCTTGTCCAATGTCGAGAAGACCTTGTACCAGCGGCTGTTGGCGGGAAGTTCGCTCTCGGAAAGCTTGCGGACGTCGACGTCGCCGGGCGCATCCAGCAGCAAAACATTGCCGAGGCTACGTTTCGCTGCTCGAGCCAACGGTTCCAATACTGGAACCAGTGCTGCCTTCTGCAGCCGCTTTCCCTGGGGCTTGCTTTCCAAGGTGTCATCCACAGTCTTGGCAAGCGCTGACGCGCTCTCAACGAAGGCGGCAACTCCACTCTTCGTCTTGAGATCGATCAGTGCCCTCAGCCCAGAAAGACCCCCGATGTCAGCAAGCTCAGTGCTTGTGACCTCTTTGGACGATGGGTCGGCACCGTCCGCTAGCAGAGCTTTCACTTCGCTCACTCGAATGCCCTCATGCTCCTCGGCATGAGCCAAGGCAGCTTCGATCTTTTCTTCCGGCGCGGACGCCAGATGAAAAAGAACCGTGGGGCTGACGGCCAGCTCGACCGCACGTGTACGGTACGGAGCGAGGTTGCGCGCAACAGAGCGATAGTTGCGCGCGGTCTTCGAGGAGATGTCGCATCGCTGCGAGACCCATTTCTCGAAAGTACCCGGCTCAACGAGTTCGGACGCCTGCTCCAGCAGGTCACCTAGTTCAAAGGCCTGCTCCGTGGACCGGCGTCCCAAAGCCAGGATGCCGGCGGCTGTCGCCTCCAGTGCTTTCTTGCTCTGCGCGCCGATGTTGAGCGCGTCGTAGTCAAAGCGGCCGGATGCCGCTTCGTTCGTTTTCTTCGTCATGTCAAAGATCCTTGCATGTTGCAAAAGCATCAACTGCACCTGCGCAATTGATATGTAGATTATCCCTTGGATTTAAAAGTACCTCAAGGCGTATCAAAAGTTGTATATCTAGTTTTTACCTAATTAACTCACAATCTTTCACGATTTTATACTTACTCTACTTCATTTTTGACGCGTTAAAATTTTTCTTACTTCGGCTTGGCCAAAATAACAAAATACAACCACTGGGCGCGCTACCTTGCCCGTCCGTGCATGTTTTCGCAGACCCGCCGAGCCGGTAACACCGAGACAGTTCATAGAGGTGACACGATGTCAAAAGCGGTGCTGACGACAAAAGTCGATCCGACCTACGGTGCACTGGATGTTTGATCGCGGTCTGATTTCGGTGGGTGACGATTACAACATGCTGATCGCAAACGGCGGCGTGCCGGACACAATCTCGCGGCTGATGAATCCGGAGCGACGCCTGCGGGTGCCCGCGCGAACGGACGAACGGCCGCATTCGCAGTTCTTGCAATATCATCGCGAGCGGGTATTCAAGGGTTGAGGTAGCGGAAATTATTTCCGCGATCATCGCAGCTACCTAGCTGGCAAGATGGAACGGCTACAGCCCTGTGGTCGTTGGTTGAGCCAGTTGTTTCCATCCGGTCCGTGGAAATGGCTATTCCACTCTGTACGAAAAAGCCGCTCGATGCCATGACAGCTTCTCTCGATGCATAGCGCTTAGAGGAAGCGGAGTTTCCCAACGAAGCAGCGCCCTTGCTTCCAAACTAAGGGTGGGCGCGAAAAGCGGCCTACCTATGTCATCGAAACTCACAAGACCGCTATCGAATGCGGCATCCCACAGAACGGACAGGAGCAAGCCATTGTGGACGTCAAGCCGTTCGGCATCGCTGTCACAGTCCTTCCAAGGTTTGATGTGGGAGGCTCGGAGAAGCGCTCTGTCGGCAATACCCGTCAAAGGGCAACGTCCCTGCCAATACGCCATCAGCCGCTCGCGAAAGATGTTTTGCCCGACCCGTTGAACGACAAGCCGCTCCGCTTCGGTCGTTTTCGGAAGATCCTTCGTCTGCCATAAGAACTCGTGGAGCGGTGCATCTGGAAGGCTGACGGCTAGTTCGTAAAGTCGCGGCATCGCCGCATAAAGCATAGCTAAATCGGCGAACCGGTAGCGCGCAAGGCCGGGCCCTCCCTCATCAACTGGTTCCAGTCCAATCTCTGCGACGATACCGGGATGATCAATCGCGATCACCCAAGCGCCCGTATGTTCGCGTGCAAGCCAGAGTGAGCCTTGCGCAGTTGTCGAGGTGTAGTGTCGCCAGCCGTTTAGCTCCTCATGTGGCCGCCGGAATCCGTTCTGGAATGCTACCTTGTCGCATTCCTGACGGATGACGAAAGACTGCGGCGACTCGATCATCAGAAGTCCATTGCGAACAGCCGCGCCTCAGGCGGCGTCGATGAAAGTCGGAGCCGCAACGCGGGATGATCAAGCGTGATCTGCGAGGGCGCCGTTGTTGTCGTGACGATATACTGGAATGGGGGCGGACTTCCCTTTTTCTCCAAACCAAGAGCGAAATCAAAAAGATTGGCGTAGATGCTGGCGTCTAGGTCTGCTTCGCGTGGGCTGTCGTGGATAAGAAGGGACGGCATGTCGGCCTTACCATTCACAGACAGGATCATTGCGGCGAGATCGAAGGCTACGATTTTAAACGACTCGACAGCGGCAGTTGATAGTCCCGCGCCACGTTCCAGCGAAATCTCTGGATGAAGGCCGTTGCCATCGAGCTTCATTTTACCAAAACAGCCTTTAGGCATCAGTGTGGCGACGAGTTGCCCAAAAAGCCCCGCTAGATCACCGATTGCTGCCGCGGCGCGCTCTCGCTCAAGCGCCGTCTTCTGCCGCGCCCCTTCTAGTTTTTTGTCGATGAGAAGTAGGCGTTGAGCTATCCCAACACGATCCTTCAACTGAAGGTCAAACCAAGTCGTCTCTCTTACCAGTTCGCTTGCTCGGTTAACTGCCTTATTACTGGCCAACATCTGCTGTTCGAGCTGAGCAAATGAACCATCGATCTGAGCGATCTCTCGGTCTAATCGGAGAATCTCTCGGTCTAGTTTATCGATTTCTGCTGGCAAAGCGCGCTGCTGGCGCTCTAACTCCTCTATCTGTTGCTCGGCCAGCGCAATCCTTGACCGCACTTCGTCGAGGTTGCAACGCTCCAATGAGATGCCGCATCCATTGGCCGTCACTTCATCTATGTCGACGTGACAGATTGCACAGCGGACAATGACGCCGGTTTCCAGCCTCGCCTGCTCGGTTCCCTGTTCAGCGCGGGCGGCAGAAACCTGACTCGGAAGGCTATACAATAGGGCTTTCTTCTCAGCTCTCGCGTCACTGCTCTTGTTCCGTTCGGATTGCAGAATTTGGCGTTTCTCGCGCAGCCCGTCGCCTGGTCTCTGACCTTTTGCGTGCTCAGCACCAACGGCCTTTGCAAGCAGTTCATTCGCCTTGTCGATGAGTTCCTTGCGGACCAATTCCTCGGTCGGATCACGCTCCTTCGGGAAAGAAAGCCTTTCACAAAGCTCAGAAAACCGTTGGCTTTGAAACCAGTCGAGATGACCAAGCTTCTCGCGCAGTTTGTCCCGCTCACGCGTGAGAACTCTGGCCTCGGCGGTGGCCTGGATTTCGTCAGCGGAGAGCGCGCGGATAGCAAGGCGCACCACCGTCAGCTTTGTTTCAAGAGAGAGCTCCTGTGCAGGTGATCCTGAGCCGGATCGCTTGGACCGCCAATCAAACACGTCATCCAGCCGACACTCCTGATCGCGGGTGAGCCATGCGAGCAAGACGTCCCAAACATGTTCTGCCTTCAAGTTTTCAGGAACCTGATCTCGGTAGCGGGTACAAAAGCTCTCCGAAATCATGGGGGCAATGGTCGGAGGTAGGGTGGCTACCAGAAGCTCGTCAAAAGTTTCCTCAATGCGCTCCGCGCGGGAGGCGCGTGACGGCAGGTTCATGCCGATAGGACGGGTAACCACCCAGCATTCATCATCTATGATTATCTCCGCCCCAACAAAACCATTGGGCAGCTTCTGCTGCATAAGTGGTCGCTGTTCTTCGTGGGAGATGTGCCGCTCACCCAGGCAGTATCGGATCAGACGGCAGAATGTTGTTTTGCCACTGCCGTGAGGAGTGGCGCCAGTCCCGTTCGTCGAGAGATCCGGCGACCAGACAATATTGACTCCGCGCCGAAGCGGAATGTCACGCAGCATGGTCTGAGGGTCCTGCCAGAGCGCTATGCGTCGAACCCACAGCCTCGGTCCTTGCTGACCTTCCGGCAAGGTGAGTTCAATTTCGGCCGGCTGAAACAGATCAGGCTGCAACACGGCCCTCCCGGATGAATGGCAAGATGACAGCAGGCACCTGCGCCAACTCCCGATCGAGACTGATACCTTCGAGCCGCGACCAAGCGAACAGTGCGCGACCGACAGCAGGATCATGCGCATTCAAGGTTGAGCGATCCAGTCTCTTGCCCGCACTCCAGAGGGCACCGTCGCTCGAAACATCAAGCACGGCCGAAGAAACGAGGGCACTGAATGCTGCACCCCATGCGGCATTTGTTGGCGGGACGAGCTGGGTCACGTTAGCCGGGTGCGCTACAAGACGTTGCCACTCTCGACGATCGGTTTCGGACAGGAAACCATCAAGGAGAGCCGGCTGCAGGCAGGCCAGCGCGGACAGACGGACGCGTCGCACGTCGGACGGCTCTGGCAGGATGCCCACCAAAGCGCGAAGCTGAGTGCGCACCCTGTCATGTTCGTTGCTAGCTTGCGACCAAGCCCAAACTGCATCCGGTAATTGTCCGAGCGACGGAAGCTCGATCGGCTGCGCAGCAGCAGAAATAGGATCGACCATACCGAGTGCGGCAAATGTCCCCTCTTGTTGCATTCGATCCCATGCTTCGAGGACGAGGCGGCCGGTGCGGTATTCGTCGTGCTGGCGGATTTCCTTCTCCTTTAGGACGCGGAAGGTTTCCGAGGGGTAGTCCGGACCTTTCGCGACGGCGGGGTCAAGGATGTAGCTTAGCTCGTCTCGGGTCACGCCGTAGGCCCGAGCGTAGAAGGCGTCGAGTTCTGCGCGAAGGAGCGCGCGACGATCCTCGTCCCAAGCGAAGGGCACGCCATCGTAGCCCAGATCACGGGCGAAGGGGGCGAGGCTGTAAGAGGTGTACGTGAGTTCCAGCACCCTTTCTGAAACGTAGCTCAACGCAGTTTCGGAAGGCTGATCTGGTGCGAGGAAGGGAAGCTGCTCAAGATAGAAGAAATTGAGATTTGTCCCACCTATTTTTTGCCGAGCAACATAATCGAGAACCAACGATGTCGCCGCTCCGACAAAGAAGGTAATTTGAGCAGTAGAGATATTTCCTTTGGGGAAAAGAATATGGGCGCTGTTGCCTACAGCGCCTTTCGGGAAGATTGCCGAAATTACGGTCCTTTCGTTTGTTGCATTTGTGATTTTTCTCATGCCGATCAGCCAATCTCGCTGCCAGCCCTGTTTCTGCAAGCGAGCATGGATTTCATCTACAGGAACCCAAAACCTTGGTAATGGCTCGTAGCGTGGATCGACCTTCTGATTCACCTCAATACTGATATCGTCGTCCTGATCGGATTCCGAGGAAGACCACCGATGGTCCAATATATGAAGCATCTTGGATTCAAACAGCGGCAGAAAACTCGGTTCTAGTTTGCCCGGATCAAGCCAAACATTCCCCTCGAGAATTTGACCGCGATCTTTAAGCTCGGAAGCCGAAAAAAAGAAGCGGACATCTCGGGTCATGTCGAAGAAGGTACTAGCATGCGCGATGTGCCAAGGGTTTCCTTTATCACCCCTAGCCTTTTCGATTAGTACAGGCGCTGTCCGATAGACTTTTGCAGTAATATTTGCATCTTGTCTTGAACGAAACACGGGAGTGGTTTTGGTGTTTGGATTGATCGCGGCGATTTGTTCCGGCGAGAGTGTAAAGATCCGTTCGGCCTCTCCAAGTTGCGACGTCTCCGTCAGGAAGAACGCAAACCTTGCCTCTGGTTCGCTATCTCCCAACGTAAGGAGGCAGAATTTCATACGACTATCAACGTCGGCAAAAATCTTCGCTCTATTTTCGAAGTCGATTAGGCCAGCAAGCCTTTTCTCATCGACAAGATTAGCAAAAAACGGAGCCGTAAGGGCATCCGTTGCAATTCCAGTTGGCACTATTATGCCCGACCGCCCACCACGTCTCTTGATCTTATCGAACAGCTCGGCAAAGAGAGCGTAGGTATTCACGTCTCCTCGACCACACAGTGGAAAACGGCCACCACTGTTGCCAGGCAAAAGCACGAAGGTCGAGATTGCTTCGGCTTCGCGGCGAGCGCTTTCAAACTCCAAATATAGGCTCTGTTCAACGCTGCCATTTGGTGCGACTTGAAGTGCAGAGATAAGGGTGGAGCGGGCTTTAGCGCTTTTCTCGCTCCCAATTCTCGGATCACGCGACGCGAAGAACTCATGCTCTTGAACCTTGATCCGCTCCCACGGCGGATTGCCAAGCACCACATCGAATCCGCCGCGTTGCATCATGTCCGGGAATTCCAGAGGCCAATGAAGCGCGCGAGCGTTGCGGGCGGCCTTTGGCGCATCCACCATCGTCTGGCGCGTCCTGCCCTGATTGAGAGCCATCCACAGTTCTTCTGTCGTTGGCACCGTCCGTTCCGATGCCCCCGCCGGTGCGTCGCCGACCTTGGGTAGCAGGAAGGCTGCGACGTAGAGATCCGCTGCCGCCCTAGCGCGGACAAAGGTCTGCCCCTTGCGCAGTTCCTTGAACCGCTTGGTCTTGGCCCCGATCTGCTCCACCGTATCCTCGGGCAGGTCGCGGAAACCCGAGAAATCCAGCGCCAGCGGTTTCATCGCAGGCATAGACGCCTGACCGGAGCCGAAGTCGAACCCGCCTTGGCCCGCCGTGGCGTCGCGATTGGCCTTGAGGTAGTATTTGGCGGTTTCCTTGTCGTCGCCGGTCAGTGGCTTGTAGGCGGCATCGGGGATGCCTTCCTCCAGCACCTTCAAGTCAAACACCCCCAGCAGCGCATCGCCGCAGCGAATCTGCGCGTCGAAGAAGCCAAGGGGAAGGCCGGGGTCCACCGTTTCGATCCAGAGCGCGACCTTGGTCAGTTCCACCGCCATCGGGTTGCGGTCAACTCCGTGGATGCAGCAGCGAGCGACATCGCGCAGCGCGTGGCGGAAGTCGGCGAGCGAGGGAGTGCCCTCGGCCCGTATACGGGCCAACCGCGTAGCGATGCGACGGGCGGCGGCCAGCAGGAAGTGGCCCGAGCCGCAGGCGGGGTCGATGACCGAAAGCTTCAGCAGCGCCTTGGCGGGATCATCCGCCTCGGTCTCCGTCTTGTCGAGCACAGGATCGAGCGCAGTATCGAGCAGCACCTGAACGAGGCTGTCGGGCGTGTAGTAGGAACCGGTGGTCTTGCGCTGATTGCCCTTCTGCTCGGCCGCCTCGGATGCGAAGACGAGCGTCTTTCCATCGTCGCCGAGCTGAGGCTGGAGTTCGAGGAGGGATTCGTAGACCGAGCCCAGTTCCTCGGTCTCCATCGCACGCCAGTTGACCGGGACCATGCCGTTCTTGTCCGCGAGCCAGGACAGGCGATAGAGCGCCTCCATAAACGCGCGGTTGCGCAGGCTGGCGGTTTCGAGATGGGGTAGCCTGTCTTCCGCGAAGAGCCCGCCGAGGGCAGGCAGCGCAAGGGCGGGCTGGCCATGCGTGAGGGCACGGAAGACAACCTTCACGCCCTCATAACGGTCATGGTGCTTGTCCCAAGTGGCGGCGCGATAGCATTGTTTGCGCAGCGATTGCAGCGAGTAACCTTCGGCGTAAAGATTGCGGGCCTCGGGCCCTGCGTTGTCCGGATGAAGCAAGTTGCGGTCTTCGGCCACCATGAGGAAGATCAGGCGATAGACGAGGCGCAGGAGTTCGTTGAACCACTCAGTGAGGTTCGCCTCTCCGGAACGCAGTTTGGCCGCGAGATCGGGATTGGCTTCGAGGAAGCCGGAGCCGAGAAGCTTGAGGGAAAGCTGGACCTGATCTGCCAAGCGATCACGTGCGGCCTCCCCTTCCTTGGAGCCGGCGTCGCGCCAACGCTCAAGAGCGCAATCGGTTGCTGGAGTGTCGGCTGCGCCAAAGCGGGAACGATGGATCAAAAGCCAGAGCACAGCGAAGGAGGCTATATCTTCGTTAACGAACATCTGGGCGAAATCTGCCTCGATGTAGGCAGGCCTTGTCAGCGAGGCGTTGTCGCGCATCAGGCGTAACTGTGCGCCGTTGGTCACGATCCCCCAGAGAGCATCGTCGCGGTCGTTCAGATAATCTTGGAGCGCGAAGGCGGGAGAACGAGACCGGTCTGTCGAGAGCGTCGGACTGCGGCGATCGATCTGCTCCTGCGGCGGAACAACCACGATCGGCACGCGGCCAGACGCCGATAGCGCCATCGGCGCGGATGCCGCCTTCAGATCGTCATAGCCGAAGGTTTCCTTGAAGAGGCCGGAGATGAAGCGCGTGGTCGTCGCCGCCGATGGATGCTCTATCTTTGCGAAGGCGTCGAAATGGGATTGCCCCACACGAAAGGCTGTCGCGATTTCCTCACGGATCTGCAGCCCCTTGCGAACGGCATAGTCCTCGGGCGTCTGTTCCGGGGCCTGACGCTGATCGATCTTGGCTATCATTGCAGGAGCGATCAGGTTGCCTTCGAGGCTCAGCGATGGCCAAGTCGACATATCAGTGATGGTTTTGCGCGCCATGATTACACTTCCCCCGGAACGAGCACGAAGAGGCCAATGACATCTGGGGGAATGATCGGCTCGACACTAACACGAGACGCCGAACCAGCGGCAGCACGGAGACGTGCATGATCATCCGCCAATTCGGCTGCACGCTTTCGAACGAACTCAGCAATCGGACCGGCCAACAGATCCGGGACTACTGCCCGTGCCGCGTTGACTATGCGATCCCGAGCAACAGGCGCGAGATCCGCAGTCGCGGCAGAAGCGAGCAATTCTCGCGCCTTGCTGCCGGAAGCGATGACGGTGTTGCTTTCGAGGGCAACGAGCGCCGCTTCTTCCGCCAGCAAAAGGCGCTCGCGCCTTGCATGGACCGTCAGTTTGTAGCGAATGCGCAGGAGCGCAACTCGCGTCATCTGAGTTACCGCTGCACTCGGCCAGGCGCCGACACGACCGATGCCCAAATCCGGAAGCGCTTCACTGTCCAACGAGGCTTCAAGGAGACTTTCCGCCAGGGAAGACGTCAGTGGGTGTGTTCTCGTCAGGAGCGATGTCCCTGACGGCGCCGGTTCCTGCATTGCGAGCTTGAGAGATCCCTTGAGGCCCAGTTGTTCCAGCTTTTCCTTCAGACTGGGCTGAAGGGCATGCACATGCGCGAGCTGTAATGACTTTTTCTTTTCCAGCGGGACGCCGAAGCGCGACATGGCGCGTTCGACGAATTGAAGCGTCTCTTCCGGCGAACCTAGCAGCGATTTGACCTTTTCCCATTCGGGGGCAACTTCGCTCGGCTTAATGGCATTCTGGGCAAATCGAGCACGAGACCGCTTTTCATTTTCACTGGCATCGCGCCACCGGGTCTCCATCACCTGGATGCCGTTGGTCAGTTGCAGGTCGAGCGTGAGCTGCTGTTGGACACCGCCACCGCGGCGAAATATCATCGCAGCCATCAGCGCATCGGTGACCGGCCCGCGCTCATCCGGGAGAGGAACTGTTACGCCGGTCGCCTCGCGGATTTCTGCAGCCTTGCGGAGGATGACTTCGAGCACGGCGCCATCGATCGCACTGTCAGGGGAGAACATCATGATCGACCGAACGAGCTCGGCAGGCTGGCCGAAGCGATCCACCCGGCCTTCACGCTGTTGATGGCGTGTCGGATTCCAGGAGAGATCATAGTGGATCACAGTGTCGAACAGTTGCTGAAGGTTGATACCTTCGGACAAGCAGTCAGTAGCGACAAGAATACGCTGTTCGTCGGCATCTACATTCGCCGCCGCCATTTCTGCAACACGATCGCGGCGTTCGTCTGGTGTCAGCTCTCCTGTCACTGCTTGCACGTTCAGCTTCGGGAAGGCTTTGCGAAGCCCTTCCTTCACATGTTCCGCCGTCGCGAGGTAGCGGCAGAAAACGACGGGATTCGCGCCTTCCTTGATCAAAGGCTTGAGGGCCTTGATGAGGGCGTTCAGCTTGGGATCATCCGCTGAAAGAAGTGTGCTGGCCTTATCAAGCAGCCCTTGGAGCGAGGGATCGCTGGAGAAGACCGTGTTCGGCTCGATATCAACAGCGTCTTCGTCGTCGCCATCCTCGTCATAGATCTGCGGCTCGAGGCGTTCATCTTCGTTAGACGCCCGATTTCGCAGCGCACTCATCGCCGCAGCAGGAGATGAGCCGACACACCGCATCAGTGCCAGCGTGCCCCAGAAGGCAAGATGGCGGTCCTTCTGCGTATCTCCCGCCCGAGAGACAACAGCGAAGCAATAATCGAGGACGGCCTCATGAAATGCTCGATGTTCGTCGTTCAGACGGTACGAGTATTCGGTGGTCTCGTGCTTGGGAAAAGCACGGTTTTCGTCCCATGCTCCCTCGACGAGATCGACGCGTCGCCGCTGAACGAAATGCCTTGATAGGCGCTCTCGGTACTTTGGATCGTCGAAGTTCACGCTCCCGAAATCCCGGTCGATCAACGACAGAAGCCGGGCGAAAGCTTCTTCATCCCCGGAATGCGGTGTTGCCGTCAGCAGCACCAGCCGACGCTCCGGATCTCGGGAAAGACCCTGCAGCAAATCGAAGCGCTGCTGCCTCCCTTTATGTGTACCGACGCAAGCGTGGGCTTCATCGACGATCACGAAATCTGGGCACGCCCTGGCAAAACCATCGCGACGCTTTTCGGCCTTGATGTAGTCGAGACTGACGACTGTGAAGGGGTAAGCATCGAACAAGGTCTGCGCCAACGGCAGATTTCGCTCCAGACGTGCGGCCGTCCCGGAGGTGACGGCAACAGCGTCGATCCCGAACCTGTCCTTCAGCTCGATGATCCACTGATCAACCAGATGGGGTGGGCATAACACCGAAAAAGCGTCGACCTCACCACGATCCATGAGTTCGCGAAGAATCAGGCCCGCTTCGATCGTCTTACCGATGCCGACGTCGTCAGCGATCAGTAGGCGCGGCACCTGGAGGCGCAAAGCCATCAACAATGGAACGAGTTGGTAGCTGCGCGGCTCGAATGCGAGCTGCGCGGCCGAGCGAAACGGCCCCGCGCCGCGACGAAGGGTCAGCCGGAGCGAATCCGCAAGGAGTGCCGCCTTTGACTGGACTGTCGGGCGGGCATCCTCCGGCAGGTCAAAGCGAGCAGCTTCGACAGGCGTCAGTTCGAGATCCGGTGCGAGAACGACGATGTCGTTTTCGTTACCTGAGAGAGGGCGCAGAGCGAGGAGCCCCTCCGCGGGTGCCGGCAAAGCTACCCATTCCCGGCCGCGTGCTTTGATTAGGTCGCCAGGAGTAAAATTCAGTGTCATATCAACCTGCAAAATTCTTGATAAAACCGTCTGGTAGCCCTTCGGACGGAACTTCGGGCAAGCTGTATACAACCCAGCCCTTGCTCATCGCATCCGCCTCAGCTTCCGATGTCAGCTTTTTGGTGGACGCAGCAACCATACTTGCACGCCACGCAAACTCGAACTCAATGCCTCCGAAACGTGCGGGCATTGTATCGATCTGAGGAATGCCAGCGGCTCCGAACGCCTCAAGCCAAGGCGATACCACTGCGCCTGGTGCTGCCTTTGCCACTCGGGAAATCTCCCCGCAACTCAGATCGATTAGGAACTGCGCAACTTGTGGGCTCGCGCGATTGATCAGCTCGTGGTCTGGCTGATTGAAGTAGGAGAGAAGGCAGCGATAGCAGCCACGCACGCAACTCCCATCCTCTTTCTCCTGCAGCAGATCTGCATCCCCCGCCGCAATCGCGGCATCTACATTTTCGAAATGCATCAAGCCGAGCGCCGTCTTGGCGACCTCATTGATTGCTTTTTCGTCGTCAATCAGGCGCGTAAGCACGCCGGCTCCGCCTTCGGTCGCTTCATAGGTGAGAATTGCTCGCCTGTTATCTCTCGCGGGCAACGGCTCACTCAGGATTTCACCTTCCTCGAGCTGGAAGACCACCTCTATCCCACGCAGCAACGCATATTGGACCGTTGCGATCGTTTCCGGCTCGTATTGTTCTGGCCTTTCAAAGCGGAGCAGCAAGGCATTCTTTCGGTCGCGAACTATTGGTACTATTCGGACCGGTTTCACCACCTCTGGCGGCACATCCGTGTCACCATCCTCGCCGTCGGACTTCGCCCAGTAACCGGATCTGGGATCAATGTGGAAGCCGAAAACGGTCTGATCCCTTCGACGCTTCAGGCCCTTGTTCAAGCGGCTGATTTCGGCGCTATTGGCGTATTGAAGTGACAGGAGCGACGTTTCTTCGCAGACGAACTTGGCGTTGGTCACCTGGATCTGGCCGTCCTTTTTCGGCCAGGAGAACACGGTCTGGATATCAAAGCCCTGCCGTACCCGTTCTTCATCGTTTGCCGTAATGCGCTCAGTCGGCGCCGCTTCGACATTGTCGATACGAAGCGTCTTCTTGATGGGGACCTCTCCAGCCATGTGATTGTCGCACCCGTGACAACGCTCCACTTCGCCTTCGTGGGACGCACCACAGTTGGAGCAAATGTAGATGTCCTTGGTCGCCAATTCGGATCCATCGCCTTGGCGTACCTCGGGGGGCAGCTTGGCCTTCATAACCCGATAGGCACGGCCTTCATGGTATATCAGACTGCGCGGCCCGAACTCGGAAATGGCCAGAAAACGGGCCCTGGACAGGAATGTGCCGGTTTTCCCTTCACCGGGTACGAACGCGTACAGCGGTAGGCGTGGGAAATTGTATCCAGGCAGGAAGCCTTCCGTCGCAAGATACCGATACGAATAGAAATCGGATCCATTCGAGGCCTTGCCTTGTTCGAGGATTGCAATTTGATCCTGGGCTTGCATCTGCGCGGCCTTGATCTTGCGTCGGTCCGCTCCAGAGAGCCCGGTGATCTCCGAGCGCTTGTTCGCCTCGGCCAACTGCGTTCTAGCGGAGCTGTAGAGCTCACGCCAACGGTCAAATGCCCGATCAAATGCCTTCGGCGCGTTCATGGCCGTTTGAAGAACAAACTCGTCCGGATCTTCCATCCAGATTGGGGTTTTGCCACCATCGGACGCCAGAATCTGTTTCAGAACTCGCGCCATCGGGCCCCGCGCCCCAGAGACAAGAGTAGACTTCGAAACTACCGCCAGAACCTCGTCCTTCAGCGGGAATTTATCGCCGTGAAGGTCTAGGATTTCAGGAATATCTGGGGAAAGCGCCAATTTCGCTTCCGCCAGCCAAACCGCATGAAGGTGCGACCGAACAAGTTCCTCATTCGTGATGTCAAGCGCGGGCGGCCGAACGACACCGGCCACCATATCATTGCGCCGTTCAAAGAAATACTGGTCATGGGGAGATCCCGAAGCGCAGTACGTCACGACAACCGCAGCCTGCCCCGACCGTCCGGCACGTCCGGCGCGTTGTGCATAATTTGCAGGCGTGGGCGGTACGTTGCGGAGATACACGGCGTTCAATGCCGAAATGTCGACGCCGAGTTCCATCGTCGGAGAGCAGAATAGCGCTGGCAAAAACCGGTCGGTTTCGCCGGTTGCTCGAATTTCCGTGCGGTACTCCGAGGTCGCGAGATGTTGCATATCATCCTGTTCGAATCGGAACCGCCATTCACGCCATTCGCGCTGTTTCTGCGATACCTGCGCCGTATGTTCACGGCCCTCCAGGCCCCAATAGGAGCTGCGCCCATCGCTAAGGTCGTTCGCGATCGTGGTGTAAAGGTCATGGAAGTATCGGTTGCCGCGCTGGCCTTCATCAGAAAGCGCGGGCCCGGGGATAAGCCGGACCGCGGATGGTGACAGGCGCCAGCCTGTCACGTCACCATCGAGCTCGACGGGCACAAGCAGCCCTTCATCGCTCAGGAAGGCAAGCACTCCCTCCATGAACTCGTAATACTCATCCTTGTTCAGCTTCGCGCCTAGGACGGACTTCCGGTTCAGGAACCTTGCGATTCTGGAATTGGGGCCGGCCCGGAGAAGAGTTTGTTCTTCGCGAAGCGTGACCACATTCTTGCTGCCCCCGCGCAGGACCAGCGAAGAGCGTGCTCTCGGGTTCTCCTTCTGGTCAATTGCCCATGGAGCTTGAAGCAGTATACGGGATTTCTGAGCCACACCATCGAGGACGGTCAGGTCTAAGGCCTCGGTCTGAACAGCCAGGCCTTCGAGCATCGCAGACAATATAGCCTTGAGAATAGCCTGCCGCTGATCGGTGCCGAGATCGCCAAGAGCTGGATGGATGGCCATGAAGCGCTCGCGATCTTCAGAAAGTTCCTCAAGGCCGAGGAAATTAACATCGATCAGATTGAGAACAGACAGGCTGGGGTTGGTGAAGCGCCATCCACGGCGTAGGTCCGTCCAGACACGATGGGCGAGCACTTTAGCGAGCGAACGCTGTGCGTCTTCACGGATAATGGCGCCAACATTCGCGTCCAGAAGCCAATGCGGCCGAGCCTCCTTTTTGGCTGCGGTGAAACCAAGCGCCTTCACTACCTGAAGGCCGAACTCGTCTTCTGCAAGGCCTTCTGAGCCAGCGGAGATCACCGCGTGAAGAATGGCTCCGCGCAACAGACTTACGAACAAGAAGTCGTTGAAATGACCTGACTGCAGTGCGGCATCCTGACGGTTGTCTGTAAAGCCCAGCAGTTTGCGCTTCGTCTCAGGTACGCCGCTGCCCGGCTTGTTCATCCACTCCAGGGCACTGGCCACGAGCAGCGTTGTCGCAGAACTCCGCCCTTCGCCAGAGAGCCCGGCAAGCTTGCTTCGTTCACGCATGCCTTGCGTGGGCTCATCATGACAGCAAAGGCAGAAGGCAAACTTCCCGGGGATGAACCAGAAATCATTGCCGCCCGCTCCATGGAGGCCGTTTGCACCCACCGCATATGATATAGGGGTGCGCTTCTTACGATAGCCTCTCAGCCGCTCGATGCCATTCTTTTCCTCCCGCCAACTCTCAGGGTAGCCCTCAAGCTCCCCGGTGAACTGAAAGTCATTATCGTCGACATTTACTGGGCAGAGATAGCCGGCAACCTCGTCGTCCTCAGTATCGAGCGGGGTGTCATCAATGCTTCGGGGAAGAAAACGCAAATCCCCATCATCCTCGACCTTCGTCACGACATGGTATTCCTGGCCACAGCTTCTGCAAAAACGCGTCGGATAAAGACGGTTGCCAGGCGCATCAGGATCCTCAAGCTGTCCCTCGAGAAGAATCCGCCGGGGTCGGGCTTTGAGTGTCGTAAATACTTCGCTGGCGCCGGAGATGAAACGATGGAGCTTGAAGGCGAGAAAAGCACCATCCTTTGTGCCGCCGCGCTCATTCTCAGGCAGACTTGTCCGGGTTAGGAACGTTTCGAGATAGTGGCGGCAGGTTTCGGCGTCGACCCCAGTGGCCAGCGACAGCTTTTCGACAGCCTGTTCGAACGGGATCGGCCTTTTTCTCCGGAGTTCGAGCCCGTCGTCCAATCCGAGTTCCAACTCCGCCCACACCGAAAGCGGGTGGTGCTTCAGGGCCTCGTCGTCGAGTGCGTCCGGGAGGGGCTGCGTTAAGACTTTGCTCAACGCGCCAACGACATGCTCAGTTTTCAAGGCGTCATCGGTGGCACGCTGCAAGGACTCGTCGATGACTGCATCCGGGCCAATCTCGGTGCCAAACAGTCGTGACGCGACCTTCGCGACGGCGAGTGCGCGGCTCTCATCCGACCCCTCGGATGCCATCGTTGCCGAGGTGCCGATGCAGATCGGCTCTTTGTCAGGAGAGCATCGATCACGCAGACGCCGAACCAGGACTGCAACATCGGCTCCCTGGCGTCCGCGGTAGGTGTGAAGTTCGTCGAGAATTATGAACTCGAGGCCAGATGCGTTTGCGATTACCTGCGAGTCCAGATCGTCCTGCCGCGTCAGCAGCAATTCGGCCATCATGTAGTTTGTCAGGAGAATATCTGGCGGGTTGGCGGCAATTCGCTCGCGTTCTTCTCGGCTTTCCTGACCAGTGTAACGCTTTACCACCGGCCTGAAATTATCAGGCAACCCAGAACCAGCGATGAACTTGTCAATTTCCTTCATCTGGCTATTAGCCAGGGCGTTCATCGGATAGACGATGATTGCCGATGTCCGCCGCGGTTTTCCCGCGCGACGAGCACGGATAATTGCGTCGACAACTGGCACAAAGAAGCAAAGGGATTTCCCCGAACCTGTGCCGGTCGTGACAACGTAGCTCTTGCCCTGTTTCGCCTTCGCAATTGCTTCGGCTTGGTGACGGTGGAAGCGAAGGGGTGTCGCTCCGAACCGGAAAACCTTGCCTGTGCCCTCATCAAGGTCACCTGTGCCGACGAGTTCATCGACCGTCGGCCCATCCATAAAGCGCGGGTTGAGTGATAGGAGGGCATCAGGCCAGAACTTTCCGGCGTCGTACTGCGCGTCGATCTCGGATTTCAGGTCAGGCGCCCGAATCGCGATGAAGGAACGCGAGAAGTGCTCATAGGCAGCTATCAATTGGTGATCAAATTCGAACGCTTTCATCAAGATGCCCAACTATTTGAACGACAAGATTTTTTTACGATAAACAGCTAGTATTGAAAGCACAATTGGCTTTCCAATCGTCGCATTGTGAAAATGCCACCCTACTTCAGTGTCACTAGACGCCGAATGACGCATTCCGCGTATCACTTCGCTCAAACAATGTTCTACAAGAGGTGAAAGCGGAAATAATCTCCGCTGAGGGGCCGCAAGCGAATTGACCGGTTTGAGTGCGCTATGTTGGGAAGCAGTCATTCGTTCGGGTCCGATGACGAGACTGACCGTGGCGATCGTCCTGTGGACCCAATGCGATTGACGTTGCACTTTCCGCGGTGACCCCTTTTTATAGACTGCAGCCTATAGTGGCGGGGGATGCATGCAGGTTCGGCTCGACCAAATTACGGTGAGGCATTTCAAGCGGATTGAAGAGCTCACTATAAATCTGAAGCCCGTCACGGCACTTGTCGGCGGGAACACCAGCGGCAAGAGCAGCGCGTTGCAAGCAGCGCAGCTCGGGGTGTCTATCCTGCAGGCGGCGTTGCGTAGGCTGCGTGGCGACGGCACGCCCGATTTCGCCGCCACAGTGTCGAACGACGCAGTCCTGTTTCGGCCTACCGAACGTCTCTTGGATCTGCGCCGGGGTGATCCGGCAACGCAGAACCTTGGCTTTTCCATTACCTATAGCGGCGTGGATCTCGATACGGACGCCGCAAAAGAGATCACGATTGAGGTACGGCGCGGAAAGAACGCTAACATCGCGATCAACCGTATCGGCGACGACGACTTTGCAGCCGTGCTCGCAGATCCCGACCGACCATTTTCGATACTGACACCGGGTCTTTCCGGCATCCCGATGCGCGAGGAGTGGCGCACGAAGGGCGCGATGGATGCTGCTGTCATGCACGGTGACGCGAACCTGTACCTTCGTACCGTGCTCGACCACCTATTTACCCGTGATTTGGACGAGATAGCTCGGGCCTCGTGGACGCACACACGCAACATCGGGGTGCTTCCTGACAGCGGTTGGAAGACTTTTTCTACCCTCCTTGACCGCTGCTATCCTGGTGCGCGCGTCGTCGTGGCGCATGACCAGCACCGCGATCGGTATGTGAAGGTCGAAGTCGAGGGGACGGATTCCCGAGTGACGATCGACATGGCTTCCACGGGCATGCTGCAGGTTATCCAGATCATCGCCTACGCTTGCTTCTACGCGCCCCCGCTCCTGCTACTCGACGAGCCGGATGCCCATCTTCACGCCGACAGCCAGTCGCGGCTCTACGAGGCGTTGCGCGGTGTCGCCGCAGAGACACAAACGCGTATCCTATTCGCCAGTCACTCCCCGCAGCTAATCCAGCGCCTGATGTATGACGCCGACGCTGCCGTCGTCTGGATGAGCGAGGGCGTCCAGGTGCCCGTCGACGAAGCCCAACGGCCTGCGATTCCCATACTCATGACCCTCGGTGCGCTTTCAGCCGGCGCCGACGCCTTCGACCCCGCGCGTCCCGTCCTCCTGATGACCGAGGACAAGCGCACCAAACCAGTCACCGCGCTGGCGATAGCCAACGGGGCTCCACAAAACCTCGCCGTCATCTCCTACAACGGATGCGGCAATCTGCCAGCCGCCCGCCTGCTCGCCAGCATGATCACTGACATGAGACCCGACGCGCGGATCATCCTCCATCGCGACCGCGACTTCCGCACTCAACCGGAGATGGATTTTGAGATCGCGACTGCGGACGCCGAGCGGCTGCGGAATGGCGTCACACGCGTCACGGAAGTGTTCACGCCTCTCAACGACGTTGAACATTCATTCGCCCAAGCCGAGCACCTGAAGGCCAAGTTTCCACAGCTTGCGCCCGAGGTGGTCGACGCTGCAATCTCCCAGGTCACAGCCTTTAAGCGTGACCAACTTGTCGCTGCCGCCCACACCGCGCGCGGCCAAATCCGAACGACGGTCTACGAAAGCACGCGCAAGCGCGGAAAACCCGAATGGGCACAGTGCGGCATGCCTGCGGATCCGCCAGCAATTGCCAACTTCGTGCCTCCAAACGGCCTTGTCCCCGTGGCCTTCGAGCATAGCCACGGCAAAATGCTGATGGACGGCCTCCGCACGCGGATACATCAACAAGTTGGCGGAGCGACGCAGGATTGCGAGAATATAATCTACTCATCGTCAGACCATCTGATCGCGCCGAACTGGACATCTGTTTTTAACCCTCCGCCAGAGTGATGGCAGCGGGAAGTTTTCGACGCTTAATGCCGGGCTAAAATCAATATTGCCAACTCTTAGATCTTCCCGCCCTATAGCGCTATTTGTAAACCGATGCCGGTGAGACTTGAATGATAGCTGAGCCTGAGTGGACGGAGCGGATCGACAAGCGTGGACTCGACCCTCTCGGGATGCAGAATGCCGGCGTCGCGCTTTATCAGTCTCTAGTTCCGGGCATCAGCAACGTCACTTTGCGCATCCGCTACTACGGCCTTTATTGCTGGGTAAGCGAGGCTTACGCGCGCGAAAAGGGATCCACAGACTTTGCCGAATGGCGCTCCTGGGTCCGGCGCGCCGAAGCTCTTTTCGCGCTCGTCGCGTCCTATCATGGAGGCGAGGGTGGGGTTGGCGGTGTCGAGTGGGCGGACCGGAGGCTCTCGCTTGAGGAGGCTGAGATAGATTTCACGCAGGCCGCTTCTAACGACGCGAACGTGACTCGTTACCTCCGGCAGTCGTTGGGCGTCTTCGGCGGCGCCTACTATTCGCAGATGGTGGAACTCGGACTTTTCGTTGAAGGAGACCATGGTATCCAGCGGGCAAGCAACGGTCTCGGACTGGCCGCGGCCCAGGCCTTTCGAGAGGCGATTGGAGACGAGGTTGAGGCCCTTCTGATCGAGTGCATAAAGTCGGCAAAGGTCACGCCCTCGATCTTGGACGAGCTCTGGCCGATCCTCCCCTCGCAGATTCTCGAAAATTCGGACGAGCTGGCGATCTACGACCAGCTCCTTTTCATGACAGGAGCCGAAGCGACGACAGGTGACCTGAGTCGCACGGCGTCCCTTAAGCTCGTCCTAGCAACATCGAAGGCTATGGCCGGCCGCCCTGATCCGATGTCCGTCCGGTGGCATCTGTTCTCGACGCCCACGTTCGGTGACGACGATCTGGACCGGCAGCGCGTTCGGTGGGAAGCTTACCACTGCCACGATTTCATGCAGATCGCCGCAGCGGCCTTTCTGGAATGGGCTCTCGCTCTCATGGGAGAGCAGGATGCAGGTTTGACGCTCGCCGAAATCCGTGGAGAGATCTGGGGACGGCTCGGGTTGGATGAGAGTGCGGACGAACGGTGGTCCGCTTTTCAGCATAGGCTAGGAAACGAGGCATTCGACTATCGCGGTAGGTGGTCGAACTTGACAGGACGACGTGGAACTCCGGAAGCAAAGGCCTGGGACGCGATTTCGACGCTCGCCGCGCTGTTCGAGCGGATAGCATCGGACGAACGTCTGAGCGAAGTGATGCGGCGGGAGCTTCCCATCTCAGGCAATGCAAGGTCCATCGTGACGGAGATGAACTGGTTCTCACGCCGGGCGGATGAGCCCGTTCGCGACCTGATTTCGGCATATGTCATCGAGCGGGTGGTCCTTAGACATAGCTGGGTCGCGATGCAGAAGCTCCGGAGACAGAAGGACTACACGTTTCTGTTCGAAGTTCGCGACGGACGGCTCCTTCGCCGCAATGGATACGCGCCGGTCGCCACGACTCCACGGCTCAACCCCGCCATCCAGTTCCTCGTGGACGTCGGACTGGTCGATGACGACGGCCTCACTGAACGTGCCGCAAAACTGCTCGGAGGGACGGCGTGAAGTACCTCGAGCGAATGGCGCGTCGGAGCGGAGGACGCCCGTATCATTCAGCCGTCGCGACGACGTTCGCCGTCGAGTTCTCGGCCTTGGAAGAGGTTATGCTCCCCCAGCTCGTGGCGAGTGGTGCGACGAACATCCTCGTCGTCGCGGACGAGCGCATGGCCTCCATGTCGCTGTCGGACGGTTCCCGCCTTCCGTCGCAGTTGGGTCGTGACTACGCGCTAACTTCACCACCAGTTGCCGACGGTCTCTTCCACCCGAAGGTCGTTCTGCAGCTCGGTCGCAAAGGCGGTCGCCTTTTCGTCGGATCGGCGAACATCACCGCTGCCGGCCTTGCAGGCAACGCCGAAGCCGTCATCGAAATCGAATGCGGCGACGAACCCGGTCCCGAACGTGACATCTTACGAGCTGCCTGGGCCTACCTGGAAGGCCTGGTCAAGGAGAGATCTCGCTCTGCGGTCGACGCCCTAGACTGGATCAAGGACAGAACGCCCTGGCTGCGCGGCGGAGGCGAGGCGGGGACGGCGACGCTCGATGATGGGACGCTCATCGCGTTCCTGACCAACGCTGCCGACGACGGGATCGGGCGGCGGTTCCTCGACCTCGTCGGTGATGTCGCAGTCGAGAGCCTCGTCGTCGTCAGCCCCTACTGGGACGAAAACTTGTCTGCGCTCGAGTTCCTCCAGCAGCAGCTCCGGGCGGACAGAATCTCCGTTTTGCTGGATGCCGAGAACATCGGGTTTCCTGTCGAAGCGGAACGACCGGCAGAGGTGGAGTTCAGAAATCTGCCCCGCAAGCTCGCCGGCCGGTTTACCCATGCGAAGGTCTGCGTTGCGAGCACCGCGGAACATGATCATGTGCTAGTCGGAAGCGCCAACTGCACGACGGCCGCGCTCGGCTTACTCGGACCTTCGAAAAGAAATGCTGAGGCCTGCATCTATCGAAGGCTCCCAGCGGGCGCGGCGGCGAAGGCCCTTGGTCTGGAGGAGATACTAGAACAAGATCCGCTCGACCCTGATGATCTGATCGAGGCCGGGCGGTCTCCACCCATTCCGCTCGAAGATATATCTTCTCGGCGGCCCGGCTTCTTCGAAATGGAAGGCGACGTGCTCACATGGATGGTTCCGAGCGAGGTGCCGAGCGAGGGAGTCATTCGCCTGCTGGACGGAAACACCCAATTGATCGACACTATCGCCTACGCGCTCGGATCCGAACGCCCCAACGTGACGTTCCGGATCACGGCCGAACGCAGGAGCGCGATAAGCTTCGTGACAGTCGAATCCGGCCAGTTCGTCTCCAGCAGAGCCTACGTCATCCAGCGGTCCTTGCTAAGAAGCCGGCGCCGGGAAATAGCGACCGGATCCGTTGCGAAGGCGATTGAGATCTTCGATGCGCACGCTGACTTCGAGCTCTGGATGCATCAGGCGGCCGACGAGCTCGCACGGGCAGACCTCAACGAGATTTCGACCGCATCGATCGCGTCGTCCCGCGCCTCCCACGGTCCCCGCACCGAGGCGAAGCAGCAGGAGACGCGCTTTCTGAGCTACGACGAGTTCATGAGGACGCGTGTTCCGGACGCTCGTTCCGACGAGCGCCAGAACGCGTTGTCGGGCAAACATTCCGACCGTATCCGCCAGTTCATGAACGAACTCGTCGGCCAGTCGCGCGCCCTTGTTCACGAAGATGAGGCCGAGGACGACGAAGACTGGATGGATCTTGGGGACGAGAACGAGGTGGCCCTGACGGAAGCCGCCACGCGGCGGGCCGAAATGAAAGAAGAAGAAGAGGAAGATAGCCCCGCTCATGAGATCTGGGTTGACGCCAAGCAGTACGAGAAGATGGTCGGCCTTTATGTCGAGCGAGTGACGGCAGGGGACGAGCCGCTTGGTGCGCCCGACGTTCTTCGTGTCCGCTTCTGGTTGATGATGCTCCTTCACAAAGCTAGGACGACTCATCTGCCGAACGGTCTTGAGCCTTCCACGGACGACCGCGGCTGGCCTCGTATGGCATTCAGAGTGATCTCGTCGTTCTTCTGCGGAAAAAGGCCTCCCGTCCGACGTCTCATGATCGCCCGCGAATACAATTCGATGCCTGCAGACTTCCTGGAATGCTGGGCGACGGTTCTGTGGTCGTTGGACACCATCGAGGCTGTTCTACCCAAGTCGCCGAGGACAGAGAAATTTTTGCCATTTGTCGCGCGGGTGCGAGCCGAAGTTAAGAAGATACTCGGATTGACCCCGTCAGAGCTCGAAAGCGACGTCGTGGTCGACCTCTGGAGAGCGATGGATGATTCGCTTGGCGCGAGACTTCTCAAAGAGAGAGAACCGGTTGCGGCCGGCTGATGCCATAGCTGTCGAAAGAAATGTCGGCATAGGAAGCGCGCGTTGTCAGGAAAACCTTCTTGAGCATGTTCCTGGACCAGTTGAGCATATAGTACTGACGTAGTGATTGACGATCATGGGGAGCGGAGTCGTGACTGAAGAGCGTTTGGCTCGAACTTTCAAGTCGCATCGTGATTATCATCATTTCCGACGCGAAGTCGTGAAGTCGCGTCGTTTCATTCGCTCTCCGGAGACGGAAGAATTTCTGCAAGCTGTCGCCGCGACGTGTCATACCCGAGAGAATATCGTTAACGTGGGCACGAGGTTAAGGCGCGCTCAAGTGGCACATGGCCTGAGACCGATATATCAAACCGGTGACGACGGTGAAGACATCTACATCGACGACATCGAGTGCGCGGCCAACAAGACCCGCATGATGCCTTTGCGTGATCGCGCCAGCGACGGGCGCGTGAACACCCGTGGCATACCCTGTCTCTATATGGCGACAGACGACTCCACGGCAGTATCGGAAGTCAGACCTGCGATCGGCGCTTACGTGACTGTTGCCGTTTTGAAATGTATGCGCGAACTGAAGCTTATCGACTGCAGCATTCTCGCCGAAAAGCAGTTCATATACCTCAAAGAGCCGGAACGCGCGGAGTTGGAGAAAGCAGTTTGGTCGGATATCGACAGGGCATTTTCAACGCCGGCAGATCGGTCCGACGACGCAGCGGAGTACGCTCCAACACAGATCCTCGCTGAGTTGTTCCGCTCCCTCGGTTACGACGGCGTGGCGTACAAAAGCGCGTTTGGTGAAGACGGCTACAATGTGGCGGTTTTCAATATAGACGATTTTGAAGTCGAGTGGTGTCGACTATTTCGAGTGGAAGACATCACGCACAAAATCAAGCAGCAAGCCGACTAAGCTGCGTTAAAGGGGCGCACAACTCGCACCTCTCTGAGGACGAAGCGGCTTTCACGAATACGCGAACCCAGCTCTGGAGGACCTAAATAAACCGTGCTGAAACGAGTCCTTCAGCAGGCGAAGCGGCACGTCTTCAATCTTCTGCGCATGGCAGACGCGCGGTCGGAAAGTCTGCTTTCAGGCGCGCCTCCCTAAGGCGTGTATGACCGACATCAAGGCGCAAAGCTACCGGGCGATTAATGGCCGCCTCACCGCAAACTTGAGGTTCGAAAGCGGAAATTATTGCCGCTTGACCGCCTAGTTGACTGATGCTCAAAGCCAGGGCACAAAGGTGGCATCCAAGGTCGCTCGCGGCGGGAAAATAGAGGGAATTTCAAGGCCTTTATACTAAGCCATTGAAATAATGTGAGAATCCAAGGTCCCCAGGAAAGCCGTTTTTCGGGCCTATTCCCTCTTTCAGTAGTTGCGGAAAAGTTGGCGTCTTTTCAGCTACTTGGCCCGAATTCTCTTCAAGTGGTATGTGACGTTCCCCAGATCCCAAAATGCTTGGAAGTCTCAAAAAGATGGCTGGGGACCCCGTTCGAGTACTTCAAACAGTCTGTGACTGAACACGGCTATCGGTCCGACAAGAGACCGTGTTTTTCGATCTGGCGGACAAAGGAGGAAGACATGCTAACATTCAAGCACCGGACGCTGAGGCCCCGAGGTATGGGCTAGTACGCCCAAGTGGGTTCTGGATTGCATGAAGAGGCCTCTTCCATTGCAGATCATCGTCACCTCGTTCCGCGGCATAGGCGACCAGGCGAGAGAGCGAGGCACGGCCCCGACAGGTGCGGGACCGCTGTCTAGTTTCTCGAATGCTAAGCCAGCTCCTTATCTCGCGGTATCGGTCGTTCGACTTCCGGATCATCGAGGCGAGTGGGTCGACGCTACCTAGTCAAGATACTGCTCGTCAGAAACGAGCTCCAACCACTCGGCGTTCTTGCCGTCCTGGATGTAGGTAATGGCGTAGTGGCTCATCGCGTTCTGCGCGGTGCCGCCATGCCAGTGCTTGACGCCTGCCGGGATCCAGACGGTCTCGCCCTGCCGGATCTCCTGACGTGCCTGACCTTCCTGCTGCACCCAGCCCTTACCTGCTGTGACGATCAGCATCTGACCAAGAGGGTGGGTATGCCATGCGGTTCGGGCACCGGGTGCGAAGGTGACAAGCCCAGACGACGCTGGCGTCGAAATCGAAGTAGGCAGCAGCATGTCAACGACGACATTGCCTGTGAAGTTCTTCGGATCAGCGATGACTGACGCTGCAGCGCCGACGGGGTTGACTGTAATGCCTTCGGATCTAGCCGCAGGCGCGTCAGCCAAGGCCATCGTGGAAAGAGTAGCGGCGATGAGAGTGTTCTTCATAAAAGTCAGTCCTTCTTGCTTGTTGGTTTACTGCTGGCGCTTCTTGAGCACTTCGGCGACGACAGGCCCTGCCGAGAAGGCATTCGGCCAGCCCGCGTAGAAGGCGACCTGCGTGACCACCTCGCCCGCCTGTTCCGGGGTGAGTCCGTTGTCGAGCGCCCTGTTGAGGTGACCTGCGAGCTGAGCGACCTGACCATTGGCCATCAAAGACGTGATGGTCACGAGACTGCGATCACGAGGCGAGAGATCCGGTCGCAGCCAGACATCCATAAACAGCGGATCCGTCGTGAAATCGGCCAGCCCAGGTGACGCATCGCCCAGCAGGCCCTGCACCGCCTTTTGGCGCGCAGCCTCACCCTCCTGGTTGAGCGGCATGAGATCCGGAGAAGCTTCAGGCAACTGATCCTCGCCTATGTTGCGCTCGGCGAAGATGTCATGGGCGACAGCCACCGCCGACATCGCGTTCGTCCAACCCGCATAGAATGCGAGATGAGTAATGATCTCGGAAAGTTCCTTGGGCGTCACGCCGTTGTCGAGCGCGAGGTTGATGTAATGTGGAAGATCGGCAGCCTGGCTGCGGGCGACGAGGATGGCGACGGTAACGACGCTGCGGTCGCGGATGGAAAGCTGCGGGCGAGCCCACAGGCCCTCCACGACGTCTTCCTTCTCGTATCGCCCGAGAGCGGGGGAAACGCCCCAGATGACGTCCGAAGACACGCTTGATGATCTGGTCATGGTCGAACTCTGCTGTGAGAAGGCGGGGGAGGATGCGATGGTCGCAAGAGTTAGGGTGGCGGCGGCCAGGAATTTCACGGTCGTCATCCTTTCTTTGATGGACTTGCCATCTTGAGATAGGAGCGAGCAAACGCAGGATTAGACAGCCGTTTCTGATAGGGTCTATCTGATATGGACAACAAAGGTCGCGCGAGACTTGGAACAGAAAGACGACCTAGGGCTGTCCCTTCGGCCGTTTTCGATTGGGTCTGATAACCGCCGCCGGGCAGTTTGAAGTCTTAACTACAGTTCCTGTGCCGTCGGGCGGAATAGGATCTCGTTCACGGCGACATCATCGGGTTCACTGATTGCGAAGGCGACCATCCTCGCAAACGTGTCGGCTGGTACGCCGACCTGGCCTACGTAATCCTGATTCGCCTGCTGCACGTCCTTCTCGCTGATGTGGTCAAGCAGCTCCGTCTTGACGGCTCCGGGCGAGATGATCGTCGTGCGGATGTTGTAAGGCGCCATCTCCTGCCGCAGCCCCTCCGACAATGCCCTCACTGCGAACTTGGTCGCCGAATATACGGCGGAGCCGCCGAAGAGCTTGTGGCCGGCCACGGAGGATAGGTTGATGATGTGGCCCGACCTCTGCTCCTTCATATGGGGGAGCGCTGCGGCGATGCCGTAAAGGACGCCCTTGACGTTAACGTCGATCATCTGGTCCCATTCGTCCACCTTCAATCGATCCATGGGCGAGAGCGGCATGACGCCCGCATTGTTGATGAGCACATCGACCCGTCCATAGGTCTCAACGGCCGTGTCGATCAACTTCCGTAGGTCCTCTTGCCTCGTCACGTCGGTGACGACGGCAGTGGCCTTGTGGCCGGCTTCACTGAGTTCGGCGGCCAGGGCGTCGATCCGATCGGAGCGGCGCGCTCCAAGGACTACGTTGGCGCCCTTCGATGCGAGATAACGGGCGGCTGCAGCACCCATGCCGCTCGAGGCGCCCGTGATGACGATGGTCTTGCCAGCGATATTGTCTGTCATTTCGTGTCTCCTGATGAGAGGCCAGACGGCGTTGTGACCAGAAGGTCACCTCGCCGCCTATGATACTTCGACCGGCGGCCCGGCTTATGCCAGGTGCTGACCGAAAAACTCGGCCATCCGGTCGAACGGGATTTTATCGACGCGGTCGTAGAGATCGGTATGGTTTGCGTCTGGAATGATCATCAGTTCCTTCGGCTCCGCGGCCGCTGCGAACGCGGTTTCACTGAAGTAGCGCGAGTGAGCCTTCTCGCCGTGGATGAGCAGCACCGGACGCGGCGAGATCTCCGCGATGTAGGTCAGGATGGGCATGTTCATGAACGAGATCGGCGTGGTCTGCGACCAGGCGTTGCCCGAGTTGACAGCGCGCTTATGATAACCACGCGGCGTCGAATAGTAGTCGTGGTAATCGACCATGAACTGCGGTGCATCTGGACCAACCTCGGCGTTATACGCCGGCTGATAGGCGGGTGTGCCCTTTTCCGCATCGATCCAGCGCTGCCGGCTCAACTGCTCCAGCGTCTGGGTGCGTTGCTCTAGGGTAACGCTGTCGTTGTAACCCTTGGACATGACGCGCGTCATGTCGTACATGGTGCTGGCGACGACTGCCTTGACGCGCTTGTCGACGGCAACGGCATTCAAGGCCATGCCGCCCCAGCCGCAGACGCCGATCACGCCGATCCGTTCGCGATCGACTTCCGGCCGCAGGCCGATGAAGTCCACCGCCGCACTGAAGTCCTCGGTGTTGATGTCCGGCGAGGCGATGTTGCGCGGTTCGCCCCCGCTCTCTCCGGTATATGATGGATCGAAGGCGATTGTAGCGAATCCGCGTTCCGCCATCGTCTGCGCATAAAGCCCGGACGACTGTTCCTTCACCGCGCCGAACGGCCCGCTGACGACGATTGCGGCCAGCCTACCGTTGACCCGCTTCTTGGGAAGATAGAGATCTCCCGCCAGAGTGATGCCGTAGCGGTTCTTGAACGAGACCTTCTGATGGTCGACCTTGTCGCTCTTGGGGAAGGTCTTGTCCCATTCCGCGGTCTGAGCCAGGGCCTGGGTGGCGGCAGCCGCCGGGATGAGGCTCATGGCCGCGACGGCGACACCAGTTGCTTTCATCAGGCCGCGCCTGCTCGAATTGAAGCCGTCCTGCGTCTCAATGCGCTTGCTCATTTGGAAGTCTCCTGTCTGGATGGATTGAGTGTCATTGGATGCGCTCGATGCGCAGCGGGAATTCCCCAGGCACGTGAAGCGCTTCATAGCCGGCGTCGAAGCGACCAAGCCGGACGAGGCCCGGATGCTTGTAGTCGGCGTAGAACATCGCGAGATTTCCCCAGGGCATGTAGTAGCAGAGGTCGTATGGCCGCTCGTTCGAGAAGGGATTGCTTCCTTCGACCGTCAGCTTCCGAGGCAGGTGCGCGATCTTTTCGTTCGGTCCGAAGTCCTCGATCTTGAGATCGAGCGGCAGCATGGAAGCGAAGTCACGGGCAGACGGATTGTCGTAGAGCGTCGCCGTCATCACGTGGTCCCCGAAGGTAAGCCTTATCTTCACGTCAGTCGGCTCCTGTTGGAACACTCATGAGGCTCTCCTGACTGTGTACCAGGCGACGATCGACGCGAGCGCTGAGCCGACGAGTAGGGCCGCGCTAAGCACGAAGGCGGACCACCAGCCCACCGCATCAAAGAGGAGGCCGCCGATGGAAGCCCCCGCCGTGATCGCGAGCTGGATGACGGCGACCTGCAGCCCTCCTCCCGCCTCGGCGTCATCTGCGAGATATTGGCTGAGCCAAGTCCCCCAGCCGACAGGAGCCGCCGTACCGAAGAAGCCCCAGCCGACGAGTGCGGCGAACACGGGAATCTCCCTGTCTCCGAACGCGATCAGGAACAAGGCAAGGCCTGCCATCGCCAGGGGTATGACAACAAGAATGCTGAACAGACGCTGCCTCAGCAGTGTACCGATCAACCAGGTGCCACCCGCCCCAGCAAGGCCCATCACGAGCAGGAAGGTGGAAAGCGCCTCAATCCTAAGGTGGGTCACCTGCTCCAGGAACGGACGCAGATAGGTGAAGAGCGCGAACTGTCCCATGAACAGAAGCAGGATTGCCATCATCCCAGCGATGACCGGGGGACGCTGGAGCAGCCTGAACACGTTCGGCGATGACTTGCTGGTCCGCGCCGGCAGCATGGGAAGGCTGATAAACTGCCAGAGGATCGCAAGAAGGCTGACCGGAACGACGAGGAAGAACGCTCCTCTCCAACCGATGTAAGCGCCTAAGAGGCTGCCGACCGGAGCCGAGATGGTCGCGGCGATCGCATTCCCGGCGTTGAGCAGGGCCAGCGCCGTAGGCACCTGGCTTCCGGACACAAGCCGCATGACGATCGCCGTCGACATCGACCAGAAGCCTCCGATCGAGATGCCAAGAAGTGCCCGGCCGATCATGAGAACCGAATAGGTTGGTGCAAATGTCACGATAAGGCCGGAGATCGTCAGAAGAGCGGTCAGTCCAAGAACGACGATCCTCCGGTCGAGCCGACGAGTGACCGTCGCGATGAACAGACTTGTGAGGACTGCGAAGACGCCCGAGATCGAGATGGCCTGCCCCGCCTGCCCCTCGGAAATGCTGAGGCCCGACGCAATCGGTGTCAAAAGACTGACCGGCATGAACTCGGAGGCGATCAGAACGAAGACGCAAAGCGTCATGGAGAAAACTGCTCCCCAAGCGGCTTTCTGGCTCTCCATGCTATCTTCGAAGGTTATGCTCATGTCATGGATCCTTGGGTGCTCGCGTTTCGCGCCATGCAGGAGAAAGATATTGCTGGGGGACTTTGCGAACAATCCGTGCTAATCCGCATGAAGTTATCGATACTGAACATCAATAGGAGCTTGGACGAGCATGCTGCGGGAGGATGTGAAGGATCTGCTGTGGTTCATCGAGGTGGCGAGGGAGCAGAGCTTCACCAAGGCGGCAGCCACGCTCGGCACCTCTCAGTCCACCCTCAGCCATACGATCAAGCAGTTGGAGGCGCGGCTGGGAGTGCGCCTGCTGACGCGGACGACTCGCAGCGTCGCGACAACGGAGGCTGGCGAACGTCTGCTGCAATCGCTCGCTCCAAGATTTGAGGGGATCGAGGCAGATCTTGCAGATCTGGTGGCTTTCCGGGAGAAACCGTCGGGCACAGTGCGCCTGACGCTCTCTGATCATGCTCTCCAGACGACGGTCTGGCCTAAGCTGAGCCGAGTCCTGTCCGATAATCCTGACGTCAAGGTCGAGCTCTACAGCGACAACGGGATGCGCAACATCGTCGAGGAGCGTTTCGACGCCGGCGTCCGGCTCGGCGAGAGCGTCGACAAGGACATGATCGCCGTGCGCATCGGCCCCGACTGGAGGCTGCGGGCCGTCGCCTCCCCGGAATACCTCGCCAGGCACGGGATCCCCAAGACACCGCAGGACCTCGTCAGCCATGTCTGCATCAACACGCGACAGGCAACATGGGGCGGCTTCTATGCCTGGGAATTCGAGAAGGACGGGCGGGAGCTTCGGGTCCGGGTCGACGGGCAGCTCAGCTTCAACTCCTCGATTTCCCAGATCGACGCCGCCGTTAAAGGATACGGGATCGCTTATATACCGGAGGATCTCGTGGAAGGACATATCCAGGCGGGAGCGCTGCAGGCTGTCCTCGACGATTGGAGCGAGCCGTTCACGGGATACCACCTTTACTATCCCAGTCGACGCCAGATGTCCCCCGCGATGGCACTGATCGTAGATGCTCTGAGACATCGGAGCTGAGCAGGCGCTGCTTGGTGTCTAGGCTTTGCCCGATCTGGCACTTGGCTGATTCAGTCTCGCAGTCAGGTGTATGCTAGAAGCCGTCCGGCAAAGATGATGCCTGTCCATGCAGTCAATGATACCGCTGCCCCGACACGGGCAGCGATAGGGGCTACCGGGGCCTCAGTCCATCTATGGACGCTACGGTAGATGCCGCCGTGGAAGACAGCTACATTGAGGCCGGCAAGGATCAGCAGACCGAACTTCCACGGTGCGGCTCCGGCGCTGGCGATCACGGTCGCCTGCGCACTGAGCAGTGCGACGCCGGTCGTAGCGGCGATGGCCAGGCCCGCATGGGAGACCGGAAGCAGATAGCGCGCCGCTGTGTTGACGGAAACGGTGCGGTGTCCCACGCCCAGGAGGCGGAAGTCGAAGGTAAAAGCGGGGCCAACCAGAAGAGCAATCCCGAGGATGTGGATGGCCTCGAGCACAGGATAGACGTAGCGGGCATTCCGTACCACGTCGCCAAGGGCTGAACTCTGCAACATCATCAGCAGAGAGCTAAGCAGATCAAGCATATCCGTTCACGTTTATTCCGAGGGTGATCGCGCAGGTGAAAGGATCTTCCCACACCTGCTGAGATGACGGCGACAAGGATCACCTCACGCCATTAGTCTGTAGTGGCCGAAGCCTACTTCGGAATGGGGGCTCGCACCGGAAGCGTATTGCCCAGCACCTGGTTTACCGGCACATTGTCATCGCCGTACCAGAATACGACCGGACGAAACAGGCCGTCGTCTGTCCGATTGATGTAGCCGACGGCCTGGAAGCGCTCGCCGATTTTCAGCGCACGGCCCAGGCCCCATCTGCCCGACCACGCAGGAGGGGCGATGATGATTTCTAGCTCCTTGTGGGGACCTTTGTATGAGTGAGCAGCATTGACCCGACTGCTGTCCTCAGGATCTTGCAGCTCCTCAGGTATCCTCAGATCAGGAGTGTCGGCAGGCATGCTGCTGTCCAATGTGACGTCAAACTGGGAGTGCGGGTTCCCCCACACGCCGTCCGAAGAAACCGTTCCCGAGATATAAATGAGGCGATCGGTCTCGAAGCCAGGCCACCCGTGATGCGCGGCGGCAGGAGACACCGGACCCAGAACGGCTCCAAGCGCGATCAGCGCGGCAATCCCTGACGTGGCTAGCTGTCGAAGGACCCTAATGACGTTAGGCGTATTCACGACCATGCTTTTCATCTGGCGCTCCCTTTCTCGCCGATCGCGCCTACGTGTTGAGCGACATCGGATGCTAAGAAGATATCAGTGCGTGGGGCGCTCGATTAGCTGCCGTAGATCGCATGTGCTTATTGGAACGGGACATAAATCCACGGACTATTGCACCGGATGTCTCCTTTTGCGCGGTCGACACCACGACATCCATGACCGATTTGAAGCCGCAAAGATGCAGCGCCGCTGTACGCCGTTATCGCAAGACTTGAGCTCCTGGACCGGAAATTATTGCCGCCCGCCCGTCCTGTTGACTGATGCCCAAAGCCAGGGCACAAAGGTGGCATCCACGGTCGCTCGCGACGGAAAAACAGAGGGAATTTCAAGGCGAATTCGATAAGCCTTTGAAATCATGTGAGAATCCAGGTTCCCCAGCCAGCTCTCTCGTTTTCCCCTGAATTTCTTGTTTTTTCGGCCTTTTCGGATCCCGTTCTGGCATCAACTGCGACCTGATGCCCAGAACTGATGCCCACAGGTGGTGTCCATCGCTTCGCGCGAGGGCAACACTGAGGGCTGTTCAAAGGGCTAGAGCCTCATGACGGTTCGTCACCACGTCGAGAACCTGATCCGTCGGGGAAACATCTTTTATTGGCGGCCGCCTGCTGCCGGTTGAGCTCATCCTGCAGGTCGGCTCCGGCTCAGGCCTTGCCATGGTGTTTGCTCCTGATCGCAGCCATCATCTGGAACCTCGGGCACACGGCCTTGCCACCGGCCCAGGATACGATCCGACACATGGGCCGGCAAAGAGGCCGGCGACGGGTGCGAGGGATTTCAGATTCGGTGGTGGCTGCATCCTGCTCCAAGCGCCCGACGTCGTCGCAAGCGGTCTTCGGAAAGACGCATGCGGTTCCTGTCAGACACGGCGCCCGTGGCTTCTATCGAGCCAGCGCATGGCAGGTGTCACCGTCAGGCCGTGGATCAAAATCGAGAAGAGAACGACAAGGCAGAGGATGGCCCAGAGCCTGTTTCCGTCCGAAAAATCCCCGTGATTGATGGCATAGCTCACATAGTAGACGGATCCGACACCTCGAATGCCGAAGAAGGCGATCGAGACCTTCTCGCCCCGTGTCGCAGCGCTGCCATGCATGCCGAGGAGCCCGGCAAGCGGACGAATGGCCAGCAGGATCACGGCAGCCGCAAGGACATCCCGCCAGCCAATACCCGCCAGCAGTCCTCCGGCAATTGCGCCGCCGAAGGCCAGAAGCAGGACCATCATGGTGATCCGTTCGATTTGCTCCGTGATGTCGTGCATGTCGCGCTGGAAGTCATGGTTGCGGTGCGCGGCACGCAACGTCAGCGCCGTGACGAAGACGGCAAAGAAGCCATAGCAGTGAAGCATCTCGGATACGCCGTAGGAGACGAAGGTCGCGGCGATGGCGACCAAGCCGTCGCCAGTCTTGGCGAGCGTATCTCCTGGCATCCGGAATGTCAGCCACCCAAAGAGGCGGCCGACCAGCCAGCCGCACACCACGCCGGCGGCTGTTTCCCACAAGACGTTATAGGTGATCCACTCGGCGAGCCACGGCTCGCCTGTGCGGGCCGATAGGCTCAACGCGATCGCGAGATGCACGAACGGGAACGCCAAGCCGTCGTTCAAGCCGGCCTCAGACGTCAGGGCGAAGCGGACGGTGTCCTCGCCGCCGTCCAGCGGACCACCCACCTGGATGTCCGCGGCGAGAACAGGATCGGTCGGCGCAAGGCTGGCTGCGAGAAGGAGCGCGGAAACGGCGCTCAGGCCCAGGACGCTGACACCCACGACCATGATCGCGGCGATGCTGAGTGGCATGGTGATGAGGAGCAGCCGCCAGGTCAGTTGCCATTCCCTGAACGAGAAGACGCGATCGATCTTAAGGCCCGCCCCCATCAAGGCCACGATGACCACGAATTCCGAGAGCCGCTCGGTGATATAAGGGTGTGCCTGCGGTGAGAGGTCTATGGCGACGTAGCCGGTGGCGGAGATCAACCCACCGATGATGAGACAAACGATTGGCAGCGAGATGGGGCGGCGGCTGAGGGCGAGCGGGAGCCATACGACGAGAGCGATCAGGATGCCCGCTGCGGTCAGGGCGACGATGTAGGCGTCCGGTTCCCATCCCTGGCTCACGTCGCGAAACCACCCAAGGGCTGGTTCATCCTGCTTCTCCTTCAGAACGCTTTCCAAGAGAGGTAGGTCAGTGTTCTAAAAATTCTCGTGCCCGCCCGGTTTATCGAGAGGACAGGGTGCTTCGATTTGCGCGACGTTCCTTGCCGGGCAGCAGGTCACGAGGTTGGACGACGTACCACGGTGCAGCAGCCGACGAGGACGCCCCCCCCCCCCCCCCC
>NZ_LMPE01000003.1:403490-563028 GCF_001424325.1 Rhizobium sp. Leaf341
CTATCACTCCCATGGTCTTGGCTGTGTGGGAACGGTCGGCACAGGGCGACGCTTCGTTGTCCCAGCCAATTGGTATTGTCAGATGGCTTGTCTGTTGCGCCGGCCGAAGACGCCGAGGAACACGGCGCCGAGGGCCCCTGCCGTGAATGACCCTATGAGGATGCCGATCTTCAGGTGATCCTGGACTGTCGGATCGTTGAAGGCCAGCAAACCGATGAACAGGGACATCGTAAACCCGATCCCACAGAGAAGAGCCACACCGGTCATCTGACCCCAGCTTGCCTGAGCCGGTAGATCGGCGATGTTCAGCTTGACGAGAGCCGCGGCCGTTCCAAGCACACCGATCAGCTTACCGAGCACAAGGCCTGCCGCCACACCCATTGTCAGCGGTTCTGCAAAAACAGCCATGGTGACTCCCGTGAAGGATACGCCGGCATTCGCGAAGCCGAAGATTGGAACGATGACGAACGCGACCGGCTTGTGCAGCGCATGCTCGAGCTTGTGCAGCGGTGACTCCGAATGGTGGGCTTCCGGCGTTCCGGGTGTGCGTTTCAGCGGAATGGTCAGAGCGAGCACGACACCTGCCAGTGTTGCATGCACGCCGGAGGCAAACACCAGCACCCACAGGACGGCACCGAGAGCCAGATACGGAACGAGCGATTTTACCCCTGTCCGATTGAGAAACACCAGCAGACCAACCACGACCGCAGAAGCGGCAAGGGCCAGAAGATTGAGACCTGCCGTGTAAAACAAGGCGATGACGATAACGGCCCCGAGGTCATCGATGATGGCAAGGGCCGCAAGGAAAATCTTCAGGGATGTCGGGACGCGCCGTCCGAAGAGCGAGATCACACCGAGCGCAAAGGCAATGTCTGTGGCTGTCGGGATAGCCCATCCGCGCAGGGTCGAAGGATCATCCCAGTTGAAATAGACATAGATCAGTGCTGGGACGATCATCCCGCCCGCAGCCGCGGCTCCCGGAAGGATGCGCCGGCTCCATGTCGATAGCTGGCCATCAAGCATCTCGCGCTTGATCTCGAGACCCACGAGCAGGAAAAAGATCGCCATCAGCGCGTCGTTGATCCAGTGCTGAAGGCTCAAAGGTCCTACGTATGCATGCAGAAGATGAAAATACGTCTCGGCCAAAGGTGAGTTTGCGGTTGCGATGGCGAGGACGGCAACCGCCATGAGAATGATGCCGCCGGCAGCCTCGTTATGGAGGAAGTGGCGGAGAGTGGATTGAATGCGGCCTGTCAGCAATAGAGACATGGGTTCGCGCTCCCTGTGTGAGAGGTTGATCGAAGTCTCCGTCGATTTCGGGATTTCCCGCGGCGCACGCAGCACACGCCAAGGTCAATTTAGACTCTTAACGCCTCGAATTCCATTGAAAACAGATGTGTTCATGATCACACCGAACACGTCCGCGTTATCGGTACATCAGGAATGCAACAAGGCTCAGCAGCAGTTGCACAACACTCAAAACAACAATTACCAACATCGCGATCGCCTGTCAGGTGCGCCTTGGGTCGAAGCGAATGGGCTTTTTCATGATCCGTTGTTGTCGTTCGGAATGTTGAGAAAAGTGCCGCACGCCTTGCGGTGAACGGCGTCAATGTCGTGGCGCTTCGCAAGCGACTGATGGACTGGGCCGCCGCGAATGTGATCGAGGCTCAACGCTAGACGCCTGTAATGGATCAAGAACGCGCTGGACCGCAACCGACATTGCGCCGACGTGCGTGTTACCATCGCTGTTGTCAGCTACGCGCGGCGCTCCCATCTCGATGGGACCGCGCACCATTCAGCCTGAGCTCTCGAAGCGGTTGCGTCTTTTCATGCAAGTCCTCTCGCTCCTTCCTGCTCATCGCCTCCGCCACCAATTTTGTTGCATTGACGCCACCTAAAGCCGGCGGCCCCTTTCTTTCGCCTTTTCTTTGATTGCTGCTGCGTCGCTGCCGCCCTCAAACGGATGCGTATTCTGAGCAGCCAAAGCGATTTCCAACCCCGTTTCAGACCCCAGCGTGCCGGCAGATGCCGGTGCGAACTGACATCTGCACTTGTTGTACCTTGGAGCTCGCTCTGTAGCGCTGACGCGAAAAATTCATCCGCGCTTCACTTACGGTCTTGCACACCCCTTGGCATAAGTATCATGAAGCCTGAAGGTGCTTGGAAACCTCACGCAGACAGGCTGTAGATCAACGTGACCGATGACGAACTCAAAGCAACGGAGCGGTACAGCCGCCAGATCCTGGACAGTGCGATCGACTATGCCATCCTCGCTATGGACCTCGAGGGAAAGATAACGCACTGGAATGAAGGTGCGCGCCGCATGTTCGGGTGGAGTGATGCCGAGGTCAGGGGCCATCGCTGGGACTTGATCCTCACCCATCAAGACCAAGCGGCAGGTGCGGCGCGTGAAGCGATGCGTGCGGCTCTTGTTTCCGGTACAGCTCACCATGAGCGCTGGCACAGACGCAAGTCAGGCGAATTGTTTTGGGCGAACGGCGAGATCAGTAGGATCCTCGATGAGGGTGGAGCCACCGTAGGCTTCGTGAAGGTCCTGCGGGACCGGACCAAGGAACATCACACCGCCCAGGCGCTTCGCGACGCGGAAGCGCGGCTGCGCCGTGCCCAGGAGGCCGGCGGCGTTGGTGTGTTCTCGCTTGACCTGATCACCAACGTGCTCAGCCCGACCCCCGAATTTTGCAAGATCTACGGCCTTCCGGAGGTAGGGGATGTGTCGATCGAACAGATCGAAGCCCTTGTCGTGCCCGACGACAGGAACACAGCGTCCAATCGGGAAAGCAGAAGGTTAGGCGCGTCGCCACTCGACGTAGAGTACCGGATCAGACGCGCCGATACGGGGCAGAAACGATATATCGCGCGCAAGGGCGAATTCGAGAACGATCCGAATGGTATTCCGATCCGTTTCGTCGGCGTCGTACAGGATGTCACGGACCGTCGCCGTGCGCAGAAGGAACTGCGCGACAGCCACGCGCGGTTTCAGGCGCTGACACAAGCGCTCCCGAACCATGTCTGGACAGCAGGCTCCGATGGGCAGCTCGACTGGTTCAACGATCGTGTCTACGCGTTCTCGGGCCTGAAACAGGACGACCTCATGGGAAGCGGGTGGACGCAGATGGTCCATCCAGACGACTTGCCGACCGCCGCGGCAAAGTGGCTGAAGGCTGTCGCTGCCGGCACAACGTACGAGGCGGAGTTTCGTCTGAGAGCAGCCGACGGAACACCCCGCTGGCACATTGCCAGGGCAGTACCCACCAAGGACGAGGATGGTGCCGTTGTCCGATGGATCGGCACAAATACCGACATCGAAGAGCAGCGGGAAACGCAGGCAAAATTGGAGGCTCTGAACAAGACCCTGGAAGAACGGGTTGCGGAGCGCACCGCCGATCGGGACCGGATGTGGCGGTTGTCTACCGACATCATGCTCGTCGCGGACTTCAAGGCAACGATCACAGCCGTCAATCCCGCTTGGCGGACCGTCTTTCGATGGGATGAAGACGAACTTGTCGGTCGGTCCTTCATGGACCTCATCCATCCGGACGATCTTGCAGCCACTCTGGCAGAGGTCGGAAAACTCAGCGACGGTGTGACCACCTTTTCCTTCGAGAACAGATATCGCACGAAGAGCGGAACGTACCGGACCATCTCCTGGACGGCGGTACCTGACGACGCCTTCATCCATGCCGTCGGGCGTGATGTGACGCAGGAACGTGAAGCTTCCCTGGCCCTTCGCAAGACGGAACTTGCCCTTCAGCAGGCGCAGAAGATGGAAGCCATCGGTAACCTGACAGGCGGGGTTGCTCATGACTTTAACAACCTGCTGCAAGTGGTTGCAGGCAATCTCCAGCTCCTGGCGCGGGACATCGCCGGAAACGAGAAGGCGGAGAAGAGGGTCACGAATGCGCTCGCCGGAGTGGAGCGCGGCGCAAAGCTCGCTGCACAGCTTCTCGCCTTCGGTCGACGACAGGCACTGGACCCGAAAGTCGTTAATGCAGGGCGCCTCGTGCGCAACATGGACGAGATGCTCCGCCGAACGATCGGAGAAGGCATCGAGGTAGAGACGGTCGTGGCCGCAGGTTTGTGGAATACGCTCATCGACCCGATGCAGACGGAGAACGCGCTTCTGAACCTCGCTATCAATGCCCGCGACGCCATGGATGGCTTCGGCAAGCTGACGATCGAAGTTGGCAACGCTGTTCTGGACGACGTTTACACACGCAGGAATACCGATGTCGTGGCAGGAGACTATGTTGTGCTGTCTGTCACGGACACGGGTGCCGGCATGACGCCCGACATCATCGAGAAGGTGTTCGAGCCCTTCTTTACGACCAAACCCGAAGGCAAGGGCACGGGCCTGGGGCTCTCCATGGTCTATGGGTTTGTCAAGCAGACGGGAGGCCACGTCAGGATCTACAGCGAGATCGGACTGGGCACGACGATCCGGATCTACCTTCCGCGCTCGCAGGACGATGAAGAGGTGACGTCCATCCAAGACGACGGCCCGGCTGAGGGCGGCTACGAGACGATTCTGGTGGCGGAAGATGACGAAGGCGTGCGCGCTACGGTCGTGGAGACACTCCAGGGACTAGGCTACCGCGTCTTGACGGCTCCCGACGCCGGCGCCGCAATGTCGATTATCGAAAGTGGTATCCCGATCGATCTGTTGTTCACGGATGTCGTCATGCCAGGCCAGCTCAAGAGCACGGATCTTGCACGGAGAGCCAAGGAGCGTCTGCCGAATATCGGCGTGCTCTTCACCTCAGGCTACACGGAGAATTCGATTGTGCATGGGGGTCGGCTGGACGCTGGTGTTCAGCTCCTGTCAAAGCCGTATGCTCGCGAGGCACTCGCACGCAAGGTCAGGCAAGTGCTCGGCCGCAGCAAGAACCGCATAGCAGACCAGGACGTGCCGCCCTCTCCTGCCCCCTCAAGGGGGCATGGTGCGGCCGGACACGATACCAGTGATGAGAGCGCGAAACTCTCAATACTTGTGGTCGAAGATGAGGCCATCATCAGGGCTGCGACTGCAGATATGATAGAGGAACTCGGTCACGAAGCCTTGGAAGCGGGTTCAGGAGAGAAGGCGATCCTGATGCTTGAGAAACAGGGTGTGGATGTCATCCTCACGGACCTGGGGCTGCCTGGCATGACGGGTGAAGAATTCTGCAGAACTGTCCGGGAAAGGTGGCCAGCCCTCGCCATCGTGTTCGCCACCGGTCAAGACTCCGCACCCGACCTTGCCGATCACAGTCGAACAGCCATGCTCAACAAACCCTTCGGGATGGAAGACCTCAATGCTGCGATCAGGAAAGCAATCCGCGATGCCTGAAGCTGCGGCTATGCCAAACAGCCGATAATAGCCGCCCCAACTCCCCGCTCCACAATGCGCTCGATATCGTGATCTCGGCTATCGGCACCGGTCCGGATCATCCGTGTTTCGGAGGTCACAGGCTTAAGAATTCGATGTCGATGCAGGTGAATCAAGAGGTCTAACTTGGGAACCGCCAATGCCATCGAGGCTGGAAAAGGCGGTTTCAAGCTCTGATCGTCCAAACGGTTTTAAGAGAACGGCGCAAGGCAGTGCATGTCCTTGGTCGAGCTTCTCGCTGTAACCCGTCATGAGGACCATCCGGAGAGACGGGAACTCCCTGCGCGCCTGCTCTGCGAGCTCGATGCCGGATATGCCGGGCATCATGACGTCGCTGAGAAGCGCATCGATCCCTGCCGTCGACCGGAGGATACGAAGCGCCTCCTCTGCGCCGCCCGCGGTAACCGTCGTCAGCCCCGCCTCCTCCGCCAAAGCCCTTGCGGCCTGGAGCGTGTCTGGATTGTCATCGACCACGAGGACCCGTTTCGGGAGCGACGCCCTCGAAATGGGTTGCACGTCCCGTGAAATGACATCGGCACGAGGCAGGGAAAGGAGAACACGAGCACCCTCTCCCGACGAAGCCTCGATCCGGACGCCGCCGCCGCTCCTCTCGGCAAAACCATAGACCTGTGTGAGGCCGAGACCCACCGCGGATCCGGACTTGGTGGTGAAGAAGGGTTCGAAAGCACGCTTCGCAGCCTCTCTGTCGAAGCCAGACCCCGTATCAGCCACCTCGATCTCCATATGCTCGACAATGCCACCATTCCCCGCCCGACGAGGCGTACCAGCGCCTCGCACGGTTAGCGTCAAGGTCCCACCGTCGGGCATGGCGTCGCTGGCGTTGCTGCAGAGGTTAACAAGGGCGGTCTGCAAGTCCTTTGCGTCGACCATGACAGGACAGCTCTCCGCCGGCAGGTGCAGGACCAGAACGACATTGCTCCGGACAGTCTGCTCGATCAGCAATCTCGACGCTTGTACGAAGTCGACCAGGTCGATCCTTTCGATAGTACCCTTGGACTTCGTCGAATAGGATCTCAGGCGCTGAGTCAGCTCCGCGCCCTTGACGATCCCGTCCTTCATCAAGCTCAACAGCCGCGACCTTCTTTCGAGGTCGTCTTGTCTCCGTTCGATTCCGCTGATTCCAGCCTGGAAGACCATCAGGAGATTGTTGAAGTCGTGAGCGACCTGTCCGGTTAGACGTCCCAAGGCATCCATTCGCTGCCATCGCGACATCGCTTCCTCGCGCTGTCTTTGAATGCGATGCTCCCGTGCGAACAGGAAGTACGCCACCAGCGCAAGGGCTGCGGTAAGAAGCAGGGTGGCGCCCATTCCTAGCCACGCCATCGTCCGGATCCTGGCATAGGCCGACATCGGTGCGGCGACATGCACCGTCCATCCGACTTGCTTCAAAGCGCCGTGCGCTGCCCGTATGGCCTCTCCGGTCGCGAGCTTACCGCCGCTGATGGAGGCCGGACCATCGGAGCTGACGGTTGCGAACCCGGCGCTGGGATGACCCGTCAAACGCGCGGGACCCGTGGAGGTCACGATGTTCCCGCTCTGATCGACGAGCCATGCATGCCAACTCGGCGGAAGGTCATCGAGATACAGGGCTTCCGCTAGTCCTTTGGGACGTATGACCGCCGTCAGAACGTAGATGGAAGCCCCGCCCCGAAGCACCGGTACGCGGACCGCAAAACCGCCTCGCCCTTCCCGACCGTTCACCATTCCGCCGATCGAAGGACGGGAGGTTGCGACCACCTGCTGGAATGTCTCGGGATCAACGATCCGATTGTCCTGCGCCGCCGGGCGTGGCGGCTCGGACAGCAGAATCTGTCCGTCGGTTGAGATTACCCTGACCAGCGCCCAATTGGGTATTCTGGCTTGAAGCCTGCGCGCGACCTCGGCGAACGACGCAATGCTCGCGGGCGAATCGAGCCTTGGCGATTCCGCCAGCACCGCGAGAAGCTGCACCTGCGTGGCAAGTTCCCGGTCAAGCGCCGCCGCGAGCGCGTGCGCGCGATCCTCCAAAGATCGGTCGATACCCTGTCTCTGTTCTGACAGGTAGAGCTGCCCGAATGCGCCTGCTGTCAGAACGAGCGGAGCAATCGCCACAAGCACAAGGATCCAGGCTATCCTGACCCGATTAAACATTGCGCCCCCCTGGATACCCTGCACATCGTACGCTTGCGCTGTAGATTTGAAAGAGGCCGGCCGCAAGTGACGGATGGACTCCGCAGCCGCGAATGTGATCAAAGCTCGACCTCACACAGCGTGGTACCCTTCAACAAGATCGACACTATTCTTGTGGGAAAAGAATTGCGCGCCGGAGCTGCTCGAGCCCGTCGCCAGCGTTGGCATCCAAATAACCCGCGCGGGCGGTGAAGACTGACGGCAAGGAAAGCCGGTGTCTGCAAAAGCGCTTTGGAGCCACTCAGGAGACTTTTAAGGCGCTGCCGGTCAGCTGGGATTACCCTCGTTACGGTGAACGCGGGGACTTCCGACGAGCACCGTACCACCTCAGAAGGTACCTGCCCTAGTGCGGTTGCCCGCATAGACCTATGTAAGAAGCGACCTGGTTAACCAGATACGGGCTAGGCAATTTTTCGACAAGTTTCTCCAGGAGGAGGCATGGCATTGTGGGTGGAAGCAGCTCTGTGGGGGCTGCTTGGAGGTTCGGCCCTTGTTCTAGGCGCTGCCATTGCATTCCTTGCCAACCTGCCACAGCGCGCAATCGCGTCGGTGATGGCGCTTGGGTCGGGTGTCCTGATTTCCGCTGTCGCCTTCGAACTCATGGACGAGGCCTTTGCGCGCGGAGGCTTCGATTCCACCGCCCTCGGTTTCGTGGTTGGTGCAGCCATCTACACAGGCGCCAACATCTTCATTTCACGACGCGGCGCGCGGCACCGCAAAAGGTCGGGATCGAACGAGCACCAGAAACAGCAGGATGCTTCGGAGGGATCCGGCGCTGCCATCGCCGTTGGGGCTCTGCTTGACGGCATTCCAGAGTCAATCGTCATCGGCGTCAGCCTTCTGGGTGGAACGGGAGTGAGCCTGGTGACGGTGTTCGCGATACTCCTGTCGAACGTTCCTGAAGGACTGGCCAGCGCTGCCGGCATGCGCAAGGCAGGGCGCTCGCCGGTCTACATCTTCAGCGTCTGGGGAGGGATAGCCGCTGCCTCAGGCCTCGCTGCACTCTTTGGCAACGTTGCCCTGGCGGGAGCTGACCCTGACCTGATCGCCGCGACGACGGCACTCGCTGCAGGAGCGATTCTGGCCATGCTGGCGGACACCATGATCCCGGAAGCTTTTGAGGAGACCCATGAATATGCAGGCCTCATTACGGTCTTCGGGTTCCTGCTTGCCTTCGTCCTTTCAAAGGTGGGTGGCTAGCATGGATGGCCTGCCCGCGGGCCGTCCGCATAACAAAGGCAGGCTCCTATCGTGCTGGTGGGCTGAGCTATGAGGTTGTCTCCGACACGTTCGGATGGCGGCAAGAAGTCGTAGCTGAGAATGTTGCGTGATGTCCGCCGTGCGGTATAGCTCGAATGCCGTGGGAAATTCGGCGTAGGGTAAAGACGCCGATGAGACTTCTCGCAATATCCGGCAGTGGACGACAAGCCTCGACCAATACAGCGATGCTGCGCGCATTATCTTTTGCCGCGCAACCCGACCACCAAGTGATCGTCTATGACGGGATCGGCGATCTGCCAATCTTTTCGCCGGACCTCGAAGCCAAGCCATTACCGCAAGCCGTCCAGGACTTGGCAGATCTGATCGAACGAAGCGACGGACTGATCATAGCGAGCCCGGAATATGTCAGAGGGATCCCCGGCGGTCTGAAGAATGCGATCGACTGGTTTGTGTCGCGCAAGGAGATCGTGGACAAACCGATCGTCCTTATGCATGCCTCGCACAGAGGTGACGACATGCTGGCACAGTTGAGGATAATCCTTTCAACGGTCAGCTCGCGTTTCAGCGAAGCCGTGTTCCTGCGATACGGGCTTATGAAGATGTCTCCGGAGGAGATCGCGGTCTTCTTCGAAACGGGCAATCCTCGTGCCGAACTTGCTCGGTTCATCTGCCGTCTTGCCGCGCATTGCAGCCACTGCGAACCCGAAGCAGATTTTCCCTAATTGCTTAGGCATATCCGCAAAGACGTCGGAAGCGGTCATTCCATCACAAACGCCGAACCAGCCTCCTAATGCCTTTGCTCCGAAATCGTATCCATGCGCCAGAAGCTGACGCATGCCTTCCGAAAGGAGACGCTCGCGCGTCGCGGAATGACCATCCATAGCTAGACCGATCGTCTACATGATTGAAGATGCACGGGTCTCACTTCGGAGCGCGTTGGATATGAACGTAGCACGCGATCGTCTCGTCGGCATCTACCTCGTGATTGCTTCTGCGGTATTGTGGAGCACGGCCGGCCTTTTCGTCCGCATGGCCGACATGGACGTCTGGTCCCTGGTCGCCTGGCGTTCGGCTTTTTCGGTCATCACGCTTGGTGCCTTCATGCTTGTTCGAACGACAACGGTCAGACGTCGTCCGGCCAAGACCTTTGGGCTGCCCGGCGTGGTGGCATGCTTGGTTTCCGCCGTCACGGCGATCAGCTATATCGTGTCGCTGCAATGGACGACGGTTGCCAATGTGATGACGGTCTATGCCGCGCTGCCCTTCGTCGCGACAGGCATCGCCTTCGTATGGTTGCGAGACCAGGTCACTCGCCGATTTGTCATCGCAGGGTGCGCGGCTTTTATCGGTGTAGCAATTTCGGTCGGTGCTGCGGTGTCTGCAACGGATATCCTCGGAGTCCTTGCAGCTCTGGTCATGACTGTGGGTTGCGCTATCCAGATCGTCATCACCAAGCGGTTTCCCAGCATGGATTCGACAATGATGACGGTCTATGCAGCGCTCGTCTGCTTCTGTGTCTCTCTTCCCCTGATGCAAGTCTCGCTTCCGTCCCCAACCCAGCTTTTCGCATGCGCCTTTTATGGCGTCTTGACGACAGGTGTCGGCTATATCCTCCTGCTTTTAGGGTCTCGCCGGATTGGCTCCGGGGAAGCCGGGCTCCTCTCCATGCTCGATGTCGTGCTTGGCCCGCTTTGGGTCCTGCTGTTCTACAACGAGCATATCTCGCTTCCCGTCCTGGCAGGCGGTACCATCGTTTTGGCTGCCGTAATCTGGTACTTGATCGGAGATCCCAAGACGATGGGTGCAGCCGTTTCAACGTCCGCTTAGGGCCAGTAGCGGAGATAAGTTCCTCTTCGCGCCCTCATTTCGGTCATTCCGTCTGTTGGTTACTCTCCTGGAAGCTGCCGTTCGCCTGATCAGACACGATGTCTCATGTGGGGTGTCAGCGGAATGGTGCGTTCCAGGCCGCTCACGCCCCCTCGCGGCCGGCTACTTTGAGGCAGTAGGCGCGGAGCAAGTCTGGCCTGTCGGCCCTGCCACGGAAGGCGATATGACCGTCCGGCCGCACCAGTATCAGCGCGGCTGTGTCACCGATGCCATAGGCAGCGTGTCCTTCGCCATCGAGATCGTAGAGCACCTTCGCATCGTTCTGGCTGGCAACCGCTGCCCCCAGCACGAGCCGTGGTCGGACCCACTCCCAGCACTCCACCTCGGCGAATGCCTGCCGCAACTCGGGCAAGCCGTCGGCCCGCCGGCCATCGAAGGCGAGCAGCGACCAGCCCCAGCTCCAACCGTCGGGATTGTAGAGATGCGCGAACAGCGTGGATGAGGCACCATCCGCGGCGATCACCTTTGCATCCGGCGCCCGCTCCCCCGCCTTTGGCGCATGGTGGCTCAGCAGATCGCGCAAGCCGCCGAGGTGGTCTTCGCTCAGCGGGCTATCGGGATAGCCTACGGTTAACTGCTGAAGATCGGCGCTGCCCTGGATGAGAGTGCCGATGCTGGGAATGAAGCGCGCGGCGACATCCATCGCGGCGTCCTTCACCTTCCCGCGATACACGCTGTTCTGGAAGCCGCGAACCTGCTGGTCATCCAAGCGACGATGTTCGCCGCCACGCTCTTCGTCGTACGAGTCGAGCAACATCTGCGTACCTTCCCCAGCCAGCACCATCGCGAGCCGCCATGCGACGCCGATCGCATCGTGAAACCCGGAGTTCATGCCCTGGCCGCCAGCAGGAAGCGAGAGGTGTCCGGCATCGCCAACGAGCAAGACCCGATCTTTCGCGTAGTGGGCCGCGGCGCCGTGCTGGAAGCGGCTGTGCGTCAGCCAGATCGGATCGGTGAGCGTCAGCGTCTCATCCTCGGTGACGTCGCGCGCGATCGCCTGCATTTCCTCGAGCGTTGGATCGCGATCGGGGATGCCGGTGTCGTCGGCAAGGAAGAACAGGCGGTGGTAGCCGCCCCACACCGGCAGCACCCCGCAGAAACCGCGCGGATAGTAAAAGAACCAGAGATGGTCGAAGTCGGTCGAGCGGCGCCAACTCAGCTTGGCATCGACCTGACGGTTCATGCAGTTGGGCAGTTTCTTCGGTTCGAAGCCGAGACCGAGCTCCTCACGGACAAAGCCCTTGGGTCCGTCCGCGCCGATCATATAGCGACAACGCAACGTTTCCTCGGGGCCGACCGTCACGTTCTCGTCGTCCTTGCTGACCGCTGCGAGCGTCACGGTCACGCCGTCCTCGTCCTGTGCGAACCCTGTTACCTTGCGCCCGCGCCCGATCCTGCCGCCCTTGGCTTCCACCTGTTCGGCAAGTGTCTTCTCGATGACGTCCTGTCCGCTGTAGAGGACGGGCCCGTATGGGCTTGGTACGTCGGCGATCTCGACGGGATCGACCGTGCGGCCGTTCAGCAGCGTGTTGACCCGGGTGATGCTGTACGCTTGTGCGGCGATGGCGTCGCGTACGCCGATGCTGGCAAGCAGTTCCTGCGGTCGGGCCCACAGGTTGTTGGCCCGCGACCACTCCTTTGGCTGGCGTCGCTGTTCGATCAGGAGACAGTCGACGCCGTGATGTGCAAGCGCGCAAGCGGTCGTCAGACCGATCGGTCCGCCGCCCACGATGATAACCTCGGCGTCGAAGTCGTCACGGATTGATTTGCTGTTCATGCGCTATCCTTGGGCGTTGAGCGTGCAGCAGGGTCCGCCGTCGGTGAAAGGCTGTCGGCGATCACTGCGTTCATCTCGCGAAGCACGGCGACGGCTGCGACGATTCGATCGGCGCCGATCTGATCAAGGATGGCCTGATCGAGCGGGGCGACCGCTCTCTCGGCGCCGGCAAGTGCAGCCCGGCCAACGGCAGTGAGGACAATCAGCTTGGCTCGCTGGTGGTGCGGATTTGGCTGCTCGCTAACCAGGCCGTTTGCCAGCAGGAGATTGACGACACGCTGCACGGCCTGCCGGGTCAGCCCCATGTTGCGGGCAATGTGCGCTACCGGGAGGGGATAGGGTGAATAGCCTAAAGCACCCAGAACCTGCCACCAAGCCGTCGTCAAGCCGATCGGACGGACCAGCGCATTGCCTGTGTCGACCAAACGGCCGTTCGTCTCGAACACCGCAAGCGCGAGATCCCTGACATGGGCAGATGGCGAATGGTTACTCACATCAGCATCCTGTCGTTTTGACAACATGCTGACATAACACGGAAGAGCAGACTTTGGTTCCCGCCCTTCGATAGCTCGATGCAGGACAGCCCGTCCCTCAAGGGGTAGCGCAGCCGGGAGCACAGCCGGCGCTACCGCACAGGCTGCACGCTGCTCTCTGCCAGTATCTGTACCCGGTTGCCCTGTGCTGAAATCGCCGATCGAATATGGGAAACAGGAAAGATTGCGCTTACCGAACAACCTCCGTCATTTGCTCGGATTGCCGACCTGAGCGGGTTTGGTCGAGCGCAGAACGGCAGGTCTTCGCCAAGTCCAAGCGGACGGGAATCTCAATGTGGACGGCCCCGCACGTCGTGGGGTCCCTGCTTTCCTCGGAGGACCTTCACAAAATTTCAATCTGCTCTGCGCCTCGGTTTCTGCCCTTGCGTGTCGTCGTGCGGGTTCCGATGGCGGCCATTCCCTGCGAACAGCGATAAGGTAACAAAGGGCGCGGAGCAGACAATCCGCAAAGCCTAAGGTTCTTCGCTTGCAGACGCACGGTGGCTCTAACCCTGTTCTGAATGTCAATCCGACCTCCTTCTTGACAGTCGGTGGCGACGACGACGGATCTGTCGTTTCACGCTGTCTGGTATCCGCCCGCCAGCAAGAAGCGGCGGATGCCAGGATCACTGCTGAGACCGGCCGCGCGGGTCGCAGCCTCGCGGGCGGCTGACTCTTGATGGCTGAGCCAGAGGACACGGGCGCGTGCTGCCCACCACGGCTGATAGGCTTCGGCAGCCGTGATCGCGTCGAGCTGCAACATCGCAGCGTCGGCCTCGCCATTTTCTGCGAGCGCGACGGCACGCGCCACCAGTACGCCGGTGGTGGGCGCGAACCGGGCCAGAACGTTGTAGAGCTGTAAGAGCGGGCCGTGCAGACGCTCGCCGGTGATGCGGCTTTGAGCGTGAAGCGACTGTATCGCGGCCTCGGTCTGAAACCGCCCCGGTTGTGCCGCACGCGCTGCGGAGCGCAGGGCGGCTTCCGCCTCAGCCATCATCTCGCGAGACCATAAAGCGACGTCCTGGTCGCGTAGCGGGATGAAGGCGTCATCCGCCCCCCTTCGCGCAGCCCGTCGTGCCTCGCAGTGGAGTATCAGGGAAAGCAGGCCGAGCGCCTCGGGCTGGTCGGGTGCGAGGTGCGCCACCAGCCGCGCGAGCCAGATCGTCTCACTGGCGAGGCCTGCCAGTCGTGGATCGGCACCGGCCACCTCGTCCCAGGCCGAGCCATAGGCCGCGTAGATCGCTGATAGCACGACGGACAGCCGCGCAGGGATCTCTTCCGCCTCAGGGATCGCAAACGCGATGCCGGCCTCGCGGATCCGGCGCTTGGCACGCACCAACCGCTGGCCCATCGAGGCAGGCGCGACCAGAAAGCTTTCTGCGATGCGCGCCGCATCAAGGCCCAGAACCGTCTGCAGCATCAAGGGCGCCTGCGCGTCCTCGGCGATTGCCGGATGGGTACACGCGAACATCAGCTTCAGGCGGTCGTCGCAATACCCGTCCGCAGCCTGGTCGTTGCGCTCATCCTCAAGCATTTGCACCATCGCGAAGCTGCGGTCGGCGGTATGTCGTCGCGCCGCGGCGTGGCCCACACTGCGACGCGCAACGGTCAGAAGCCAGCCCACGGGGTTGGCTGGCACGCCGCTTTGCGGCCACTGCGCGAGGGCGGCCGCAAAGGCGTCCGCCAACGCATCCTCGGCGGCGGCCACATCGCGCGTGCGCGCGGCGAGGATCGCGAGCAGCTTGCCGTAGGACTCGCGTGCCGCAAGCGTCGCTTGCGCGGCGGTATCGCGGCGCGTCTCGTCCATCAGGAGGCCGGCGGTGGAAGCACGGCGCGAACCTCCACCGAGCCGCCCGTTGCGCACGGCGCCCGCGCAGCCCATTCGAGGGCTGTATCAAGATCGGGCACGTCGAGGACGACAAATCCGGCCAGTTGCTCCTTGGTATCAGCGAATGGGCCATCGACGACATTCCGGGTGCCATTCTCGACCCGCACCGTCGTTGCGGTCTCGGGCGGGCGCAGCACGTTTCCGCCGATCATTACGCCGGATTGTGCGAGTGCCCCTATGTAGGCTTGCCAGCCACCCCAATAGGGACCGACCTGCGCGGGATCATTGGGTTTGCGCCTTTCTTCGGGAGTTTCGCGAAATTGCAGCATGTAGTGCATTGAAATAGCCTTCTTTCTGAAGATGATTGTTGGTTGACGACCTGTTGATGGCTGGGGCGTGCGCATGGCGAAACCGCGTGCAGTGTACAACAAGACCCGCAAACCGTGAGAATCAACTGTGCGGCGGCAGCGCTGCGCGCGTCGCCTGTCAGGCGCCGGGCGGTGGCAGGATCGGGCGGATTTCGACAGACCCGGCCGTCACGCAGGGTACCCGTGCAGCCCATTCAAGCGCTGCGTCTAGATCGGGCACATCAAGGATGACATAGCCTCCCAGGTTTTCCTGGTTGTCGGAGAAGGGGCCGGCGACGACCTGTCGCGTGCCGTTCTTGACGCGCAGCGTTGTCGCGGTATCGGGCGGCAACAGCCCGTTGCCGCTGACCATGGCCCCGGATTGCGCAAGCGTGCCGATAAAGGCGGTCCAACCCGCGAAATAGGCCTCGACCCGCTCGGGATCGTGATGTTTGCCTCGTTCTTCTGGGTTTTCGTAGAATTGCAGCATGTAATGCATTGGTATCGCCCTTCGATCCGTATGACCGTCGATCGACGGCCCGTTGATGGGTGAGCGTGTTCGTAACCGCTCATCATAGTGTGCGGCGGGATCGATGTATTTCGACAGGCACCAGATGTTTTGTCGAAAAAAGTCCAGGCCAGAGCCGACATTCTGACATCATGGGCCATTCTGCGCGTTCGCCCCTTGCGTCACTGCGATAAAAGGCCCTGACATTCTGCGCAATAATATCGGGCGTGACGGTTCCGGAGAACCGCGCCATGGAGAGCGAATGAAGCGGAAGCGACGTCTCGCTTCCGCCTCCATGATACTCTGATACCGACACTCTGATACCGACACTCTGATGCCTGCCGGAAGCGTCGCTCATCCCCCGGCCTTTCATCTCCGATTACTTCTCGACGACGGCTCCAAGGCTGCTGGCCGGGCCCTTCAACGCCGTACATGCCGAGGACCAGGCATTCGGGTCGTCGCCAAGCGCAGTTCTCAGCCAAGACAGCGTCATGCGCTTCGTCGCCTCGAGCGCATCCGGCACCTCGATCTCCGTCTCCTTGGCGTCGAGCCCGGCAATGCCGCCAAGGCCGTGGCCGACGCCTTGAAGCGTCAGAAGGGCATGCGTCCCGACCGCGTCATGATAGGCATCGGCGTGCCACTCCGGGCCACGGGGCGTGAAACGGGGGTTGTCATCTGCCCCGCAGACGACCAGGGTCGGCGTCGTCAGGTGTGAGAAGTCGAGGTCGAAAAAGGGGAAGCGCGCGGCGTTTTCTTCCGTCAGATCCTTTCCACCTCTCCCGGGCGCGGTGAGGAGAACCCCGGCTTTGACGCGCGGATCGCCAAACATTTCTCCGTGAAGTCGTGCACCCAGGAGCAGGCTTACGGTATGGCCACCGAGGGAATGTCCTGCTGCCGCGATGCGGTCATGATCAAGCCGCCCCGAGACAGCCGACGCTTGCTCTTCGATCTCCGACAGCCGGTCGATGACGGCCCGTATCTCAGCGACGCGCTCGCGCCAGAAGAACGGCGCGCCTTCGGCGTCTCCAGACAGGCCGCCGACGCGGGAGCTTGCGTGGGTGGGCTGAAGGACGGCGAAGCCGCGCTCCGCCCAGAACTGTGCCAGGTGCGCGTAGCCGTCCTTTGACGGTACGTAGAATGACGGTCCGAACCCGTGCGACAGAATGACGATGGGGAGGCGGTCGCCCTCTGCGGGTGCCGTCAAGCGCAGTTCCAGAGGCGGCCGTCCCTCCATGTCGAGGCGGATCGGCGAATAGGCGATTGTGAGGGCTCCGTCGGGCGCCGGGATACGGCGCGAGACATCGATAAGATTGTTCGTGGTCATCTGTAGGTCTCCTTGTACACCGCCAAGATGGACGAAGGCTGAAGGACGATCTATATCTGTGTGTCCGCATCTGTTTCGCGAAAGTCCAGATATGTCCGATCCACTCGCCGAGATCGTCGCCTTGCTCAAGCCTGTGCCGTCGATCGCCAAGCTGGTTACGGCCGGCGGGGCGTGGTGGGTCGAGCGTCGCGACCTCGGTCATCCGTTCTATTGTGCGATGGTGGAAGGGCGCTGCTTGCTGACGATCGCAGGGAGACCGCCGATCGTCCTCGAGCCTGGTGATTTCGTGCTTGTGCCGCAAATCCACGCATTCACCATGAGCAGCCTCAGACCGCCGCCGCCGGGCACAACACCGCAACGGCTGGAGACCAGCCCTGGCGTCTTCCGCCTTGGCAATCCAGACGCGCCGGCCGACGTCACGGCGATGGTGGGTCATTGTTCCTTTCTGGCGAACGACAAGCAGTTGCTGAGCGCGCTGCTGCCGGACATCGTCCACGCCCAAGGCGAACAGCGGCTTACGGATCTCGTCAGGATGATCCACGCCGAGATGGTCGGAGGACTTGCGGCGCGGGAGATGATCCTGAGCCGGTTGCTGGAAGTTCTCTTCATCGACGCGCTGCGGCGTGCAGAAGGCGCAAAGACATCTCCCGGCCTGTTGCGCGGACTTTCCGACCTTCGCCTGGCGCCTGCGCTGCGACGCATTCATCAGGACCCGAGCGGCGGTGTGTCCGTTGAAGACCTGGCAAAGACCTCCGCCATGTCTCGGTCGGCCTTCTTCGATCGCTTCCGACGGCAGGTTGGCGTCGCTCCGATGGAATATGTGACGGGCTGGCGCATGGCGCTTGCAAAGGACCTGCTGGTGCGGCGCGAGGCGCCGCTGGTCGAGATCGCAACACGGATCGGCTATGCCTCCGCCAGCGCGTTCAGCGTTGCATTCACCCGGCATGTTGGCGTCACGCCGGGCTATTTCTCCCGGATACCCTGACCCCGACCGCCCGGTCTTGCCGCCGGTCTTGCTGCCCGTGTTGCGCGGGTTCCGTCCGGTCATGTCCGCTTCGAAGGCGCACGAGCGACACGCCACTGTTGTGAAGGCGCTTCCGTGTTCACGTTTTACCGCCTGCGTTTTGCTGTACCCGACCGATGCGGGAGCGGGTACAGCGTTTCGCTGGCTCCTCAGACCTGCCGCAGGCCTCCGTCCACGCAGAGTTCAGCCCCGGCGATGTAGCTCGCGTCATCGCTCAACAGGAACAGTGCGGCGGCGGCGACCTCTGACGGCCGTGCCATACGACCCATGGGAATGGGAGCAACAATGGCTGCGCGCGTCTCTTCAGCAACGGCAGCCATCATGTCCGTATCCGTGGGACCCGGTGCAACGACATTGACCCGAATGCCTCTGGGTGCAAGTTCGGTCGTCCAAGTCCGCGCGTAGGATCGCACGGCCGCTTTGGTGGCGCAGTAGGTGCCGTAAGCCGCATATCCCGCACTCCCAGCGATGGAGCCGATGAGGACGACCGAGCCGCCGTCCGTCATTGCGGGAAGAGCTGCCTGGAGGCCGAACACCATCCCCCGCACGTTGACGTCGAAGTGGCGGTCGAAATGCTCCGGTGTTATCTCCGCGATCTGCGAAGGCTCGGAAAGCCCTGCATTCAAAACAAGCGCGTCGATCCGGTCGTATGCCTGGCGCACTTTTTCGACGACGACGACCATATCTTCCGGAGAGCTTGCATCAGCAGCAAGACCGACCGCGCCATTGCCAATGTCTCTGGCCGCCTTTTCAGCGTCATCCCTTTTCCGACTGGTGATGACGACTTGTGCGCCTTCTGCCGACAGCCGCTCGGCAATCGCCAGCCCGATCCCCTTCGCGCCGCCGACAACCAATGCAATCTTGTTCTTCATGCGATCCATCGTAAATCCCTTTCACCGAATGGTCCGGGGATGATATACGTTGGATATCTGATATCAATTACGCACCTGGAGTAGCCTAGATATGGATGAGTATACCGACCTGGAAGCCCTCTCTCACCGCGCGCTTTGCGACATGCCCCTCGTGCGCCCGGTGCTCGATAAGATCGCTGACAAATGGACGATCCTGATCCTGACGGTCATCTGTCCACAACCCGCGCGCTTCAACGAAATCAAGCGGCGTCTCGACGGGATCACGCACAAGGCTCTGGCCGACGCCTTGAAACGGCTCGAGCGGAACGGCCTCGTGACGAGAACAGTCCTCCCGACGCAGCCGATTGGCGTCGAATATGCGATCACGCCCCTCGGTCATTCGCTGCGGCAGCCGTTCGAGGCATTGTGCGCGTGGGCAGCAGCCAACGGCGAGAAGGTCGAGGCCGCTACCCTACGCTATGACGAGACGCGCGATCGTCGTTGACGACGTTGCTGGGCCCGCATCGAGCGCGAAGCCGACGCGGCAGCGATCCGGTGCTATTCAACGGATCCACTTGCGTCTTTGGAAAGGGGTTCCGTCCGGTGCACGCCTGCTGCCATGCATGGGGGGATGACCAAGCGGGGTCGGGAGCCGACTGTCCCTTCCGGCTTGCCGAAGGGGATAGCGGACATCCCGGCACCGGTTGCTGTTCCGGTCCGCGTCTGGCCACCGCGACCTGTCGTGGGCGGTTTTCGTCCGACTACTTTTTGATCTGGTTCAACTGCCGCTCGAAGTCGGCCGGATCGAAATAGTCACGCCAGACCGTGATCATGCCGTTCTCGACGGTCACTGTCCCCATGACGGGCAGCGTGATCCGTCCGCCGCTTTCGTGGAGGAAAATGTCGATCCGCTCGTTCAGCACGACATTTCCGGACGCTGCGATCTGCACCACCTTCCAGTCGACCGTAAACGTGGTGCCGATGCCGAAATCGCGGTGAAATTTTCGAACGTTCTCGCGGCCGGTGATATCGGGAAAGGGCACGTTGTCGTAGAGGACGTCCTCGGCAAGCAGGGCGATGGCCTCGTCGATCCGATTGGCGCTCCAGTGGTCGAAGAACGTTTGTGCTGTCTCGATGGCTGTGGTGGACATAGCGGGCTCCTAGCGCGTTGCTGATCGGCGGCGCGGACGATGATAAGACCTTAGCTGAATTTCACGAGGTTGTGCGCCGGCAGCGGACCGCCCGGAAACTGCACGAGGCGGCTCCCCATGGCGAGGTCACCAAGATCGATGCCGAAAAAGTCCAGACGGTCGATCAGAGCGCCGATCTCCGCCTTGGCATGTGCATCGTCGCCGGAATAGAACAGCACGCGCTTGCCGCCTTCGCTGGTCGGGTCACTGCTAAGCACGGCGGCGGAGAGATGGTTGAAGGCCTTCACGACCCGCGCGCCCCGAACCATGTCCGCAAAGACATCCGACGACGTGCGGCCGCCGAGGTCTACGGGCTGGAACAGTGGCGCTTCGATCGCATTGTTGGTGTCGACGACGATCCGGCCGTTCCAATCGGGCAGACCGGCCGTCGCCGCAGGAAGCTTCGACCAATTGACGGCGATGAAGACGATGTCCTTTGATGCGGCTTCCTCGCGCGAGCCGGCGGTGATCGACGGGCCGAGCGAGGCGACCAGTTCGGCAAGCGCTTCCGGGTTACGGCTGTTGGAAAGCGTGGCGGCGATGCCCTTCCTTGCGAGCAAGCTGGCGATGGCGCGACCGATGTTTCCCGCGCCGATGATTCCGATGGATGTCATGGGATGTGTCTCCTTGTTGAGAAGGGTCGATCAGGCTGTCTGGCCGCCATCGACGTTGAGGGTGGCGCCGGTGATGTAGCTGGCGTCCGGGCCGGCGAGAAATGCGACTGCGGCGGCGATGTCGTCGGGCTTGCCGTAGCGCCCAAGCGCCGCAAGTCCCTTCAAAGTCTCTGCAAAGGGGCCGCTTGCCGGGTTCATGTCGGTGTCGATCGCACCGGGCTGAACGAGATTGACGGTAATGTTGCGCGGGCCGAGATCACGGGCCCAGCCGCGCGTATAGGCGCCCACGGCAGCCTTTGTCGCGATGTAGTCGGCCGCACCCGGAAAGGGAATGTGGACCGCGCCCGTTGTCCCGATCGAGATAATCCGCCCACCGTCCGCCATCACAGGAACGGCGGCGCGGACAGCGGCCGCGACACCCTTGACATTGATGTCGAGCTGCCGATCGAACGCCGCAACGTCTGCATTCGGGTCGCCAACTCCGCCGGTGACGAAGACACCGGCCGAATTGACCAGGATGTCCAGCCGGCCGAACGTCTCATGCGCCTGTCGCACAAGGTCTGCGACCTCCGGCGCCTTGGCCTGATCCGCCTTGATTGCCCGAGACCGACGCCCGAGGGATTCCACCTCGCGCACAATCTCCTCTGCCTTTTCGCCAGAGGTTGAATAGCTGAACACCACGTCCGCTCCGTCCTGAGCCAGGCGCTTGACGATCGCCGCGCCGATGCCCCGCGACCCGCCCGTAACAAGCGCCGCCTTGCCGAGAAGTGGCTGAGAATTCCGTGTCATCTGTCTGCTCCTACGACCTTTGATGACACAGATATGGACGATCCAATTCTCTTTGATTAGCCGGTATTGGCTTGTTATATCTTCAACGATCATTTGAAAGTCGTGGCGATGGAAACACTGGCGAACCTAGAATCCTTTATCCGCAGCGCCGAGCATGGCAGCTTCTCGGAAGCGGCCAGACGCATGTCGCTGACCCCAGCCGCCGTCAGCCGCAACGTCGCCATGCTGGAACGCAACCTCGGTATCCGGCTGTTCCATCGCTCGACGCGAAAGCTGGTTCTCACCGAAGCGGGCGAAAGCTTCAGATCGGCGCTCGCCGATAGCCTCGAGACCATACAGGCCGCGATCGGAGGTGCGGCTGTGCAGGGTGAGCCGACGGGTGTGCTCAAGGTCAGCCTGCCGCCCACCCTCGGCGTTCTGCACATTCTTCCCCATCTGCCGGAGTTCCTGGAGCTCTATCCGGGTGTGATGCCGGAATTTCATTTCGACCCCAGGCCTGTCGACCTGATCGTAGATGGTTATGATGCAGCAATCGGTGGAGGGTTTGACCTCAACCCGGGCATTGTCACCCGAACCCTCGCTCCGGCGCACATCATCGTGGTGGCCGCGCCGCGCTACATGGCAGGCCGCGTGCCGCCGCTTGACCCGACCGGGCTGAAGGCCATGAACAGCATCGTGATGCGCCTGAGGCAGAGTGGTCGCATTCGACAATGGACGATGCGCGACGCGGCGGGTCGTCACATGGTCGCCGATGTGTCCGGAACTCTGGTCGTCGACGATCCCGCTGCCATGCTCAGTGCTGCCGTTCTGGGTGTCGGAGTCGCGCTGGTTGCGAAGGCAGACGCACAACCCCACCTGGAGGCCGGGCGTCTGGTCCGGCTGCTGCCGCAGTGGTATTCCGATGCCGGCGCGATTTCGGTGTATTATGCGAGCCGATCACAGCTTCCTGCAAAGACCCGCGTCTTTATCGATTTCGTGACGGCTCTCGCCGCGCGCGATCACTGGCCGGAACAGTTTGCCGGCAGTCTGGGGTAACCGAAATTGGCGTACTGGGAGAGGTCACGTTGCCGTTTCAGGCACCGACATATTTGCCAAGAACCGTGTGATAGCTCTCCATATCGTCGTATCGGATCGTTTTCTGAAAGAACTGGTAGAGAAATGAAGCCATCTCTTCCTGGCTGACGCTTTGGTTTTCCAAAGCTCCGATCGCCTCGACACTCGGCTCGCAGCGAAGATGCACGTTTGAATACTCCGCGTCGCCAAAGTGCACCACGGTCTTTCCATGGAGCATGGCTTCGAAACCAACGCCGGAATTGACCATGAAGACGCGACTGGCCCCGGCCAGACAGGTGTGGATGGATGCATCCTCGATCCACTGGGCCGTGTCGCTGGCCTCTGCCATTTCCCTGAATCTAACCATCGCCTTTCGGTTTGCGGGATGCCCTTTCACCAGCAAGCGCTGTTGCTTCTTCTCAGCATATGCAACGACAACGGCGAGCGCCTGCTCCACTGTTACAGTGGAATGGAACTGGATGGTTTCATCATGCGGCAACTGACAGATGAACAAAAGGTATCCGTCATCACAGGGAACCGGGACCTGGACCGGCTGCTGGAACACCGAGCTATTTTCCCTGATCCTTTCCTGCAGCCTTTGATAAAACGCCAAGGCGCCGGTCGCCGGCGCAGGTTTGACCGGAAGAAACGACAACGAAGCACCCCAGCCCTGCGGGTCGACGGTCAGGAATTCTGGGATAGCGGTCGTCTTGTAGAACAGCGCATTTTGACCGATCGGAAACTGACGCGCTAATTTGTGCGGAAAGAAGACCAGATCGTAGGATTGCGCTGCTCGTTGCATATCGGCAAGTTCGAATTGCCAAAGAGGTCTCTTGTCCGATGTGACCTCCCAACCATGACCGGAAAAGTAAGTCTCCAAGCCGTCGATGAAGCGTCCGAACAATGCCAGGACACCATTGGACGGAGGCCCTTCTATGTCTGGAACCGTCCCGATTTTAAAGGAACAATCCAGTCTCGGCCTTGCTATCAAAACGCGCGCCATTTTTCATTCTTTTCGTTGTACTCGATTGCCCGGAAACTCTGCGAACACATGAACCGTATTCGGTCATCCGTCCATTTTTGCTTACCGAGTGTTTCAAACGCCTGCAATCGAGAACCGTTCGAGCCAGATGGATGAAGCGTATCGGGTTTGGCCGAAGCCACCCTGCACGAGGGATGGGCCTGGGTGTGGGCAGCGGCGTGAGAGCGTTTTACAGCCCTTAAATAATTGTGAATGTGAAAACGGCAGAAGTTTTTCTCATCCATAATGAGAACGGCTTGACCGATTGATACGTATCAGCATATCACTGTTACGTATCAATTGGTGATATCGTGGCCCAAATTACGCAAAAAATGGTGGCTGAACGCGCAGGTGTCGCCCAAGCGACCGTTTCGCTCGTTCTCAACGGCGGTCGCGACAAGGTCGCCCTTGAAACCGCCGAGCGGATCGAAGCGGCCGTTGCCGCGCTCGGCTACCAGCCCAATCGTTTTGCACAGGCACTTCGCACCAAACGAACCTATGTCATCGCCTGCGTGGTGCCGGATCTTTCCAATCCCTTCTATCCCTTGCTCGTCGTGGCCGTGCAGAAGATCGCCAGGGCTGCGGGATACGAAGTCGTGACCATCGACACAGAGGGCGAGTCCGCCAATGAACGGCAGGTCGTCCTAGCCGCACAGCAGGGCCGGTTCGACGGCGTTATTGGCGTGTTCTTCAAAACCACGGCGCGGGATCTGGCGCCGCTCGGCAAGGCCGGCGTCCCCGTGGTGCGCATCGAGGTCAGTCGCAAGGCTGGCGGAGCCTTGCCGATCGACGACCTGTTCATCGACAATGTTGCCGCCGCCCGTGCGCTGACGCTGCATCTTCTTGACCTTGGCCATCGATCGATTGCAATGATCGCGGCACCGGGCGGGCCGCAGCAGGTTCGCCTTCAGGGATATCTCGAGGCGATGGCGACGCGGGAAGCCTCGCCGATCGTGCTCGAGGCGGCGCATTTCACGCTGGAGGCCGGGCGGGAGGCTGCCGATGGCCTTTTGGAAACAGGGCGCTCGGTCAGTGCCATCATTGCGGCCAACGACCTTATGGCGATCGGCGTCATCCAGAGCCTCACGGCACGCGGCCTGTCGGTGCCGAAGGACGTTTCCGTTGCCGGCTTCGACGATATTCCGGCTGCAGCGCTCGTCACGCCGGCCTTGACGACTGTCGCACAGTTTCAACGCCGCATCGGCGAACATGCGGCCAACCGTCTGCTCGAGAGGCTGGGTGGAGATGCCAAGGCGCCCGGACGGGCGGAGGAAATGCCGTACGAACTCGTCATTCGCGCGTCCGTAGCCGCATGGACGGACGACGAACACTGAGACTGATCAAGGGAGGAATGCAAATGACCACATTAAAGCTTTTGACCGCGACCGCCGTGATTGCCAGCCTGGCGCAGGTCGCGTCCGCGCAGGACAAGGTGTCCTGGTGGTACGAACAGGCAACGCCGGACCAGCAGAAACTGATCCAGCAAAACATCGTCGAACCCTTCGGCAAGGCGCACCCCGATGAGAGCCTTGTGGTCGACTACCGGGGTTCCGAACTCGACAAGCAACTAAGGGTCGCGATGCTGTCGGGGAACGGCCCGGATATGGTGTACACGGCGGGACCGAGCTATGTCGCGCCCATGGCCCAGTCGGGTCAGCTCCTGCCGCTTGATGACTATGCCGCAAAATACAAATGGCAGGACAGGATCCTGCCCGTGTTCCTGAAGATGGGGGAATACAACGGCAAGCTCTATGCATTGCCGAAAACCTATGAAACGGTCGGATTGTTCTACAACAAGACACTGTTCGCAGAGAAAAATCTGCAGCCGCCCAAGACGCTCGACGAGCTCGAGTCGGTGGCCGATGCCTTGCTGAAGAATGGCATCACGCCCTTTGCGGCGGGCAATGCGGATTGGCGCGGCGCCAACGAGTGGTTCGTGACGCTGGCACTCAACTCCGTCGCCGGCCCGGACAATCTCAACAAGGCTTTGCGCGGCGAGATGCCCTGGACGGCCGAGCCGTTTGCCAAAGCGATCGACCGGCTCAATGGCTGGTGGCAGAAGGGTTACTTCGGCAAGAATTACTTCTCGTTGACGAGCAGCGAGCAGACAGCCGACATGATGGCCTCCGGCAAGGCCGGCATGATGCCGACGGGCACGTGGCAGTTCCAGAACGTCGCGACCTACGGCAAGAAGGCCGGCTCCGAGGCCGGTTTCGTCGGCTTCCCGAGCCTCACGGGCGACCCGGTCTTCCCGCTCGGCATCGGGTCCACCTTCTCTGTCGCGGCCAAAGCCAAGAATCCCGACGGTGCGGCGGCAGCCATCGACTTCGTCTTCTCGCCCGAGGTGTACGGGACGATGAACTCTGCCTGGCAAGGCGAGTGGAATATCCCGTTGAAGGATATTTCCAGCGTCAAGATGGCAAGCGACGTCACGCCGCTGTTCACGGAAACCATGAAGGGCCTCTCGTCGGCCGTCAACGACGGCAAATATGGCTACACGACCTGGACATTCCTTCCCCCCGCAACCGACAGCTACCTCATCAACGGCATCGAAGAAGTCTGGCTGAACAAGATTTCGACCGCTGATTTCCTGACGAAGCTCGATGCCTCCTTCCAGAAGGAACTGAAGGCCAAGAAGACGCCTGCCGTTCCAGCGCGCTGATCAATCGATGGCGGGAGCGGCGTCGTTCGCTCCCGCTTGGTCTTCGCCCGCGGGAGAAGACGTTGTCCCCTTGATCAAGGACAAGCCTGTTTTCGAAAGGTACGTCATGCATCGCCTTTATGTCTTGCCGACATTGCTGATCAATGTCGTCATCATAGCCATTCCTGCGCTTTTGACCGTCTTGCTCGCCTTCTTTGAGTGGGACGGCATCAGCGACCCTTTGTTCGTCGGGCTCGATAATTTTCGCGCGTTGTGGGACGACAGCGTCTTCTGGACCGCGCTCGGCAACAACATCATCTGGACGTTGATCTTCCTGACGGTGCCCATCGCCATGGGTCTTCTGGCGGCGACCATGATGCTCGTCGCGCGCCGTGGCTCAAGCTTTTTCCAGGTCGTCTACTTCCTTCCTGTCATTATCGCGACCGCCATTACCGGGCGGGTTTGGCAGGGCATGATCTACTCGCCCGTGACCGGGATCACCGGCATGCTGCAGCGCCTGGGTCTGGACGTCGCTAATCCTCTGACCGAAACCGGCAGCGCCCTCTACGGCATCGCCGTGGTCGATCTCTGGCACTGGTGGGGTTTTCTCTGTGTCATTTTCTTCGCAGCCCTCCGGCAGGTGCCCGTAGAGCAGATCGAAGCCGCCCGCATCGAAGGGGCGACCTTCCTCCAGACCATTCGCTATGTGCTTCTTCCCGGCATCATGCCTACCATCGTTCTGATGATGATCATGACCGTGATCTGGTCGTTTCTCGTCTTCGACTTTGTCTACATCCTCACCCAGGGTGGACCGGCCTTCTCCTCCGAAGTGCTGTCCACCTTCGCATATCGCTCTGCCTTTTATGATCTCGCCGTCGGCAAGGCGGCAGCGATCTCCGTGGTCATCAGCCTGTTCGGACTGGCGGCGACGATCTTCTACATCCGCGCTCAGGCCGGGGAGCTTGAATAATGTCCTTCTCTGAAAGCCGCCTGACGTTCGCGATTGTCTACATCACGCTGTCCGTGCTCCTCATCGTCACGCTTTTCCCCATCGCGCTCACCGTTCTCAACGCGCTGAAACCCTCCGCCGAAATCATTCAAAATCCGCTCGCCTTGCCCTCCGTGATCCGCTGGGACAACTTCACGCGGGCCTGGAGCGACGCAAATTTCGGCCGGACGCTGCTGAACTCCGCCGTGCTGACCGGTCTTACGATCGTGCTCGTCTGCACGACAGGATCGCTGACCGCCTATGTCCTTGCACGGCGCAAGATCAAGCGCTGGAAGATCCTGACGTTCTATCTTCTGGCCAGCACGACGGCACCGATCCAGCTGTTTCTCTTCCCGCTCTATTTCGGGTTCGCGCGCCTGGGCCTCATCAACAACCCGGTGGCAGTCGCCTTCATTTATACCGCGGTCTATTCGCCTTTCGCCATCATGCTGATGCGCACCTATTTTCTGGCCGTTCCCAAGGAACTCGAGGAGGCCGCCCTCATCGACGGCGCGACACACTGGCAGGTCTTCTACCGTGTGTTCTTGCCCATCGTTTCGCCCGGCATCCTGACCGTTGCCCTTATCATTGGGCTCTACTCCTGGAACGAGTTCCTCATTGCCACAACGTTTCTACAGGGCCAGGACCGTCTCACGGCGGTGGTCTCCTTCTTCCTACTGTCCGGCCAGTACTCCTCCGACTGGGGTGAGATCATGGCCGCAGCCCTCATCATCGTTCTCCCCATCATCCTCCTCTTCGTCCTGCTGCAGCGCCATTTCATTGAAGGAATGGCCGGCGGCTCCGTGAAGGGTTAACAAGGAACAGCGCATGCCCATTCCCGCAGACTACACGAACCGCGTCTATGCCGGCGTCCTCGGCAAGCTGATCGGCGTCTACCTCGGCCGGCCATTCGAAAACTGGCGCTACAAGGACATTCTCGAGAAGCTCGGACCCATCACATATTATGTCCACGACCGTCTCGGAGATCCGCTGGTGGTGACGGACGATGACGTGGCGGGTACGTTTGCCTTTCCCCGCGCTCTCGACGACTATGGAATTTCCCCTGATCTCTCGGCCGAGGATATCGGCAAGGCGTGGCTCAACTATATCATCGAGGAGCGCTCCATTCTCTGGTGGGGAGGCGCTGGCAACTCGACCGAGCACACCGCCTGGCTCAACCTGAAGCGCGGCATCCCAGCGCCCGCCTCCGGATCCATCGCGACCAACGGTGCAACAGTCGCCGAGCAGATTGGCGCTCAGATCTTCATCGACGGCTGGGCCCTCGTCTCCCCCGGCAATCCGGCGCAGGCTGCCAAGCTCGCCCGTGCTGCCGGCTCCGTCAGCCATGACGGCGAAGCTGTGAATGCGGCTGTTCTCTGGGCCGTCATGGAGGCGGAAGCCTTCATGAGCCGCGACGTGAACCATTTGCTGGACACCGGACTTGCCTATATTCCTGCAGACAGCCTGATCGCGCGGCTCATTGCCGACCTTCGGCAGTGGACGTCCGGAAACGAGGACTGGGAAGCCACCCGCCAGAAAATCGAGGACCATTACGGCTACGACAAGTACCCGGGCAATTGCCACGTGGTCCCGAACCATGCCTTGATGATCATGGCGTTGCTGCATGCGCCACACGACTTCCAGCGTGGACAGATGATCGTGAACACATCCGGCTGGGACACGGACTGCAATGCCGGAAATCTCGGTTGCCTGCACGGAATCATGCTGGGTCTGGACGGTCTCGAGGCCGGGCCTGATTGGCGCGGGCCCATCGCCGATCGACTATACGTCTCTACGGCGGACGGCGGTCGTTCCGTCACCGATGCCGTCGATATCGCGCTGTGGCTTGCGAATCTCGGCCGGAGACTTGCCGGAGAAGGCGCTGAGCCCGCACCCAAGAACGGCGCGAAGTTCCACTTCTCCCTCCCGGGGTCCGTTCAGGGCTTCCGCGCGCAGCCGGCCCAGGCGGCGCTGGAAGGTGTCAAAGTGACGGGCAACGGATCTGCCCTCTCCATTTCCTACGCGGCCTTGGCGCCCGGCCGTGAAGCCGCTGCCACCACACCGGTCTTCATGCCTCTCGAGGTGACGAAGATGCGGACCTACGACCTGATGGCGAGCCCGCGGATCCATGCTGGCCAGACACTCCGCGCCACAGTGACGGCATCACCAGACAATATCGGCTCTGTTGAGGCAAAACTGCGCATCCGCCATTACGATGCAAGCGACGCCCTCGTGGACATCGACATGCCCACCGGCAAGCTTCTTCACCCCGGGCAAACCGTTTCCCTCGACGTTCGCGTTCAGGAAACAGGCCATCAGCCGATCGCCGAAGTCGGCGTTGTCCTGACGTCTCCCGAGGGCCGTGCCAACGGCACAGTGTTCGTGGATACTCTCACCTGGGACGGGTGCCCGGACGTCACGTTCCGGCGCCCGGAGGGGGCCGGCGACTTCTGGCGGCGCGCCTGGGTTAGCAACGTACACTTCTTCTCCAAGCATTTCCCTCAAGACTTCCGCATCAGCCAGAACCGTGGAGAAGGCCTTATTCTCCAAGGCTCGCGCGACTGGACCGATTACGTGATCGAAGCTGACCTGATGCTGCATCTCAGCGACCATGGTGGAGTGGTGATGCGGGCACAGGGACAGCGACGCTACTACGCCGCCTTGCTCACGCGCGAGGGTCAGTTGCAGATCGTATGCCGCAAGGACGACGTGGAGACGATTCTGGCCTCCACGCCGCTGTCGATTGGCTTCGAGACGCCGTTTTCCCTGCGCTTCGCTGCGCGCGGAGAGGCGCTGACTGCGACGGTCGGGGACATCGTGGTCAAGGCCAGCGACGCCACGTTTGCGAACGGCGCTGCCGGCCTGATCATCCATGAAGGTGCGCTCTCCGCCACCACGATCCGTATCTGTGCAGCGTAGGAGAACAGTATGGCGAGCGTCACGATCGACAAGATCATCAAGCAATACGGCAGTGTCGAAGTCATTCACGGTATCGACGCGGCCATCGGGGACGGAGAGTTCGTTGTTCTGGTCGGCCCATCGGGATGTGGAAAATCCACCTTGCTCCGCATGATTGCGGGGCTTGAGGAGATTTCGGGCGGGACGATCTCCATCGGGGACAAGGTCGTCAACACGCTGCCGCCCAAAAGCCGGGACATTTCCATGGTGTTCCAGAACTACGCCCTCTACCCGCACATGACGGTCGAGGAAAACATGGCCTTCTCGCTGACCCTCGCTGGAGCCAGTAAGGAAGAGAAGCAGAGGAAAGTTCGGGAGGCCGCCGAGATCCTTGGCCTCCAGCCCCTGCTGCAGCGCAAGCCGAAAGCGCTTTCCGGCGGTCAGCGTCAGCGGGTGGCCATGGGACGATCCATCGTTCGCAACCCGCAAGTCTTCCTGTTCGACGAACCGTTGTCCAATCTCGACGCGAAGCTGCGCGTGCAGATGCGCGGCGAGATCAAAAGACTTCATCGTCGGCTGGGCACGACAATGGTCTACGTCACACACGACCAGGTCGAGGCCATGACGATGGCGGATCGGATCGTCGTGATGCAGGCCGGCAGGATCGAGCAGATCGGCACTCCGCTGGAGCTTTACGATCGCCCTGCCAATGCATTCGTCGCCCAATTCATCGGATCGCCTGCCATGAACCTCTTCGCCGCCACCGCACAAGGCGGCGCGCTTGTCCTAGAGGGTGGCGTTCCAACCGGCCTTGCTGCTCCGGCAGGCGCCCAAGACGGTCAGCCGCTTCTGATCGGTAAGCGACCGGAGGAAATCAGCATCGGCACTGGCGAGGGCATGCAGGCACTGGTCGAGAATATCGAGCCGACAGGCTCCGAAACCTTCATCGAACTGACCGCCAACGGCCAGCACATCACGGCCGTCTTGCGAGAGCGTCCGCAATTCGACGTTGGAAGCCGGCAGACAGTCTCGCTTCTTCGGGGCGCCGTGCATCTGTTCGATGCAAAATCAGGGCGGCGCGTCTGATCAGCCAACCGTCGTCGTGAGCGACCTGCTGACGAACGATTTTGATCCCTGAGCGCGGACCCGTGCATGATCAGCGGTTTCCGCGATCCTGATCGGCCGGGCAGAGCGGAGCATGGGCCCCGGCGTTTTCCGGCGCCCAAAGGCGTCGCTTTCGTGGAGGGCGACAACGGCGTTCCGGTCGCCGGACTTGGCCGCGAGGGAGCGTCGGTCATGTGTGATTTCGAAGATCCGCTCCGGCTCATCCAGCCGATGCCGTCCGTCCTGGATGGTCGGCCGTCGCATGCCCAAAGGGCACGCTGGGATGATGCTCACCGTCTTGGTGGACAGGCCTTTCGGACAGCACGCCGACGGCACGCCACCGACCGCGCGGAATTTCCGAATGCGGCCTGATCCTTTTGCTTGTCGGGCGCTGATGATGATGACCCGGCAGTTGCAGCACGCCTTGTCGGCTGTGCATTTAGCCGATATCTTCCGACCCCTTGAAGTAGATAGAGGCGGGACGCGTGCAGGCTGACATTTTCATTACAGGCATGAGCAATACAGATGCGATCGCCATGGCTCTAAAGACTTACAAGGGATCACTGAAATTCGATCTGGTGCGCATCAATCCTAAAATTGACAGCGAAGTTTTCGTTGGGGAGCAGCCCAATATTGAATTCTTCCGGCCCAGATTTCAAGTAAAACTGGCGGTTCTTGCTCTCTGGGGAAACTGGTACAACTCGGTCGGTATCGCCGAACACCCGGAAAAATTCGATTTTATCTATCCCGGCTTCGATGAAGACGTCGATGAGAGCCGGCGTATCATCCCGTTCCAGCAGATCAAGCGGAATGTAAACAACAACGTCCGCTACCGGCTTGATGCTGCACGTATATTGCGACCGTTGGCAAGCGGGAAGGTTCTGATGATGGAGCCGCCGCCGCCAAACGACGACGAGCATATCCATCAGTTTCCGAGCACGTTTCGCGAGCCGATCGAGGCCAGCGGACTCACCCCGGCTCCCATTCGCCGCAAGCTCTGGAAGCTGCAGAGCCAAGTTTATGCTGACGTGGCCAAAGAACTGGACATGGACTTCTTTCCTTTCCTACCGGAAGCGACGTCGCCGGATGGCTTTATCGCGCCCGAATACCGCTACCGCGACCCCACCCATGCGAATGCCTTGTACGGCCACAAGGTCATTGAAAGACTTGAACAAATTCACGGGGCGCTCTCATGAAACACCATCCCTATATTGACCTGCCCGACCATCAGTTCTGGAAGAAGTCCTTCGGGCCAGGCTTTATCGGTGGGCTGGATCCTGTCTCTTCGACACGCTTCACGATCGGTCCTGACGACAAGGTTGTCGCTGCCGGCAGCTGTTTCGCGCAGCATGTGGCACGCCATATTCAGATGCGCGGGTTCAATTTTCATCAGACGGAGAAGGCACACTCGCTTTTCGTTCGGCGCAAGTGGAACGATGCCCATGGCGGTACTTTCAATTACGACACCTTCAGCGCACGATATGGGAATATCTATACGGCCCGACAATTGTGTCAGTTGATCGACCGGGCGTTTGGTTCGTTCAGTCCCCTCTCGACCGCCTGGCAACGTCGAGACGGTATGTTTGTTGATCCGTTCCGCCCACAGGTTGAGCCCGACGGGTTTATCTCGGCGCGCGAAGTTGATCTTGATCGCGACTACCATCTGGCGGCGGTGCGGAAAGCCCTCACGGAAGCCGATGTCTTCGTTTTCACCATGGGCCTTACCGAAGCCTGGGCCGATAAGCGCGATGGCGCCGTCTATCCTATCGCTCCGGGCGTTGCCGGCGGCACGTTCGATCCGGACATTCATGCGTTCAAGAACTTCACCGTCACCGACACGATCGAAGACATGAACTATGCCATCGGTCGAATCCGCGCCATAAACCCTGGCGTCCGGATCTTGCTGACGGTGTCGCCGGTCCCTCTAAATGCCACCTACGAGCCTCGGCACGTTCTTCAATCGACGGTCTACTCCAAGTCGGTGTTGCGCGTGGCGGCACAAGCGCTTGTCGATGCCGATCCGCTGATCGATTACTTCCCGTCTTTCGAGATCATCACCGCACCACAGAATGGTGGAAAGTATTTCGGCGGCGACATGCGTTCCGTCGAGGAGGCAGGCGTCCAGCATGTTATGGACGTGTTTTTTGCCCACTATACGGGCATTCCCTCCAAGAGCACCAAGGCCGAAGTCGGTGCCGAGAAGGCCGCGGCGCGGCAAAAGGAAATGGAGCGCTTATCCGATATCCTGTGCGATGAAGAGGCCATCGACAATACGTGACACAGTCAGCAACGAAGCGGCACGCCATTCTCGCTGACCTATCGCGGCGTCGGACCTGACGCGAGAGCCCCGTCTCCCTGCTCCAGCCATTGGCGTGCTGCATTGGCCAGTGCGGCGTCCTTGGGCCCTAGGCACATGCGCGCCCACCGCCCCTTACGTCTGATCCTCCGCAAAGGCGGCGGCGAGGCCTTCGGGGTCGTCGGTGGTGATCTGGTCGACCCGCAGGGTGATCTGGTCGACCCGCAGGGCGAGGAGGCGTCGGACCGCGTCGAGGGTGGTCGGGGTGACCGATCGGATGGTCCAGGCATCGACGCGGCGGCCGTCCGCATGGGCGATGCCGATCATGTCGACCCCTTGGGCCTCGGCCGCAAGCACGAGCGCGTAGTCCAGATAGATCATGCCGGCATCCGGCGCCTGCCGGAGCGCACGCCGGATGAACGCCGTGTGCTCCTCTGCCGATGTGAGATCGTCGAGGATGCCGGGATAGGTCGGGTCATAGCCGATTTTGAGGCCGGGCGTCGCTGCGGCCAGCGCTGCCATCGCCGCGCTGTCGCCGCCCGACAGGATCATCGCGGCAGCAAAGGGCGACACCGCGCGGGCGAAGTTTGCGATGACCGCAGGCGGAAGGCTGGACCGGTCTTCCTTCAGGTCCAGCTGCAGCACGGCGCCTGGATGCACCGACGCGGTCTGGAGGACATCGCAGAGATCATCGAGAAGCATCACGCGATCGCGGGTCGGCGCGCCGTCGTTTCCGCGCAGGAAAAGCCGCCGCAGGTCCTGCGCGGAAGCGCCGGAGACGCGGCCGGTTCCCGTCGTTGTCGGGTGGAGGTCGGGATCATGGAGAATGGCAAAGCCATGGTCTGCATGGAGCACAAGGTCCACCTCGACACTCGCGCCCAGCTGCATCCCTTCTAGAATGCGCCGCGGGGAGAATGCGGGATCGGAGGCCTTCCGGCGCGCGCGATGCCATTTGAGCAGGGTCCGATGACCGTGCTGCTCAATGCTGATCGGCGGGTTCGGCATCGATGGCCCCATACAGCTTGACGGTGTCGCGGAAGGCGGCGAAGGCACGGGGCTTGAGCCCGACGCCCTGGCCGGGATGAAAGGGCTCGGGCCTGCGGACCAGGGATTTGATCCTCGTGCCGTCGGACAAAGAGAGATCCACGAGCCCGTGCGTGCCGAAGTCCGTCACGCGATTGACGGTGGCTTGGCGCACACCATCCGCTGGAACGAGATCGAGCGCCTCCGGCCGCACCGCGAGCGTCACCGGTCCATCCGCGACGGGAAGATCGACGGCGAAGTCGGCATGCCGGAAACGGCCCGTCTCCACCCTGCCCTCGATGAAGTTCATGGTGCCGATAAAACCGGCGACGAAGGGCGTCAGGGGATTGCGGTAGACGACCTCCGGCCGATCAGTCTGCTCCGTCCGTCCGTTGCGCATCACGACGATCCGATCCGCCATCGACAGCGCCTCATCCTGCCCATGGGTGACGAAGAGCGTCGTGATCTTCAGGCGAAGCTGGATATCGCGCACCTCCTCCCTCAGCCGCTCGCGCAGGTGCTGGTCGAGGCTGGCAAAGGGTTCGTCGAGCAGCAGGATCTTCGGCTCGAGGATCAGCGAGCGTGCGAGCGCGACGCGCTGTTGCTGCCCGCCCGACAGCTCGTGCGTCATGCGCCGATCATACCCCTTCAACCCCACCAGATCGAGCACGGCTTCGACCCTGTCGCGGATTTCGCCTTTCGGCCGCCGGCGCAGTTTCAAACCGAAGGCGAGGTTGTTGAAGACGTTCATGTGCGACCAGAGGGCATGACTCTGGAACACCATGCCCGTCGGTCGCTGCTCGGGCGGCAGCCGTGTCACGTCCTGGCCGTCGATCGCGATCGAGCCCGCGGTCGGCTGTTCGAAGCCGCCCACCATGCGCAGCAGCGTCGATTTGCCCGAGCCGGAAGGCCCGAGCAGGCAGACGAGTTCGCCGTCGGCGATCTCGAGCGAGACCGCGTCGACCGCCGCCGTATCGCCTGCAAAGATCTTGGAAACGGCGTGAATGCTCAGTGTCGCCATGCTGGTTGTCCCGTGATGGTGCGCGTCATCCCCCGAACCCCTTGGCGAACGCGTTGCCGCCGATCACCTTCCGGGCAAACATCAGGGCGATGAAGGAGGGCACCCAGAGCATGACGGACAGGACCGCACCGAACTGGATGACCATCTGGTTGTTGATGAAGCTGATCATCAGCACCGGCATGGTGCGAATACCCGGCGCACCGATCAGCCAGGCGCCTTCGGTTTCGTAGAACGTGCCGACGAAGGTCAGAAGAAGGGCAGCGGCGATGGTGGGCGCGGCCTGGGGAAGCGTGATCGACCGGAACACGCGAAACGGACCGGCACCCACGTCGCGCGCGGCCTCCTCCATCCGGCGGTCGACGGTCTGGAACGCCGCGACCGGAATCCAGATCATGAACATCAGCGTGTTGACCAGCTGGATCAGGGCAACGCCCCAGAAGGTACCGATCAGGTCGAGCTGGAGGAAGATGGCGGCGATGGCCATCAGGAGCCCGAACCGTGGAAAGGCGTGCCCCGCCAGAAACGAGAAGAACAGGATGTCCCGGCCTGGGAACCGCATCCGTGCGAAGGCGTAAGCGGCCGGCAGGCAGATGACGGCGGAGGCGAGCGTGACGACCGTCGCGAGCGTCAGGCTCAGCCGCAGAGCGTGCCAGACATCCGGTCGTCCGAGCGTCTGCGCCCAGAAGCGCAGGCCGAACTGTTGCGGAAAGACATGGGGATAGCGCCAGATCTCGGTAAAGGCCCAGACCCCGACTACGAGCAGCGGGAGAACGATCACGATCGAGAGCGCGAGGGCGAGCAGGATGCCCGGGACGTCCAAAGGCTGCGGGCGTGTTGTCCGGTGCGGCATGCTCATTTCCCCTGATTGCGGGCGACGGAGCGCACGTAGAACAGGCCGAACACGATGCAGAAGCCGAAGGTGACGACGGCCTGCGTGACGGCGCCGACAGGGTCGTTCAGATCACGGAAGGTGCGCTGCATGTAGGGGCCCATCATCTCCGGCGAGGCTGGCCCCAGCAGATAGGGAAGCGTGAAGGCCGAGAAGATCCCGAGCACGGCGAACGAGAGCGCGACCAGAATGGAGGTCGTGATCTGCGGCAGGATGATGTGCCACAGCCGTTGACGCCGGTTTGCGCCGACATCGCGCGCCGCTTCCATCGCGCTGTTGCCGACCGCGCCGAGACCCGACAGAAGGATCAGGACCGTCAGCGGTATGTTGTCCCAGACCAGACCGATCACCGGTCCCCAGGGCGTCAGGTAGGGCGTGCGCAGCTTGGGCAGCCCGGCGGCATTCAGGAGAAGATCGATGAGCCCGTTCGGGCCGAGGACCCGGATCAGCGCATAAGCGAGGATCACCGACGGCACGAACATCGGCAGGATCGCAAGCGCCTGGACGTAGGATGCGAGCCGCCCCTTGGCGAAGCGCAGATACAGCGCGATCGGCAGCGAGACGACGAGCAGAAGCGCCGCACAGACGCTTGTGGTCCAGAGTGTCAGGCTCAGATTGTTCAGACTGTAGGCGTCCGAAAAGAAGAAGACGTAGCTCGACAGGTCGAAATGCCCCGCCCCGTCCGGCGACGCTCGCCAGACGGTGCGCTGGACGGCGCTGATGATCGGCCAGATCACCAGCCATCCGACGAGGGAGACCGGCAGGGCAACGAGCAGGAGGCCGACGAGCCCCCTGGCCGACGCCTTGCCGAGCATGCCGGACGATGGGACGCGTGTTCTCACGACTTCCGGTCGATGGCCGGAGCGACATTGCGGTACCAGCCGTCATTGACCGCCGCTTCCCAGGCCCCCGACGGAAAGGTCGGAATGCTGTTCGGGATGATGTCCGCGAACTTCTCGCGCAGGTTGGCGGAGACGTAATCCCAGCTGACGCCGGGGAAGCCGCCGAGTTCGTTGAGCACGGCATCCTGCATCGCTTCGGTCAGGACGAAATCGGCCAGCTTCAACGCAGCCTCGCGGTTGCGTCCGTTGCCGAGCACCACGCAGCGCGAAAAGCCCCCGCAAAGCGCCAGATCCTGCAGCTGCACAATGCCGGTCGTGTCCGGCAGGACGCCCTGCGCGATCGCCTGAAGAACCTGGTCGGACCAGACCGGGGTCATGACGACCACGCCCTGGCTGAGCAGCTGGATCGATTGGGTGTTGCCGGAGGAATAGGCGCCTTTGTCGTACAGCGACGGAGCAAGGTCGTTCAGCAGCTCCCAGGCCTTTCCGAGCGCCTCATTGCCAAAGGCTTCGGTATAATTGCCGACCGTGAACAGCTTGGGATCGAGGCCGTTCGCCTGATGGATCGCGCGACGGACAAAATTCCCGCCCGATCCGCCCTTGTCAGGGCGGTTGTAGACGAACTGGCCCGGGTGCGCCTTGATCCAGGCAACAAGCGCGTCCCAGGTCTTCGGCACGTCCGCGGCCGAGAGCCGCGTGGTGTCGTACGCCAGAAGCACCTGCGAACCGCGATAGGGAAGCGAGAAATCACTGTCGATCGCAAGCGGATTGAGCTTCGAATAGTTCGACAAGCCGGCCTGCTTCATGTTGACATAGAGGCCCGCCTCGATGCCGCCCTGGGGGAGCTGCGGATCGGCCTGCTCGAAAAAGTCGGCCTGCGGATCGGTGTTCGTCTGCATGGCCGCGACGGCCCGCTCGCCGATCGCCTGGATACCGGCATCGTTGCTGGCATTCACGAGGTTCAGCTTCAGATCGGGATGGGCGGCCTCGAAGGCCGGCTTGACGGAGTTGGTCCAGAAGTCGAGCACGTTGGCATCCGAACCGGTGTACCAATCGATCTGCCCCGGCGCTGCAAAGGACAGCTTCGGCAGAAGCATCAGGCCGGCAGCGGTACCAGCCGTCGAAATCAGGAATGCGCGGCGCTTCATCGTCTTATCCCTCAGGGGCCGCACCATTGAAGGCGGCCTATTGAAACCGAGATGCGCGGAAGGTCTCCCAGTCAGGGGTCCACCATGCATCTCCCGGACGTCTCTTGAACTGTCGCGCTGACGAGACGGCACCCCGTCTTCGGCTTTGCGACGAGACGACCACCGGATGGCACCGCGGTGCGATCGGGGATCCTCAAGACGGGTTCGAGGTATACATATTAGGCGACGCTTTTATGACAAATCGAGGGACATGTGCGGGTCGGTGCCCGGAGCGACGCCGTTGCTCCGGGCCGGTGGATGGCAGCGATCGCGTCAGACCTGCGCCTGCCCGCCATCGACGAACAGTTCCGTCCCGTTGACGAAGCTTGCCGCGTCGGATGCGAGAAACAGGACGGCGTTGGCGATCTCGTCCGGCTCGCCGACCCGTCCGAGCGGAATCTGCGACCCCATGGCATGCAGAAGCGCCTGCTGCTTTTCGGCGTCCGCGCCGGCAAGACCGACAAGGCCTGGCGTGCGCGTCGCACCGGGGCTGACGACGTTGACGCGGATGCGACGCTCCTTCAGGTCGAGGATCCAGCTACGGGCAAAGTTCCGGATGGCGGCCTTGCTGGCACGGTTCCCCAGGTTCAGCTGCAGCTCGTGCTTACGGACCGCGCCATCGACCTGATCGAGGAGCGCATAGACCTTGCCCTGCGCGTTCGCCATGCCTTGACGAGCGATGCATCGCTGACGATGCGGTCGCTGGGACACTCACGCTGGATCCTCGTCACCAGCCCTGCCTTCGCCGCGCGTCTTGGCCCCGACCTGAAAGACCTCACGGCCCATCCGACGCTGGGGACGAGCGACGATCCGGGTGACGCGACCTGGACGCTCGAACGCGACGACGGGGCCATCGAGGTGCTTCGTCACCAGCCGCGCATGACCTGCGCCGATTACGGCGCTGAGTGCGATGCTGCAGCAGACGGCCTGGGCATCGCCTTTCTGCCGGATCACGCCTGTGCGGCCCACATAGCAGCCGGCAGGCTGGTGCGCGTCTACAGCGAATGGCGGAGCCAGAGCGGCATCGTCCATCTCGTCTTCACGACCCGCCGCGGCCTGCCGCCGGCCGTGCGCGCCCTGGTCGATGTCATGGCGAAGGAGTTCCCCGCGCTTTGACCGTGTAAGCGACGCACTGACGTGAGGCTCGCGAGCGCAGGCCGAAGCTCCTCAGGCTGGCCGGCGGGGGCGCAGGATGAACCCTGCGTCCGTCCGGCGAGCCATCGTCGACGCGTGCCCGGACGCCGACCCGTCAGACGGCGCTTTCGTCGTCCCGTGTCCAGATGGATTGCCCATTGGCGAAGGCTTTCGTGATCCGGCGTTCGTCCCGCCAGAGCCGGCCGGTGTCTTCGATGACCGGCGTCCGGTTGGGGGAAAAGATATAGGTCCTGTAGGGTGCGACACGGGTCTGCAGCACCATGTTCGTGTTGGAATAGAACTGCTTTTCGGGGTCATAGGCCGGATCGAGGAGACCCGCAGCAAGGCGGGCGAAGTCGCCGCGAAGCACGGAGGGCGAGGTCGAAAAAAGCGGCCGTCTGCGGAAACTGGGCAGCTTCACGCCCCAGAGCTTGAAGCTGCGCTTCTCGTAGAGATGGCCTTTTCGCCGGATGTCCCAGTTCTGATTGATCGTATGCAGCGAAACCTGCTGGACGGATCGATCCGCAAAAGGCGCGAGGATGCTCTGGTCAAGCGGCGTCAGCGTGCGCCAGTCGTCTTCCAGATGGAAGACATGGTCGGCCGAGGTGCTTGACCACAGCCGCTTCACGGCCGAACAGAAGTTCGCCTTTTCGGGCTGAAACACGATGGCGCCGGGAAACAGCCGGTCGACGATCGACACGCAGGCACGGGCATCGTCCGCGTCGCCGAAAATGGGATCGATATTGACGAAGCATGCGGAGATGTCGAGGAACCGAAAGCACCTGTCCTGGAAATCGCGCAAGGTCGCTTCCAGCAGGTCCGGCCTGCGGCCGGCGACAACGCAGATATCGATCGCCATAAACGGGCCTTCCCCTCACTCGACACGCAGAATTCCCAAGGCAATACCGCAAACACCCGTCGTATTGAAGAACATTCTAATTGTCTTGAGCACCGTCGTTCGGGAGACGGGCGGACGGCCTTCGTCCGGAACATTGGCGTGCGGCAGACGTTGTTTTGCGAATTGAAGGAGAAGCGACATGGACAGCACCAAGACATCCGCCGCAGGGTCCGACACGGACCGGAACCTCGATATCCGCGACGAGGACGTGACGCCGATCGAAAGCGAAGCCGATCTCAAGGGCAAGGATGGCGATGATGTCGAGCCTGACGACATGATGTCGGCGGCCGCACGCCGGGAGGCCGTCCGCCTGAAGGGGGACGTCTTCATGGTGCGCTCGGATCTCGAAGACGCCGATCAGCGCGAAGCCACACCGGGCATGCGCGAACAGGATTGAGTGTTCGCCGTAGGCGTCTGAAGCTCGGGACGACCCCAGCGGAGGGGCAAGGCGCAAGTGGCCTCGCGCTGAGCGGATCTGATACAATGCGGGTGGTGAGCCGACGGCTCGTCGCCCGCTTTTTTGCGTCGGCTGACAGGTCGCGGGCGCAGGTCCGCCCAGGAACTTAAGCCGAAACGGTGCGTTTGCCCTTCATGTGCCGGTATCCGGCGAAACACGAAGGAGGAAGCAGACCATGAACCAGCGTTTTGATCCGAATGAGAATCGTCCCGCGAACCCCACGGCTTGGCCCGCAGACGATGCGGCGCGCGCCGACGAGGCCGCCCGTACCAATCCGGCGACGATGCGACCGGCCTCCGGTATCGATCCGGTCACGGCAGCGCCGCTCGGGGATCCCCTGGCACAGCGTCCGCTCGATCCGACGGCACCCGTCGCCCGGACCCGTCGCAGCAACTGGCCTGTGCTGATCATCCTGCTTGCAGGCCTGGTTCTGGCGCTTCTGGTCTGGCTGCCGGCTGAAATGTCGAACGACGCGTCCGATACGGCGACGCAGCCCGCACCGGCCAGCGAAACCGCAACGCCGCCGGCCGCGCAGGCGCCGGCTGCAACGGCCCCGTCCACGACCACGCCGCCGGCCGCAACGGCGCCCGCTGACACAGCTCCGGCTGCTCCGGCAACGCCCCCTGCTGCAACCGGTACGGCTCCGGCCACGGGCGCTGCTCCGGCAACGGCTCAGTAAGCCAAGTTGGACCTGCCACGTTGTCACGGCAATCGATGGAGAGAAGCGGGCCCGGACGGGCCCGTTTTTCGTTGGGCCCGCGATGGCGGACATCGCGCTCCGGTCGTCCGCTTCGGGTCCGCTCCGCAGCCATACGCTCCGCTTGCAGGCCGCTCATGGACATAATCGCCCGCCTGGTCGAACCAAAGCGCGCCTCAGCGGTTTATCCCCAGTGAAACGACAGATCGAGGATCAGACCATGATCGAGAAGACCACGCGCCGCGAAGAAGACTATCGGGATTATGAAGACCGCGACCTGAAGGACGGCTGGCCTTACGCCGACGAGGTCTCGGGTTCGCCCACCGACGTCGCCAATCGCTCTTATGGCGAGACGGATGAAAGCTTCGACGAGTCCGGCAATCCGGGTTTCGAAGCGTCCGACGAGACGGTTCGGGTCGGCCATGGTGGCCCCGACATCCTCCGGGACGATCCGCAGGCCGATAACGATGACGACAGCATGGAAGAGACGCTGTCCAATGCGCTCGAAGAGCACGACATCGATACGTCGTCCGTCGAGATCAAGGTCTTGCGCGGCGTCGCCGAGCTTTCTGGCGAGGTGGAAACGGACGCGGATCGCCGCTCGATCGAGGCGCTTGCCTATCGCGTCTCCGGCATTTCCAAGGTACGCAACGGCCTGACGACAATGGCCGTCGATGCGGCGCTGCCGAGCGGCCTCAACGACTGATCCTTTCGGGGCTGGATCGCTCTGGTATGGCCGAGGCGGCAATGTTTCGTCCGCCGGATCCGTTTCCAAAACGATAGTCTTTGCTTACGATAGCTGCGCGGCCCCTCGGGCCGCGCTGTTCCTGTGTCGAGTGTCGGGAGTGATCATGGGAAAATCGGAGGAGGCAAGCGGTCCGCTTGACCCTGTGGACGACCCGCCTGCAGGCCAGCCATCGTTTCGAACGACGGACTTTGTGAAGGGACTTGCACGCGGCATTGCAGGCGCTTTGCTGTTTGCCCTTCCCATGCAGATGACGATGGAGATGTGGGCACTGGGCTTTGCGATGGATCGTTTTCGCCTCGCCCTGCTTCTCGTCATCGCGGTGCCCCTGCTCGTCGGTATCGCCCACCGCATCGGATTCGAGAAGACGGTCTCCTGGCGCGAGGATATTCGCGACGCAATGATCGCCTATGCGATCGGCATCATTGCGAGCGCCATGATCCTTGCCTTGTTCAAGCTTCTTACCCCAGACACGTCGGAACAGGATTTTCTCGGGAAGATCGCCCTGCAGGCCGTGCCCGCAGGGATCGGCGCCCTTCTCGGACGAAGCCAGCTCGGCGCCGATCCGGATGATGCCGAGGATGATCCGGACAGCGGATATGGGGCCGAACTCTTCATGATGGCCGTCGGCGCGCTGTTCCTCAACCTCAACATGGCGCCGACCGAGGAAATGATCCTGATCTCCTACAAGATGACGCCCTGGCACGCGCTGGCCACCATCGGCCTGTCGATCCTCGTCATGCATGCTTTCGTCTACGCCGTCTCGTTCAAGGGCGGGCACGAGCTGGATGATACGCCCGGCTGGCATGCGCTGATCCGGTTTACCCTGCCGGGCTATGTGATCGCCCTCCTGGTCAGCCTTTACTGTCTCTGGAGTTTCGGCAGGCTGGACGGGTCCGGCTCCATGGCGACGCTGATGGCAACCATCGTGCTCGGCTTCCCCGGCGCGATCGGCGCGGCCGCCGCGCGCCTGATCTTGTGAGGTTCTGATGGCTTCGTCCCGCCGAAAAGTCGTCCGCCGCCATCCGCACTGGATCGAGTGGACCACAGGCCTTCTCTCGACCGCGCTTGTCGCCACGATGACCGGCATGATCGTCTATCATGGCCTGACGGCAAAGGACGCCGCACCCGAACTGGTTGTCACGGTGACGGCCCAGCGACCGACGGCGCAGGGCTTCGAGGTCTCGTTCACGGTGTTCAACACCGGCAAGAAAACCGCGGCCGGCGTGCCCGTGACCGGGCGTCTGCTGGATGGGGAGCAACGGTCGATCGAAACCCGGGAGGTGACGATCGATTACGTTCCTGCCCAGTCCCATGTGGAAGGCGCCCTGCTCTTTGCGGCCGATCCGGGTGCGTCCCGGCTGGATATCCGCGCGTCCGGCTACAACGATCCGTAACCGCGCTGTTTGCCGCGGCTTCAAGCCCTCATTGCATCCGGTCCGTCATCGCTTCCCGTGTCGCCGCGATATGGTCGGACACGGCCTGCTGTGCCGTGGCAGGGTCGGCAAAGACCTTGCCGTCGAGGGGCCAGACATGAAACTTGACGGCCATGAAGCGCAGGCCGCGTGCGTGCGGCATCAGCGTGCCGACGGCTTCGCCGGCAATCTCAACGATGTGTTTCTGCATGTCTGTCTCCTGCCGCCGTGCCCCGGTAGCCCATTCCGCCACAGGCACGACGCGGTGTCGTCTGCGGCCACCGGGGAAACGGCAGGATCCGCCCATCGTTCCCGGTCCGCCATCAAACAAACTTGTCCGCAGCGGAGCCAAGTTTGATCGGCGGACACGGATATCAGGGCATCAGGCCACGAAGCGCTCCGGACGATACGGCGCGAGATCCACGATCGTCGTGCGCTCGCCCGTCATTTTCTCCGCGAGCGCGCGGCCGGTCACCGGACCGAGCGTCATGCCGTGATGCGCGTGGCCGAAGGCGAACCACAGGCCCTCATGACGGGGCGCCTTGCCGATGATCGGCATCATGTCGGGCGTGCAGGGGCGCGCGCCCATCCAGGGCTCCTCGTCGCGGCGTTCGGCCAGCGGGAAGAACTCGCGGGCGACACGCTCGGCACGGGCGAGCTGGACCGGTGTCTTCGGCGCATCGCGGGTGGCAAATTCCGCACCCGTCGTGAGACGGATCCCCCGCAGCATGGGCGCGAGGAAATAGCCCTTCTCCGCGTCGAGCACCCAGTTGTTCAGGCGCTCGCCCTCCTGCGTGCCGTAATGCATGTGGTAGCCGCGCTTGACGGCGAGCGGAAACCGGTAGCCGAGCTTGCGGGTCACCGTGTCCGCCCAAGGACCCAACGCCACCACCACTTCGGCCGCTTCGATCGGCCCATCGGGAGAGGCGATCCGCCAGCCCGGACCTTCCAGAACATGCTCGAGCGTCGCGGCATCACCGGCGACGAGGCGTCCGCCCAGCGACTGGAAATAGGCGAGATAGGCCTTGTTCAGGCTATGGGGGTCGCGGATCGACCATGGATCCGTCCAGCGCAGCCCTCCGGCGAGATCGATGCGAATGGAGGGTTCCAGCGCCTTGACGTCACTGGGCGACAGCTTCTGATGGTTGACGCCGAAGCCGGCCGACAGGCGCTCGGCCTCCTTGTAGGCAGCATCCCGGGCGCCGTCGGTGCGAAACACCTTCATCCAGCCGTCCCGCTGGATCAGGTTGTCGGCACCCGACGCCTTGATCAGATCGGCATGCTCGGTGATCGAGTTCTCGATCAGCGGGGCATAGAGCCTTGCAATATGCTGATGCTGGGTAAAGCCCGAATTCCACCAGTAGCGCAGGAGAAACGGCACGAGACCGGGCAGCGCTTTCAGGTGATAATGCGCATCGATCGTGTTGTTCAGCGCATAGCGGAACAGCGCACCGAAATCGTGGGGAAAGCCATAGGGAACGACGCCTTCACGCTGGATGAGCCCGGCATTGCCGAAGGACGTCTCTTCCCCTGCCCCGCGACGATCGACGAGCAGCACCGATTTTCCGCGGCGGGCCAGATGAATGGCCGTGGAAAGACCGACAATCCCTCCGCCCAGAACCGCAACATCCGTCTTCATTCCCATCAACTCCCTGTTCCCGGAACTCCCTGTTCCCGGCGCGCTCTGCGTCTCTCGCCTATGTCAGCATTTTCCCTGCGTTCCGCAACAGGGGCCGGCGCAAATCACCGTGCCACCGCGCGTGTGTCCCGACAAAAAAGGGAGCGGCGAACCGCTCCCCTGTCATGTCTTCCCGTGCCGTCGTCCGCTTGCGTCTCAGGTGTGGCGACGCATGAAGCTCGCGACGATCGAGATGACGAGGAAGGCCAGAAACAGGAAGAAAAGGATCTGGGCGATACCTGCCGATGCTCCGGCAATGCCGCCAAAGCCGAGGACACCCGCAATGATGGCCACGACGAGAAAAACAAGTGCATAGTACAGCATGTCACGCTCCTCCGTTAAAACATGTGGGTGAATGCATTCCTGCTGCCGGTTGTTCCCGTTTCCCGGTCGAGATTTGCTTGAACCCCATCTCTTGCTTCGGAAAGACGAGCGGCTTTCGGGTCGCGTCTGCCGGACAACGTTTAAGTGTTTGTTTACCATAACGGCAACACTGGTTCATTTTGACACGAGATCGCCGCCAATCTTGGGGAACTTCAATGTGCAAGAGGCGTTGAGTTCACAATCGATTGAGGCGAGACACCATCATGACCGTATCGAACGCACATATCTGGAAGTCCGTTGCGGCTTCGGCGCGGCCGGCATCGCGGTCGAATGAGAAGAACCTTCACATCGGACAGACGTTGAAGGATCTCTACTTCAGCGGCAATATGCCGGCGACGGATGGACGATTCGAGCAGCTGCTGCAGCAACTCGACTCCTCCGAAAGCGGCCGCGAGCATCACTGAGACACCGCAACGTTTCCATAAATTCGATGAAAAGGCGGTCCCGTGGGCCGCCTTTTTTTGTTGTCTGCACCAGGCGGATTGCAGAGCCCGAAGGGCCGGACGCTGCATGCCTGGGCGTCATGACACCGCGAAGCCCTGCAGCGCGTTGGGTGAAAAAGGATTCACGCAACGCGCTTAAAGGTCTTGTCTTGAGGCATGTCGTTTCCCGAAACCGCTGCTCGCGTTCGGGCGACATGCATTACGGCTTCGGTGTCGACAGAACGATGCTGGCAGGATCCGCCTTGTAGGCAGCGGCATCATAGGCCGGCTGCGTTTCGAGCTGCTCCTTGGTGAAGGGCGAATAGATCGTCATCGCGCCCTTCGCATCCGCCATGACCTGAATGTTGGCCGCACTCATGGCAACGGGCTTCTGGGCAATGCCGAGGAATCCGCCGACATCGATGATGTAGGCTTCCAGCTTGCCATCCTTGCCAAGGATCACATCGCCGACTTCGCCGATCTTGGTGTCGTCGGCGACCTTGACGGGTGTGCCGATCAGCTTGTCGGCCGACAGCATGGCTGCATCGACAGGCTTCAGCTCCTCGGCCGGCTCGGCCGTGGTCGCGGCATCGGGCGCGAGATCCGGATCGGTCATCTGCGGCGTCGTGCCCGTCTGCGGCACGGAGGGGTCGGCGCCAGCGGCGTCCAAAGGCACCTCGGTGTTTTCAGGCGTCGCCAGCGGCGGCGTTGCACTGTCCCCCGGGGCCGCCGGGGCTGCCGGGGCTCCGGACGTTGCGGCCGTGTCCTTGGTCACGGCACCATCCATCACGGCCTTGCGCTGAAAAGCCGGTGCCTTTTCCAGATCCTGCTTCGTCATGGAGACCACGAGGATCTTCGATCCGTCCCGCTCCGACCAGGAAGCACGGTCGAAATTGACGGCGACATCCTTTTCGCCGATGCCGAGGAAGCCGCCGACACCGATCACCAGCGCTTCCGTCGCGCCGGCCGCGTTGATCACGACGTCCTTGACCTCGCCGATCGCCTCGCCCTCTTCGTCGACGCCGGTATAGACCGTCTTGCCGATCACGTTGGAGGCCAGCATGTCATCGCCGGAAGCTGCGGCCGGTGCGGTTGCGCCCGAAGCGGCCGGGGCAGCCGGTGCTGCGGGGGTCTGCTGCGCCAGAGCCGTTCCGGCGAGCGTTGCGGCAAGAACAGTGCTTGCCAGAAGGGTCTTCAGCATCGGATTGCTCCTTAGATAAGCGATTGTTTGAATGAGGGGCGATTGCGACAACGGGCGTCATTTGCGAAACGCGGCGATGAACGTGATGGAGGTATCGTCGGACTGCGCTCATCGGTGAAGGGAATCATGTGAGAGGCGGGACAGCGTCTCGAGCGCATTCCGGCGGCCGTCATGGCCGACTTTGTGGTGGGTATCAGACCTTCAGGGTCTCGCCGACGCTGGACACGTCGACGATCTCGCACCGGCCAACCCCATTCCACTATCCTCATATTCACACAGCCCCTTCAACGCGGTCGGCGCTGAAAAGGTTCCTGTGCCGGATCGGGATGTGCTGTTGTCATGAGGGACTCTTGTGCCTGCCGGTGATGAAGATGACGCGTGTTCGAACGTCGTCTTCAATGCTGGCGCACGATCCTGTAAAAATCCCGTGATCGCCTTTGGGAACAATATGTGCAAAGCTGCGTTTCAGCTCCGCATTCCGAATGAACCCGAAAAGGAACCGCCATGCTGGGCACAATTCTCGTGATCGTCCTTATTCTCCTGCTGATCGGCGCTCTGCCGACGTGGGGCCACAGCCGGAGCTGGGGTTATGGGCCGTCGGGCGGATTGGGCCTCGTGGTCGTTATCCTTCTTGTCTTGGTCCTCATGGGACGCATCTGAAAACCAAGGCTTTCCCTGAGGGCCATCACCAACATCTTGAACCGGAGGATATCACCATGAAAAAAGCTCTTCTCGCCGTCGCCCTGATCATGCCGCTCGCAGCCTGCACGCAGACCGAACGCGGTGCCGGCATCGGCGCAGCCTCGGGCGCCATCATCGGCGGCGTTGCAACCGGCAACGTTCGCGGCGCAGCTGTCGGCGCAGCCGTCGGCGGTGTTGCTGGCGCCCTGATCGGCCGTGCGAACGAGCCGGGCCGCTGCATCTACCGCGACCGTTACGGCCGCCGCTACACGGCAGCTTGCTGATCGGCCTATCTGGTCACATCAGAAACGGAAAAACGGGCCTCGGCCCGTTTTTTTGTGTCTCGACGTCTTGTGGATTTCAGCGCCGGCATCGGCCACCTGATCAGGCTTTGCGGGCCTTTTCGATGCTGTCCAGCTGTTCGAGGAGATCGAGAAAGACGTCCGGCAAAGGCTCCTCCTCGACCGAACTGTAGAAGGCGCGCAGTTTGGAAACGATCTGGCTGTTCTGGTCGACGGGCTTGGTCCGCTTCGGTGCCAGGCGGTGCTTGGGGTCTGTCATATCCGTCATGTCTTCAGACCGCCTCGTCCATTATTACAAAGCGACCCGTGCCGGTCGCCAGCGTCAGCATCCCCAAGGAAATCACAACGACCTCGTGCTTTGCAATTCTTACCAATCAAACTTTCCACGCGGCAGGAAACATGGTCAAACGTCCCCTGTTCCGACTCGTCGAACGGGCGCAGTCCGTCCGTTTTCGGCGCCAATATATCGAAGGACGTCTTTCATGTCACTTTCCATGCGGATCGCCGCTCACCTTCCCTATGTGCGCCGCTTCTCCCGTGCCATCACAGGGTCGCAGACGTCAGGCGATGCCTATGTCGCAGCGGTTCTCGAAGCCCTGATCGCCAATATCGATCTCTTCCCGAAGGCCTCCAGCGATCGGGTCAGCGTCTTCAAGCTCTATTGTTCCCAGTTCGACTCGATCACCATCACGATCGATGAGACTGCGGTCAATTCGCCCTATGCCTGGGAAAAGAAGGCTGCCGCCAATCTCGCGCGAATTTCGCCGGACGCGCGCAAGGCCTTCCTCCTCGTGTCCGTCGAAGGTTTCTCGCAGGAAGAGACCGCCGAAATCCTGGATGTCACGCCGGAGGCCGTTGCCGGGCTGATCCAGCAGGCCTCGCAGGACATTGCCCGTCAGGTCGTGACCGATATCCTGATCATCGAGGATGAACCCCTGATCGCGATGGATATCGAAGACATGGTGCGCAGCCTTGGCCACGGCGTCGCAGGCATTGCGCGCACGCACAGCGAGGCGGTCGATCTCTTCAAGCGGACATCGCCCAAGATGGTGCTGGCCGACATCCAGCTTGCGGATGGCAGCTCCGGGATCGATGCGGTCAACGAGATCCTGAAGACGGCCACGGTGCCGGTGATCTTCATCACGGCGTTTCCCGAGCGCTTGCTGACCGGCGAAAAGCCGGAGCCGGCCTTCCTCGTGACGAAGCCGTTCAATCCCGACATGGTCAAGGCGCTGATCAGCCAGGCACTGTTCTTCAACGAGAATGCGCACGCCGGCGAGGCATGAGATATTGGCCGGCCGGTCGATCGGCTAACCCGGCAGCTGGCGTTCCGGCGGCCGGGTGCGGACCTCGTTGAAAATGGTGAGCCCGATCAGCGCCAACGGCATGGCGAGCATCGCGCCTACCGCACCCCACATCCATGTCCAGAAGATGATGGCAATGAAGATCAGGAACGGATTGATCTCCAGGCGATGACCGAGGATGGCCGGGGTCACCAGGTTTTCCATGACCAGATGCAGCAGGAAGAAACAGATGGCTGGCAACACGGCCATGATCATGCTGTCATGCGTCATCAAGCCGGCGCAGGTCAGCGCGATGGTCATCGCGGTCACCCCGAGATAGGGAATGAAGCTGGAGACGAAGGCGAAAAGGCCCCAGAGAATGGCGCCTGACAGACCCCCGGCGAAAGCGATCACGGCCGTGACCGTGCCGAGCGAGATGTAGATCAGACTGGCCGTCGAGAAATAGAAGCCGACCGCATTCTCCGTGGCATTCATGACGCGGATGGCCGTCAGCCGGCGCTCATGCGTGGCGAAGGCGAGAATGATGGTCTTGCGCAGATGCGTGCGTCCAAGGAGGAACAGGCCGAGCGCTGCAAGGAAGATCAGGGTCTGCACGAAGGCGGGGGTCAGCCCCGTCGCAACGATGCCGAGCATGGCCCCGGCATTCGCCATGACCATATCGGAAACGGCCTTCTCATCGGCTCCGTTGATCGCTCTCCTGACCCATTCGAAGCGTTCGAAGAACGGCAGGAAGCGCTGGATCGAGTCTTCGATGAGCGCTGGCGCTTTCGCGGTCAGCATCGACACCGGCTCGATCAGCGCATTGACGAGGAAGAACACCAGAACGACGAAGATGACGCCGAAGACCAGACCGCCGAGCACCGGCGGCAGGCCGAAGCGCGAGAGGCGATCCGCTGCGACGCCGAGGACCATGCCGACCACGATCGCCAGGGTGACCGGCATCAGAATGGATTCAAGCGCATAGATCACGCCCGACATCAGGATGACGAAGGTGCCGACGATGCTCCAGGCAACGACGAGATCAAGGCCGGTTTTCGGATCGACCAAAGCCGTCGCTTCTGAGAGCGGCGGATTCTCGATCTGCGCTTTCTTCTTCGCCTTGAACAAGGCTCGCTCCGGTATGACAGCGTTCACGTCCGACCTCCACTCGCAATGAGCGCGGGCCAGAAGCTGCCGCGATATCCTGCAGGATGTCCCGTTTGCCCGTCCGGTCCGCAAGCCTGCGGCTGCATGACATGACGATCGGGACGCCATACAATGTTCATACGCGTCGAAAGTTCCCGCTATCTGCCCCGTGCCACGATCTTTCTACCAAAAATGGCAGGTTCCGACAGGCAGGGCACCGACGCGTTTCCGGATCAGTACTTTTCCGGCGGGAAGATGCGCAGCGTGAGCGAGAAGAGGCCGAGCCCCAGGAGAACGACGAGCAGCGTGTTGGCCACATCGTCGGATGTCGCGGAAACAACGCCGACGGCGAGCGCGGCGCAGACGAGCAGGATCAGGCCGAGCCTCGGCAGCCAGTAAAGCATGGTGACGTCCTTCGATGTTCGGAAATGTGAATTCTGGCCTAACAACGGCAGCATTTGACGAATTGTTCCGAAGCTTTCGCAAAGCTTGCCGGTTGCGGGTGCTGCATGTCGGTCGGCGGGTGATCCGGGACGTTTGTCACTCCGTACGTTTCCGCAAACGCAACAGAGAGCACGCGACCATGTCCAGACTTGCCTCCACCAGTCTCCTGCTGGCCTTCGGCAGCCTCTTCTTCGCCTCCGTTACCCCTGCTGCTTTTGCGGCCAGCATGACCGAGCCGGAAATCCGCGAGAAGATCGTCGGTCGGACGATCTTTCTTGCAGCACCGATGGGCGGAGAGTTTCCGCTGAACTACCGGACATCGGGGGTGGTCGACGGGGATGGCAAGGCGCTCGGCATCGGCAAGCTCATCCAGCCGAGCGATACGGGCAAGTGGTGGATCGCCGACAACAAGCTCTGCCAGCAGTTCAGCACCTGGTACAAGGGCGCAAAGATGTGTTTCGACCTGACGCTTGTCGGCGACGACAAGGTGAAGTGGGTGCGTGACGACGGCGAGACCGGCGTGGCACGGATCGGTAACTGACGTCGGCCAAAGCGACGGTGGCCGAAGCGACGGTGGCCGAGATGCCGACGTTTTCAAAGAGAAGACCGGGCAAGTGATGGCTGCCCGGTCCTCGGCTTACCGGTCGTTGACGAACCGGTTGCGGCTTGCTTAGAGCGCCGCGATGACGATGACTTCCACCAGATAGTCCGGCGTCGCCAGCTTGGCCTCGCCCGTGGCGCGTGCCGGCGTGTTGCCCTGCGGCGCCCACTTGTCCCAGACGGCGTTCATCTTCGGGAAATCGGCCATGTCGGCGAGCCAGACCGTGGCGCTGAGGATGCGGGTCTTGTCGGTGCCGGCAAGCTCCAGCAGGCGATCGACCGAGGCCAGAGCCTGGCTCGTCTGCGTGGCAACGTCGTCGCCGGCATTGCCGACCTGGCCGGCGAGATAGACGGTGCCGTTGTGTACGACGGCCTGGCTCATGCGCGGGCCGGTTTCGAAGCGTTTGATATCCATCGTGACGTTCCTCTTGCTCGAATAGATGGCGCCGAAGCGCAGACCCGGCGGGCTTACAGGAGAACGCTGCCGAGGAAAACCGCCGTGCGGAACTTCACGGCGTCGCGCGGGTCGAAACTTGGCAGCTTTAGCCGCAACCCTCAGGCCGCTTCCGGCAGCGGCGGGAACTCCAGCCGCACGCGCGTCCCCTCCCCGGGCTGCGACTCCACCATCAGCGCGGCATCATGCAGTTCGGCGATGCGCTCGACGATCCTCAGGCCCACGCCCAGCGCATCCGAACTCTTGATCCGGCCACCTTCAAGGACATGGCTGGGGGTCCGCCCGAAGCCCGGGCCGTCGTCAGCCACCTCGAGAAGACCGGTTTCGGCCGTGCGGACAGAAATCCGCGTCCCCTTGGGCGTGTGCTTCACGGCATTTTCGACAAGGTTGCTGATCGTGTTTTCCACCAGCGATGGCACGGCACGGATCTCGCCACCGCCGTCCTCGACGAATTCGAGCGTCCGGCCGCTGTTGAACACGAAGGGCGCGAGCTGGGCAACGACATCGCTGGCGAGACCGGCGAGCGAGACTGGCTTGAACGAGGCTGCGTCCACCACGTCGAGCTTGGCGAGCGAGGTCAGCTGCTCCAGCATGTGGGTCAGCGCCTCGAGGTCCTTCTCGGCCTTGCGCGCGCGCGGATCGTCGATCCGCTCCAGCTCCATCCGGACGACGGCGACCGGCGTGCGGATCTCATGGGCGATCGACGTCGAGAAGATTTTCTGGGCCTGGATGAGATCCGCCACGCGGACCAGCAACCGATTGACCGCATTGGCGAAATTGGCGATCTCGCGCGGCATGCCCTCGGTCGAGAGCGGGCTGAAGGCGGCACGAGGATCGATCCGGTCTGCGGCCCTGCCGGCCGCCACCACGGGCTTGAGCGCGCGCCGGACCGACAGAATGGTCGCGCCGGCGACAAGGCCGAACATCAGCGGCATGGGAATGATCAGATGGTCGCGCAATTCGTGCAGGAGCACGCCGGTTACGAACCCGTGGGGGTCGCGCAGGACCGCGAGTTCGACGAAGACCTCCTGCGCGCCGAACCGGAACGAGCGCCCGCCCGCCACGCTGAGCGGCTTTCCGGGCGCGATCTCGCGCTGCCAGAAGGTGGGCGGGTTGATTTCGATGGGCAGGAAGTGGCGCTGGCAAAGCGCCTCGCAGTTGGAAAACAGCACTTCACCGGTGGAGGTGCGGACCCGCACGAAAATGTCGCCATCGCGCTCGTCGTCGCGCATCGTGTAGCGCTCGGCAAGCGACGGCGGCATGTGGAAGGAGATCCGGTCCTTTGCCACGACGATGCCTTCGGCCAGCGTCTCGGCCTCCTGTCCGATCAGGAACCCGCCGAGATCCGCATCGTTGGACCAGTACTCGGCCAGAACGATGCCGAACTCCAGCATCATGGCGAGCACCGTGAAGGTGACGATGCGCAGCGAGACGATGCCAATCAGCGAGCGATCCCGGACGGTCTTCATGGCGCGGCCTGCAGCATGTAGCCGACGCCCCGCACAGTGACGAGATCCGCACCGGTCTCGAGCGGCAGCAGTTTCTTGCGCAGGCGCGAGACGGCGAGCTCCAGCGCATTCGCCGTCATCTCTTCGCCGAATTCCGACAGAGCGAGTTCGAGCTTGCGCTTCTGCACCACCCGGCCGGCATCGCGCATCAGAAGTTCGGCCAGCGCACGCTCACGCGGCGGCAGCGCCACGATGATCCCGCCGCAGGAGAGTTCCGCCGTGGCTGGATCGTAGCGCAGGTGCCCGCATTCGAGCACCGGCTGCAGCGAGGTCGGGCTGCGCCGCAGCATGGCCCGGCAGCGTGCCAGGAACTCGCGGTGATGGAACGGCTTGACGAGATAGTCGTCCGCCCCGGCATCCAGTCCCTCGATCCGCTCCTCGATCGACCCGCGTGCCGTGATGACGAGGACCGGGAGATCCTTGTAGGTCCTGCGGATCAGGCGCAGCAGCTCGAGACCATTGCCGTCGGGAAGGCCGAGGTCGAGCAGCACGAGATCATGCTCCCGTAAGGTCAGGGTCACCGTGGCGTCGGCGATCGTCGTCACGACGTCGAGACGCCATCCGGCCTCCCGGACGGTTTCGCCCAGGAGCTCGGCGAGCCGGGGACTGTCTTCAACCAGCAGCAACCGCATGCATCTCGTCTCTTATGTTGGATCGCGGATCGGACACACCGAACCTAGCAGCTTTCGCGCGTCGCGACAGCGCCTCGTCCCGATCTTTGGGGCGTCTCTGGCCGTTACTCGGGCGTGCTGCCCATCGACGCCGCGACGACGTCGCCGGTCATCGGGTCCATGACGACATCGGCCTGCAGGCGACGAGACGTCAGCGCCTCGATCTCGTAGCAGGAACCGGCTATCGCGACATGACGGATCTCGGGATATCCCGCGGCCATGGCCTTTCGCGAAATGGCCTCCGGGCTCATCCAGTGCGCCCGCGGCTCCCGCGTGCACTCCGCCGTGCGATCGCCGGCCAAGGCCATGCCGGCCGGCAATGCAACGTGCAGGATGGGAACGACGAGACAGAGCAGGCGGCGCATCAGCAATCTCCAGGGCCGGACCCTGCGGATATGCCGGTCCTTAGCCGTCATATGGCTGTCTGACACCGATCGAACCCTCGGAAATATGCGCCTTCAGACTTACGGCCTGCCCGAATCCTAAGCGGCCGGAGCCGACGGCGGTGCGTCGTCGAGAGGGTGATAGCAGGCAAAGCGATGATCCGCCGGACCGTCGAGCGCCGGCATCGCCTCGCGGCAGAGATCCGTCGCACGCCAGCAGCGCGGATTGAAGGGACAGCCGCTCGGCGGCTTCAGCGGCGACGGCAGCTCGCCCTGCAACTGGATGCGCTGACGCTCGCCGTCCGGATTGGCGACAGGCGTCGCCGACAGAAGCGCAGCGGTATAGGGATGCTGCGGATTGGTGAACACGCTTTCCGCGGTGCCGGTCTCCACCGGTCGGCCGAGATACATGACCATGATGTCGTCGGCGATGTGCCGCACGACCGACAAACCATGCGAAATGAACAGATAGGCCAGGCCCATCTCCTTCTGCAGGTCCATCAGCAGATTGAGCACCTGCGCCTGGATCGACAGGTCGAGCGCCGACACCGGCTCGTCCAGCACCAGCACCTTCGGGCGGAGCATGAGCGCGCGGGCGATCGCGATGCGCTGACGCTGGCCGCCGGAGAACATGTGCGGGTAGCGGTCGTAGTGCTCCGGCCGCAAGCCCACCTTCCGCATCATTTCCTCCACCTTGCCGCGCCGCGTGGCGGCATCGTCGGTGGTGTTGATCTTGAGCGGCTCCTCCAGGAGAGACCCGACCTTCTGGCGCGGATTGAGCGAGCCATAGGGGTTCTGGAAGACGATCTGGACGAGGCTGCGCAGCGAGGCGTCGCCGACGCGCGCCGGCTTGCCGTCGATCAGCAATTCGCCGCCGCTCGGATCTTCGATCATCGTGACGAGACGCGCAAGCGTAGACTTGCCACAGCCGCTCTCACCGACCACCGCCAGCGTCCGGCCGGAATGGAGTTCGAAGGACACGCCGTTCAGCGCGCGGACGGTGGCCGCCGGCTTGAACAGGCCGCGCGAGACGGAATAGAAGCGCTGGAGGTCGTGGCCTTCGAGCACCGGCCGGGATGCGGCTGCCGTGCCGCCGCTCTGGCGATCGCGGGTCGTGGTTTCGCTGAGTCCGGTCTCGCTCATCGCGCGCCCTCTCCTGCAAGCTCGACGGTCATCGTCGGGTGGTTCTGGGGGATGCCGTCGATCAGCGGATAGTTGCACAGCGCGCGGCCGAGATCTGGCCCCTGGCGCACGACGGAGCGCGAACAGAGATCGGTGGCGAAGGCACAGCGCGGCGAGAACAGACAGCCCTCGGGCCGATCGTGCTGCCCCGGCACGACGCCGAGGATCGACGGAAGACGTTCGCCGATCCGCGCGCGCTCCGGCAGCGATGCGAGAAGTGCCGCGGTGTAGGGATGATGCGGGTCGCGGAACAGCGCTTTCACCGGCTGTTCCTCGACTTTCTGGCCCGCATACTGCACCTGCACGCGCTCGGCGGTTTCGGCCACAACACCCATGTCATGGGTGATCAGCACCAGCGCCATGCCGTTTTCCTTCTGCAGGCGCACCAGCAGGTCGAGGATCTGGGCCTGGATGGTCACGTCGAGCGCCGTCGTCGGCTCGTCGGCGATCAGGAGCTTCGGATTGCAGGACAGCGCCATGGCGATCATGACGCGCTGGCTCATGCCACCCGACATCTGGTGCGGGAAGTTGGACAGGCGATCTTCCGGCGAGGGAATCCCGACCAGCTTCAGGAGCTCGATCGAGCGGGCCCGCCGCGCGGCGCGGTCGAGGCCCATGTGGATGCGCAGGCTTTCGCCCAGCTGGAAGCCGACCGTGAAGCACGGGTTGAGGCTCGACATCGGCTCCTGGAAGATCATCGCCATGTCCTTGCCGATGATCTTGCGTCGGTTGCGGGGCGAGAGCTTCAGGAGGTCCTGGCCATTGAAGGCCATGCGGTCGGCGGTGATCTTCGCCGTCCAGGGCAGAAGCCCCATGACGGCGAGCATGGACACCGATTTGCCCGAGCCGCTTTCCCCGACGATCGACAGGATTTCGCCGGTATCGCAGGTGAGCGAGACGCCGTCCACCGCGCGGAACGTGCCGGTGGAGGTCGCGAATTCGACGGTGAGGTTCTGAATATCGAGAAGCGGCATCAGGACCTCTTCAGTTTGGGGTCAAGCGCATCGCGCAGGCCGTCGCCCATCAGGTTGATGGCGAGAACGGTGATGAGAATGGCAAGGCCGGGAAAGGTCACGACCCACCAGGCGCGCTGGATGAATTCGCGCGCTTCGGCAAGCATCGTGCCCCATTCCGGTGTCGGTGGCTGGGCGCCCATGCCAAGGAAGCCGAGGGCGGCGGCATCGAGGATCGCCGCGGAGAAGGCGAGCGTCGCCTGCACGATCAGCGGCGCCAGACAGTTCGGCAGGATGGTGACGAACATGATGCGCAGCGTGCCGGCACCCGCGACCTGGCTGCCGATGACGTAATCCTTGTTGCGCTCCGTCATGACGGAGGCGCGTGTCAGACGGACGAAATGCGGCAGGTTGACGAGCGCGATCGCGATCATCGCATTGACGAGGCCGGGCCCCAGCACGGCGACGAGGACGAGGGCCAGCAGCAGCGACGGAAACGCCAGGATGATGTCCATCAACCGCATGATGATCGTGTCGATCTTGCCGCGGAAGAAGCCGGCGAGAAGGCCGATGAGCACGCCCGCAACGACGGACAGCGTCACGACGATGAGGCCGACGAACAGCGAAAAGCGCGCCCCGTACATGAGGCGGGTCAGGATATCGCGGCCGACCGGATCGGTTCCGAGAAGATATTCGGCGCGACCGCCATCGGCAAAGGCCGGCGGCAGCAGCAGCACGTCGCGATTCTGGATGATCGGGTCATGCGAGGTGAGCAGCGGCGCAAAGATCGCCATCAGCAGGATGGCGACGAAGATGACGAGCCCGAGCACCGCACCGCGATTGCTGGAAAAATAGAACCAGAACTCGGAAAAGCCCGAGGGTGGCGCGGACGGCGCGGCGGCGGCCGCCGCCGGCGAGACCGATTTGGTTTCGACAGATGACATGGGTCGCCTCTCCTATCGCCGAATACGGGGGTTCGCCCAACCATAGAGCAGGTCGACGATCAGATTGACGAACATGATCACCAGCGTGATCATCATGAGGCCGCCCTGCACGACGGCGTAGTCGCGCTTGAACACGCTGTCGACCATCCACTTGCCGATCCCCGGCCAGGAGAAGATGCTCTCGGTCAGGATCGCGCCGCCCAGGAGCACGCCGATCTGGAGACCGATTGTCGTGATGACGGGGATCATGGCATTGCGCAGCGCGTGAACGCCGATGATGCGGAAGGGCGACATGCCTTTGGACCGGGCCGTGCGCACATAGTCTTCGCTCAGCACCTCGAGCATGGCGGACCGCGTCTGACGCGCGATGACCGCGAGCGGAATGGTCGCCAGCACGATGGTCGGCAGGATCATATGGCTGACGGCCGAGGCGAAAGCGCCCTTCTGGCCGGACAAGAGACTGTCGATCAGCATGAAGCCGGTCACGGGCGGGAAGAAATAGAGGAACGAGATGCGGCCCGAGACGGGCGTCCAGCCGAGCGTTCCCGAAAAGAAGATGATGAGCAGCAGGCCCCACCAGAAGATCGGCATGGAATAGCCGACGAGGGCCGTTCCCATGATGGTCTGGTCGAGCCAGGTGCCGCGTTTCACCGCCGCCACCACGCCGGCCGGGATCCCGAGACAGACCGCCAGAATGATGGCGCAGATCGCGAGCTCCATGGTCGCGGGGAACAGCGTCATGAAGTCGTCGATGACAGGCCGCTTGGAGATGATCGAGCGCCCGAAATCCCCCTGCAACAGACCGACCAGATAGTCGAAATACTGCACGTACATCGGCCGGTCGAGACCGAGCTCGGCCATGATCTGCGCATGCCGCTCGGGCGCCATGACGCGCTCGCCGGACAGCAGCATGACGGGATCGCCGGGCAGCAGGCGGATGAAGGAGAAAGCGATGATGGATACCCCGACGAAGGTCGGGATGAGGACGGCGAGCCGCCCGAAAATGAAGCGCAGCATGAGCGTTCCGTAAGATTGCAAAACCGGCGGCCCGAAACATTCGGACCGCCGGAGACACCGCAAGAGCGGCAGACGTGGCGATATTACTCGGCGATATCAACGCCGTCGAAGCGGTGGATGCCGAGCGGATCCTGGACGTAGCCCGACACCTTCTTGCTCATCGGCATGAAGACGAGGGAATGGTCGATCGTGTTCCAAGGTGCCTCTTTCTTGAAGACGAGCTGGGCCTGCTGGTAGAGCTTGGTACGCTCTGCCTGATCCGGCGTCAGCTTGGCCTTCTTGACGAGCTCGTCGAATTCCTTGTTGCACCACTGCGCGCGGTTGTTGCCACCGACCGCGGTGCAGCCGAGCAGCGTGTCGAGGAAGTTGTCCGGGTCGCCGTTGTCGCCGGTCCAGCCGAGGATGACGGCACCATCGCGGGCCTTGTCGGAAGACAGCTTGAGATACTCGGCCCATTCGTAGGAGACGATCTCGACCTCGACGCCGATCTTGGCAAGGTCGGCCTGCATGAGCTCGGCCGCACGGCGGGCGTTCAGCATGTAGGGACGCGAGACGGGCATGGCCCAGATCTTCATCTTGAGATTGGAGACGCCAGCGGCCTCGAGCATCTTCTTGGCGGCTTCCGGATCGTACTTGTCGTCCTCGACAGCGTCGTTATAGGACCACATTGTCGGCGGGATCGGGTTCTTGGCAACGGTCGCCGCGCCCTGGAAGACGGCATCGACGATCGCCTGCTTGTTGACGGCCATGTTCAGCGCCTTGCGCACTTCCGGCTTGTCGAACGGCGCAACGAGCGTGTTGTAGGCGAGGTAGGAGACGTTGAGGCCTTCTTCCTTGAGGACCGTCAGGTTCTCATCCTTCTGCAGCTCGGCAACATCGGCGGCGTTCGGATACGGCATGATGTGGCATTCGCCGGCCTTCAGCTTCTGCGCGCGCACGGCGGCGTCGGTCGTGATGGCGAAGACGAGGTCGTCGATCTTCTGCTTGCCGCCCCAATAGTCCGGGTTGGCCTTGTAGCGGATGGCAGCGTCGGCCTGGTAGGCGACGAAGGTGTAGGGACCGGTGCCGAGCGGCTGCTGGTTCATCATTTCCATCTTGCCGTCAGCCTGCAGCTTGTCGGCATATTCCTTGGAGTAGATGGAGGCGAAATCCATGCCGAGATTGGCAAGGAACGGCGCTTCGGACTTGTTGAGAACAAATTTGACGGTGAGGTCGTCGACCTTCTCGATCGACTTGATCAGCTCGGGAAAGCCCATGCCGCTGAAGTATTCGTAGCTGGCGCCGGCAACATACTTGTTCCAGGGATTGTCGGCCTTGTACTGGCGCTCGAACGAGAAGATGACGTCGTCGGCATTCAGGTCGCGGGTCGGGGTGAAGAAGTCCGTGGTCTGAAACTTGACGCCCGGACGCAGCTTGAACGTATATTCGGTACCGTCGGCTGACATATCCCAGCTCGCGGCAAGGCCCGGTTCGATCTCCGTGCTGCCTTTCTTAAACTCGACGAGGCGGTTGTAGACCGTGCGCGAGGAGGCGTCGAAGGTGGTGCCGGCCGTATAGAGCGCGGAGTCGAAACCTTCGGGCGAGCCTTCGGAGCAATAAACCAGCGTCTTCGACCAGGCACTGCCGGCCATCAGCGTGACGACCGCCGTCGCCGCGAGAAGAGTAGAGAGCTTTTTCATCACCGTTTTTCCCAGTTTTCTTGTGTTCTCTTGAAGCGTTCTTATCTGCAAATGATCCGGATCGCAGCCGCAACCGGTCAGACCGGAAGGGAACGACATTTGCTTCGGCATTGCAATAACCCGCTCCGTTCTTTTGTCCAGTTGGAAAATTTATCCAATATATAAGACATTCAAGCGATATCATTCCGAACGGACCAGCCTTGGCAGCCAGGCTTTCCCTCGGCGCTCGACGCGAAATTGCACGCGAACAGTAACCCCCGCATCGGTACGTGCTTTTTAACACTGATCGCGTTCATCGGTCAGCCACGGCACACGCAGATGAAGGCCGCGCGCTATTTTAGTCGCGAATTACCTTTTTTAGGGGAGTTGCCAAGCAGGAAATGCTCGCTAAACTCGTAGTCTGGAGTGAGAGGGGCAACATCGACGTGGGCGCCTTGCTGGACACTTATAGACGCTACGATTTCCAGAAGGATCTCGAAAAAGCGCTGAACCGCGTCGATTTCTTTCGTGTTTTCCACATGCTGGCGCTCGGAGCGGGGTTCGATCACTTCGGCGTGTTGCAGCTTGGGCAGGAGGCGGAGCCCGCCGTTCTGACGACGCGCCTGGTCCTTCACGATCTGCCGCCCGGCCTGACCGAGGAATATGACCGGCGATACCGGTTTTCGGATTGTCTTCTCCTGAAAAGCCTTCACGCATCCACCGTTCCGTCCGTCTGGTCGGCCGCATGCGAGGAGGTCTCGCCCTCCAAGGCAGGCACGGATTTCCTGGCGCAGATCGGCTTTGATCTGGTGGCCTGCGTGCCGGTTCACAGCCTTGTCGGCACCCGCTATGCCGTGCTCTATTTCGGGGACAATGACGACATCGACCGCTCGAGCCATGTCGAGCTCTGCTACAACTCGGTGACGGCGTTCGACTACTTCTACCGGTTCGTTCTTGCAACGCGGGCGGGCATGGGCCTGACGGCGCGCGAGACGGAGATTCTCCGGTGGATCTCGCACGGGAAGACGGCGAGCGAAATCGCGCTGATTGTCTCGGTGTCGGAGCACACCATCAATTCGCACACGGCGACGATCCTGAAAAAGCTCGATGTCGTCAATCGAACGCAAATGGTCGCCAAGGCTATCAGGGAACAAATCATCCAATGAATCTCTTTGAAGACCCGATCGCTTGAACCCTCCAGGTCCGACAATATTACAGGCATTTTAGAGAAACCGGAATATACGAACCGATGACGACAGTGCATATCCTTCTGATCGATGACGAACCTGCCGAGCATGTCATTCTGCGGCGCCTGATGACGAAGGTCCAATCCTTTGCAACGCAGCTGCATTACGCCGACACGATCGAAGCCGCGATCGACTTCATCGCCTCGGGCGCTCCGATCTCCATGGTGCTGGTGGACAATCGCCTGCCGCCGCATGGCGACTTTCGCGAGACGGTTCCGCTCCTTCGCCAGAAGGGTTTTATCGGGCCCGTCGGCGTGATCTCGGGCTCGCTCGACGATGCCTATTTCCAGTCTTTCCAGGAATACGGCGTCGATTTTCGCCTCGACAAGGCCGAACTGGATCCGACCGCCATCGAGTTCCTGCTGAAGGAATATCTGGTGAAATCCTAAAGCGCGTTGCGTGAAAAAGGATTCACACGACGCGCTTTAAGGTCTTGTTCTGATGCATGTCGTTTCCCGAAACCGCTGCACACGTTCGGGCGACTTGCATGAAAACGGAAACGACGCGCCCGTCGGGACGCGTCGTTTGTCGTTCCTGGGATGGTTGCCGTGGCCGGCGTCAGGCTGCCGTTTGCGGCTGGGCTGACGGGGCCACGTAGGGCAGCGGATCGAGGCCGAGGAGAAAGTTGATCTGCGGGCGGGACTTGACCAGATCGTCGATCGAATATTGCGAGAGCACGTCGAAAAAGGCGTTGAGCGCCTTGCGCAGCGCGGAGTTAAGCCCGCAGCTGTCGACCAGGGGACAATCCACCTCGCCCGCATCGAAGCATTCGGCCATCGAGAAGCTGTCTTCCGTTACCTTGACGACATCGAACAGCGTGATCTGCGAAGCGGGCTTCGGCAGGCGCACGCCGCCATTGCGGCCGCGCACGGTTTCGACGAGACCCGCCTTGTTGAGCGGCTGCAGGATCTTGAAGAGAAACAGCTCGGACACGCCGTAAGCCCGTGCGATTTCGGGAATGCGGCTCAGATGGCCTTCGTTTGCGGCACAGTACATCAGCATGCGAACGGCATAGTTGGTCTGCTTGGTCAGGCGCATTCTTCACTCCGATGCTCGGACGCAGGCGAATCCTCGATCGCCAATCCCTGTCGCCGCTACATATAGAACGGTCGCCAGTTTGGAACAATTCCAAAACGACGTAATGTCGAGAAAGATGCTCATGAAAAAAGGGCCCCTTTCGGAGCCCTTTTCGCGCCTGTCGGCGGCCTGCGTCATTTCATCGTCGGCATCACAAATTCGGCGCCGTCCTTGATGCCCGAAGGCCAGCGGCTGGTGATGGTCTTGGTACGGGTCCAGAACTTGATCGAGTCCGTACCGTGCTGGTTGAGATCGCCGAAGGACGATGACTTCCAGCCCCCGAAGGAGTGGTAGGCAAGCGGAACGGGGATCGGAACGTTGACCCCGACCATGCCGATGTTGATGCGCGAGGCGAAATCGCGGGCAGCGTCACCGTCGCGGGTGTAGATCGCGACGCCATTGCCGTATTCGTGCTTCATCGGGAGGTCGAGCGCTTCCTCATAGGTCTTGGCCCGGACGACGGAGAGCACGGGACCGAAGATCTCCGTCTTGTAGATGTCCATGTCCGGCGTGACGTTGTCGAACAGGCAGCCGCCGACGAAGTAGCCGTCCTCATAGCCCTGCAGCTTGAAGCCGCGGCCGTCCACCACGAGATCGGCACCGGCCTCCACGCCCTTGTCGATCAGGCCGAGAATGCGGTCGCGCGCTTCCTTGGTAACGACGGGGCCGAGATCGGCCTTCTCGTCGGTATAGGGCCCGATGCGCAGGCTTTCGACCATGGGCGTCAGCTTCTCGATCAGCCGGTTGGCGGTTTCCTCGCCGACGGGAACGGCCACCGAGATCGCCATGCAGCGCTCGCCGGCCGAGCCGTAGCCGGCCCCCATGAGGGCGTTCGCCGCCTGGTCGAGATCGGCATCCGGCATGATGATCATGTGGTTCTTCGCGCCGCCGAAGCACTGGGCGCGCTTGCCATTCATCGCCGCGGTGCCATAGACGTAACGGGCGATCGGCGTGGAGCCGACGAACGAGACGGCGGAAATGTCGGGATGCGTGAGGATGGCATCGACCGCACCCTTGTCGCCGTTGACGACATTGAGGATACCGGCCGGCAGGCCCGCTTCGATCATCAGTTCGGCCAGGCGGATCGGCACGGACGGATCGCGCTCGGACGGCTTCAGGATGAAGGCATTGCCGCAGGCGATCGCCGGCGCAAACATCCACATCGGGATCATGCCCGGGAAGTTGAACGGCGTGATGCCCGCACCGATGCCGACCGGCTGGCGGATTGAATACATGTCGATGTTCGGACCGGCGCCTTCGGTGAACTCGCTCTTCGACAGATGCGGGATGCCGATGACGAACTCGCAGACCTCGAGACCGCGGACGATATCGCCCTTGGCATCTTCGATGGTCTTGCCGTGCTCGCGCGAGAGCGTTTCGGCAAGCTCGTCCATGTTGTCGTTGAGAAGCTGGACGAACTTCATGAAGACGCGGGCGCGGCGCTGCGGGTTGGTGGCCGCCCATTTCGGCTGCGCCGCCCTGGCGTTGTCGACCGCGGCGGCCAGTTCGGCGTCGCTGGCGAGCGCCACCGTGCCTTGCACTTCGCCCGTTGCCGGATTGAAGATGTTGCTCGTGCGACCGCTGGTGCCGGCGACCTTCTTGCCGCCGATAAAATGACCGATCTCGTACATGCTGTCTCCTCCAGATTTTTTCATTGCTGCCAGGAGCACGATCGCACTACAGTCTGTACAAATCAACATGCGAAAATCAGCATCGGTTGTGCAAAAATCGACACAGCAGAGGGGCCGTGATGAACTGGGACGATGTGCGGATGTTTCTCGCGGTGGCCCGCACAGGCCAGATCCTCGCTGCCTCCAAGCGCGTCGGCGTCAACCATGCCACGCTCAGCCGACGTGTGACGGCGCTGGAAGAGGCGCTGAAGACAAGGCTCCTCGTGCGGCGCACCAACGGCTGCGAGCTGACGGCCGAGGGCGAGGTGTTCCTGCATGCCGCCGAGCGCATGGAGACGGAAATGTTGGCGGCCCAGGCGCATGTCGGCCGGGTCGATACGGCCGTTGCCGGAACCGTGCGGATCGGGGCGCCGGACGGCTTCGGCGTATCCTTTCTTGCGCCGAGGCTCGGCCGGCTGACGGCGCGCTTTCCCGCGCTGCGCATCCAGCTCGTACCGGTGCCGCGGTCTTTTTCGCTGTCGCAACGGGAGGCGGACATCGCCATCACGCTCGAGCGACCCGAGCAGGGCCGCCTCGTCTCCTCCAAGCTCACGGACTACACGCTCGGCATCTACGCGTCCGAGACCTACCTGCGCGAGCACGGCGCGCCGGAGACCATCGAGGCGCTGAAGCGGCATCCGCGGATCGGCTATGTCGAGGATCTTCTCTGGACGGCGTCACTCGATTTTACCGGCGAGATCATGCGCAACTGGGATGCGGGCTTCGAGATCTCCAGCGCGACGGGTCAGACGGAGGCGGTGCGGTCGGGCGCAGGCATCGGCATCCTGCACAATTACATCGCACGCCAGCATGGCGCGCTCCGGCGCATTTTGCCCGAAGCGACGATCCGGCGCGCCTACTGGACGACCTATCACGAGAGTGCGCGGGATCTCCTGCGGGTGCGGACCGTGGTCGACTTCCTTCAGGAGCTCGTGGCCGCGGAGACCGCGATCTTCGTCTGAGGCGTTATCGTGAGAACCGGGGAAGCCAGCGGTCGATCATGGCAATTCCGACGTCAGCGCCGGAATTGCCAGACCCGTTGGGGCACGTCATGCGCGTCATCCACCATTGTTTTCGAGCTGCGCATCATGCGCCTCGGTTCTGCATCGAACAGGACAATCCTAGCGGGTAAAACGTGAATGAGACTTTAACAATGCCTTCATCCGGCACGCCGGGCGACCGGAAAGGTTAATACAGGGTGAAGATGTCCCTACGATATCCAAGGTGTCCACCGACACGTGCAGTCGCCAGACGGGCGCGAGAAAACCGGGCGAGATCGCCGTCGTTTCAGCCGCCTCGGACGTCTTGACGCGAGGCCGCCCACAGTCAGGCAAGGCCAGGACGCGGACGCCCACTTCTCCGGATCAACCGGCTGAGCCGGGCAATGCCATCCGTGCCGTCTTCGTCGTCTATACCGTCTAAGCCGTCTGTGGCGAGCGGCGTCGTCCGCGGCCTCAGAGCGTCGGGTTTTCGAGCTCGGCGCGCGTGCCCCTGGACGCGATGAAACGGTTCATGGCTTCGAAGGAGAAGGCGCCGATCGGAAGACGCGTCCCGCCGTCGAGCGCGAGATCGGCGAGGATCTCGCCGACGACGCTCGTGAACTTGAAGCCGTGGCCGGAACAGGGAGACGCAATGACGATACGTGGGTCGGACGGCAGGAGATCGATCAGGAAATCCTCGCTCGGCAGCATGGTGTAGCGGCAGGTCGTCGCGCGCACCCGCAGGCCGGCTGCCGTCGGCAGGCGGCGGCGAACAAAGGCATCGAGCAGATCCGTGTCGCGCGCGTTGACCGGCGGATTGGGCGCATGCGGGTCGATTTCTTCCATGAAATGCGCGTGGCGCCCGACCTTGACGCCATCGACGCCGATGGCCGGGAAGCCGAAATAGGAGCCGTCCTCGCCCTCGTCGCGAATGAAGGCCGGCATGCGCTGCGGCGTGGTGAGGAAGCCGTCCGCCGGCTGATACCAGGCGACGACCTGCTTGATCGGCATGGCTTTGCCGGCGAGATCCGGCACGAGGTCGGTGATCCAGGATCCTGTGGCGACGATCACCCTGCCGACGCTGTAGCGGCCGGTGGCGGTTTCGACCGTAATGTCTTCGGCTTGGGGCCGGATGGCGGTGACCTTCTCGCCGAAATGCAAGACGGCGCCATCGGCCACGGCGAGCTTGACGTGGCCCATGACGGCCGCTTCCGGCCGGAGGTAGCCGCCCTGCGGATCCAGCACCGCGATCTCGTCGTCATCGATCGCAAAGGCGGGATGGCGCGCGCGCAACGCCGCAGCATCCAGCGTTTCCGAAGCCAGGCCGTACATGTCGCTGCTCTTGAGGGTGCCGCTGACGATCTTGCTGTCGGGTAGGCCGATCTGCAGCACCCCGGTGATGGTCAGGATCTCGTCGCGCAGCCGGCCTTCGAGCGCCCGCCAGTTGGCATAGGCGCGCTGCAGCAGCGGCACATAGGACGGATCCTCGAAATAGCCGAGGCGGATCAGGCGGCTGTCGCCATGCGACGAACCGAGCCCGTGGGCTGGATGGTAGGCATCGAAGCCGATGACCGAGACGCCACGAGCGGCCAGATGCGCGGCCGCCGCGCTGCCCATGGCACCGAGACCGACAATGGCGACATCGAAACGGGCCGTTGGGGCGGCAGTCGTCGGGCCAGTCATAGAGCCATTCATGGCGGGCAGTCCTTCCGGTCGTCGGCCTGCCTTTCCTGGCGTGCCTGCGGTGAGGGATAAACCATATCGCGGCGCATGGCGCGAGAAGGAACTTTGCGCCCTGCGCCGGACGGTCGCAGGGATGGGCCCTTACGATGCGGGATCGGCGGCCTCGGGTATAGGCGGCAGGGTCGCCTGCGAAAAGGTGGCAAAGTCGAAGGCCGGAAGCGGGCCGGCCGTCATCAGGGTGAAATCGAATGAGGATCTTCGGTCCGGGCCGAGCACATATTGCCGATGGACGCGCAGGAAGTCGTGCTTGATGCGCGCATAGCGCTCCGCGCTCAGGATGTGTTTCAGCCGGATCGTCACGATCTGCGCCTGCCGGGCTCTTGGATGACCGGAGCAGGCGACCACCGGAGCCTTGTAGAAATGGATCGAGTCCGTCAGGCACTGGACGTCCAGCCAGTCGATCCCGGCCGTTTGTGCGAGCAGGCCAACGCGGACGCGCAGACGGTCGGCGGAGCGAAGGAGCGCGCATTGCAGAATGGCGCCGCCCAGCGTGACGAAGGTCAGGCGATGCTCCTGCATCAAGGCCGGCTCGCGCTCCAGGAGAGCGCCGATCACATGGGCGGCAACGGTGGAACCCATGCTGTGGGATGTGACCAGCACCTCATCGCAGCCCGCGTCGCGCGCCTCCATCAGCACGGCCCGGGCGGACGCAATCGCCCTCTCCAGCCAGAGGTTGATATCGGCACGATCAACGGCCGCCATGGCGACGGCCAGTTCCCAATCGGCGAAGAGGTGGAGCGTGTGAAACCGTTCGGTCCGCGGCATGAGACCGTATCGGAACACCGCGACGGAAACCGGGAGGCTCCAGACGAGATTCCACCCCGGCAGGCCGGCGACAAGCGGCGTGAGCGCAAGGCCGAGACACGCAAGGCACGCCAGCGCAACCAGCAGGAAGGGAAAGACGAAGAAGAGGCCGAAGCGCCAGGCGTGACGGAAATAGCCGACCAGCCCGCCCTGCCAGACCACCCGCGCTGCACTGGCATACCCTGCAAGAAGGCGCCGGTGAAAGGGCTTGTCGGTGAGCAGCGCGACCAGTGCCTGATGATCGAAGACGAAGATGCGGCTCTTCGTGCCGGCAGCATCGTCAGCGCCCGCGTGTGCGGCCGACACGTCGAAGAACGGGATAGGCGCGCCGTCCACGAGAGGACCGACCTGGAAAGGCAGGTTCCAGACGCGTGCGCTCTGCGCTGCAGCCCGGGCATACCGCGCCTGATGCGCCTGCGCATTCAGCGGCTCGAAACCCGGAAAATGCAGAACGATCCGCTTGCGGACGATGGGCACGTCGCCCTGGATCATGACCCTGTTCTCATCTTTCTTCCGCAGACCGGCCCGCACCTGAGCGACATCCGGGTGACACCTGGGCGGGAGCGCTCACAAGCGCTCGGGAGCGCGGCGGTATGCCTGTGTCACCGAACTCTGGCAAGCGGACTTGCCCTTTTTAAGGTGAGGTGCATATCCGTATCCAGACGCTCCATGCCTCAGCGTGGAGGGTTTGGCAACAATGCCGTGTCCCGTGCCGGACGATGTTCGGCTGCCGTTCATCTTGGACGGCGCACACAGGATGACGACATCTCTTTGCCGGGCGGCGCCGCGGGGTCGTTTCGTTTCGTGCCTGTATTCCTACAGATTGCCATCTTGAAAGGTTGATCCCCATGCGTCCCCTGCTCTGTGCCCTGCTCCTCTCGTCCACCGCGCTTCTCGCCGGCTGCGTCGATGACGGCTATCGCGAAAACAGCGTTCGCTACGATAGCGGTCCGCGCTATTCGTCGAGCGGCGTCTATATCCGCCAGTCGCGCTACGACACCGATCGCGTTCCGGTCTACATCGAGCGCGACCGCCGTCCCGACTATGATCGCTACGACCGATATGACCGCTCGCGCGACGACCGCCGCGACCGGGACAGCAGTGACCGCCGGATCCGCCGGGAAGCGGCAGACCGCGACAGGGGCGACAATGACAACCGCTTTGACCGCGACGACGACCGCCGCACGCCCCGCCGTCCCGTCGACATCTGCGAATATCCCTGCATTCGCTGACCTGCCCGCCGATCTCGCGCGCGGTGCCGAAACCGGAGCGGCGTTCTGCGCCGCTTCCACACGACTTTGAAGGACCCGCAGGGCATTGATCTGATGGCTCCGGAGGGCCGTCCGTATGCCTGCCTGCAAGGCCGCCCCGTCTGATCGGCCCCTGCCGGACGTGGTACTGGAATATTCAATCTTTCTTTAGCTTGTCGCAGTAAGTTTGCGCGAACCGGTAGCAGGCATGATGCCTGCACGTCCGACGGTATCCCATGATGCACAGGTTTTGCTGCTGCTCTTCCAGCCGGGCAGATGCTTTCGTGCGCCATCATCCATGCCCCTACGCCCAGACCTGTCCGCAACGCGAGTCGAGAGAGCCCATGTCCCTTTTTGAGAATGCCAAGGTCGGCACCAAACTGATGATCACGTCCGGCGTGAGCATTTTGCTCGTGATCGGCATGATCTCGAACCAGACGATCAGCGATGCGAAGACAGCCGAGGCCAACGCGCTGCTCGAGCGGGAGCAGATCGTTCTCGACGGCGTCGTCAATGCCAAGCTTGCGCTCAGCAACATGCGGTTTGCCTCGCGCGGGCTGCGTCTCGTCAACAGCGAGGCCGAAACGCAGAAGGCCATGGCGGATGTGAAGACCTATTTCGACAACGGCATCGCCGGGCTGCAGAAGCCTGTCGAGGTCGCACCGGAGCGCGACGCGCTGAAGCAGATCGCCGCACGGCTGACCGACTACGCGACGATCTCGCAGAAACGCACCCAGGACATTCTGGCGGCCTTCCAGAAGGCCGGTGGCCGGAAACTGACGCCCGAGGAGATGTCGGCTGCGGTCGCCACCACCGCGACCGACAACACCAAGGTTGCGGAAACCGCCAACCAGCTCATCAACGACGCCGTAAAGAGCGCGACCGAGATCACGGCGGAGGCGAAGGCCGCCCTCACGACGATGATTGCGCAGGCCCGGACCATCTCGCTTGCCATCAACGCAGCGATCATCCTCATCCTCGTCGCATCCGCCATCATTCTGGTGCGCAGTGTCGGCCACCCGATCCGCCGCATGACGCAGGCCATGCGCCAGCTGGCCGCCGGGCAAACCGACATCGATCTCGGCCATGCCACACGCAAGGATGAGATCGGCGAGATGGCGGGCGCCGTCGAGGTGTTCCGCCAGTCCGCCATCAGCAACAAGCGGCTGGAGCAGGAGGCGGAGGCCGCCCGTGCCCACGCCGAAGCCGAGCGCGAGCGCCTGACGGCCGAAGCCGAGGCATCGGCGCGCGAGCGCATGCAGCAGGCCACGTCCGGCCTCGCCACAGGCCTGCGCCGCCTTGCAGCCGGCGATCTCGGCTTTCAACTGGACCAGGCGTTCGCACCGGATTTCGAGGCGCTCCGCCATGACCTCAACGGCGCCATCGCCCAGTTGTCGGCGACCCTGCTGGCTGTTGCCGAAGCGACCACGCAGATCGACACCGGGACGCGCGAGATCAGCCAGAGCACGGACGATCTGTCCCGCCGGACGGAACAGCAGGCGGCCTCGCTGGAGGAAACGGCCGCCGCCCTCGATGAAATCACCGTCAACGTGACGAATTCTTCGAAACGTGCCGAAGAGGCCCGCTCGGTCGCCGTCCAGGCCAACACCAGCGCCGGACAATCCGGGAAGGTCGTCGCGGACGCGGTCGACGCCATGCAGAAGATCGAGCAGTCGTCGAGCCAGGTCGCCAACATCATCGGCGTGATCGACGAGATTGCCTTCCAGACCAACCTTCTCGCCCTCAATGCCGGCGTCGAAGCCGCGCGTGCCGGAGAAGCCGGCAAGGGATTTGCCGTCGTGGCGCAGGAAGTGCGCGAGCTCGCGCAACGGTCTGCGAAGGCGGCCAAGGAGATCAAGGATCTGATCCGCATCTCCTCGGTCGAGGTGCAGGGCGGCGTCAAGCTGGTCAGCGAAACCGGCGAGGCGCTGAAGACCATCGAAGGCTATATCGTCACGATCAACCAGCACATGGACGCGATCGCGACGTCGGCCCGGGAACAGTCCGTCGGCCTTTCCGAGGTCAACACGGCCGTCAACCAGATGGACCAGGTAACGCAGCAGAACGCAGCCATGGTGGAAGAAAGCAATGCCGCGAGCGCCACGCTTGCAGGTGAAGCCGAACGCCTGCGCGACCTGATCAGCCGCTTTCAGTTCGGCGACATCAAGCGCGCTGCCGCACGGACGACGACACCCGTCGCAGCCGGTGCCGGCCACCGACCTGCGGCCTCCCCCGCCCGCAAGATGAACGCCCAGATTGCCCGCGCCTACTCCGGCAATGCGGGCGCCCGCATCGCGGCCTCCGGCAACACGGCTGTCCAGACGTGGGAAGACTTCTGATCCATCGGACCATCCCGGGGAACGGCATGCGCCAGCCGCGAGAACCCGCGGGTGGCGTTTCTGTTCAACGACGGGCTCGAGCGGTCCCTGCCCTGCCGATGCGCAACGTCGCCGGCGGTCGCGGGAAACAGGTCGGCGCCTCGAACCGGTCACGGATACTTCGCGGGCGAGCCCCGCCCGCAGCCCGAGCCAAAGCCGTTGCAAATGACCAGCCGATATGTTTATGTACTCATCAGTCAGTTTTTATAACTCATCGATCAATCAAAAAGACCAAGAAGAAATCGGGCGTTGAACTGGGAAGGGAGGTTCACTTTGGATCATTCGACGAATCCGCTCCGTGTCACGCCAGTCGGCTCGGAGTCAGATCAACGCCGTGTTCGCGGGCAGATTGAAAGATTATCGCCAATGGCAAATGAAAACGGGCGACCAAAGGTTGTCGAGCGCGACGAGATCGTGCGGGCTTTGAACGTGGGGAAATCGTTCGGCACGCACAAGGTTCTGGACGGGATCAATCTGACTGTCCGCTCCGGCGAGGTGCTCGCCATCATCGGGCCGAGCGGCTCGGGAAAGAGCACTCTTCTCCGGTGCCTGAACCAGCTGGAGCCCCAGACGGAAGGCTCGATCACGCTTGCAGGCATCACGATCGATGCCCGGAAAGCTGCAACCAAAAAGCAGCTGACAGACTTGCGGCGCTCTGCGGGCATGGTCTTCCAATCCTTCAATCTCTTTCCCCACCTCAGCGTTCTCCAGAACATCAGCCTTCCGCAACAGCGCGTTCTCGGTCGGCCGAAGGCAGAGGCGGATATTCGCTCGAGAGCCCTTCTGGAGCGTGTCGGCCTCGCCTCCAAGGCCGACCATTATCCCGTTCGCTGCTCCGGCGGTCAGCAACAGCGTATCGCCATCGCGCGCGCCCTTGCCCTCGATCCGAAGATCATGCTGTTTGACGAGCCGACATCGGCTCTCGATCCGGAGCTGGGTCTCGAGGTTCTTGCGGTCATGAAGGAACTGGCCGATGGCGGCATGACCATGGTCGTCGTCACGCACGAGATGCACTTTGCGGAAACCGTCTCCAACCGCGTGATGATCATGGCCGACGGCCGTGTTCTCGAAGAGGGCCCCAGCCAGTCGATCATGCGTGATCCGCAGACGGAGCGGGCGCAGCGGTTTCTTCAGGCGGTCAAGAACCGATGAGCGCAGAGTCTCTCCTCGTCATCCTCAGTGGCATTCCCTGGACGCTGGCGATCACGGCCGGCGCCTTCACCATGGGCGCGATCCTCGGCATACCGCTATGCGCGATGCGCGTTTCGCGCTCCTGGCTGCTGCGGTCCATGGCCATCGTGATCGTGCTGATCCTCCGGTCGGTTCCGCCCATCGTCTGGCTGTTTCTCCTGTACTTCGGCATCGGCTCGGGATTTTTCCAGGTCGGCCCCATGCAGGCCTCGATCGTCGCCCTGGGACTGATCACCGGCGCAAATCTGTCGGAAATCTGCCGCGGCGCCCTGAAGAGCATTCATCCCGGTCAGTGGGAAGCCTCTCACGCACTGAACATGCCGCGCTGGTCGGTCTTCATTGACATCATGGTCCCCCAGCTTGTGCGCGTGATCCTGCCGTCGGCCACGAGCTATATCATCGGCCTGCTCAAGGATTCCGCCATTGCATCGACCGTCGGCGTCACCGAGATCGCGTTCCAGGCGAACTTCATCTCCCGGCGACACTTCCAGGGGCTGGAGGTCTTTGCGGTCGCCGGTCTCTTCTACATCCTGATCAGCCTCCCCGTTGCCGCTGTGGCACGGTACAGCGACGGCGTCCTGAGAGCGAAGGTGGCCCGATGAGCGATCTCTTCACCTTCTGGCTCGAAAACCTCCCCACCATGATCGACGGCCTGATCGTCAGCCTGGAGGTCACCGGCGTTGCCCTTGCCGTCGGCATTCCCCTGGGATTGCTGCTGGCTCTCGGCGTTCAGTCCAGGACCCGGGCCGTGCGCTGGGCGACGATGGCCGTCGTGGAAATCGGCCGGGGTGCCCCTGCCCTCATCATGCTGCAGTTCTTCTACTTCGGCCTGCCGCAGGCGGGCGTCAGCCTCACCTCGTTCTCGGCAGCGGCCTTCGCGCTCGCCTGGACGACCAGCGCCTATACCAGCGAGATCATTCGCGCCGGCCTCGAGGCGGTCCCCTATGGCCAGAAGGAAGCCGCCGCCGCGGTCGGCTTCACCCATACCGACGCCCTCCGCTACATCATCGTGCCACAGGGCCTGAGGGTTGCGGCGCCGGCGCTCCTCGGCTTTTCGATCCTCATGCTCCAGGCGACCTCGCTCTGCTTTGCGATCGCGCTGCCGGAGCTGCTCTCCCAGGCCTATATGATCGGGACGAACACCTTCCAGTATCTGCCGATCCTTCTCCTGGCGGGCATTCTCTACGCATTGATCTGCATCCCGGCGACGATTGCGGTCTCCCTGCTGGAGCGCAGCCTCAGCCGGCACACGGCCTGAGATGCGCGCCCCGCCACGGCAGACGTGCAGCGGGGCAGATCCGCGTGAACACCCGCACTCGACCGCAATGCACGATTGAGCAAGCGCCGATCCGGACAAATGAATTGACTGAGCGGTCAGAATTTTTATAAGTCTGGGTCGCAGTGCCTGAGCGATGAAGAGTCGTTCATGGCGGCCGGAACCTCCTGCGTGCAACGACCGGAGGCTCTCATGCTTGAAGACGAGGGTTTGATGAAGTTGAAGGTCAGGGAAGAGCTGAAGCTCAAGAAACAGGCCTATGTTCAGGAAGAGATCCTGACGGCGGCCGCCGCCTTGTTTGCGGAGACCGGCGTGCGTGCCGTGACCATCGACGATATCGCTTCCAGTCTCGGCTACACCAAGAGCGTGGTCTACTACTACTTCAAGAACAAGAACCAGGTTCTCTGGGAAATCTTCGAACGCATCCACGAGGCCTGGTCGCAGGACATGACCTCGATCATGGAAAAGGACCTTCCGCCTGCCGAGCTTCTCGGCGCCATGATCCGTCAACATGCGCTGAACGTGATGGGCCGCAAAGCTTGGACAGCGATCTATTTTCGCGACCAGGCGGAGCTCACCAGTGATCAGCAGAAGATCATCGTGAAGCGGAAGCGCGAATACGACCAGTTGTTCAAGACCGTCTACACGAAGGGTGTCGAGGCCGGCATCTTCCGCGACATCCCGACGCCCGTCATCGTCAGCGGAATCATCGGCATGGCCAATTTCACCCATGCATGGTTCAAGGAAGGCCGCGGCCTCGCGCCCGAAGAGATCGCAAACCACTATGTCGAGATCATCCTGAACGGATGCCGGACCGCCTGATCACTGGGCATCCGCTAACGTCGTGGAGGTGGACAGGGGCGGTTCTTCGCGCCGATCCGACACCACGGTTTTTTCAAAACGCCGCCGGCCGGCCCGGCGGCGTTTCACGTTCTGGCCGATCAAGCAGCGGCAGCGGCCCTGGCGTGGAACATGACCTTCCATTCGCCTTCCTGGCAGACGACGCCTTGCTGGTTGCGGACCTCGACCCAGAAATTGACGATGCCGCGAGCCGGATTCTTGGTCGGGCGGATGCTGGCGACCTTCTGGGCCACATGGATCGTATCGCCGATCTTGACCGGAGCCTTGAGATCCCAGGTCATGCCCAGGAAAGCGATGGCCGTTCCTTCCTTGATGCCGAGCCGGAACTCGAGGCCGGTCGCGATCGCAAAGACGGCGGGTCCATGGAGGATGCGCGTGCCGAACGGCGTCGTCTTTGCAAACTCCTCGTCGGTGTGAACCGGATTGTAGTCGCCGGTCATGCCGGCAAACATCACGATATCGGCTTCGGTGATGGTCCGGCGGGGGCTCGTCCAGTTCTGATCGACCACGAAATCGTCGAAGTACAATGCGTTCGGGCCTATGGTTAGCTGGGTCATCTTCGCTCCTTGCATTTGAATACCAGTTCGTCTTTTTTCAAGCGGCGCCCTTGTCATCGGCGCCGCAGTTCAGGGCTGAAATTGTCGGTCGTATCGTTCGATCCACGGCGCCGCCTCTTCGAGCTGCGCCGAGACTTTCAGCAGGCCGGCCTCCTGTCCGAAGCGGCCGATGAGCTGCACACCGACAGGCAGACCGTCTTCGGTCCAGTAGACGGGCACATTCGCGGCCGGCTGGCCGGAGGCGTTGATGATGGCAAGAAAGGTCGTGTACGCACCGACAGCATTGCGGAAGGTGCGGAAATCCGTTTCCATGGAGTGCGTACCGAGCGGTGCCGGCAGTTGCGTCAAGGTCGGCGTCAGCACCACGTCGTAATCCGCCATGTAGACCTCCATCTGCCGGGCGATGGTGTGGAAACGTGTGATCGCAAGCGCATAGGTTTCGGCAGAAAGCGTCTTGCCGATGGCGTAGGCATCGAGAAGGGCCGGCTCAAGGCACGTGCGCAGATCGAGATCGGGTCTCGTCCGGAGCATGCCGTTGACCGTCATGGTGACGCTGGCGGCAAGGACATCCTGATGCGCGCGCAGGAAACTGCCGTACTTGATCGGCGGCGGGGCGGCGTCCACCACCTCGTGCCCCAGTGACGCCAGCAGGTTTGCGGTGAACGCGACGGCAGCAATGCAGTCGGCAGCGACCGCGATCCCCTCGAAAGCGGACCGCCACATCGCGATTTTCAGCGGACGGTCGAAGGGCTGCCGGAGGTGCTCGCGGTAGCTGCCCGGAATAGCGGGTGCGGCATAGGGTGCGCCGAGTTCCATCCCGACGACACCGTCGAGTGCGGCAGCCGTGTCGCGAACGGTGCGCGTCAGCACCCCGTCCGCCGCCAGACCACCCCAGGCTTCGCCCCTGGAAGGACCGAGCGGGACGAGGCCCCGCGAGGGCTTCAGGCCATAGAGACCGCAGCAGGCTGCGGGGATGCGGATCGATCCGCCGCCGTCGCTGCCATGGGCGATCGGGACGACACCCGTGCTGACGGCCACGCCGGCGCCGCCGCTGGAGCCGCCTGCGGACCGTGTCTCGTCCCAGGGGTTCCGGGTCGGGCCGCCATTCTGGATGGCCTCCGTCGTCGGCGCCATGCAGAACTCGGGTACGGTGGTTCGTCCAAAGGATATGAACCCGTCGTCGATGAAGCGTTTCGTCAACGTTGCATCGATCGGGGACCGCATTGCGCCGAACAGGCGTGACCCGACGCTGGACGGCAGGGTCTTCGACGCAAGCCCGGAATCCTTTAGCAGGAAAGGCAGCGCCCCGAACTGGCCGCGTGGCACGGCCTGTCGCGCCACATCGATGGCCTGTTCACGGTCGACGTAGCACAGCGCATTGAGCGCGGTGGCACGGCCGTCGCCAATCTCGATCGCGCGCTCCATGAGCTCCACGGGCGCCACGTCGCGCTTGTGGATCAGGTCTGCGAGCGCGATCCCGTCACGTCGTTGATATTCCGTCGCCTGCATCATGTGGTCCCTGTTCTCACGCTTGGGTCAACGGGTGGCCGTCAGCGGTTCGATCCGTTCCTTCAGCGCCTTCTTGTCCGTCTTTCCGGTCTTTCCCTGGGGAAGTTGCGTTTCGAAGAGAATGGTCCGGGGAACTTTGAAGTCCGAGATCAGCCCCTCGACATGAGCGATGAGCTCCTCCTGCGTGACCTGCGATCCGTGGCGGCGGACGACCACGGCGACGGGCACTTCACCGAAAATGCGGTCGGCAACGCCGATCACGGCGGCATCCTGGACGCCCGCATGCGAGATCAGCGCCATCTCGACCTCCGCCGGCGAAATGTTCGCGCCGCCGCGGATGATGATCTCCTTGATCCGTCCGGTGATGAAGTAGAAGCCGTTCTCGTCGTACCGGACCAGGTCGCCGGTCCTGAAAAGACCGTCGCGCATCGCCTCCTCGGTCATTTCGGGATTCTTGAGGTAGCGATCGAGCGTTGCGGCCCCGCGGACGAACAGTTCACCGTCCTCGTTCGGACCGCATTCCGTCCCGTCGGCCCGAAGAATCCTGACGGTCGTTCCCGGCGCTGCCCGGCCAATCGACCCCTCGGGAAGCGGGCGCGGGTCGTCGAAATAGCGACCGAAGACCGGCGTGCATTCGGTCATGGCGTAATAGTTCTCGAGCGCCTTGCCGAACTGGGCCATGAAGCGTCGCTCCACCTCTGCCGTCAGGGGAGCTCCGGCACAGATGAGCTTGCGCATCCCGGATAGATCGAATGCCAGCGACCGCTGCTCGCAATACTCCATCATCATCGAAAACATGGTCGGCACGCCATGAAAGACCGTCGCGCCGTTTTCGACCAGACCCGCAAGGACGTCGCGCGGATGGAAGCGCCGGAGGACGACGATCGTGCCACCGGCCTGGAGGGTCACCGCCGCAGCGGTGGAAAGACCATAGAGATAGCCCAGGGGCAGGGCCACGAGGGTGACATCGTCGCGCGTGATCCCGAACAGTCGCGCCAGGGCGGCGGGGCCCTTCATCTGCGCGGCATGGTCGAGAATGATGGCCTTGGGCGCGCCTGTCGTCCCGGACGTGTAGATGATCAGGAAGTCATCCGTCGGCGTGACGGCTGCGGTGTCGATCAGCCGTACTGGCAGCGTTGTTTCCAGCACGGTCATCGGCACGAGCCGGCTCTCGGACACGGACGCCTTGGCCGTTTCTGCCACGGCGTCGTCGTAGAACAGAACCTTCGCCTCGCTGTGGTCCATCGTATAGGCGACTTCGGCGGCCGTGAGGTTGGGATTGACGGGCACGAAAACGGCGCCGAGCTTGGCCGCGGCGTAGTAGCAGTAGAGTTGCTCCGGACGGTTTTGGCCGAACGCCGCAAAGGCGTCGCCCTTGCCGATCCCCCGGGCCCTGAGATGTCGCGCGGTGTTCTCGATCCGCGCGACCAGATCGGCGTAGGAGACCGTCTCCCCTTCGAATTTCAGCGCGACCTTCTCCAGATTGCGCTGCGCCACAGCCTCGAAGGCGGCGTAGACGGAAGCAAATCCGGGCTCGAGATCGAACGTCACGTCGGAAGTCTTTTCGACAGTCATGGTCATCTCTGGATCTCGGCGGAAGGGTCGATCGACGCTGCGCGCCATGTCAGGGCAGCCTCGGCGACGGTTGAAAACGTGGTCCCTGGGGTCGCCTTCATGTGATCGATCAGCCGGGACAGCATCGCGATGCGGGGGCCGCGTCCGATGACCTGGGGGTGCAGCGTGAGGGTGAACACGCCCTCTTCGATGGTCGTTGCGAAATCATATTCGTCCTTCCAGAGTTCGAAGACCTCTGCAGGCGTCCGCATGCCCTGGTACATCGGCTTGTTCAAAAACATGAAGTGCGGGAAATCGTCGAGCTCCCAGGCGACAGGGATCTCGACCACCCGGGATTTCGGTCCCGCCGTGTAGATCTCCTCGGAGACCTCGAAACCACGGCGCGCCCAGTAGGGCGTATAGTCATCGGCCATCAGGCTGCTGTCGTAGAGAAAGCCTCTTTCTTCCAGGAGCGCAATGGAGTCTGCCGAGAGATCCCAGGCGGGCGAGCGATAGCCGACCGGCTGAAAATCGCTCCCGAGGGCCGTCCGCAGCTTTTCCATCGTGCGGTCGAGAAGGCTGGCTTCCGCGTCCCGGCTGAGGCCGATCGGCGTTTCGTGGCAGTAGCCGTGCACCCCGATCTCGTGCCCCGCCTCGAGAATGCTCAAGGCCTGCCTGTTGAACGACACCGCCGTGTGTGCCGGGACGAAGAAGGTCGCCTTGACCTTCTTCTCCTCCAGGAGCCGCAGAACGCGCGGCAAACCCACGGCCGCACCGTATTCGCCTCGCGACAGGGGATTGGCCGTCGTCTGCTTCAGCGAACTGATCCAGAGCGAAACGGCGTCGAAATCGAAGGTCAAACACACCGTGCTCATGGCACCAATCCCAGATAGGCGCGCTCTTCCGCCCCGCTCATGCGACGCGAAATGACGATCCGGTTGACGTCGTTGGTGCCCTCCCCGATCGTGTAGAGCAAGGCTTCGCGATACAGGCGCTCGACTGCATAGTCCTGGATGTATCCGGCACCGCCATGAACCCGGACCGCATCATGGGCGACCTCGAGGGCGGCGTCGCTCGCGTGGAGCTTTGCCATGGCGCTGATCATGTCGCAGCGTCCCCCGCCTTCCTTCAACCAAGCCGCTTCCATCGTCAGAAGACGCGCGGTGACCAGCTTCGTCGCCATGTCCGCCAATTTGAGCTGAATCGCCTGGTGCTTGTCGATGGTGACTCCGAAGGTCACGCGCTCGGACGCATAGCGGACCGCTTCGGAAAGGGCGTCGGCCGCCAGACCCACCGCGCTGATCCCGATGGCAATCCGCCCGATCTCGAGGGACTCGAAAAGGTGGTGAAATCCCTTCCCTTCCACCGAGCCGACGAGGTTTTCCTTGGGGACCGGCACATTGTCCATTTCGATCTGGACCGTGTCGACGAGGCCCATTCCCATCTTGTGGAAGGTGGTCGTGACCTGCACGCCGGGGAACGTCTTTTCGACAAGGAGAAGGCTGAAACGGGTCTTGGCTTCGGATGCATCCCTGGGATGCTTGACCAGCGTCAGGAGAAGCGTCGCGCGGTCGCCATTGGTGACGTATGTCTTGCTCGCCGTCAGGCGGTAGTGATCGCCGTCGTCGGTCGCCGTCGCGCGGATCGCCTGCAGGTCGGAACCGCAGCCGGGCTCCGTCAGGCAAAGCGACGCATGATGCTTTCCGGTTGCGAGCCCCGGGAGATATCGCCGCTTCTGATCGTCCGTGCCATAGGTCTTGATGGCATGCGCCACCGTGGAATGGCTGTTCAGATAGGCCGCGAGCGTCGTCCAGCCGCGAGACACGACCTCCATGACCGCCGCGAAGACCGGCACGCGAAGCCCGAGGCCGCCGAACGCTTCGGGGACGGCGAGCCCGAACAGGCCGAGTTCCTTCATCTCGTCGACGACTGCTTGCGGATAGAGGCTGTCGCGCTCGCATGCCATGACGTTCGGGCGAACGCGCTCCTCGATGAAGCGTTCGACGGTCGATACGATCTCGACCTCTTCTGCGGTAAACATCGGATAGTTCAAAGAGACACCTCGCTCGCCGCACGCCGGACACGTCTTTGGCAGAGAAGAATGGGCCAGCCATCCCTGGCCGCAGTGACAATCGGTCCTGAGCCAACGCCGCGCATCGCCCACGACGTCGGAAGAGGCATTAGACGTATAGGTATATAAATTTGACTGTTTGGTATGTTATGGGCATCCGAAGAGAAAATCAACGGCTAATCCGCAACGATCACCGCTTCGGCCCGAAAGGCGTCGAAGGCGCGCGCGCAAACCATTGCCGCCGAGCGCCGGTCATCTGGACCGCATCCGCGTTGTTGCCGGTGACGCGGCCGCCGGGAAGGACTTGCCGAGGTCTCGCAGGATTTCGCGGGCTGCATTGTGGCCGGGAATGCCGTTTACGCCCCCGCCCGGGTGGCACGCCGCCCCGCACATGTACATTGCCTCGATTGGGGTGCGGTAGTCGGCATAATGCTGGATCGGACGCCGGAAGAAGACCTGATCGAGGCTCATCTCGCCATGGTGGACATGCCCGTCGACCATGGCGAACATCTCCTCGATGTCCTTGGGCGTCAGGATCTGGGCATGCATGACCTCCTGGTCGAAACCCGGCGCATATCGGCAGATCTGCTTCAGGACGATGTCGAGCAATGCCTGTCGCGACGCCTCGTCCCAGTCGCGGCCATTCAACCGGTAGGGAGCGTGGCCGCCCATGATCTGGACGACATGCTTGCCTTCCGGAGCCACGGTCTTGTCGAACGCGCTCGGCGTCGTGATCCACAGATAGGGATGCGGAGAGATCTCGCCGTTCTGGGCGGCGTGAAATGCTTCTTCCAGCTCATCGGAATTTTCGGCGAGCGTGACCGAGCCGGGATTGGGCTCGTTCAGCCGCCGCTCGTCGTAGGCCGTCCATCGCGGAAGCGCATGGCAGGCGAGGTTGATCTTGAAGGCGATCGATCGCGTCCGGTGACGCTCGACCTGTCCTTTCACGTCCTCGGACAGCAGGTCGCGGCCGATGAGATCGAAATAGGTCAACTTGGCGCCGGCGTTGGATACCACGGTCCTCGCTGCGATGTGCTCGCCGTCGACCAGCTCGATGCCCACGGCCCGGCCATTTTGAATATCGACTTTCCCGACCGGCCGGCCGGTGATGACATGGACGCCCTCGCTCTTCGCCACGCGGAGAAGCGCCTCCGAAATCGCGCCCATACCGCCTCTGACGAGGCCTCCGCCACCGACCGGGGTGGTGTTGTCGCGAAGATAGGGACGCGCGAGGACATAGGCCGATCCAGCCGTCTTGGGGCTGATGAGCCCTGCCGAGCCCGAGGCATAGCTGCCGAACGCGGTGAGGATTTCGTCGCTCTCGAACCAGCGTTTCAGGAAATCGTGGGCGCTCAGTGTCAGAAGATCCCACACGTCATAGACCCGGGATCCGATGTCGCGCATGCGCCAGGCCAGCCCCATCGTCTTGACGATATCCTTGATCCTGCCCGTCGTGGGATCGATCGGCGTCTCCCAGAGAAGCCGGCGGAGATAGGGAACGATCGCCATCATGTGGGCTGAAAATTTGGGGTAGTTTTCCGCATCTTTCACCGAGAATTTGGCAATTTCGGCTGCCATACGCGCGTCATCGGGCCAGAAGACGAGGCTCTTGCCGCTTTCGAACGGCTGGAAGCTCGGTGGCACGGCAATGACCTCGACGCCGTTCTCGACGAGATCGAGATCCATCATGATCTTCGGCTGAAGCATGCTCATCCAGTAGGACGCGACGGACACCGTGAACCCCGGCCAAACCTCGCGCGAGATAGCAGCGCCACCGACGAACGGTTGCCGTTCGACGACACAAACGCTCAAGCCCGCCTTGGCGAGATAGCAGGCGCACACAAGGCCGTTATGTCCGCCACCAACGATTACGACATCATAGGTCTTCATGATCGGGCCTGCCTTCAGGGAACGACAGCGATGACTTCAGCTTCGAGAACGAGACGCGGATCGTAGAGCGCCGCCTGCACCATGACGCTCGAGGGTGGACACGCGGCATTCCAGTAGTTGGCGCGAACCTTCCGGATGGCTGCCAGCGTTTCCGGCTCGAAGTTGGCAACGAAGCAGGTCATGCGCGCCACATGGCTGTAGTCGAGGTCGGCCGCTGCCAATGTGGCCTTGAGGTTTTCGAAGACGGCGACAACCTGCGCCTCAACGGAACTGACGATCGGCTCGCCGCTGGCGTCGGTCCCCACATGTCCGGTCGAGACGAAGACGCCGCTGCCCTTCATGACGACGCCCTGCGAGAGTCCCGGCCATCCCTGCCCCGGTGCGTTGACTGCTTTCAACATCCTGCTGCTCCCTTAAAGGCGCGCGTTCACCACTGGGATCCCTGTCCCAGTCGCGGATTGCGGCCATTGCGTCGGCCAACGGTACGCCGCACAAAACCGATGTCCAGCAAAAAAGACCGAATATCCAGATAAAAATACTTATGGGTATTCTTTTTCGTTTGGCTGCGGGTGTCGGATACGAGGGCAGGTCGGCGCACGCGCGCAGACAATCACTGCGCAAGGCTGATTTGACCCATTGGTATTTTAGTTTGACTATACCGTATGTTTTGATATTGTCGCGTCCGCTGGTGCGTTCGGCCCGTCCTGTCGCTGCCTGGAAACAAAGGTGAGACCATGAAAATCCTCGTCCCCGTCAAGCGAGTCGTTGACTACAACGTCAAGATCCGCGTCAAGCCGGATGGTTCCGGCGTAGACCTTGCCAACGTCAAGATGGCGATGAATCCCTTCGACGAGATCTCCGTCGAGGAGGCGCTCCGCATCCGGGAACGCGGAGAGGCCGAGGAGGTCGTCGTCGTCTCGATCGGCCCCGCAAAGGCCGAGGAGACGCTTCGCACGGCCCTGGCCATGGGCGCCGACCGGGCGATTCTGGTTGAAACCGACGACACCGTGGAGCCGCTTGCCGTCGCCAAGATCCTGTGTGCCATCGCGACCGAAGAGCAGTCCGGGCTTGTGATCGTCGGCAAGCAGGCCATCGACGACGATTCAAACCAGACCGGCCAGATGCTCGCGGCCCTGTCGGGATGGCCGCAAGCCACATTCGCATCGAGCATCGTCATCGCGGGAAGCAAGGCCGTGGTGACGCGGGAGGTCGACGGCGGCCTTCAGACGGTTTCGGTCGAGCTGCCCGCGGTCGTGACGACCGATCTCCGGCTAAACGAACCGCGTTACGCCTCGCTTCCCAACATCATGAAGGCAAAGAAGAAGCCGCTCGTGAAGCGCGCCGTCTCGGAGTTTCCCATCGATATCGCCCCGCGCCTCAAGGTGCTGAAGACCGAGGAGCCGGTCGGCCGAAAGGCGGGCGTCAAGGTCGGGACGGTCGGCGAGCTGATCGAGAAGCTGAAATCCGACGCCGTTCTCTGAACGGTCGCGACAAGGAGCAAATCACATGTCCATCCTTCTTCTGGCCGAGCACAACAACCAGACCCTCTCCGAACAGACCGCACGTGCCCTGACGGCCGCCCTCCAGATCGGCACCGTCGTCCATGTGCTCGTCGCCGGAAAGGGTGCGACGGCGGTCGCCGAGCAGGCGGCACGCCTTCAGGGCGTGACCAAGGTGCTGATCGCCGAGGACGACGCGCTGGAGCATGCGCTCGCCGAGCCGCTGTCCGACCTCGTGCGATCCCTGGCATCCGGCTACCAGACGATCATGGCGGCAGCGACATCGATCGGCAAGAACGTGATGCCCCGTGTGGCCGCTCTCCTCGATGTCGTGCAGGTGTCCGAGATCACGGACGTCGTGACGCCCAACACCTTCAAACGCCCGATCTACGCCGGCAACGCGATCCAGACCGTCCAGACCACGGATGCGCAGCAGGTCGTGACGGTCCGCACGGCATCCTTCTCCCCGGCCTCCCAAGGCCCGACTGCTGTCGCCGTCGAAAAGACGGCGGCAGCCTTTTCTTCCGCAAAGTCCGCCTTCGTCTCCCATGCAATATCCGCGTCCGAGCGACCCGAACTGACATCGGCGACGATCGTCATTGCCGGCGGCCGCGCTCTCGGATCCGCGGAGAAGTTCAAGGAGGTCATCCTTCCACTGGCCGACAAACTCGGTGCGGCGGTCGGCGCTTCGCGTGCTGCCGTCGATGCAGGGTATGCACCCAACGACTGGCAGGTCGGCCAGACCGGCAAGGTCGTCGCCCCGGACCTCTACATCGCCTGTGGCATTTCCGGTGCGATCCAGCATCTGGCGGGCATGAAGGACTCGAAAATCATCGTTGCCATCAACAAAGACGAAGAGGCTCCGATCTTCCAGGTTGCGGACTACGGTCTGGTCGGCGACCTGTTCGAGCTGCTGCCGGAATTTTCAGCGAAACTCTAGCCGCGCGATGCAGGCCTTCAGCCGGGGGCCTGCCTTGGGAAACGTGGCGATTCAACCGTGCGAAGGCATGGCGCTGGGGGTAACGGCCCGCCGACGCGGTCCGAGAGTAACGTCTGTCGCGCCGGCGATCCATGTTTCCCAGCCAGCGTCCACGCCTGGGTGGCGCAGCAGAGCGCGGACGCGGTCGTCATGGACCAAAGATGCAGGCCGCGCCTTACAACAGGCGACATGGCCCGGCAGGCGAGATGGCCTGCTGTCCTTTTCAGGGATCGCTGTTGTTCTTACCCGGCGGCCAGCAGTCGCTCGGCGCTTGCCCGGATCTCGTCGGGAAGCGTCAGACTCTTGCGAGCAGCAAGATCGAAATAGACGGATTTGATCTCGTTCGACGCGCAGAGGTCGCCCGCCATGTCGTAGAGCGCGTGATAGCTGGTCAGGGACGCGCCGCCGATCGCGGAGATGCTGCTCTCAACGCAGAAGAGGTCGCCGACAGCCAGCTCCTTGGAGAAGCCGACATTGTGCCGGACGTCGGCCCACCCCTCGTTCCTGTCCTTCTGCCAGGCGGTCCGATAGCCGAGCGCATGAACAAGGTGCCACATGGCCTGATCGAATGCGGCAACGTAGTACTGGACGTTCATGTGCCCCATGGCGTCGGTGTGGGCCGGATAGACCACACCCGAATATGTCCTCATGACAGGTCCTCCGTATCCGCGTTCCCGCCATCGCCGGCCCTTGCCGGCTCGGCCTTGCCCCGAAAGCCCGTGCCTGCCGGGAGGCTAGGTGTTGTATTGCCCGGCCTGCCAGTTCCGGCGCGTCCGCCATTCGGGCGAAATGCTCTTGAAGCGGTCGAGAGACAGCTGGTCGATGGGCATGCGCGTCTCGCCCTTGAGGAGCAATTCGGCAACGGCGATCCCGACGGCGGGCGCCATGCCGAAGCCGTGGCCCGAACAGGCGGCCGTCACCAAGCCATCCGGATTGTCGAACGCATGGATCGTCGTCATCTGGTCCGGTGCCATATCGACGATGCCGGCCCAGCTCCGCAGGAACTGCGCGCCCTTGAGAACGGGCATCGTTTCGATTGCACGACGCAGGATGTTGCGAACGATCTGCGTGTTCGGCTTCGCGGCCTCCTTGCCGATATCCAGGTCGATCCATTCATAAGGACCCCCATTCATATGCAGGTTTCCCCGCTTCGTCTGGCGGATCGACAAGCCGTTCCCGATGAAGGCCTGATCGAACAGCGGCGGCATCGGCGTCGTCACCAGCGCCTCGAGCCGGACCGGCGCCAAGGGAAACCGGATGCCGAGCGGATCGAGCAACAGGGTGTTGTGCGCAGCAGCGCAGAGCGCAACCTTCCCGCAATGCAGTTCACCCTGGGCGGTGCGTACGCCTTTTGCCTTCCCGCCCTCGACCAGCAGCTCCAGGACGGGGGTGTGTTCGCGGATCTCGCCCCCCAGATCGCTGAAGGCCCAGGCGAAAGCCTGGGACGTCCGCTGCGGATTGGCGTGCCCGGAGCGTTGCGTCCAGATCCCGCCGAGACACGTCTCGCTGAGACACGGGATCATCTGGCGCAGAGCATCGCCATCCAGAAACTCGAAGGGGACATCGGTTTTCCGAAAACTGCCATAGAGCTGCTTCAGCTCCTCCAGCTCCCGTTCGTGAAAGGCAGCCCAGATCCGGCCCTTCTGCGTCCATTCGGTCGGATATCCCAGCTCATCGCTGAGCCCGTCCCAGAGCTTTTCCGCTTCCTGAGCAAGCGGGCTTTCGGCCGGCGTCTCGCCCCGCAGGCTGAGATAGCCGGTCGCTCTCGATGACGCTTCGTAGGCCGTTGCCCCGGCATCAAGGACGAGCACCCTCGCTCCGGCCTTTTGCGCGTTATACGCTACGGAAAGGCCAAGAATGCCGGCGCCCACAACAATTACGTCGAAATTATCCATTGCTTCATCCAGTCGGCCGGTGGTCAGTCCTGGCGGGTCTCATAGGGCCACATCTGCCAGTTCAGGCGGATCTCGTCGCTCTCGTCATCATCCGCGATAAGACCGAGATCGATCGGCCTCAACGGAAACCGGTAACTTGCCGGGCGGATGGCCTGCAGATCGACGCCGAAGCGGATCGACAGGGTGACCGCTGCCTCGTCGCGGCACCGCTTGCCCTGGCAGTGCCCCATCGAGACGCGCGTCATGCGCTTCAGGAAATCCTGATTGATCCGCGGTGCCTTCAGGTTGTCGCCCTGGGTGACGGGCGTCTGCTCGTGCCGCAGCCTGCTTTCCAGGTAGGTCGGGGGCGTCATCCCGCAGAACGCCCCGCGGCTCACGGTTTCGCACTGGCAGAGGACGACATCGTCCTGCCCCGTCTGGTGGAGCGCTGCGACCCAGGCCTTGATGTAGTCGAGGGCATTTCGGCGGAGTGTGGCGCGGGACGGGATATTCGCGACGTGGTCCTGTCCGCCGATCAACGCGAGCAGCCCCTCCGCCCTGCCCTCGTCCTCCACCCAGAACACATTCTCCAGGCTGGTCGTCCCGAGCGCATCGACCTCGGGCACCCATGAGGCAACGGCAGGCTCGTACCGCATCCTGCAGCCCATGGCGGCAGGCAGTTCGATATTCGGCAAGGTGGCAATCGCGACCGCGATCGTATCGCAGGCGACGGCAAACGTGGCGCCGTCCTCGAGCGAGATGCAGGTCGCACCAGCAACGGCCGTCTTGCCTTGCGCCTCCTGGATGACATGGGCGAGATGGACGGGGATGCCCTCCCCGGCGAGCCACGCGGCCGCCTCCGGTCCCGCCTCGACCTCGTCTCCGACCTCGAGGACCGCGACGATCTCGACGCCGCGTGCGCGCGCGGACCGGATGAAGCGCATGGCGAGGTCGGAGGTTCCAAGCACAACGGTGCTGCGCCCCTCATAGACCTGATAGAGATCCAGCAAGGCGATGCCAGCTTTCCCTCCGAACACGCCCGGCAGGTCCCAGCCCTTGAACGACGGCACGAAGTCGCGAACGCCGGTGGCGATGATCAGGGTATCATGCTCGAGCATCTCGCTGCCTTCGCGGGTCACCAGCCCCACCTTGGGCCGCCCCACGTTCACGCAGTTCGGGCCGTCCCGGAAGGCACCCCAGAGAACGGTCGACACGCGGAGATCGACACCGCTTTCGAGACATTCCATCAACGTCGGACTTCCTTCAAGAACAGCCTGCGCGATGGAGTTCTCATTCAAGAGGGCCGAGGGGAGCGCGGCACCGTAGAACCACGGCGCGTCGAAGCTCATGTCCTTCATGGCCTGGGGATGTTCGTCGACGAGCGTCACATCGTGCCCCGCGGCCTGGGCAGCCAGTGCGAGCGTGCATCCAGCGGAACTGGCCCCCACGACGACGATCTTTCCCAACATCAGCGTTTCCCTTCCCGACCGGCCTTATCCTAGCATGGGAGGCGCTCAAGCACGCCCGAATGCGAGGCTTCCTGCGGCCTGCACCCGCCCATCCGACGAACAGTCTCTCGGACGTCGAGAGATCCGCGTATCAAGCCATCAGACGTTAGCGCATGTGTGCCGGCAAAAAAATACCCATCCATCAAAAAACATACTCGCTGGACAAATATTTTAATCCTTGATACTCAAAAAGTCGCCGCAGCACGCATCGCTGCGTGCTTTTCGATGAGCGAGGGATTGCGTGATGACGGCCGATATCCAGAAGGCGTGGAAGACGAGCGTGAGCGATGTCGAGGAATCGGATGTCTTCATCCGGGGCTATAGCCTCGGCGACATCATCGGCACCCTCTCGTTTCCCGCCGCCTCATATCTTCTGATCCGGGGCCAGTTGCCGACACCCGGCCAGACAAGGATGATGGACGCCATCCTGTGCTCCGTCCTCGACTATTCCCTCAAGAAGCCCGGCACCGTCGCGGCACGCTACTGTGTTTCCGGCAACCCTTCGATGGTGGCCGGCCTTGCGACCGCGATCCTGTCCGCCGGTGAGTATACGCTTGCTCCCGACAGCGCAGGCTCCTTCATTCGCGCGACCTACGATGCCCACCGCAAGCCTGGCGCGTCGCTCGACGCCTGTGCCGATGTGGCCGTGGACGAAATTCGCGAGAAGAAGCTTCGGGTCGGTGGCTTCGGTCATCCGAACTTCAAGTTCACCGACCCGCGCGCGCAGAAGCTCAAGGCGATCGCCGTTGAAGCCGGCGTCTGGGGTGACGTGTGCGAATGGTACGAGGCCGTGCACCGCGCCTTCATCAAGCGGGTGAACAAGCCCGAAATGGCCATCAACGAGGTCGGCATCATGGCCGCCATTCTGACCGAGATGGGTTTCACGCCCGACGAGATGACCGGCCTTGCTCTGCTGTCGACGTTCCCCGGCGTGGTTGCGCATGTTTCCGAAGAGCTCCAGTCGAAGACGCGTATCCGCACGGTCCCGGACGACATCGTCGATTACGCGCGCGATCGCAAAGACCTGACAAACGATCTGGCCGCTGCCGGCTGGGCCTAAAGCGCGCTTTCGTGAAAAGGATTCACGCAACGCGCGTTATGTTCTTGTTTTATGCATGTCGTCTCCCGAACCCGCTGCACAGTTTCGGGCGGCCTGCGTGAAGGCCTGACGTGCGCCTCTACGGGGCGACAGGTCAGGCTTTGTCGCATGCCTGCCGACGTGCCATCGCGACGGCCTGATGGCAGATCGTGCAGGCTGCCTTGCCGCAAGCCGGCTTTCCGATCCTTTGTCACACACGTCTTCATCATCTCATGGCTTTCCGAGCGCAATGCCGGCCATCGCAGCCTGCAGGGCGCCGCGGAGGCCCGCCCGTTTCCGGATACCGTCGCTGACGACAGACGCGACATGTCGGGAGGACAGACATGCAAAAGCCGCCTTGAGTGACCAAGGCGGCTCTTTTCGTGGCCAGGGTGGAAGCGTTACTTCACCATCCGCGGCTCGCCGACGTCGGCGACCTTCTTGTCGAAGCCGGCCGCTTCCAGCGCCTTGACGATGGAGCCATCCGCGTGTTGCGCCTTGATGCTCTTGTCGAGCGCAGCCCCGAGGGATTCGTTGTCCTTGGTGTAGATGACACCAGCCTGTGCGGGCTGGACGGAGGCCTGCACGCGCTCGTCCGGCTTCGAGAGAACGATCTTGATGCCCTTATAGGCATCGGCCGTCTTCTGGAGATAGACGCCGGAATTGTATCCGTCGGCAGCCACGTCGATCCGGCCTGCTTCGAGGTCCTGCGCCAGGGCGACGGGTGTCGGGTACAGCTTCAGGCTGGGGCCGAGGAGTTTCTGGAGCTCGCTGACCCACAGGTAGCCCTGGACGGTCCCGACGTTCTTGCCGATGAAGGAGTCCACGCTGTCGTAGCCTTCCTTCGAGAAGATGCCCATGGGATCGAGATAGGTCGGGGCCGACATCGAGACGGCCTTTGCACGCTTTTCCGTACGGTTCCAGCTTCCGATCGCCACATCCGCCTTGCCGCTGACCACAGCCTGGATCGTCGCCGCCGGATCGAGCGTGAGGGACACCGCCTCAAGGCAGTTTTCCTGCGCAGCGCGCTTCACGATGTCGAAGTCGATGCCGGCTGCACCCGTACCGGATGTCACGGAGAAGGGAGGGTAGTCGTAGGCGGCAACGGTAAGCTTGCCCTGCTCCACGGTCTTCACGGCGTTGCTGCAGTCTGCTGCGAACGCCGAAGCCGTGTGGGCAAAGGCGAGGATGGCCGTCATGGCCAGAAGACGCTTCATTTCGAGTTCCTCTCTGAGATTATTGCTGAACCACCTTATCAGTATACAAAGATACCGTACGGTCATTTTATAGTATTGTATCGTCTTTTTGGCAAGAGTTGGTACGCGCAATCGCTAATATTTTCAAGACTTGAAATATCATAAAGTAAAAACGGCTCCCGCACCTCGAAAATACGAGGCACAAGAGCCGTTTGATACCATGACGCAGCGCTTATTAAAACGCTCGCGGAGATTTGACCTTGGTCGCGATTACTCGCTCTCGATGATGGTCGTCATCCTGTCCATCGATTCCGCATATTCGGTGAGCATATCGTACATCACCTGCTTGACCGTCTTGGGCTCGTTGACCTGGCCCACGACCTGGCCCGCCGAGTAGGTCATCCAGTCTTTGCGATGCGAGCGCTCCGCCCGCCGGAAGGGTTCACCGGACAGGATCGACTGGAGCGGCACCTTCAAGGGCTTGGGGGCGTCGGACGCCGCCCATGCCTCGGTGTACTTGCTGCGAATGGCGCGGCAGGGCTTGCCCGTATATCCATAGGTGATGATCGCGTCGGTCGACTTGGCCGCATAGAGGACGTCCCGCATGTCCTGGTTCAGTTCGCTTTCCACCGTTCCGAGCCAGATGGTCCCACACCAGACGCCCTCGGCGCCGAGCGCGAATGCCGCCGCCATCTGCCGTCCGTTGCCGATCCCGCCTGCGGCAAGAACCGGAATGGGCGCGACGAGATCGACGATCTCGGGCCACAGGACCATCGACGCGACGTTTCCCGTGTGCCCCCCGCCTTCGGTCCCCTGGGCGATGATCAGGTCGACACCGGCTTCCACCTGTTTTTCCGCTTGGCGGGCGGAGCCGACCAGTGCGCCGAACTTGATTCCGGCTGCGTGCGCCCGATCCAGGATCGCCGGCGGCGCGACGCCGAGCGCGCTGACGACAAGCTTGATCGGATGGCGCATCGCGACCTCGAAGAGGGCATCGCTCTCCTCCTGGGTGAAGCTGAGGTTGCTGGCATAATCCTCGTACCAGCCCTCGACATCCTCGTCCGACAAAGGCGGCACGCCATCCTTCGTCATCAGCGCGTTCATGTAGTCGACCTGCTCCGCCGGCAGGATCTTGCGGGGTGACTTGCCGCCCGAAACATCCGACGCGGTGGAGGTGAAGATCATGTCGACGCCGTAGGGCTTGCCGTCGATGTGATCGTCGATCCACTTCAGTTCCTGTTCCAGATGCTCCGGCGTCATCCAGGCCGCCCCCAGAACGCCCATGCCGCCCGCCTTCGACGTTGCGACCACCACATCCCGGCAGTGGCTGAAGGCGAAGACGGGGGTTTCGATTCCGAACATTTCGGTGGCGACGGTTTTCAAGGCGACCCTCCAGCAGCGCGTGCTGACTTTTGCGACATAAATTCTGACTATTGAGTATGTAAGTCCTTTCCCGGAGCGACGTCAAGTTAGCGACATCCGATTTTTCCAGCCCGGGCGCGCTTGACAGGACGGCTGCGAAGATCGAAGACTTATGCGTCTAAAAATTATTCTCACGGGTCAGATATGAGGTCGGCGATGGTCAATCGGATAAATTTCATCAACCCGTTCGGAAATGCGAACTACGACGCGATCATCCTCAAGACGCTCGGCCACTACGCGGCTTCGGATACGAACCTGGATGTCACGCATCTCGAGAACTGCCCTTCCGACATCGACTTCTTCTATTCCAAGCACATGATCGAGCAGTCGCTGTTCGAGGCCGTTCTGGCATCCGAAGAACAGGGCTACGACGCGGTGATCGTCGGGTGCCTTTACGATCCCGGGGTTCGCGTTGCCCGCGAACTCGTCGATATCCCGGTCATCGGCCCGCTGGAAGCATCGTTCCAGATGGCGGCAAACTTCGGCCATTCCACCATGGTGCTCACCGATCATCGCAAGGCGGTGCCGTATATCTATGATCAGGCCCGCCTGAACGGCCAGGGCGACACGGTGTGCGGCGTCGACGCCATCGACTGGTTCGTGAAGGACATGATCAACGACCGGGCATCGGTCGCCGCCGATGTGGTGCGCCTCTCCGGGGAGGCATCCCGGCGTTTCGGCTCGGAAACCGTGATCATGGGCTGCACGATCATCGCCGCGATCTACCAGGAATACCTGATGGAGGGCGGCACGCCCTCCGAGGTGCCGATCATCAATCCGAACCTCATGGCTCTCAAGATGGCCGAGGGTCTTGCCGACCTCAAGCGCAAGGGCGGCTATTTTCTCGCCCGCCAGGGTTTCTACATGAAGCCGACGGGGCATTTTAAAGACGAGTTCGACAATGCGCGCCGGACGTGGAATGCGTCGAAGCCGCGCTTTGCCCGATAATCAGGCCTGCTACCAGGCAACCAACTCTCGACAAATGGACAGGGTATCAACATGGAATTGAGCTTGAAGGGCAGAACCGCCGTCATCACCGGCGGAGAAACCGGGATCGGCGCCGCCATCACGCGGGCGCTCGCGGCAGCCGGTGCGGCGGTCGTCGTCGGCGGCATCCTCGAAGAGGTCGGCACGACCTTTGCCAGGGGCCTTGCGCAGGAGGGCCTGACCGTCACCTTCCAGAAGACGGACGTGCGCAAGGAAGCCGATGTCAACGCGCTGGTCGACGGCGCGGTCCGTCAATTCGGCGCGATCGACGTCATGGTCAACAATGCCGGCGTGTTCGATGGGTTCGCCGACTGCCTGGAAACGACCGAGGCGCTGTGGGACCAGATCATCGACATCAACCTGAAGGGCACCTTTTTCGGCTGCCGGGCGGCGCTGAAGCACATGGTGACGCGGGGCTCCGGCAGGATCATCAACACGTCGTCCGTCGGGGGCCTGCGGGGTGCAGCCGACGGCTTGTCCTACACGGCGTCGAAATTCGGCGTCGTCGGTCTCACGCGTCAGCTTGCTGTTACCCATACCCAGTACGGCATCACGGTCAACGCGATCTGCCCCGGCGTCATCCAGACCGATATCCGCGGAAATTCCGCCGCCATCCTCGGTTCGGACGGACCCGACATGCAGAAGGGCGTCGGCAGCGATCCCGACGCCTACAAGCGGCTGGTCCCCGCAAAACGCAAAGGCACGCCGGAGGAGGTCGCATCCGTCGCGCTCTTCCTGGCGACCGATGCCGGCAGCTACATTTCCGGACAGGCGATCGCAATCGATGGCGGCTGGACGGCCACCTGAGACGCATCACCCCGGCTGATCCCAGCACATGCCCGACCGCCGGGGCATCGACGCGCTGACCGGCATGCGCCGGTCGGCCCCTCCCCGGGAGTCGCCAGGAGACGCCGACCCGGATCGTCTCCCGCATGACCACGCGAGGGTTTACCGGCACGACGGAAGGCTTTGCAAGGGAGAGACGTTCGCTTAGAAGCTCTCCTGCAACGCGCCCTTGGCCGCCTGCCAGGCGCGCCGCGTCTGCTGTGTCACCGTCTCGAAATGCGCGTCTTTCGGCTGCCCATAATAGCCGAGGCGCGACACCCGATACCCGCCCTTCTGATGAAGGTTGGCGAGCGTCTCGGCCATGCTGAGCGCCATCAGATTGGGGTTCAGGATGGGAAACGGTGCGGGCTCGCCGCCGTCCATGAGGTATTTCTGGTACGATGCGGCGATGATCGTGCAATTCAGGATCACCGCTTCCGCCCCGGTGCGGGCAATGGATTTCGCCGTCTGCTCGACGACGTCGCAGGCAACGGAAGCGGTATCGAGCACCATGTCCTTGACGTACCAGTCGATGACATCGAGGCCGAGAATGCGGTCCGACGCCCCGTAGAGCTTCACATTGTCCTTCATCTGCGCGCCGGCCTTGACGTGGTCCGCGACGATCACGGCCGTGCGACCGTAGAAGGACAGCATGTTGAGGCTCGCCTCGAACGGTCCGATGACCGGAATATCGACCAGTTCGCGCGAGACCATCACCCCGGGGTCATAACAGCAACCGCTGATCACCGCATCGAAACCGTCTTCCTCCGCCTTTTTGACGGCTTCGAACAAAGCCGCCTCCACGATGTGCTTGGGATAGAAATAGTCCATGTCGGCCGGGCATCCTTCGAGATGCGTCACCTCGAGAACGGTATCCGGCATCGCATAATGCGCGAGCGTCTCCTGGATCAGTTCGTCATAGGCGGTCGTCCCGAAAGGATTGATGAAATTGATCCGACGCGACATCGCATTCCTCCAAGGCCAAAATATAGACTAATGCGTATGTTAAATCGTACGAACGGTCAATCTCCTGTCGTCCCGGTCGGGGGCCGGGAAGTGAGGAGGTCGGAAATCGCCGACGCCCTGCCCGGTCGTCATGACCGGCAGCAAGAGGAGGCATGTGGAAGGAGATCGGCAGACAAGCTCACTGGAAGCAATCCGGGGATGGCCCAGCCGCGCGTATGCGGCATCGGAAGCAACGTCGATTGCCCCGGAGCGTCGATACCAGTGTCTAGAGTGGGCCTCTCAACGATCTGCGAGAGTAGAATGGTACGGTTGGGGGGTCTCGAACCTCCGACCTCAGGTGCCACAAACCTGCGCTCTAACCAACTGAGCTACAACCGCACGAACAAGCATGTCGCTTGGTCGCGTCATTACGGCGATGGGTTCGGTTTGGCAAGTCCGAACTTCGATTATTCGCCAAAAACCGGGCGGTTTCCCGCCCGGCACGTGTTTTCCACGGTGCTTTCGGCAGCCGGATCAGGCGCGGGGAAGACCGGACATGGCCTTTTCGGCGGCATCCTTGGTCGGCTTGACCAGGTTTTCGGCAACCTTGCGGGTCGTTTCCTGCATGGCGCGGGCCTGTTCCATGGCAAGCTCGGCCTGCTTGCGGATGAAGGCCGTCTGAAGCTCGAACACTTCCGACAACGACTTGCAGGCAACCAGCGCCTCCATGTGGGAAAGCGAGGTCTCGGCATTGGTGCGCAGGGCGTCGATGGCCTTCAGGCTGAGTTCGATCGTTCCGGACTGTGCGCTCTCGACCGTCGCCTCGATGGTCTTGCCGGCTTCGTCTGCGGCCGTCTTCATCTTGGCATAGGCTTCGCGGGACTGCGTCGCGCCCTTTTCCGCGAAATCGCGGAAGGTTTCCGTGACCTTGCTGGGGTCGAAGTTTGCGACGGAGAAGATGTCCTGGGTCATCGGTGTGTCCTGGTTGGATGGGTGTTTCGCCGTGTATCGACTGCGAATACGGGCCTCCAGGTCTGTTAGCACAAATTATGTTGCAGTGCAATATCCTTTTGCACTGCAACATGCGCCATTTCGGTACATTAACCTTGCATTAGGAAAGAGGCCGGTTTTCACTGCGAATATGCCGTCCAAACTGGACCCTTTGGGGGGTCACGGGTATTAATAGTCTATTAACGCATCCGGAGACCCGAGACCTCCGCCAGAGCCGGATAGAAGAATGCCCGTCACATCCTACCCCTTCATCGACATTGCCGTTCATGAACGTGTGCGGGCGCATTTTTCGCGTGGCGATGCGGCCATCCTGTTTGCGCCGGACCTTTCACGGGTTCTGTGGTCCAACGGCGAAGGGGCTGCGCTCTTCGGGCTGGCGTCGATCTATGATTTCCTCGACAGCGGTCTGGACGGCGGATCGAGCGCGGCCGGCGTTGCCTTCCGGCAATTGCAGGCGACCGCGCGCCAGCTTCGGGAGCCGGGGGAAACCCGCCGCTTCCTGATGCGTATGTCCGCCGGTTTCAAGAGCGTGACCGTGAATGCCGAGCTGGCGCTGATCGACGTGCGGGCGGGCGAGCGAGCGATCCTCTTTACTGCGCCGAAGGCTGCCGCCGCGCGCGGAGGCCGCGCCGCTTCGCTGGCGGAAACGGCCGCGCGGATGATTTCCGGTTTCGACGATCCCGATACGCATATGGCGGTGCTGGATGGCGAAGGCGGCGTGCTGGCGTCCTCGCCCCAGTTCCAGGCGCTGGAGATGACGCCGCAGACGCTTCTGTCGCTGGTCGAGGCCGTCGGGCGCGATAGCGACTGGCTGCTGAAGCGTCCCGTGCGCACGGGCAAGGGCACGCTGCCGGCCGCCATCGGCAAGGTCTCGGCCGATCCGGCGCTGCACCTGCTCTTTGCGGTGGAGACGATCCTCGGTCATCTCGACGCAACGACCGACGTCGTCGCACCGGCTGCCGTGATCGACCCCGTTTCGAGCGCGCCCGACCTTTTCTCCACATCCGGCCAAGGTTCCGACGTCGCGTCGGACAGGACGGATGCGTTGGAGAGGGCGGAGACGCCGGCCGAGACCGAGAACAGGGCCGAGGCCGTGCCCGCCGATCGGGTTGGGGTCATCGCGTCGACAGCCGACACAAACCCGGACAGCCGGACGGACGATCCGGCAGATGCGCGCGGGCCGGATCAGGACGAGAACGCGGTCGTCGCTGCCGAAAACGTGACGTCCGACCTTGCCGTCATGGAGTTGGCCGACGAACATCTTCCGGCAGAACGTCTGGCAGACGACACGCCGATCGCCGATGCCACAGAGGCCGCGGGCGCCGATCCGGGCGACACCGGCATTGATGTCGATGCCGACGAGCCCGCCGGGAATACGCTTGCAAAGACATCGGATACGGACGAGAGCGACGCGGACAGGCTCGACGGGGACGGGATCGACGTCGGCGCGATCGACGTCGGCGGGATCCACGCGGGCAGTGGAGACGATGCGGCAGACGACCTACCCGATGCGCGGACGGCCAACCCGGACGATGCGAGCGAACAGGGCGACGTTGTGGGAGAGGCGCCGGCGGGCTTTGCCTTCGACCCGGCCATGCGCTCCATCCGGTTTGTCTGGAAGATCGGAGCCGATGGGCGCTTCAGCGAGATTTCGCGCGAGTTCGCGCTGGCCGTCGGTCCGCAGGCTGCGGATGTGCTGGGACAAAGCTTTGCCGACCTCGCGGCGCGCTTTGCGCTCGACCCCGACCGGACCATCGTCGACCTGCTGAACCGGCGCGACACCTGGTCGGGCAAGACGGTCCTCTGGCCGGTCGAGGGCGAAGCGCTATGCGTTCCGGTCGATCTTGCGGCTCTCCCCACCTATTCGCGCAACCGGGAGTTCGACGGCTTTCGCGGCTTCGGCATCGTGCGCGTCTCCGACGCGGTCGCAGACCCCTCGGCGCGCGGACGCAACCTGGCCGGACTTCCGGCCTTTGTTCCCGGGGTGCCGCCGGAGGCGGACGCGCCGATCACGACGACGGCGGACGACGCCGGGGACGCATCGTCCCGTCCGAACGAAATGGACGACGCCGCCCGCGACGACGACATGGCCGCGTTTCCGGACGACGCGGCGGAAGGCGATGGGCCGCGCGAGACGCTCGAGGATGACGGGTCTTTCTTCGTGACGGCGGACGAGGCGGCAAGCGACGCGACGTCCTGGGGCGATCGCGAAGCCGATGTCGACATCGACGATCCCGAACGCGCCGAGGACGGATTGCCGCGCGATCCCTTCATGGGCGAGCGTCCGGCTCTCAAGCTGGTGGAAACGCCTTCGCGCCGGCATTCCGACAAGATCATCCAGATCGACAATGCGCGTCCGGCGAACACGGAAACCCTGACGCGGAGCGAACAGGCAGCCTTCCGCGAGATCGCCCGACAGTTGACGACGACCTTCGGCAAGCGGACGGAGCCGCCCGTCCCTCCGGGGGCGGAAGCCGACGCGGCGGCCGGTACTGCCCAGGGGACCGACGATCGCGCATCCGAGCCCCCTATCGAGTTTACCGGCGAGATGCCGGTCGGGGAGATTTCGGCCGGGGAGATGCCGACCGGGGAGATGCTGGCCGAAGAGATGTCGACCGGGGAGATGCTGGATCAGACGCGCGTTGCGGCCGCGGACCTAGACCCGCCCGCGAACGCGCAGCCGAGGATCGGCGACGACAGAATGTCGGACGCGGATGTCGACGCCGTGCCGTCCGACGAGGCCGGACGGTCTCGGGAAGACACGCCGAGTGCGCGAAACGACGAGACGGCGCCCCGCCTCGAGGCCGATGCGATCGCCGCCGAAGCCGGAGCGGTCGATGACATCCATACCGCAGCGGGTGCGGACGCGGTGGGGGATGACAAGGATGTTGCGCTGAGCCAGGCGGCGATCGACCGCATGGAGAGCGCGGTGCTGATCCACAGCGGCGACGACCTCTATCACGCGAATGCCGCCTTCCTGGAACTGACCGGCTACCAGACGCTGCAGGATCTGCGCGTGGAAGGCGGCATCGACGCGTTGTTCGTCGGCGAAGATGAAGGCATTTTCGACGTGCCCCCGGGCGCCATGATGATGATCCGCAACGATGGGCGGCTCGTTCCGGTCACGGCACGGCTGCAGGCCATGCGCTTCGACGACAAGGGCGTGGCGCTGATGATGTCGTTGGCGCTGGCGGAACCAGCGAAGGCAGAGATGTCGACACCGGATACCACCACGCCGGAAGAGACGGCGACAGCACAGGATGTTGCAGACGAAACACCGCGTGAGGAGGAGCCGACTCAAGAGTTGTCGACTGGGGACCTGCCGCCTCAGGAGTTGTCGACAGCGGCCGAGGGCGGCCCCATCTCCTCCACGGAGGTAGAATTAGGTTCGCCTTCACTTACCAATGAAGCGGCGATCGTGGAGGCGGAGGCGCGCGTCGAAGCGCTCCGAATCGAGACCGAGGAGCTTCGCGCGATCCTGGAAACCGCGACGGACGGCGTGGTTGTGATGGGTGCGGATGGCGACATCCGATCGCTGAACCGCTCGGCCAACGCGCTTTTCAACTACAATGATGCCGACGTTATTGGTAAGCCGTTTGCTACATTGTTTGCCCATGAGAGCCAGCGCGCGGTGATGGATTATCTCGCAGGGCTCGCCGGCCATGGCGTCGCCAGCGTGCTCAACGACGGGCGCGAAGTGATCGGTCGGGAGGCGTCCGGCGGGTTCATTCCACTGTTCATGACCATGGGCCGCCTTTCCTCCTCCAACGGCTATTGCGCCGTCATTCGCGATATCACGCAATGGAAGCGTACGGAGGAAGAGCTGCGCAGCGCCAAGCGTGCGGCGGAGACGGCCAATGCGCACAAGACCGACTTTCTGGCGCGCGTGAGCCACGAAATCCGCACGCCGCTGAACGCGATCATCGGCTTTTCCGACATGATGGCGAGCGAGCATTTCGGTCCGATCGGCAGTGCCCGCTATATCGAATATGCGAGCGACATCGGCCGCTCCGGCCGCCATGTGCTGGATATCGTCAATGATCTCCTCGATATCTCGAAGATCGAAGCCGGCGAGATGGAGCTGGAGTTTGCCGCTGTCGAGATCAACGAGGCGGTTTCCGAAGCGGTGTCGCTGGTCCAGCCCCAGGCGAACGCGCAGCGCGTGATCATCCGCACCTCGCTGTCCACGTCGGTGCCGAGTGTCGTTGCCGATAACCGGTCGATCAAGCAGATTGCGCTCAACATCCTGGCCAACGCCATCCGGTTCACGCCGGCCGGCGGCCAGATCGTGGTGTCGACCGCCTATGAGGCGAACGGCAGCGTGATGCTGCGCGTTCGCGACACCGGCATCGGCATGACACGGACCGAACTCGAGCAGGCCATGAAACCATTTCGTCAGGTAACGACCGGTGCGCGAAAGCGCGGCGAAGGAACCGGGCTGGGCCTGCCGCTGACCAAGGCGATGGCGGAAGCCAACCGCGCGCTGTTTTCGATCAACTCGGCGCCGAACGAGGGAACGCTGGTGGAAATCACGTTCCCGTCGCAGCGGGTGCTGGCCAACTGATCCACGGCGCCGTCGAGGCAGCCCTTTGCAAAAAGGAGGCAGCCACGAAGGGCTGCCTCAAGTTGAATGCTTTCGAACACGTGCAGACGACATCATGTCGGAGATCCGGCTCTGCCGGCGCGTGGCGCGTCATGACCACGCGAGACCCTGACAATGGGCATGGGAGCATAACCAAACCTTAACGCGGGATCCCTGCAATCTTGTGATTGAAAGATGGGGTCGCCGATCTAAAGCCCGCGTCAGACCTTGAGGTCATCAAGCTCGGAATAGAGATCGAGAGCCTCCGGATTGGCGAGCGCCTCCTTGTTCTTCACCGGACGACCATGCACGACGTCGCGCACGGCGAGTTCGACGATCTTGCCGGATTTGGTGCGCGGGATGTCGGCGACGGCAATGATCTTTGCCGGGACATGGCGGGGCGAAGCGCCGGTGCGGATGCGGGTGCGGATCGCCTTGGCGAGATCGTCGTCCAGGACGACACCGGCAGCAAGGCGCACGAACAGCACGACGCGCACGTCGTCGTCCCAATCCTGCCCGATGCAAAGCGCTTCCGCGACCTCCTCCATCTGCTCGACCTGATTGTAGATCTCCGCCGTGCCGATCCGGACGCCGCCCGGATTGAGCGTCGCATCCGATCGCCCATGGATGATGATGCCGCCATGCGGCGTCCATTCGGCGAAATCGCCATGGCACCAGACATTGGCGAAGCGATCGAAATAGGCCGCATGATACCGTGCGCCGTCCGGATCGTTCCAGAACATGATCGGCATGCTGGGGAACGCCCGGGTGCAGACAAGTTCGCCTTTCTCGCCCTTGACCGGACGTCCCGCATCGTCCCAGACGTCCATGGCAAGCGCGAGCCCCGGCCCCTGGATTTCACCGCGCCAGACAGGCTTCAAGGGATTGCCCAGCACGAAGCAGGAAACGATATCCGTGCCGCCGGAGATGGACGCCAGCAGGATGTCGGGCTTGATGCCCTCATAGACGAAGGAGAAGCCTTCCGGCGACAGAGGCGACCCGGTGGATGTCATCACCCGAAGAGCCGAAAGATCGTGTGTCTCGCGCGGGATCAGACCCGACTTCCGCACGGCATCGATGAACTTCGCCGATGTGCCGAAGACGGTGAACCGCTCGGCTTCGGCGAAATCGAAGAGAGCCGCGCCATCGGGATAGAAGGGCGATCCGTCGTAGAGGCAGAGCGTCACGCCGGCGGCAAGGCCCGTTGCCAGCCAGTTCCACATCATCCAGCCACAGGTGGTAAAATAGAACAGGCGGTCGCCGCTCTTCAGGCCGCAATGCAGAACATGCTCCTTGAGGTGCTGGACCAGCGTGCCGCCTGCCGAATGGACGATGCATTTCGGCACGCCCGTGGTTCCCGAGGAGAACAGAATGTAGAGGGGATGGGAGAACGGTAGCCGGCGAAACGACAGCGTTTGAGCCTCGAAAGGCCCGATGAAGTCCGGCAGGGTTCGTCCGTCTGCCAGCGTAGAAACCAGCGCCGCGGCATCGCCCGCATAGGGAACGACCAGCACAGGCACGCCGAGCCGGTCAGAGACCGCCTTCACCTTCCCGGCCACATCCTGGCGCTTGCCGTTGTACCAGTAGCCATCGCAGGCGATGAAGAGCTTCGGAGAAATCTGGCCGAAACGATCGAGCACGCCCTGCTCTCCGAAATCGGGGGAGCAGGATGACCAGATGGCGCCAAGTGAGGCCGTCGCCAGCATCAGGGCCACGGTTTCCGGAAGGTTCGGCATCATGGCCGCGACGCGATCGCCCTCGCCGATGCCGAGCGCCGCCAGCGCCTGTTGCAGGCGGGATACGAGATCGGCGAGCGCATCCCAGGAAAGACGCGACGAGACCTGATCTTCTCCCCGAAACACGATGGCGTCGTCGCTGCCGGTTTTCCGCAGCAGGTTCTCGGCAAAGTTCAGGCGGGCATCGGGAAAGAAGCGGGCTTCCGTCATATGCCCGTCATCGACCAGCGCGCGCGACCCCTTCTCTCCGGCGATGGCACAGAAATCCCACAGATCGCTCCAGAAGCTGGCCCGATCGGCAACCGACCAGGCCTGAAAGGCATCCACATCGGCGAAGTGAATGCGATGGCGCTGACTGCACAGCGCCATGAACGCCGTGAGCGGCTGCGCATCGATGGCGGCTTGCGACGGTATCCAGAGCGGCTTGTCGGTTGGCATCATGTCCCCTCATGCGCGGCTGTCGAGCTATAGCACGTCGCGTCATAGCGCGTCACGATGCCCGCTGAACAGAGCGTCTCGACGACCCCCTGTCCGCCTGCGCGTCGGTTCGACCGTTGTCGCCCGCTCGCCATCCATGACGAAAGCCCGGCAGGGATCTTGCCGGGCTCTCGATCCTCGCCAGCTGGCATGTTCGGCCGTGGTCAGCTGCGACCCTGCGTCACGATGACCGGGATCATCAGGTCGCCCCAATTGCCTTCCCCGGCATGGTGGCGGGCGGAGCGGACGAGCTCGACGGAAACGCCGGCCTCGACGGCCTTCATGATGGTGTGGTTCAACCGGTGCAGGTCATTGGCGACCATGCGGATCGCGGCCTGCTGGTCGGCGGTCATGCTGGAGGCCTGTTCGTCTGCGCGTTCCTTGACGCGGGTCTGGATCGTCATGTGGTTTCCTTTCCTGAGGGCTTGCGAGCCTCATTCTGCGTGGTGTGAGAGGAAGGCCCGATTGCCCGAACCGTGCAGCCCAGCGAAGGCGTGTCAAAATCCGTCATGATCTCCTCCCTGTTACGGGCCACGAGAGAGGATCGTGTCCTGCCGTCGCGACCCCTGCCTGGAAATCTAAGGGAACACGGTTTCTTTCACCAATGGTTTCAGGGGTTTGTCAGAGCGAAAGAGGTCACGCTGTCTTGTCTTTTACATAGCCGTTCGGTAATATTGTAAAACTCGTCAAAAAGCGCAGAGCCCAGCGGGGTCGATATCGTCATGGCCGAGACCAAGATTTTCGCCGGGCCGCGGGTGCGACGCATCCGCAATGGGTTGTCGCTCACGCAGACTGCGATGGCGGAGGCGCTGGGGATCTCTCCGTCCTACCTGAACCTGATCGAGCGAAACCAGCGGCCGCTGACGGTGCAACTGCTGTTGAAACTGGCGGCCGTCTACCAGATCGACCTTGCCGAGCTGCGAGGGCCGGCGTCCGACAGCCTCGGCGAGCTTCGGGCCGTTTTTGCCGATCCGCTTCTCGCGGGCGAACTGCCCGGCGATCAGGAACTGATCGAGATCGCGGAAGCGGCCCCCAATGCAGCCATCGGACTGATCAAGCTGTATCGGGCCTATCAGGAACAGGGCTCCCGGCTGAGGGACCTGACACGCCTGCTCTCCGGCCAGGAGCAGGCGGCAGCCCTGAGCGGCGCCCGCCTGCCGATGGACGAAGTGCGCGAGATCTTCGAGAATCGGCCCTATCATTTTGCCGGGCTCGACGCCGCAGCGGAGGCATTCCATCAGCGGCTGGCGCCCGGAGAGGATCTGCAGGCAGCGCTCAAGGACTGGCTGCGCCGCGACCACGGCCTTGCCGTGCGCATCCTGCCGATCCATGTCATGCCGGACCTGAGACGGCGGTTCGACCGTCATTCGTTGCGCCTGTTCCTGTCGGAACGGCTTTCGGCCGAGGACCAGCTCTGCGAGGTCGCCATGGAAGCCGCGCATTTCGCCATGCCGGAGGCGCTGGCCGAGGCGCTGGACGCACTTCCGCTCACCTCCGGCGAGGCGCGCCGCATCGCCCGCTTCGAGCTTGCGCGCTATGCGGCTCTGGCGCTGATGATGCCATACACGGCCTTTCTCGAGACATGCCGGCGAGCCCGGTTCGATATCGACCTCGTGCGGGTGCGGATGCGGGTAAGCGTCGAGCAGGCAGCAACGCGCATGGTGACCTTGCAGCGGAGCGGCGCTCTCGGACCTCGTTTCTTCCTCATGGAAATCGACCATGCCGGCAACCGGCTCCGCCTGCGCGGCGCGACCGGCTTCCCGCATCGCGCCTTCGGCGGCGGATGCGTGAAACTCAATGTGCATGCGACCTTCGCCCAGCCCGGACAGATCCTGGTCGAGCGGGCCGAGATGCCGGGCGGCGCCTGTTTCCTTCTGGTCTCCCGCACCGCGGACGGACCGCGTTCGGGCTACACCGAGCGGGTGCGGCGCACGGCGTTCCTGCTGGGATGTGAGGTCGGGCAGGCCGCCGAGACGACCTATGCCTCTGTCGACAGCGCCCCGCTGGCAGCCGGCCCGGCCTGTCGCCTCTGCGAACGCCAGGGCTGTCTTGCGCGCGCCGAACCTCCGGTCACGCGCCCGCTCGGGCTGGACGAGATGGTCGGGGGACTAAGCGTGTTCGACTTTCAGTAAGGGAAGCGCGAACGCCTTTGTTTCCCGCCGGTCCGCGCGCGCCTCAGGCCCCAAGTCTTCGCAGATGCGAAAGGCCTTGAGCTTCGGGGGAAAGCTGCTTAACCTTTCCTTGCGCGTTCGCGTTCGCGAACATTGCTCTGCAGGCATTGCTGTACGAGATCCTGCGAAACGGACGCTGCGAACAATAAAGGGGAATAGCATGTCGTTGAAGATCGTCAGCCTGTTTACCAGCCTTGTCCTGGCCGGGTCCGCGGGCTTTGCGAGCGCGCAGGAGCGCGTCGTCAATGTGTACAACTGGTCCGACTATATCGATGCCAGCATTCTCGAGGACTTTACCAAGGAAACCGGCATCAAGGTCGTCTACGACGTGTTTGATTCCAACGAGATCGTGGAGACGAAGCTGCTCGCCGGCGGCACCGGCTACGATGTCGTCGTGCCCACGGCCGACTTCCTTCAGCGCCAGATCAAGGCCGGCGTGTTCCAGAAGCTCGACAAGTCGAAGCTGCCGAACATCGCCAACATGTGGGACATGGTGATGCAGCGCACCGCCAAGTACGATCCCGGCAACGAATATGCCGTGGACTACATGTGGGGCACCAACGGCATCGGCTACAATGTCGCCAAGACCAAGGAGATCCTCGGCTCCGACGCGCGTCCCGGCCTCGAGGTCCTGTTCGATCCGGCGATCGCCGCGAAGTTCAAGGATTGCGGCATCTATGTGCTCGACGCGCCGAAGGACGTTCTGCCGGCCGCCCTCACCTATCTGGGGCTCAATCCGGACAGCCATGATCCGGCAGACCTCGACAAGGCGGGGGAACTGATGCTGAAGGCTCGCCCCTTCATCCGCAAATTCCACTCCTCGGAATACATCAATGCGCTTGCCAACGGCGATATCTGCGTTGCCTTCGGCTATTCCGGCGACCTGCTGCAGGCCCGCTCGCGCGCCGCTGAAGCCAAGGCCGGTGTCGAGGTGAATTATTCCATCCCGTCTCAGGGCGCGCAGATGTGGTTCGACATGATGGCGATCCCTGCCGATGCGCCGCATGTGGAGGAAGCCCATGCCTTCATCAACTACATGATGAAGCCGGAGGTCATCGCCAAGGCATCGGACTACGTGTTCTACGCCAACGGCAACAAGGCCTCGCAGCAGTTCGTGTCCAAGGAGGTCCTGGAGGATCCCGCGGTCTATCCGGACGAGGCGACCATGGCGAAGCTTTACACCATCTCTCCCTGGGATCCGAAAACCCAGCGCGTGGCGACACGGCTCTGGACCCGGGTCCTGACCGGCCAGTAAGCCCAAACATCAATGCCCGGTTCTCCTCCAGTGCCGGGCATTTTCCATCCTGCGGCGTCCTCTCTTCAGCTCACGCGGCCTCGGCCCATCGGGAACCCTTCATGAAGTCTCTTGGCAGCATTCGCCGCTCCTTTTCCCCATGGACGGATCCCACGTCCAAACCCTTCATCTCCTTTCGCAACGTCACCAAGCGGTTCGGCGATTTCGTTGCCGTCGACGACCTCTCGCTCGACATCTACACGCGCGAATTCCATGCTCTGCTCGGCGCATCCGGCTGCGGGAAATCGACGCTGCTGCGCATGCTTGCCGGCTTCGAGCAGCCGACCTCCGGCGAGATCATCCTGGACGGCCAGAATCTTGCGGGCATTCCGCCCTATCGGCGCCCGGTCAACATGATGTTCCAGTCCTATGCCCTGTTTCCGCACATGACGGTGGAGGCAAACATTGCCTTCGGGCTGAAGCAGGACGGCATGCCGAAGCCGGCCATCGCCGAGCGCGTGACGCAGATGCTGAAGCTCGTGAAGATGGAGCAGTTCGCCAAGCGCAAGCCGCACCAGCTGTCCGGCGGGCAGCGCCAGCGCGTCGCCCTTGCGCGGTCGCTTGCCAAGCAGCCCAAGGTGCTCCTGCTCGACGAACCGCTCGGCGCGCTCGACAAGAAGCTGCGCGAGGAAACCCAGTTCGAGCTCATGGACCTGCAGCAGGACCTCGGCCTGACCTTCGTCGTGGTGACGCATGACCAGGAAGAGGCGATGACCATGGCAGACCGCATCGCCGTCATGGCGCATGGCAAGGTCATCCAGGTGGCGACGCCGGCCGAGATCTACGAAGCGCCGAATTCGCGCTTCGTAGCGGACTTCATCGGCGACGTGAATATTTTCGACGGCACCGTCTCGCGGGCGCAGGCCTCCGAGATCCGCATCGAGGCGGATGCGGGCTTCGCCATCGAGGCGGCCAGCAGCGAACATCCGAGCGAGGGCGCGAAGGCAGGCTTCGCCATCCGGCCCGAAAAGATCCGCGTCGGGCGGCAGGCACCGGCCGGCGGCCCCGTCAATGCGGCCGAAGGCGAGCTGTGGGATATCGCCTATCTCGGTGACATGACGGTCTACCACGTCAAGCTGAACGGTGGAAAAGTCGTCAAGGCATCGTCGCTCAACGCGGTTCGCGCCGTCGAGGACCCGCTTGGCTACGACCAGAAGGTCTGGATCTCGTTCGACCGGGATGCCGGCGTCGTGCTGAAGGATTGAGCCCGATGTCCCGGCTGCTTCCCGCTCTTGCCAACCGCCTCGTGATCATCATCCCCTATGCGTGGCTGCTGGTCTTCTTCCTCGTGCCCTTCTTCATCGTTCTGCGCATCTCGCTGTCGGAAGCCGCCGTCGCCATGCCGCCCTATCTGCCGGTTTTTGCCTGGGCGGACGGGCTTTCCGGTTTCATCGACAACATCCGGCAGTTCTCCTTCGACAACTATGTCTGGCTGACGGAAGACGCGCTCTACATGAACGCCTATCTCTCCAGCCTGACGATTGCGCTCATCTCGACCGCCCTGACACTGCTCATCGCCTATCCCATCGCCTACGGCATGGCGAAGGCGCCGGCCACCTTGCGGCCGACCCTGCTGATGCTGGTGATCCTGCCGTTCTGGACGAGCTTTCTCATCCGCGTCTATGCCTGGATCGCCATCCTGAAACCGGAAGGCCTGTTGAACCAGCTTCTCCTCTCCACGGGGATCATCAGTCAGCCGCTCATCATCCTCAACACCAACACGGCGATCTACATCGGCATCGTCTATTCCTACCTGCCGTTCATGGTGCTGCCGCTTTACGCGGCCCTCGAGAAGATGGATCACAGCCTGACGGAGGCCGCACAGGATCTCGGTTGCACGCCGATCTCGGCCTTCTGGCGCATCACCTTTCCGCTGTCGCTGCCGGGCGTCGTTGCCGGCTGCCTGCTGGTCTTCATTCCCGCGGTCGGCGAGTTCGTCATTCCCGATCTCCTCGGCGGTTCGGAAACCCTGATGATCGGCAAGACGCTCTGGAACGAGTTCAATGCCAATCGCGACTGGCCCGTCTCCTCGGCCGTCGCCGCCATCCTGCTGATGATCCTGGTGGTGCCGATCATGTTCTTCCAGAACGCGCAGTCGCGTCTCGACCGCGAGGGACGATAGGCATGAACCGCTGGTCCCGCTTCAACATCGCCTCGATCGTCATCGGGTTCGCCTTTCTCTACCTGCCGATCGTGCTTCTGGTCGTCTTCTCCTTCAACGCCTCCAAGCTCGTGACCGTCTGGGCCGGGTTCTCGACGCAGTGGTACGGGCAGCTCTTCCGCAACCAGGCTCTGATGGATGCCGCCTGGGTGACAGTGCGCGTCGGCCTGCTCTCCGCCACGACGGCGACCGTGCTTGGCACCCTCGCCGCGCTCGCCATGACGCGCTATCAGCGCTTCCACGGCCGCGTGCTGTTTTCGGGCATGATCTACGCGCCGCTCGTCATGCCCGAGGTCATCACCGGCCTGTCGATGCTGCTGCTGTTCGTCGCCATCGGCTTCGATCGCGGCTTCTGGACGCTGACGATCGCGCATATCACCTTCACCATGTGCTTCGTCGCCGTCGTCATCCAGTCGCGGCTGGCAAGCTTCGACCGGTCGATCGAGGAAGCCGCGCTGGACCTCGGCGCCACGCCCACAGCCACCTTCTTCCAGGTGACGCTGCCGGTCATCGCGCCCGCCGTCTTCTCCGGCTGGGTGCTCGCCTTCACCCTGTCGCTGGATGACCTGGTGATTTCCAGCTTCACCTCCGGCCCGGGGGCGACGACGCTGCCGATGAAGATCTACAGCCAGGTCCGCCTCGGCGTCACGCCCGAGATCAACGCCGCCTGCACCATCCTGATCGGCATCGTCGCCACCGGCGTCTTGATCGCCTCCATCGTCTCCCGCCGCCAGCAGATCCAGCGGGAACGCGACGAACGCGCGGCGTTCGCCGGGGGTTGAGGGCGCCTGGGTTTCCCGTGCGTGCGGCTTATGCACCTCCTGTCGAAAGGGTGAACAGGTGGACTCAGCCGCCTGCTCAAACGAAAACGCCGGGACAAAGCCCGGCGTTCTTGATCTCGGCGTCGTCCGTCGGATGTCTCAGGCCGCCCGACCCATCTGGTAGCCGGCGGCCGGTTCGAGACGGAACTGTTCGACCAGTTGCATCAGCGTGTCGGCCTGTTCAGCAAGGTTGCGGCTCGCCGTGGTGGCTTCGTCGACCATGGTCGCATTCTGCTGCGTCATCTGGTCCATCTGGTTGACGGAGCCGTTGACCTCGTGGAGCGCGGAGGCCTGGTCGCGGCTGGCGGTGGCGATCATGTCGACATGCTGGCTGACGGTGACGATCTGCTGGCTGATGGAGGCGAGCACGGCACCGGTTTCCCGGACGGCCTGCGACCCTGCTGTCACCTCGAGCGTGGACTTGTTGATCAGGCCCTTGATCTCCCGGGCAGCTCCGGCCGACCGCTGGGCGAGTTCGCGCACTTCCTGCGCCACGACCGCAAAGCCCTTGCCCGCCTCGCCGGCCCGTGCCGCCTCGATGCCGGCATTGAGCGCCAGCAGATTGGTCTGGAAGGCGATCTCGTCGATGACCTCGATGATCTGCTCGATCTGGCGCGAGGCGTCCTCGATGCGCCCCATGGCGGCAATCGCATTGCTGACCACAATGCCCGAGCCGTCGGCGCTCTTCTTCGTGTGCGACACGGCGACGTTGGCTTCATGCGCGCGCTCGGCGGAGGAGCGGACGGTGACCGTGATCTGGTCGACGGCGGCGGCCGTTTCCTCCAGCGAGGCCGCCTGCGCCTCGGTGCGGCGCGACAGGCTGTCGGCGGAGGCATGCATGTCATTGCCGCTGCGCTGGATGTGGACGGCATTGTTGCGGATCTGCAGGAGCGTATCCTGCAAGCGGATGAGCGAGCCGTTGAAATCGACCCGCAGCTGTTCGAGGCGGCCGTTGAAGGGCGTTTCGATCTGCTGCGACAGGTCGCCTTGGGCGAGCCGGCCGAGACCGGCGGCAAGCTGGCTCACCGCGAAGTCGATCTGGCTGTCCATGGCGCGCTTCTCGGCATCGTTGCGGCTGCGCTCGGCATCGGCCTGCAGCCGCTGCTCCTCGCTTTCCGCCTCGATGCGCACCTTCGACAGGGCGTTTTCCTTGAAGATGCCGAGCGCACGCGCCATGTCACCGATCTCGTCCTGCCGGGCATCGCCATCGATGCGCGTATCGAGCGCACCCTCGGCGAGACGTCGCATGGCGGCGGTGATCTGGCCGATCGGCCCTTTCAGCGTCAGCACCAGGGCGACGCCGGCGAGAAGGGCGATGACGACGCCGCCGGCCGTCGCAAAAACCGAGACCTGGTTGGCCTTTTCGCGTTCGATGCCCGCATTGGTCTTCTGCACTTCGGCAAAGCCGACGAGCTGCTGCCAGATCCGGTCGATATCGGCGGCCGCTTCGGCGAACTCCTTGTGCCGGGCGGCACTGACACCGATCAGCGACATGCTGTCGGACTTGATCTTGCCGGCGACCGGCTGAACCTTTGCGGCGAGACCGGCGAAGAACTCCATTTCCGGCGCGGTATAGGCAATGTTGAGGACTTCCTGGTTGAGGACGTTCACTTCGCGGGCCAGCCTCGCCTGGTCCGTCTGCTGGGATGTTTCGAGGAAGCTGCTGGCCGCCAGCCGGATGCCCGACACGGCGTTCATGATGGCGCGGGCATTTTCGAGGATCTTGTTGGCCTTGATCAGCGGAGCATCGAGCTTGCCGAAGGTCGCCGTTGCGTTGCGCATCGTGGCGGTGGCGGCCGTCTGGAACTGGATACTCGCCTGACGGAAGCGGGCGACCAGCCGGCCGATGGCCTTGGCGTTATCGTCGCTGACGTCGCCATTGTTGGCCAGCGTGCGGATGTCGCCGATGGTGACCTTGAACGTGTCTGCGACGGCCTTCTGGTTGGCCGGCAACGCCGTGCCGATCTGGGCGAGCACCCCTTCGAGCGCGGCCTGGCTGTCGCGCACCACCTTGATCTTGGCCTCGGGCGTCGGTGCGCGGGCGAAATCGGAGGTGAGGCCCGTGAGGAGATCGCTGGATGCGGTGAGGCGCTCTGCCTCGCGCAGAAGCGATTTGGCCTTGGTCTCGTCGTCGCGGACACGCTGCTCGACGGCGGTCGCCTCTTCCACCAGCTTGCCTTGTGTCGAGAGGAGAAGGCGGATGCTTTTGGTAATGGAGGAGCGGAGCTCGACTTCGCCCTCATGCAGCTTCCAGAGTTCGCCCACCCGTTCGCGGATCTTCGCCGTTCCGGCGATCGCACTGTCGAGCTCGCTGGCACCCTCGCTGTTTTCCATCTGGGCGCGGGTCGCGTTGAGAACCTGTTCCTGACCCGCAATCTTCTGGACGACGTCCTCGCGGGTCTTTTCGCTCGCATCGGTCAAAAACGCGTTCATGCCGGCATAGACGTCGCGGAAGCCGGACAGCGACTGGAGCACGCTGTTGGAGATTTCCATGCGCCCCTGCAGAAGGCCGGAAGCGTAGAGGCCCGTGAGCCCCACGGCACAGATGCTGACGACAAAAGGCAGGATGAAGAAGAGAACCTTCGTCTGGATTTTGAAGCGGGCAAGGATCTTGTCGATGAGCATGGGCGCGTCCTGGCTTTCAGGCCTGCTTACGCCTCCCCCCGAGCCGTCATCGGCTTCATCGGTGCGTTTCGTGTCAGGCCGTCATCATGGTCTGAAAGAATGCGGGGATGCCGCCAGCCGCTTCGCAATCATTGCAGGACGCCGCGCCCCTCCGGTGACGTCGCCCAAGCATGCTCCTCAATCCGGCCAGCTTGGACCAGATGCGTTAATTTCATGTAAGCGTGGGTTGACCTTGTCACGTCGCTGCAATGCCTGTGTGGCAAAACGTGCAAAGGGATCTTCTCGCGGCGATGGCTTCTAATCACCGCAAGCCAAAGAAAAAGCCCCTGAGGGGCCATGATCTTGCACAATCGCATCAGGATGCCTGTAGCTTGAAGATTGTGTCGCGGAGATTTTGTCGCAAAATTGCCGGCCTTACCGAAAGGCGGGCATCGCGTCGTCGCCTATGAATATGCGACTTCGTGTCTTCCTGGGAGACGGGTCGACACATGGCGGGCCTTCACAGGCAAGACTGGCTTACCCACACGAAACCGGGCTGCAAACGCGATGCAGCCCCGGAGAAAATCGCCGTGCAGACGGGCTCAGAACGAGCCGAGCGTCGAGAGACCGAGAATGGCGGCAGCGGTCAGGATGGCTGCGGCCGTGTAGGTCAGCGCGAGGATCTTGTGTGTACGGCTGTCATCGGCCTTGGCGATGGCGATGGCACGGGCATTGCGTCGGCTATGCTGGTTCATGATATCATGTCCTTCCGTCCGAAGAGAATAGACCCGGTTGAGACGATCCACCAGACACTTTCTGCCGCACCCGTTAAAAATGCGAAAACTGTGCCGCTGCGGGACAATCCGTTCCCATGCGTCAGGTAGGGTTGCGACGTTTCGTTAACAAGGTCGGACCTTCTCTCACGATTTCGGCATTCCGCTTGGCTCCTGCCTCAGCGCCGTCATGCCGCATTAAAAAATAGCTGGCCAACCAACGGGATAGGATCATCTAAGACTACTCGGACGCCGCTTGGTCACTCCTCGGCACCTCCGAGGCGGCATCCCGACGCGCCATGCCCGACCGAAGATATCGCGATCGCGTTCTGGCGATCACCGGAACGTGATCGCAGGATGGTCTCTTGATCCGCGTCAGGCCGCCTGGCCACAACAGAATCCGGATGCCCAGGCCCATTGAAAATTGTATCCGCCGAGCCAGCCGGTGACATCGACACATTCGCCGATGAAAAAGAGGCCTGGGACAGCTTTCGCCATCATGGTGCGGGAGTCGAGATGCCGCGTGTCCACCCCGCCAAGCGTTACCTCTGCCGTCCGGAAGCCTTCCGAGCCCGCCGGCTTCAAGGACCAGCCGGACACGTGCTCCATCAGCCGGTCGATCGCCTTGTCGGAGAGATCCGCCAACGGCCGGTCGAGCAGTCCCGCCTCGACGGCGAGGTGCTGGGCAAGCCGCTTCGGCAGGTGCTCTCCGAGCACGGTCTGTACGGCCTGCCGGCCCTGCGTGCGGCGCGCTGCCTTCAAGAGTCCCCCGACATCGGTTTCCGGCTCGAAAGCCAAGCGGATCTCGTCGCCTTCCCGCCAATAGGACGAGATCTGCAGGATCGCCGGGCCGCTGAGGCCGCGATGGGTGAAGAGCATGGCCTCGCGAAATGTCGTCTTCCCGCAGGCGGCGCGCACGTCGACGGCGAGGCCCGCCAATGCGCCAAGGTTTTCCTTCGCCGCATCCGACACCGTCAGCGGAACCAGACCCGGGCGTGTTTCGACCAGATTCAGGCCGAACTGCTCGGCGACGCGATAGGCAAACCCGGTTGCGCCCATCTTCGGGATGGACTTGCCACCTGTGGCGATGACGAGCGACTGGGCCTCGATCGTACCGTCCGCCAGCAAGACGCGAAAGCCGGTCGCGGACGTCTCGACGCCGGCGATCTCCGTTTCCAACCGGAGCACGACGCCCGCAGCCTTCATTTCCTCCAGCAGCATGCGGACGATGTCGCGGGCGGTGTCGTCGCAAAACAGCTGACCGAGCGTCTTTTCATGCCAGGCGATCCCGTACCGCTCGACCAAAGCGACGAAATCGCGCGGCGTGTAGCGGGCAAGCGCCGATTTGGCAAAGTGCGGGTTCTGCGAGAGGAAGTTGGCGGGCGTCGTGTGAAGATTGGTGAAGTTGCAGCGGCCGCCGCCCGAGATGCGGATCTTCTCACCCGGCGCCTTGGCATGATCCAGGACAAGCACGCTGCGGCCGCGGCGACCGGCTTGCGCCGCGCACATCATTCCCGCAGCGCCGGCGCCGATGATCACCACGTCGAAGCTCTTTGCCACCGCGCGTCTCCCTTGGTCAGTGACGCCCGGATAACGTCAATGGCATCTGACCGCCAGCATTTTCGCGCCGGTCAAGCTGGCCAATCTTCAAACACTGGCTATGATAGAAATATCCGAAAGAACCCCGGTGATTTATGCCTGCGAAGAAAACCATCGCCAACCAGACGACGAAATCGACCAAGAGCAACAAAATCCCATCCGCCCTCCAGGCGCCACGTGGCGTGAAGACCTGGAAGGAAGCCGCCGACTGGCTGAAAGTTCGCGGTATCGAAGACGTGGAGTGCATCACCCCCGATATCGCCGGGGTCCCCCGCGGCAAGATGATGCCGTCTTCCAAGTTCACTTCCAACACGTCGCTCGCTCTGCCCTCCGCCATTTATCGGCACACGATTTCGGGTGAATATCCCGAGGAGACCGGCGACTTCCGCTACGACAGCCGCGACAGCGACATCAAGCTCGTCCCCGACCTTTCCACGCTTTCGATCGTGCCCTGGGAGACCGACCCGACGGCGCAGGTGATCTGCGACATCGCCGGCTCCAAGGGCGAAAACGTGCCCTACACGCCCCGCAACGTGCTGAAGCACGTGCTGGAACTCTATCGGCTGAAAGGCTGGAAGCCGGTCGTCGCGCCCGAGATCGAATTCTACCTGGTCGCCAAGAACGACGACCCCGACTATCCGCTGCATCCGCCGAAAGGCCGCTCCGGCCGCTCCATCCAGGGTGGGCAGGCCTATTCCATCGCCGGCGTCAACGAGTTCGACGAGCTGATCGACGACATCTACCACTTCTCCGAAAAGCAGGGCCTGGAGATCGACACCCTGATCCACGAAGAGGGACCGGCGCAGCTCGAGATCAACCTGCGGCACGGCGATCCGATCGAGCTGGCCGACCAGGTGTTCCTGTTCAAGCGCACGATCCGCGAAGCCGCGCTGAAGCACGGGATCTATGCGACCTTCATGGCCAAGCCCATGCAGAGCCAAGCAGGCTCCGCCATGCATATCCACCAGTCGATCGTCGAGGTGAACACCGGCCGCAATCTGTTCTCGAACGCGGATGGCTCGGCGTCCAAGGAGTTCTTCCACTTTATCGGGGGCATGCAGACCTACATTCCAAAGGCGCTGTCGATGATGGCGCCCTACGTCAACTCCTATCGCCGCCTGACGCCCGACATGTCGGCACCGGTCAACAATGCCTGGGGCTACGACAACCGGACGACGGCCTTTCGTGTGCCGGATTCCGAACCGGCCGCCCGGCGGGTCGAAAACCGGCTGCCGAGTTCAGACGCCAACCCCTATCTCGCGCTCGCAGCGTCGCTCGGCTGCGGTTATCTCGGCCTGATCCAGGGCCTGGAGCCGACGGCACCGGCCGACGACAGTGTCAACACCAAGGCGATCGAGCTGCCGCGCGGCCTGCTGGAAGCCGTGGCGGCGCTTGAGGCGGAACCCGCCTTCCATGATGTGTTCTCGGCCGAGTTCATTGCCATCTATGCCGGCGTGAAGCGTGGCGAGTTCGAGACGTTCATGCAGGTGATCAGCCCCTGGGAGCGGGAATATCTGCTTCTCAACGTGTGAGGCGCATCATGACCTCGCCGGAAACATGGCAGAGCCCGATCTCGCCCGGGATCTCGTACTACGAGGACGCCGTGCGCGAGCGGCCCGTCTACCCGACGCTTGATGGCGACATGACCGCCGATGTCGTCGTCATCGGCGGCGGCTTCACCGGTCTGCAGGCGGCCTGCAATCTTGCCGCGGGCGGCGTGCGGGTCGTGCTGATCGACGCCTGCCGCTTTGGCGACGGAGCATCCGGGCGCAATGGCGGGCAAATGGGCACGGGCCAGCGCGCCGAAGTGGACGAACTCGAGAAGCAATATGGCCGGGAGCGGGCCAAGGCCCTGTTCGACATGGCCGAGAAGGCCAAGCGCGGCCTTCTCGATTTCGCCGCCCGCCACGACATCGACATGGAGTATCAGCCGGGCCATCTTTCGGTGACGCACAAGGCTTCCTACGCCGGGGACTACCGCGCTTATGTGGAGAGCATGGCGCGCGACTACGCCTATCCGCACCTGCAGATGATGGACGCCGAGGAGACGGCACGTCGTGTGGGCTCCCGGCATTATGTCCTCGGCATCCGGGACGGCGGCACGGGCCATATCCAGCCGATGAAGCTCCTGGTCGGCCTTGCCCGCGTTGCCCAAGCGGCCGGCGCGCAGCTTTTCGAGAACACGCCGGCGACCGCTATCCGGCTTGCGCAGGGCAAGGTGGTCGTGGAAACGGCGCGCGGTACGCTTCGCGCCGATCGGGCTCTGATTGCCTGCAACGCCCATATCGGCAGCCTCGAGCCCGTGACGGCATCGCATGTCATGCCGATCCGATCCTTCATCGGCGCGACGGTGCCGCTCGGAGAGACGTCGCCCGTTCTGCCCGGTGGCGAGTCCGTGGCCGACAGCCGCTTCGTCGTGCGCTATTTCCGCCGGTCGCGGGACGGACGGCTGCTGTTTGGCGGCCGCGAGGCCTACACGGCCGACAATCCGCGCGACATGTCCAAGCATATCCGGCGGCAGATCGCCGAAATCTATCCGGATCTTGCCGAGGTCGAAATGACGCATGCCTGGGGCGGGTCCGTCGGCATCACGATGCCACGCCAGCCCTTCGTGCGCGAGGTCATGCCGGGCGTCACCACCATCGGCGGCTTTTCCGGGCACGGCGTCATGCTGTCCAACCACTGCGGAAGGCTCTATGCAGACCTCCTCCTCGGCCGTGGCTCGGAACTGGACCTGTTGAAGGACCTGCGCATTCCGGCCTTCCCCGGCGGACGCCGGTTCCGATCGCCGCTTTTGTTCCTGGCGCTCACTTGGTATGCTCTCCGCGACAGGCTTTGACCCCCTCCCCGGCGCATTTTTTGCACCATACTACTAGCGTCTTTAAATCGATTAGATTATAGAACGCCCGACCCGAGAGAGATCGATATCCCATGAGCAGCCAGATCATTCCCGTCGAACCCTTTGACTACGTCGTCTTCGGCGGCACAGGCGATCTTGCCGAGCGAAAGCTCCTTCCGGCCCTGTATCATCGCCAGCTCGACGGCCAGCTGACCGATCCGACCCGCATCATCGGCGCCTCGCGCACCGCGATGACGCACGAGGAGTATCGCCAGTTCGGACGCGACGCGCTGAAAGAGCACCTCAAGGCCGGCGAATTTGACGAGGCCCAGGTCAAGGCCTTCACCGACCGCCTTTTCTACATTTCCGTGGATGCCAAGAGCGATCAGGGCTGGGACAAGCTGAAGTCGCTGCTCGATGAGGCAAAGGACCGCGTGCGGGCCTTCTATCTCGCCGTCGCCCCCGGAATTTTCGGTGCCATTTCCGAGAAGATCCGCGACCACAAGCTGATCACCAAGACCACGCGCATCGTGGTCGAAAAGCCGATCGGCCGCGACCTTGCGTCCGCGCTCGAACTGAACGACACGATCGGCAAGGTCTTCCGGGAAGAACAGATCTTCCGCATTGATCATTACCTCGGCAAGGAGACCGTGCAGAACCTGATGGCGCTGCGCTTCGCCAACACGCTGTACGAACCGCTGTGGAATTCCTCCTACATCGACCATATCCAGATCACCGTGGCGGAAGCCGTCGGGCTGGAGAGCCGGGCCGGCTATTACGACACGGCCGGCGCGCTGCGCGACATGGTGCAGAACCATATCCTGCAGCTGCTCTGCCTTGTCGCGATGGAGGTTCCGCCCTCGATGAACGCCGAGGCCGTGCGCGACGAGAAGCTCAAGGTTCTGCGCGCGCTGAAGCCGATCACCGCCGCCAATGTCGAAAAGATGACGGTGCGCGGTCAGTACAAGGCCGGCGCCTCCGCCGGTGGGCCCGTCAAGGGCTACCTCGAGGAACTGGAAGGCGGGGTCTCCAACACCGAGACCTTCGTCGGCATCAAGGCCGAGATCAACAATTGGCGCTGGGCGGGCGTGCCCTTCTACATCCGCACCGGCAAGCGCATGGCGACCCGCATGTCGGAGATCGTCATTTCCTTCAAGCCGATCCCGCATTCGATCTTCGACGAGGCGGCCGGGCGTGTGGAAGCCAACCAGCTCATTATCCGCCTGCAGCCCGACGAAGGCGTGAAGCAGTCGCTGATGATCAAGGATCCCGGCCCGGGCGGCATGCGCCTGCGCAACGTGTCGCTGGACATGACCTTCGCCGAGTCGTTCAAGGCGCGCAGCGCCGATGCCTATGAGCGCCTTCTGCTCGACGTGATCCGCAACAACCAGACCTTGTTCATGCGCCGCGACGAAGTGGAAGCGGCATGGCGCTGGGTCGATCCGATCCTGAAGGCCTGGGACGAAGTGGGCCAGAAGCCGCAGTCCTATACCGCGGGCACCTGGGGCCCGAGCCAGGCCATCGCGCTCATCGAGCGGGACGGCCGCACCTGGCACGAAGTGGTCTGAGCCATGACCGTCCAGTTCCACACGTTCGAGACCCCGGCCATTCTTGCCGAACGCCTGGCGACAGCCGTTGCAGACGCCCTGGCCGCCGGCATCGCGGCTGCCGGTTCCGCCTCCATCGCGGTTTCCGGCGGCTCGACGCCCAAGGCGTTCTTCAAGGTGCTGTCCGGCGCCTCGCTCGACTGGAGCAAGGTCACGGTGACGCTGGTGGACGAACGGTTCGTGGCGCCCGATAGCGATCGGTCCAACGAGAAGCTGGTGCGCGACAATCTGCTGGTCGGGAATGCCGCGGCGGCAGAATTCGAGCCGCTCTACTACCCGACGGCCAGTGCCGAGGAGGCCGCAGCGACCGCCACCAAGGAGACGGCGCGGATCGGACGGCCCTTCGACGTCGTGGTGCTGGGCATGGGCGGGGACGGACACACCGCCTCGTTCTTCCCCGGCGGATCACGCCTTGCCGAAGCGCTCGACCCGCAGACACCGCGCGGCGTGATGACCATGCAAGCCGCCGGCGCCGGCGAGCCGCGTCTGACCTATACATTCACGAGCCTGCACGATGCGCGGCTTCTGGTGCTCCACATCGAGGGCGACGCCAAGAAGGCCGCGCTGGAAGCGGCGCAAGGCGACGGCCCCGAGACCGAAATGCCCATCCGCGCCATGCTGCGCCGGGCCGCCGCGCCGGTCGAGATCTACTGGGCTCCGTAAGAGGTGCACCGTTTCGGTCACCGGCCTGTGGCATGACACTTGACACAACCGGCGTTCACCCGCGCCGATACCGATGATCCACATCTGAGACAGGGGCCCGGAGGGCCCCGGAAGGATAGGCCATGACCGTCGATCCCCGTATCGCAGCCATCACCGCCCGCATCGTCGAGCGCTCCAAGCCCTCGCGCGAGCCGTATCTGGACCGCGTGCGCAATGCCGCTGCCAAGGGCGTCCACCGCTCCGTGCTCGGCTGCGGCAACCTTGCCCATGGCTTCGCGGTCTGTTCCCCCTCCGAGAAGGTGGCGCTGTCGGGCGACACCGTGCCCAATCTCGGCATCATCACCTCCTATAACGACATGCTTTCGGCGCATCAGCCGTTCGAGACCTATCCGGCGATGATCCGGGCAGCCGCAGCGGAAGCCGGCGGGATCGCCCAGGTCGCCGGCGGCGTCCCCGCCATGTGCGACGGCGTGACACAGGGCCAGCCGGGCATGGAGCTGTCGCTGTTTTCCCGCGACCTTATCGCCATGGCCGCCGGTATCGGCCTGTCGCACAACATGTTCGACAGCACGGTCTATCTCGGTGTCTGCGACAAGATCGTGCCTGGCCTGATGATCGCCGCCATGACATTCGGTCACCTGCCGGCCGTGTTCATTCCCGCCGGGCCCATGACGACGGGCCTGCCGAACGACGAAAAGGCGCGCGTGCGCCAGCTCTATGCCGAAGGCAAGATCGGTCGGGACGAACTGCTGGAAGCCGAGTCCAAATCCTATCATGGTCCCGGGACCTGCACCTTCTACGGCACGGCCAACTCCAACCAGATGGTCATGGAGATCATGGGCTTCCACATGCCCGGTGCGTCCTTCGTCAATCCCGGCACGCCGCTGCGCGATGCCTTGACGCGCGAGGCAACCAAGCGGGCGCTCGCGATCACCGCGCTCGGCAATGCCTTCACCCCGGCCGGCGAAATGATCGACGAGCGGTCCATCGTCAATGGCGTCATCGGCCTGCATGCGACCGGCGGCTCGACCAACCACACGATGCATCTCGTCGCCATGGCACGTGCTGCCGGCATCCAGCTGACATGGCAGGATATCTCGGAGCTCTCCGACATCATTCCGCTGCTCGCCCGGGTCTATCCGAACGGGCTTGCCGACGTGAACCATTTCCATGCCGCCGGCGGCATCGGCTACCTTATCGGCCAGCTGCTGAAGGCCGGCATGCTGCACGAGGATGTCCGCACCGTCTTCGGTCACGGCCTTGAGGCCTATGCGATCGACGTCAAGCTCGGCGAGAACGGCACCGTCGCGCGCGAGCGCGCCCCCGAGGTCAGCCACGACCCGAAGGTGCTCGCCACCATCGACAAGCCGTTCCAGGCGACGGGCGGACTGAAGATGCTGACCGGCAATCTCGGCAAGGCCGTCATCAAGATCTCGGCGGTCAAGCCGGAGCGCCACATCATCGAAGCGCCGGCGAAGATCTTCCACGATCAGGCAAGCCTCAACGACGCCTTCAAGGACGGCAAGCTGGAGGGCAATTTCGTCGCGGTCGTCCGCTTCCAGGGCCCGAAGGCGAACGGCATGCCGGAGCTGCACAAGCTGACGACCGTGCTCGGCATCCTGCAGGACCGCGGCCAGATGGTCGCACTCATTACCGACGGCCGCATGTCCGGCGCCTCCGGCAAGGTGCCGTCCGCGATCCACATGACGCCGGAAGCCAAGGACGGCGGCCCGATCTCCAAGATCCGCGAAGGCGACATCATCCGGCTCGACGCAACGACCGGCGAGGTCAACGTGCTCGTGTCGGACGCGGAACTGGCGGCGCGCGCGCCCGCCGAGGCCGATCTCGACGGCAATGCGTTCGGTATGGGCCGGGAGCTCTTTGCCCCGTTCCGCGCCTTGACGGGCGCGGCCGAACACGGCGCGAGCGTGTTTTTCCACTAATGCCTGTCGCCCGAGAGTGTGCAGCGGTTTCGGGAAACAACATGCATCAAACAAGACCTTAAAGCGCCGTGCGTGAATCCTTTACACGCAACGCGCTTTAGACGCCGGAAACGGCGGAAACACATGATCCGGAAAAAGAGCGCGCCGATCGGTTCGGCGCGCTCTTTTCGTTTCAGGCGAGAAACGCGAGAAGGTCCTTGTTCAGCCGCTCCGGTGCGGTTGCAAACAGGCCGTGGGGCTCGCCGTCGTACTCGATCAGACGCGCGCCTCTGATGCCCTTCGCGGCAGCACGGCCCGACGGGTCGATCGGCACGGTCTTGTCGGCCGTTCCATGAATGACGAGCGTCGGGATGGTGAACGCCGCAAGGTCCGGACGGAAATCGGTCGTGCCGAAGGCCGTCACGCAGTCGATCGTCGCCTTCGGGCTTGCCATGACGCCGAGCACGAACGACCAGTCGAGCACGCCCTGGCTAACCGGGCGGCTGACGAGGCCGACGCCGTAGAATGTCTTGGCAAAGCTCTGCAGGAAGGCGAAGCGATCCTCGCGGATCTGTGTCTTCATATCCTCGAACACGCTGCCATCGACACCGTCCGGATTGCTGTCATCCTTCAGCAGATACGGGGCGACGGATGCGACAAGCACGGCCTTGGCGATGCGCGATGCCCCGTGACGCGACAGATAGCGCGCAATCTCGCCGCCTCCCATGGAGAAACCGACCAGAGAGACGTCCTGCAGATCGAGCCCGTCAATCACGCTCGCCAGATCGTCGGCAAAGATATCGTAGGTGTAGCCGGTCGCCGGATGCCCAGACTGGCCGAAGCCGCGACGGTCATAGGTGATGACGCGGTAACCTGCCTCGAGCAGCGCCACGGTCTGATACTCGAACATGTCGCCTGTCAGCGGCCAGCCGTGAATGAGGACGACGGGACGGCCCTGCCCCATATCCTTGACATGTAGTTTCGTGCCGTCCTTTGCGTCGATATACGCCATGCGGAACTCCTTTTCTGTCTCGCCTCTTCCAATTCCGGGAGACAAGGTTTGGTTCCGGCAGGCGCGCATCACATCCGGGGCGACGGCACTACCGCCGATACGTCTTCCCCTCCCCGTCGAACAGATGCAGCTTGGCGCGCTCGGCGGTGAAGCGGACGCGGTCGCCGCGCTTGATCGGCTGGATGCCGGCAAGCTTGGCGATGATGGGCTCGTCGGGGACGAGGCCTTCGATGTAGAGGAGCGTGACTTCGCCAAGCGCTTCGACGATGGAAACGGTGCCCTCGAAGAGGAAGCTGTCGCCGGTGGTGATCTGGAGATCCTCCGGTCGGACGCCGAAGCTTGCCGACCGGCCGGATTCGGTATCGGGCGTCGCGATGTCGAGAATGTCGCGCTTGCCGCCGACGAGTTCGACCGTGGTCTGGACGCCGGTGGCGACGATCTTGGCGGGGATGACGTTCATGGCGGGCGAGCCGATGAACTGCGCGACGAACAGGTTGGCGGGGCGCTCGTAGAGTTCGAGCGGCGGGCCGACCTGCTCGATATGGCCGCCCGAGAGAACGACGATACGGTCGGCGAGCGTCATGGCCTCCACCTGGTCGTGGGTGACGTAGATCATGGTCGTATCGGCCATCTGCTCGTTCAGCCGGGCGATTTCGATACGGGTTGCGACCCGCAGCGCCGCGTCGAGGTTCGACAGCGGTTCGTCGAACAGGAACACCTTGGGATCGCGGCAGATGGCGCGACCGATCGCGACGCGCTGGCGCTGACCACCCGAAAGCGCTTTGGGCAGACGGTCCAGATACTGGGTGAGCTGCAGGATTTCGGCTGCGGCGCGCACGCGGCGGTCGATCTCTTCCTTGCTTTCCTTGGCGATGCGCATCCCGAAGGCCATGTTGTCGTACACCGTCATATGCGGGTAGAGCGCATAGGACTGGAACACCATGGCGATGCCACGCTTGGACGGCGGGGTGTCGTTGACCTTTTCACCCTCGATGAACATCTCGCCGCCGGTGATCTCCTCGAGACCGGCGATCATGCGCAGGAGCGTCGACTTTCCGCAGCCGGACGGGCCGACGAAGACGATGAATTCGCCCTTCTCGATCGTGAGGTCGATGCCATGGATGACATCCACCGCACCGTAGGATTTGCGGATCTTGCGTAGTTCCAGTCCGGACATGGGTCCCTCCCCGTTCACTCGGTTGATGATCGTCAGACGATCCGCGCGAAAAATCCGCTCCAGGCGGGCAATGTAATGCTGTTGTCACCCAGTTCCGAGCCGAAACCGTGACCGGAGAGCACCTCGAGGCGCTCCGCCGGCCGCTCGACCGAAGCCGTTTCGCCGCTCATGTTGAAAAGGCAGAGCAGCGTCTCGTTGCCATGGCTCCGCTCGAAGCCGAGCACGGGCGCCGCATGGGCCTTGAAGGCAATCTCGCCCTTGGACAGCGCCTTGTGCTGCCGGCGAAAGGCGAGAAACCGGCGATAGTGGTGAAGGACGGAGCGCATGTCCTGCTCCTGGACCGAAACGGCCCGGGCGAGATGCGCTTCAGCCACCGGCAGCCAGGGCCTCCCGTCGCCGAAGCCGCCGTTCGGCGCATCCGCTTCCCAGACCATCGGCGTGCGGCAGCCGTCGCGACCCTTGAAGTCGGGCCAGAACTGAATGCCGTAAGGGTCCTGCAGATCCTCGAAGGCAAGGTCCGCCTCGGTCAGCGCCAGCTCTTCGCCCTGGTAGATGCAGACCGAGCCGCGCAGCGACATCAAGAGGCTGGCCAGAAACTTCGCATGCCCGTCATGGTCGGTGATGCCCTGTCCCCAGCGGGAGACGTGACGCACGACATCGTGGTTGGAGAACGCCCAGCAGGCCCAACCTTCCGGCGCCGCCCGCTCGAAGGCATGCTGAACCTCGGCGACGCGGGCCGGGGTGAGCGGATCGGGCGCCAGGAACTCGAAGGCATAGCACATATGCATCTTGTCGCCGCCCGACGTGTACTGCCCGGCGATTTCGAGACCGATCTGGCTGTCGCCCACTTCGCCGACCGCGGCAATGGCGGGATATTCGTCCATGACGGCGCGAAACCGCTGGAGGAAGGCGATATTTTCGGGCCGGTTCTTGTCGTAGAGATGCTCCTGGTAATTGTAGGGGTTCACGGCCGGCGCCGTATTGGCATTGCGACGCTCGGGCGCCAGGGCCGGGTTGTCGCGCAGTTGCAGGTCGTGGAAATAGAAGTTGATCGTGTCGAGGCGAAAGCCATCCACGCCGCGTTCCAGCCAGAAACGCTCGACCGAGATCAGCGCCTCCTGCACCTCGGCATTGTGCAGGTTCAGGTCCGGCTGCGAGGTCAGGAAGTTGTGCATGTAATATTGCAGGCGCGTCGGATCCCACTGCCAGGCGGAACCGCCGAAGATCGACATCCAGTTGTTGGGCGGCGTGCCATCGGGCTTGGAGTCCGACCAGACATACCAGTCCGCCTTCGGGTTGAAACGGCTGGAGCGGCTTTCGGCAAACCAGGAATGCTGGTCGGACGTGTGGGAGAGCACGAGATCGATCATGACCCGGATTCCCAGACGATGGGCTTCCGCGATCAACGCGTCGAAATCCGAGAGGAGACCGAAGATCGGATCGACGTCCTTGTAGTTGGAAACGTCGTAGCCGAAGTCCTTCATCGGCGAGGTGAAGAAGGGCGAGATCCAAATCGCATCGACATTCAGCGCGGCGATGTAGGGCAGCCGGCGCGTAATCCCCTTGAGATCGCCGATCCCGTCGTCGTTCGAGTCCTGATAGGACCGCGGATAGATCTGGTAGATCACGGCGCCACGCCACCAGTCGCGATCGGCGGCTGGCAGGGTGGAGGTCGTCTCGGTCTGGGTCTTGCGGAGAGGCAGGCTCATGGGAGGGCGGAAGTCCTTGGACGGTGGGTTCGGGAGACGGCGGGTTCGGCCGTCCTTCGGGCGATCAGCCGCCTTTGACCGATCCGGCCAGCAGGCCGCGCACGAGATAGCGCTGCAAACTGAAGAAGACGATCAGCGGGATGATGATGGTGATGAAGGCCGATGCCGTCAGGATTTCCCAGTTTCCGCCGCGCGACCCGAGCAGGTTGACGAGGCGGCCGGTCAGCACGAGCTCGTTGTTGCCGGTGCCCAGAAAGACCATGGCGACGAGAAGGTCGTTCCAGGTCCAGAGGAACTGGAAGATGGCGAAGGAGGCAAGCGCCGGGAAGGACAGCGGCAGGATGATCTTGACGAAGATGTCGAAATCACTCGCGCCGTCGACCCGGGCCGACTCCATGATCTCGCGCGGCAGGCCGGCCATGTAGTTGCGCAGGAGATAGATGGCAAGCGGCAGGCCGAACCCCATATGCGCCAGCCAGATGCCGACATAGGTCTTGGCCGGCACGCCGAGAAAGGCGCCGACCCCGTTGTAGAGCTTCAGGAGCGGGATGAGCGACATCTGCAGCGGCACGACCAGGAGGCCGACGACGACAGCGATGAGCAGGGTGCGTCCGGGAAACGGCATCCAGGCGAGCGCATAGGCGGCAAAGGCCGCGACGAGGATCGGGATAATGGTCGAGGGAATGGAGACGGTGAGCGAGTTGATGAAGGACGCGCCGATGCCTTCGGCATTCAGCACCTCGCGGTAATTGTCGAAGGTGAAGCGCGAGGGAACGGCGGCCTGCACGAAGATGCGCTGGCCGCGCGAGCCTTCCATGGCGACATCGGACACGATCTCGAACGTTCCGTCCTCCTGGACGGTCAATCGTTCGCCATCGTTAAGCGTCGCCGTCTGACCGGGCTCGAACGCCGCAGGCTCCTGGGTGCGGAAGCCGAAGGCGGAAACCTTGGCGCCGGTATTGTCGAGCACGTTGCCGGAAATCACGAACTTGCCGTCGCGCTGCTGCTGCGTTTCGGGGCCCGGCGCACGCACCGTCAGGTTCTGGCTGGAGGTGGACAAGGCCGTCCACCAGCCGGAGACGGCAAGCTGGTCCTTGTCGCGCAGCGACGAGATCAGAAGGCCTGCCGTCGGGATGGTCCAGAGAATGACCAGCAGCAGCACGGACAGGTGCACGAACAGGACGAGCGGGGAGCGTTTCGACGCGATCATCTCAGTGTCCCTTCATCTCTCGGGCGGCATTGCGGATGTTCCAGATCATGATCGGCACGACGAGGAGCATGATGACGACGGCGATCGCCGCGCCGCGGCCGAAATCGCCGCCACCCCGGAACATCCAGTCGAACATGAGATTGGCCAGCACCTGCGTCTGCCACTGCCCGTTGGTCATGGCGAGAACGATGTCGAACACCTTGAGGACCAGGATCGTGATGGTGGTCCAGACCACAGCGATGGTGCCCCAGATCTGCGGGATCATGATCTTGAAGAAGATCTGGAAGCCGTTGGCGCCGTCGATCACGGCGGCCTCCACGGTTTCCTCGGGAATGCCCCGCAGCGCTGCCGACAGGATGACCATGGCAAAGCCTGTCTGGATCCAGACGAGAATTGCCATCAGGAAGAAGTTGTTCCAGAGCGGGATGGTGACCCATGCCTGCGGCTCGAAGCCGAACGCGGTGACGATCGCGTTGAGAAGGCCGATCTGCTCGGATCCCGCAGCCCTGTAATCGTAGATGAACTTCCAGATCACGGATGCGCCGACGAAGGAAATGGCCATCGGCATGAAAATCAGCGTCTTTGCAATGTTGCCCCACCAGATGCGATCGGTGAGTGCGGCGATGATCAGGCCGAAAAAGGTGGCGAGCGCCGGGACGACCAGCAGCCAGAGGAAGTTGTTGAAGATCGATTGACGGAATTCGCCGTCATGGATCATCCAGACGTAATTGGCACCTCCGACGAAATTCTGCCCGGCCCGGTCGTGGAAGGAGAGCCAGACGGATTCGATCACCGGATAGATCAGGTAGATCGTCATGGCGAAGAGCGCGGGAAACAGGAAAAGCCAGGGGCGGATCGCATTGCTGATGCGCAGGTTCCGCGACGCCTGTGCGCCCGATCGTCCCTTCGAGGGAAAGATCAGGTCGAGGATGAGGTTCGTTCCGTAGAAGTAGGCAGCGCAGGCGAGAACGCCGGCTACCATCGTGACGACGGCCATCAACAATTGCTGCATGTTCCCCCCTTACCAGCGCTTTGCATCGGACACGATGTGCCGCGGTTCCGCTGGAACGCTCCGTTCTGCTCAAGTTCGGCCTCGAACCGCCTGGATCCGAGATCGCCGCATGCCCGCGCTGCGATCGCAGCCTTTCGGCCGGCATCGCCTTGCGGTCATGGACACCCGCAGCGCATCCCATCCGCAGACACGATCGCCGATCGCGCGGCGGTCATGCCTGAAGGCACGGTGCCGGCAGCGGCAGGACGCAGGGGGTGTTCCGGTAGACGGTTTCGGGACGACCGCGTGGCGGCCGCCCCGAAACGGTGCTTACTTGATGCTATCCCACGACTTCTGGATGTCGGCCGCCACGTCGGCTGCCGGCTTGCCGCCGACATAGTCGATCATGCCGGTCCAGAAGGCACCTGCACCGATCTTGCCGGGCATCAGGTCGGAGCCGTCAAAGCGGAAGGTGGTCGCATTGAGGAGAATGTCCCCCTGCTTCTTCATCGGCGGATTGGCATAGGTGTCCAGATTGACGCCCTTGTAGGGGGTCAGGAAGCTCGACTGGGCCATCCAGACTTCATGGGCGATCGGCGTCTTCAGGAAGTCGAGGAAGGCGCGCGATGCCGGGGTGTCCTTGGTGATCATGGCGAGCGTGCCGGCACCGAGAACCGGGTTGCCGAGATCCGGCTTGCTGGCGTAGGGCGGCATGTAGAAGAAGTCCGCATCCTCGCCGACCTTCGTGCCTTCCGGGAAGAAGGACGGGATGAAGGAGGCCTGATGATGCAGATAGCACTTGGGCGGCGAGGCAAAGAGACCCTTCGGGCTGTCGCGGAAGTCCGTCGACGAGACCGCCTGCGTCCCGCCATCGACATATTTCGGATTCTTGGCGAAGAAGCCGAACTCGTCGATCGCGCCCACGACGGCCGGATCGGTGAACGGAATGGCGTTGGTGACCCACTTGTCGTAGGTGTCGGCCGGCTGCGTGCGCAGCATCATGTCTTCCACCCAGTCGGTGGCCGGCCAGCCGGTTGCGCCGCCCGAACCGAGGCCGATGCACCAGGGCGTGCCGCCGTCGGCGACGATCTTGTCCGTCAGCGCCTTCAGCTCTTCCATGGTCTTGGGCACTTCATAACCCGCATCCTCGAAGTTCTCGGGCACGTACCAGACCAGCGACTTGACGTCGATCTTGTAGGGGAACGCGTAGAGCGCCTTCTTGCCGTCCTTGCCGGCATAGGTGGACAGATCCACCCAGGACTGGCCGGCCGCATAGTTGTCGAGCAGCCACTTGTCCGTGCCCTCGCTGAGCGGCGTCAGATAGCCCTTGGAGGCGAGATCGGCGATGAGGCCCGGCTGGGGCAGGATCGCCACGTCCGGCGGCGAACCGGCCTGCGTGTCGATGACGATCTGCTGCTCGTAGTTCTCGGAGGACGAATATTTCACGTCGGCCCCGGTGACCTCGCGGAAATAGTCGAGCACGCTTTCGAATAGGACCTGGTCTTCGCCACGCCACGGACCGAAGATGGTCAGCGACTGCCCCTTGAGATCATGTCCGGACTTGAAGTCCTCGTAGCTTTTCCAGTTGAACTTGGCGTCGTCGCCCGGCTTGAACTTCAAGTCTGCGGCCGAGGCCGTTCCTGCGATCAGAGCAAGCGCAGCTGCGCCCAGGATCAATGTTGTCTTCACGTGATTCCTCCCGAAAATCCGCGGCACCTTGCTGGTATCTTTCATCGACACCTGCTTTCAAAGCGCTTTGAGAAGCGTAAGAAACCATTGGTCGAGGCTGCAAGTCAAGGGATTTTGCGCCGCCGTCCATCGTAAGTTGTTCATTCGCGGTGCAGCAAAGGTTTGCAATGCCGCATCCGCAAACTCTTTTGCACCGACAAGTCTTTGATGATACTGAGCGATCACACCGCTTTGAGACGGTATCAAAGCGCTTTGGTGGGAGTTGGAGGATGGTCGTCAATCTCAGGCAGCTTGCGGAGATGCTCGGCCTGTCGCAGACGACGGTCAGCCGGGCGCTGAACGGCTATCCCGAGGTCAATGCGGAAACGCGCGAGCGCGTGTTGAAGGCCGTTCATGACACCGGATATCGGCCAAACCGGGCTGCGCAGAGGCTTGCGACCGGGCGTGCGGCCTCGATCGGGCTCGTGATGACGGTCGCGCCCGATATCGACGCCGACGTTCACTTCAGCGCCTTCCTGACCGGTCTCGGCGAGGCCTCGGTTCGCCACGATTTTCACTTCGTGATCAATCCGAGCGCCCCGGAAGACGAAGAGACGACCTTTCGCCGACTGGCGGCCAGCGGCAATGTCGACGCCCTGTTCATCGCCTCTGTCCGCCGGGACGATCCGAGGATCGACATGCTGCGGTCGCTGCCCATCCCCTACCTTGTGCATGGTCGGGCCATCGGCCAGGGCGACGATTATCCCTTTCTCGACATCGATAACGAAGGTGCGTTCTACGAGGCGACGCAGCTGCTGATCGCGCTCGGGCATCGCCGCATCGCGCTGATCAACGGGCAGGAGCATCTGACCTTCGCCATGCGCCGGAAGGCCGGCATGCTCGCCGCTCTCACGGAAGCCGGCCTGGAAACCGACGACGTCCTGATCGCCCATGATTTCATGACGGATGAATATGGGTTTCGGGCAACGACCGCGTTCCTGGCCGATGCACGCCCGCCGACGGCCATTCTCTGCTCGAGCACGGTGATGGCGCTGGGCGTCGTCAGGGCGCTGACCCGCGCCGGGCTGAAGGTCGGCGACGACGTCTCGCTGATCGCGCATGACGACGTGCTGCCGCTTCTCAAGCCGGAACATTTCAACGTTCCGCTGACCACGACGCAATCGTCGCTCCGGGCAGCCGGCGCGCGCATTGCCGAGCGTCTGATCACCCATGTGCTCAATCCGGCGGACGCGCTGGAGCGCGAAGTCTGGCAGGCGGAGCTGATCCTGCGCGATTCGACCAAGCCTGCGCCACGCCGCTAAGATCTCTCGTCGGGTCGGGTCGGGTCGGGTTGGCTCGAACTTCGGATCTCCGGCGCGTTCTTATCGAGGCGTCAGAACGTCGGCGCGACAACGCCTGCCGCGCGGTGGGCGGCGATGACGGTATTGGCCATCAGCATGGCGATGGTCATCGGGCCAACGCCGCCCGGGACCGGCGTGATGGTCGCGGCGACATCCTTGCATTCGGCGAAGGCGACGTCGCCGACGAGACGGGTCTTGCCCTCCCCGCGCTCGGGTGCCGCAATGCGATTGATGCCGACGTCGATGACAGTCGCGCCCGGCTTGACCCAATCAGCCTTGACCATTTCCGGACGCCCGACCGCAGCAACGAGGATATCGGCATTGCGGCAGACGGACGGCAGATCCTTCGTGCGGGAGTGCGCGACGGTCACGGTTGCGTTGGCAGCCAGCAGCAGTGCCGCCATGGGCTTGCCGAACAGGTTCGAGCGGCCGATGACGACCGCGTTCAGGCCCGAGAGATCGTCTCCGTGGGTCTGCCGCACGAACACCATGGCCCCTGCCGGCGTGCAGGACACGAGACCGCCCTTCACGTCGCCCGTTGCAAGCTTGCCGGCATTGACGACGTTCAATCCATCCACGTCCTTTTCCGGCCTGATCGACTGGATGATGGCGTCGGCGTCGAAGTGCCCCGGAAGCGGCAGCTGCACGAGAATGCCGTGGATCGACGGATCGGCATTGAGGCGATCGACGATGGCCGCGAGATCGTCCTGGCGCGTCTCTTCCGGCAGCGTGTGCTGAACCGAGACAAAGCCGCACTCCTTGGCCATGCGGCTTTTCGAAGAGACATAGGTGTGGCTTGCCGGATCGTTGCCGACGATGACGACGGCAAGGCCTGTCTTGATGCCACGGCTTTCTTCCAACGCGCGCGCCGCGGTCTTGACCCGGTCGAGAACGGAGGCGGCTACGGTCTTTCCATCGATAACGGTGCTCATCAGTCCCTCGCGCATATGGTTCGTGCTGAGGGATATACAGCGCGGAAACGCCGGTTGATCGCCTCAATGCGTCCTAAGCCGTTCTTCGCGAGGATTTCAAGGTCGTGCTCGGGCCTCCTGGGAAGATCGCGCTCCGGTGCACCGCTTTTTTAGCGAAGGCGCGCGCGTTTCCCGGAGCGGGCGCGAAGACGCGCCCTACAGCGATGTGAGCCGACGCACCGGCTCGGAGCGCACCGGCTCGGACCGCACGATCTGCGGCCCGGCAAATTTCCGCCAGAGGATGAACCGCAGGAAGACAGGGATGCCGATGACGTAACGCTTCCACAGCCGCTGCGGCTCGATCGTCATGCGATAGAGCCATTCCAGCCGCATGCGGCGGATGGATTCAGGCGCGCGCGGCACTTCGCCGGCGACGAAGTCGAACAGGGCCCCTACACCCAGCACGAGACGGGCATGCCCCGGGCCGACGTGGCGGTCGATCCACTTTTCCTGGCGCGGGGTGCCCATGGCGATCAGCAGGATGTCCGGCTTTGCCTCGCGCACCTTCGCCATCACGGCATCCGACTCCGACGCGTCGAAATAGCCGTCCGAAACCGGAAGAAAGGTGTGCCAGGGCGTGTGTCTCGCGAAATTCTCGGCTGCCCGTTGCAGCACGTCGGATCGCGCACCGACCATGGCGACGCGTCGCGGCGTCCGCATATAGGTCAGCATCGCCGGGACGAAATCAGTGCCGTTCAGATTGGCGGGAAAGGGCTTGCCGTGAAAGATCTTGGAGGCGATGTCGATGCCGTGCCCGTCGGGGAACACGACGTGGCGGTCGAGGATCGCGCGGTAGTCCGGATCCGTCATCATGTAGTTCGCATTATTGGCATTCAGAAAAGAGATGATCGTCTGTCCGATCGGCAGCGACGCGACTTCGTCCACGAAGGTGAAGGCTTCCTCCCATCCGAAATCGCAGACAGCAAGGTCGAGAATATCGCGTTGGGACGGCTGAAGCGAAACAGGCGGAAAATATTTCATGCGGCAATCCTCCATCAGGAGCATCACGCACGCACGGCATCGTCCCTCATTCGCCTGTTACGGCCTCCATACGCCGCCGCTTTGTGCGACGTTAACGGAGCGAACGCGAACATTTCCCGGTGCCTGTGCGGTCACGATCCTCGGATCAATGACCGGCACCATAGCAACGCGGTCTGAAATCGCGTTTAAACCATTCTATCAAAAGCATTTTTGCGGATTAAGATTTTGCTTACGAAATTTCTAGATGAATCCCGCTTTCCACAACCTGAAAATGCAGCATGGTGACGCTCGTGAAAGAACGATTAACTCTTTCGTCACCCTCTCGGTCAGGAACTCTGTTGAGAATAGCAGAGCCCCCTTGAATTTTACGTCCTCAGTGGCCGGCCGCTATCTTTTCGGCGGCGCCCGGAATGACGTCGTGCGCGGTATCGCCGTTGCGATCGACGATCGCCACGGGCTCCGGCTGCTTGCGGCCCTCGGGGTTGGCCACGCGCGCCACGTCCGTTTTGGAAAGATATTCGAGCTGTTCGACCAGGACCTCGAAGACGACCTCGTTCTTCATCTGCTCGTTCAGGCCCGTCTTCACGGCGGACTTGAAGTTCGCGAGATCGAAGGAGTTCTTGTCCTCGACATTGATCAGCTGCTTGCCGACCAGGATATCGAACAGCGCGTTGGTGACGGTCTCCTTGAAGGGCACCTGCAAGGTCTTCACCTTCGTCTTGTCGACAGCAAAGGAAAGCTTTGTCAGGAAGTAGCCCTGAACGCCGCCGTTGCGCAGCACGGGAACCGTGATCATCTCGCCCGGGAGATATTCCTGGACGGCCAGTCGCGCCTGCTCCTCACTGGATTCCACCGGTGCGGAAGCGTGACGCATCGAGAGATAGACCGATCCGAGTGTAATGCCCGCGACCCAGACGCCGGTGAGGAGAAGCTTGAGCATTACATCGCGCCGTAACGGAACTGTTCCTCGGAGTAGATGCCGTCGGCATCCGCATCCTGCGCCGCAGCCTTCAGAAGCTCGACCACGGAACGGCACGCATCGAGATGGGCCTCGACCTTCTCGGAATTGGCCGCAAGCTTGTTGCGGATATGCTTTGCCTGCGACACATAGGACGGTGTCGCGTCGGCCGGCGTTTCCTTGCGGCTGAGCATCGTCAGCTCGTAGAGGCACCGGCTCTTGCGCAGGTTGGAAGCCTTGAGGTCGAAGGTCGGATCGACGCCGATACGGGCGTTCTCATTGTCGAGGATCATCTCGAGCCGACCCAGAATACTGCGGATCCGCACGTCGCCCGAAGCTTGAATTTCCATAAAACGTCTCCCGTCTTGGCACGGCGTCCGGTTGAACGTCGCCGCTCACCGTGCCGCCTGCATTCCTGATTGTCCGCGCGTCTCGACGCCCGGGGCCAGCCCCTTGCCGTCGCGTGCGGACCACAAACCTCGCCCGGCGCCGGTGCATGTCATGATGCCCGCCCCCGGTTTGCGACACCCGCCCCTATCGGGCCAGGCGTCCAGTCAGTCCTTGCCATCCGTCGTCGACAGAGCTTCGCTTGCCCGGAAGCCATCCAGCGCCTTGCGCTGGTATTCCTGCACCATGCTCTGGGCCATGTTGGCGCTGTTGCCGTCGAGTTGCGCGCTGACGCGGTTGGTCATGCTCGTGCCGCCGGCGCCATCGGCCACCATGCTGGCGGCGATCCCGACCCCGTTGCCCTTTGCCATGACGTTGCCGATCTGCTCGGCCATCATGCTCTTCCAGATGTCGCCGGCCGTCCCCTTGCCGTAAACGTCCTCGCTGTTGCTCGGCATCATCGACTTGACGAAATTCTGGAGCACCATCGCTTCGAATTTCCGGTAGGTTTCCGGCACCTTCTTCGGCTCGGCGCGATTGTCGATGTTGCCAAGGCCCGAACCGGCCGGGCTCTGGTTGAGAACCGCAACCGTGTTGGCAAAGCCGTTGCCGGTTTCCGCAAGGCTCGAGGCGCGGAACGCGGCCCGGCTGGACTGCAAACGCGCCTGTGCTTCCTTGACCTGCGTCGGATCCGCCGCGCGCAGGACATCCATCACCAGATCGGTCGGAGGAGAAATGGCCATCCGGTTGCTTCCTTCGTCACGCCGCCCGCCCCTCTGGAAGGTGCGAAAACCGGCCATGAAAATCCGTATCGGGGGTTGAACGGGCGGTGAAAGCCGCGCCCAGCCGACCGGGACACTATGAGGGGTCAAGCTTACCGGAAGCTGGCGCGCCCAGCATGACGTGCTGGTCGATCAGATCGTAGATCGCATCGTCTGCCGCGGCCCGCTCTTCGAGGGCGCGGGCGTCCTTCATGTGCTCGGCCAGCCTGTCGCCTTTTGCCCGCTCTTTCAGCACGCGCGCCTCGTGCACCTGCTGGATGCCCTCGAGCATCTGGTCCTTCTGCGCCAGCCGGCCGAGCTGCGAGGCGTAATGGCCCGAGAACATGGCATGAAGCGGCTTGGCCGAGCCCATGGCGTCTGCCACGACATCGATCGTGGTCGCCAGTTCCCGACGCTGTCGCGCGGTTTCGGAAAGTTCGTTCTCCGCCATCTGCTCGAGATGACGCTGGACGGCAACGAGACGTCTCAGCTTGTCGGAACGGTTCTCGGCCATGGCTATATCCCCTGCATGACGACGGCAAACCCATCGGCAAACAGTCGCAGCATGGCGGCAATGCCGAGATAAAGCAGGAACATGCCGCCCATGATGAGATAGGGCGCCGAAATGAAGTAAAGCGGCATCTGCGGCGCCAGCTTGTTGACCATGCCCAGCGCGACGTTGAAGAGCAGGCCGTAGATGATGAACGGGCTCGACAGGCGCAGCATGATCATGAAGGTCATTTCCAGCGCATTCGTCATCGTGATCAGGATGCCCTGCGGATCAAATCCGACACCGAGCGGCATGGCCTTGTAGCTGTCGAAGATGGACTCGAAGATCACATGATGGAAATCCAGCATGAAGAGCACCATGAGCCCGCCGAACGAGATCAGGTTCGTCACCTGGTTTTCCGCGGTGTCTTCGAGAACGTCGCTCGCGGGCGGCGCCGTGAAGCCGATCATCATCGTGAGCACGGAGCCGACGAACTGGAGGCCCAGCGCATAATAGCGGGCGATCAGGCCGATCACGCTGCCGATGACGACTTCGGTGGTGATGATGTAGATGTAGGTATGCCCCTTGCCGGAGATCTGCGGGTAGATGTCGTCCCACATGATCGGCAGGATCGCCATGGAGATCGCGACGGCTGTAAACAGGCGGATCTGCACGGAGACCCGTGCCGAGGAAAAACCCGGCATGACCATGATGCAGGCGCCGATCCGGCAAAACGCCGCAAACAGCGCGAGCACCGTGCCCTCCGGGTCCGTTATCATGAAATGGAGCCGATGATCTTGATCTCGAGCCCCTTTGCAAGCTCGACATGGCTGAGGACCGGCAGCGTGGCAAACAAGCGTTCGATGATCATGCGCACATAAGAGCGGGATTCGGGCGAAGATACCAGCACGAACGGCATGCCGCGGTCGAGATGCTCGCGGATGACGCGCGTCGCCTCTTCGCTGAACTCTTCGAGATGGCGCGGATCGATATCGAACTCGACGATATCGCCCTTCGCATCCCGCTTGAGCGCCTGATGGAACACCATGTCCCACTTGTTGCCGAGACGCAGGACGCGTAGCGTGCCGTTGTCGGACAGATCGCCGCAGAGCTGCTGCGACATGCGGACGCGGACATGTTCGACGATGTGCTCGGTCTTGCGCACATGCGGAGCGAGCTCGGCCACCGCTTCCAGGATCAGGTGCAGGTTGCGGATGGAGACCCGCTCGGCCAGCAGCAGCTTCAGCACGGCCTGCAGGCCCGAATAGGACATGTGCGAGGTGCAGATCTCGTCGGCGAGCTTGCGGTATTCCGGGTCGAGACGCTCGATGAGGATCTTGACGTCCTTGTAGGAGAGCAGTTGTGGCAGGTTGTTGCGAATGACTTCCGACAGATGCGTCAGAACGACGGAAACGTTGTCGATCGGGTGGAAGCCCTCGCGTTTCAGGTCTTCGGTAAAGGTTTCCAGGATCGACACGGCAGGCATGCCGAAGGCGGGTTCCCGGATGTCGTCGCCCGGAACGGTCGGGCGACGGCCGCCGCCGGTGACCACGATGACCTCCCCGACGCGCACCGTGTTCGACGCGATCGTCGTTCCGTGCACGCGGATATGATAGGCCTTGTCGGGCACGGCGATATCGTCGGACACCTTGATCTCGGGGACGATGAGCCCGTACTGGCTGGCGAACTTGCGGCGCATCTTGCCGACGCGGAAGGCGAGCTCCTGGTGGGCGCCAAGCAGGCGCGTGGAGACCTGCTTGCCGAGCAGCAGCTCGATTTCCGCGGTCTTGAGAACAGACTTGACGCTGTCCTTCTCGCTGTCCTTCACCTGCGCTGCCGTCTGCAGATCCTGCTCGCGCTTCAGCTGGCTGGCGGCTGCGGCCCGGCGCGGGATGATGTAGGCCATGGCGGCCATGCCGACGGCAAGCGTGGCGAAGGGAATGAAGGGCAGACCCGGAATGATGGCCAGCATGGCCAGCAGGCCGGCCGCGACCATCAGCGCGCGGGGGTAGTTGCTGAGCTGGCCGACGACTGCCTGGTCGGTCGAGCCGGATGTGCCGCCGCGCGAGACGAGAAGGCCTGCCGCCAGAGAGACGATCAGGGCCGGAATCTGCGACACGAGACCGTCGCCGACGGAGAGCTTGACGAACACGTCGGCTGCTTCGCCGATCGACATGCCGTGGCGGAAATAGCCAATGATGATGCCGCCGAACACATTGATGCCGGTGATGAGGAGGCCGGCGACCGCATCGCCGCGCACGAACTTCGACGCACCGTCCATGGAGCCGAAGAACGAGCTTTCCTCTTCGAGCTCGCGCCGGCGATGCTGCGCCTCCTTCTCGTTGATCAGGCCGGCGGACAGATCGGCATCGATCGACATCTGCTTGCCCGGAATGGCATCGAGGGTGAAGCGGGCGCCGACTTCCGCGATACGCGTGGCGCCCTTGGTGATGACGATGAAGTTTACCGTGATCAGGATCAGGAAGACGATCAGACCGATGACGAAATCGCCGGACATCACCAGGCTCGCAAAGCCCGCGATGACGCTGCCCGCAGCATCGTGCCCCTGGTGCCCATGCGACAGGATCACGCGGGTCGTCGCGATGTTGAGCGCGAGGCGGATCATGGTGGAGATCAGCAGGATGACCGGAAAGGACGAGAAATCGAGCGGCCGCTGGATCCAGAGCGACACCATCAGGATGAGAATGGAGAAGGCGATGGAGAAGGCCAGGCCCATGTCGATCAGGAAGGGCGGGATCGGCAGGAAAAGGATCGACAGGATCGAAACGATACCAAGCGCGAAGCCGATATCGCGCCCTTTCGGGGCGATCTTGGGAATGACAATTGCAGGAGGTTGTGCCATCGGAATGTCCGTCTCGTCATGAGAGGCGGGCGACATTCATACCTGTCGCCCCATATGACGACCGTTCTAGGCGCTCAAGCTTGCGTGGGGATGGCTCGCGATCGGACCGCGCCGCTGCGCGACGGCAGCGTGCAGGCCCTGAAACCGATCAGAATCCGGTCTGAATGCGCGAAAAGACGATATCGGTGAAGATCGAGACCTGCGAGCCGATAAACGGCGCGGCGATCGCGACGGTCACGAGAACCGCGAGGATCTTCGGAACGAAGGTCAGCGTCATTTCCTGCACCTGCGTCAGTGCCTGGATGAGGGCGACAACGAGGCCGACGATCATCGCGGCGAGGACGGGCGGGCCAGACGCCACGATCACCGTCCACATCGCCGTCTGAACCATGTCGAGAGCGTCGGCCTCATTCATTGCAACATCACTTCGCGACGGAGAATCGGGCGATGTCCGCCCGACACGGCTGCTTGCCGAGACGTTTACTTTACCGAAACGCCGGGACCGATGGCAAGCTTGCTTCCGTTTTCGAGGAGCGCCACGATTCCGTCGGAATAGAGCGTGACCTCCTTGACGACGCCGGTCGTCTTGCCGTCCGCGCTCGTCACCGTCTTGCCGATGACGGCATTGGCTTCCGAGAGCGAGGTGCGCTGCAGCAGGCTTTCCAGATTGGTGTTGGTCTGGATGGTCTGCTCGACCTGCGAGAAGGTCGCCAGCTGGGCGATCTGCTGCGTGCTGTCCATCGGCTGCGTCGGATCCTGATTCTTCATCTGGGCAACGAGCAGTTTCAGAAAGCTGTCATAGTTGAGATTGGCCTTGCTGGACGCACTGGCTGCATCCTTGGCCGTCGTATTCGGGGTGCTGGTCGGGCTCGGGGCGGCTGTCGCGCCAATCAGACTGCCTAACGCCATGGTGCGATCTCCTTGCGGATATGTTCGATCATGGCGGGTGCCATCTCCTGTGCGTTGAGGATCTTGTCCTCGATCGGATAGAGGCCACGGATCGCCTTCAGGGCGTCGAAGGCGCGTCCCTGCATGACGAGAGCGTCGATGCGCTTCAGCTCCGACAGGATCTCGTCGTTCTTGAAGCAGTTGAGCAGCATGACGATCGACTTGCGGAACATGATCGTCGACTGCTCGGCGCCTTCCGGATTGATCAGGATCATCTGGGCGATGAAATAGAGCTGACGCAGCGGGGTGGTCGCATCCTCCGGCTGGAGGACGTGGTTTTCGAGCAGAAAGGTGACATCGTTCAGAAACTCGACGGCAACCTTGCGATCGACCCGCAGAACGGCGCCATTCACAAAGATCCGTTCGCCCGACTTCAGCGAGATGCGCAGTGTGCTTTTCATTTCAGTCCATCCCTGATGATGGTTGTGATGTCGATGATGCCCTGGAAGTTCGAGGATTCGCGTTTGCGGATCTTCTCGGTCTCGCTCAAAATCCAGATGGCGATGGAGATGAGGTTGGCGCGCAGCGACTCGTCCAGCTGGTTGTCGGGTGCGCGCAGGTCCTCGATGAAACGGATCCAGAGACGCCGCGTGTAATAGACCGCCTCGATCGCCTCCCGCGAGTATCCCTTCTGCCGGGCAGCAGATGCGAGCAGCGCTATCGAACGGTCGAGGACCTGTCGCTCACGATCCTTGGAGTCGACAACGCCGTCCTCCATGATCTCGGCATACGAAAACTGATACATTCAGACATCCCTCATGTTTGTCTAAGCCTCTTCGCATCAGAGGAAATTGATCAAGCTCAGCTGCTGCATCCGCGACGTGAGTGTGTAGGACGTCTCGATCTGCGTCATCAGGGCCTTCATCCGCGTGGTGGCCTCATAGGGGTCGACCCCTTCGAGATCGCTGACGTGCGTGGTGAGCAGCTTCGTCTGCGAGTCCAGCAGCGTGTTGGCCTTGGTGACGCGCCCCTCGGAGGTGCCCAGATCGCTGCCCATGCTGATCATGCCGGAGATGGCCTGCTGGGTGTAGTTCTGTGCCTTCTGGTTGGCGACCAGGCGGGCTTCGCTCGTCAGGTCCGCCGCGATGAGCTCGGAGGCGAGGACGGAGGCGAGCACCATCTTGCGCACGCCGGCCTCGTTGGCATTGGTGTTCGAGGACACGACCTCGGAGCCGGAAATGCGGCTCTGGACGTTGTTGTCCGATGCCTTCGACCAGTCCGTCCGCCACTGATCGGGAACGGCCTTTTCGCCGGCACTGGTGTCGCCGACATAGAGAGGCACGATCTTGCGATCGATGAAGTCCTGCATCTGCGCGCCCGTCAGATCCTTGAGGGTCGCAACCGGATTGTTGGCCGGATTGCCGTTGTTTTCCAGCTTGTAGCTCTCGAACGCGTCCTTGAAGGTCTGCTGGGCTGCCGCGTTCTCGGCATAGGGGGTCAGCGGACGGGCGTCGGAATTGATACCCGACAGGAGGTACTCGCCGTTCGACTGGGAGTTCGCCGCAACGAAGAATGCATTGAATGTCGAGACGACCGCCGTCTTCGTGTTGCCGAGGCGGGACATGTCTTCCACGCCCATGGCGCCGACCAGGGTCGTGTTCATTTCCTCGCCGGCCTTGCGCATGGATTCGACGGCCAACTGGGACGTCGACAGGCGCTGGGTCACGAGAGCATTGGTATCCTTGATGTTGGTCAGACGCTGCAGCTCATCCTTGAGGCTGACCAGACGCGAAGCACTGGAACCGAGCGATGCGCCGGGATCGGCGTGGATGCCGGTCGTTGCCTCCTGCTGAAGCTTCACGACGTCCTGCTGGCCGCGCTGGACGCTGAGCCGCATGGCGTTTTGAACCGCCAGGTTGGAAATGAATGACGTCTTCATCTTATCTCACCATGTCCAGCAGGGATTTGAGCATTTCGTCCACGGTGGTCATCAGCTTTGCCGACGCCTTGTAGGACTGCTCGAGGTCGAGCATGAGCGACAGCTCCTCGTCGAGACTGACACCGGTCTCGTTGCTGAGTGTCTGCGAGGTCTGGGCCAGCATGGCGCTCTTGGTCTCGTCGGCCGAGGTTGCCGCCTTGCGCAGCTGCTCGATCCAGCCGATCGAGCTCGAGGAATACGACATGAGCGTTGCGGTGCTACCGATATCGGCGGTCGCGTCGAAGGCCTGCGGTTTTCCCATTTCCTCGATAAGGCCGTTGAGGCGACCGGTATAGGCCGCGACATTCGCCGTATTGTAGGTGTAGTTCGTCGAGGTCGACGTGTTGTTGAACCCGCCGTCGCGCAACAGCATCGGATTGTTTTCGATCGCCGCGTTGAGCTTGATGCGTCCGGCGAGCCCGGTCGAGATCTTTCCCGATGCCGGCATGTCGGTGCTGTCGCCGTCGAGGAAAAGTCCCGGCAATCCGGGTTCGCGGTTCTCCACGGCGATTGTCTGGTCGGTTTCGCGGAAGGCGACGATCAGTCCGCGCGCGATTTCGTCGAGCTGATTCTGCATCATCGGCGCGACATCGTCGCGAAGCTGGAACAGAGCCGCCAGACTGCCCTGCGCCGTCGTGTTTCCGCCCTTGCCGGGCTTCAGCTCTTCATTGTCGACCTCGACGTGAAACGGCGGAGACCCGCTGCCGTCCTTGCCGACAAGTTCCACCTTCCGTGCCGATGTTTCAAACAGCACGCTCCCGTCGCTCGTGTAGATGACGGTATCCATGCTGGCGCGGGTGGTGGTCGAGATCCCGACGATGTCGGCGATCGACTTCAGGAGCGAGTCCCGCTTGTCGAGCGCGTCGCCCGCATCCTTGCCGTTCGCGATCAGAGAGACGACGGCATTGTTGGTCTTTTCGAAAGCCGCCAGGTAGTCGTTGAGCTGGCCGACCTGCTCGCTGATTTCCTTGTCCGTTGTCGCCTTGACCTCTTCGATCACCCTCGATGCGGAGTTCAGGGAGTTTGCAACGTCCCGTGCTTCCGAAACGGCGGATCTGGCAATGGTGATGCTGCTCGGAGACGCGGCAAGCGTCTGAAGGCTGCTGCGGAAGGAGGTCATGTAGGTCGCCGGCGCGGTCGGATAATCCGCGCCGCCGAAGGCAGACTGAATCTGCTGCAGGCCGTAGAGCAGTCTCGACTGACCCGAATTGTCCGAGATGCTGGCAATGTTCTGCTTGAACAGCGCCTCGTTCTGGGCTCGCTGCACCTTGAGGAAGGGCTGGCCGTCGGTGTCTACACCCATCATGGCGAGACGACGCGCGTAGTCGGCATTGCCGACATTCGCGATGTTCTGCGATACGACGGCCGTCTGCTTGCCCGTATTGCTGAAGATCGTCTGAGCCGTGGTGATGGCGGAAGCGAGAGACATGACGGAGTCCGTCCTTTTCTAGATCAGCGCTTGAGGTTGACCAGGACGTCCAGAAGGTCTGCACCTGTCTGGAACACCTTGGAATTGGCGGTGTAGCTGCGCTGGGATTCGATCATCGACGTCAGTTCGTCGGCGATATCGACGTTGGAGCTTTCGAGAGCGTTGGTCTGGATCCCGCCGAACTGGCCCGTTCCCGCATAGCCGAGCGACACTTCGCCGGACGCGGAACCCGCCAGATAGACGTTGCCGGCCTGCGGCTCGAGATTGTTGATGCTCTGGACCGATGCGAGCGCGAGGCGGTAGCGCGGATCCAGGTCATTGTTGGCGTATCGGACGTAGACGATGCCTTCGTCGTCGATCTCGAAGCCGGCGACGGCGCTCGGCGCATTGCCGTTCTTCGTCCCGGGCACCGGCGTGAAGGCGGCGCCGAGCTGCGTCGTGTTGGACATGTCGATCTCGATCGATTCCAGCGTGGCGCCCGCAACGGGCAGCGACGTCGTCGTCAGCGTCAGCGGCGTCGAGGTCAGCGTGCCCTTGTCATCGAACGTCATGGCCGCCGTTCCGATCTGCGTGCCGCTGGCGCGGTCCGTCACATCGGCGCGCCACGTGTTGGTGGCCGTCTTGGTATAGGCGATGTCGAGGAGCCGCGTGTTGCCCTGCGTGTCGAAGACCTGGATGGAGGTCTGCGCTGCGGGAGCATTGTCGACCGTCCGCATGTCGAGGTTGGCGCCGAAAGCGACCTTCGTCGTCCCCGTGGCCACGAGGCCGCCTGCCTGGAGATTGATGTTCGTCAGGCCGCCGAAACCGTTCGCAACGGCGGTCGGCGCTTTGCCGTTCTCGTAGGCATAGCCCTGAAGGTTGTAGCCGGCCGCATTGACCAGATTGCCCTTGTCGTCCTTGGTGAAGGCGCCGGCGCGGGTCATGAAGGACTTACCAGCAGCATCGGAAACGACGAAGAAACCTTCGCCCTTGATGCGCAGGTCGGAGCCGGAGGTCGTGGAGGTCGTTGCGCCCTCATCGTCGATGCTGCGACGGATCTTCGTCTCCACGCCGCCCGAATTGTAGCTGCCACCGGTGGTCGGCAGGATCAGCGAGGAGAATTCCGTCGAGCTGCGCTTGTAGCCGGTGGTGCTGGCATTCGCGATGTTCTCCGCGACGGTGCTCAAGCGGTTGGCCTGGGCGTTCATGCCGGATCCGCCGGTCCGCATCATTCCGTAGAGACTCATGTCCGATCCTCGTTTCGTTCGTCCTGCAGACACTAGGAAGCAAGCCTTGCGTGAACCTGTTCAGGCTGTCCGCCCGGGCGGTCGAGCGACAGATTGCGTCTACTTTCTTTTAATGAAACCAAGAGCTTGAAACGGAAAGGGAGCCATGGCGTCTCCCGATTGCGAACCCTCGTCGTTCGCTTTCGAAAGACCCCATGGCTCCCATTGGAAACCGGGGCAGACGGTGGAGGCTCAGCTCCAGTCGATGCAGTAACCCAGGAAGCGCTTGCTATCGATCGGATCGAAGCCGAGCTTCTTGCGCAGCTTCTTGCGCAGCTTGCTGATGTGGCTTTCCACAACGTTCTCTTCGACGTCCTCGTCGAAGATGCCATAGATCGCGTTGAAGATCTGCGACTTGGAGACGCGACGGCCGCGGTTTGCGACCAGATATTCCAGGATGCGACGCTCGCGGCGCGGCAGGGCGAAGGTGTCGCCTTCGATTTCGGGATCGCGGCCGTCGGAGAAGACGCGGATCGCACCGATATCGGTGTAGTTCGAGAGGGACTTCAGGCGGCGGCGGATCGCAGCAGCACGGGCCAGAATTTCACGCGGATGGACCGGCTTGCGCACGACATCGTCGACACCGCAGTCGAAGAAAGCGAGCGTGGCTTCCAGCGACGGGGTGTCGCTGATGGCGATGACCGGTGCCGTGGAACGATCGCGGATGGCTCGGGGAAGGGTCATCGCCCGTTCGCCCTGACCGATCAGGAAGGCTTCGACAGCGTCGATATCGCTGTCGGCGGCGGTGGAAACCCAGTCGCCGAATTCCTTGGGATCAAACCCAGTGGAGGGTACGCCTTCCCGTCCGAAGAGAGAAGTATACCCGTCTTTTACAAGTTCACGTTCATCAACCACTACGATCATTCGTCCGCTCCGAATCAGTATGGTGTTTTCCAATACGTCATTGGTACGAATCGTGGCGCCTCGTCACAATTAGAGGGTTTTGGTGGGTAGAAATGGTACTAGCTGCGGGGTCTTGAGCCGATTTGATCAATATGTAGTGGTTCATTTCGATACGGCATCTATAAATCCTGTGGAAAGGTTAACGCGTGTTAATGAAGCCCATTGCACGCGCCGCAATTCCGTCAAAAAATTTTCGCCCAGCTACTGCAAGAAGTGAGGGATTTGAAATCGCATAGGTTGTCGTGGTCGGCGTCTTATTGACAAAAGGACGCGGCGTTCGGGGTCCAGTTTCCGTAGCCTGTCGCAACCAGATTGGCGATTACCCGACAGACATATTGCTTCTGTGCCGGATCGTTGTTGGGCCCGGCATGGTACCGGGCGACGGCCATGGTCCAGGTCTCGTGTCGCGCATGCAGGTTTGCTAGGAAGCGGGCTGCATATTCGACGTTTGCACGCGGGTCGAGCATGGCCTCGGGCGACGCGAAATTCTCCCCGTGGAACCGATAATTGATCTGCATGCAGCCGAGGTCGATCAGCCTTGCTCCCTCCGCCCTTGCGGCTTCGAACCGCTGCAGGACCTCGGCCGCGCTCGACGCAAAGACCGCCTTGCCGTCGATGTTCATGGCATAGGGCTGCAGCGATCCCTTGCGGCCCGTCTCGGTCAGCCCCACCGAGTAGAGAATGCCCTCGGGGATGCCGTATCTGGCCGCTGCGGCGATGATCTGTCTCTCGCACAAGCCCGAACCCGACCCGACACTGGATCCAGGGGCGGCGTCCGCCGAGATCGGAGCGCTAGAAGTAAAGCTCGTCAGAAGAGCCAGGCTGAGCCGTCGCAGACGCTTCGCGAAGGGTATCCTGTCTCGTCCGCCCGTCATCCGCATTCCGCTGTCCTGCGCCATTTCGGCCTTCTCCGCCATTGCCGGCCGCAAGGCCGCTCTGGGTGTCCCGTCCGTTGTGCGACGGCTGCTGCTGATTGCCTTGCGGCTGGGAGGAGCCGTCATTTCCGCCTGCGCTGTCGGAGCCCGTGAAGATCACGTTGACCTGATCGACCTGGAAGCCCTGCGCGCGGAGCGCCTTGATCATCGCGTCCTGATCGTCGCTCAGCTGGCGGTAGGCCTCGCCGGTCCGGACACGGAGATCGATCTGCAGCTCGTCGTCGCGAAGCCGCAGCGTCGCGGTGACGAGGCCAAGGTCGATCGGATGCATCTGGATCTTGAGGGTGTTCACGACCTTGCCGGTCCCGCCCTGGGCTCCCGAAAGGCCTGTATTGGCTTGCAGCGACTGCGTCGCGTCACCATTGCCGGTGATGGCCGCGGCCACGGCCTGGGCATTCGCCGTCATGGGCAGCGCATTGCCGAGCGTCGGGGCGATGCCGAGATAGCGCCGGGCGTCCAGCACGGTCACGGTCTCAGCCTTGGAAGCGGCCTGCTCGCCCGCCGCTGCGGGCAATGTCCGCTCCGCGTCCGGTCGAAGCGTCATCGGCACGACCTTGCCATCTGCACGCGCGAAGCGGAACACCTGGTCGGTGCCTTCGGTCGACGTCGGCATGCCCGATGGCGGCGCGTCCGTGGCCGGCATCGGCAGATTGGTCCGGGTGCCCGCAAGCTTCGCGCTCCGCGTCCCGGTCTCGGCGGCCACGGGTTCGTCTCGAGCAGGTGCATCCTGGGCGGTGGCTGCCTTTACCGGACCGAGAATGGCCATCAGGCTGCGAAGATCGGCATCCGGCGACGGTGCCGCAGCCGCGGCAATCGCGGCCGGGTCCGTTGCGTCGGGTTGCGTCTCTTTCAGGGGGCGCTCCTCTGCGCCCTGCACCTTTGCCTCGTGAAGCATCCGCGCATCGACGGCCGCGGGCGCATCGACATCCTCTTCCGACGATGTGGCCGTCAACGCGGCCCCGGTCGACGGCATTCCGCCGGACTTTGCCTCCGCGGCTCGGACCGCCGACAGCGCCGCGGCCGGCAGCTGGAACCTCGACGGGCGGAGGGTCTCATCGACCGCGATCGACGGCATGGCATGGGAAGCTGCTGACCCGTCTCGCGTGGTCGCGTGCGTCGCCTGCAAGCTATCCACGCTTGCGGCGGGATCCGCCGCTGGTGATCCCTCGGGGACGCCTTCAAGAACGATCTGGCCGCTTGCGCGCGCTGCAAGCTCCGCCGCGGTCTTGCCACCGCTCAAGGGCTCGACGCCTGCCTTCGCACCGCCGTCGGCCTTGATCGCCTTCAGGGCCAGCGTGGCGGACAGCGTGGCCGTTGCCGAGAGCCTCGCCGGCGACCCGGGCGCGGTTCCGAGAGCGGTGTGGGCACTTTTCTCATCGGCCGCTGCGGTCGACGCTCCTGCGCGCGGCTCTTTCCGGATCCCGGTGTTTTCGGCCGATGTCACGGGCTCGGATCTCTCCAGCGGATCGGCGGCCTGAGTGCTAGGCGCGTCCGTTGCTGCCTCGGCCTCCCGCCCATGCTTCAGATCGGCAAATGTCTTGCGAAAAGCGGCGCCACCTTCGGCATCGTCGTGCCGGTTCTTGACGGTGGAAACGCTGGCACGGGCCGTCCTGGCTGCCGGCAGCGCTTCATCAAGCGAATTCATCCTACTTATCCTCCCGAAGCAGAGCGTCGATCTCGCCCAGCTTGTTCTTTCCGCTCGTCAGAAATGTCGCCAGCGCCGGGTCGGCAGCCGCGGCTTCCGAGGCTGCGGCCGTCTCAGCCGCCGGCTTTTCCGCCATCTGCGATGGGGCTGGTGCCGCAGGCGCTGCGAAAGGGCTGTCCTTGCTGCCGGATCCCGAAAGGGCTTCGGGAGACAATGTCTGTAAGGGTTGTGTATCAGTGTGAGCTTGTGCTGAACTGGCGACCGGCGTTTCCACGGGCGCAACAGGCGCACGCAGGACCTCCCGCGCGACCGCCTGCGCGGCTTCCCTCAGGCTGCGGTCGCGCGCCGAGAGTTCGACATCGGGAATGGACTCGATGTCCTTGACGGCCTCGAGAATGCCGGTCGTCGGGACATCCACGAGGTTCGAGTAGAAGCTCGCGAGGGCGTTGGGCTCGGCATCCCCCGGTGCTGACAGTGCGGCGGCCCGCTCGGACGCGAGTTTCGTCAAGGGCTTCAGCCCTGCAATCGCGGCGTTGCGCGCGAGACGCAGGAAGACCTCGCGCTGGCGGGGCTTGTCCATGAAGGACAGGATCTCCTCGATCCTGTCGCGTGTCGCATCGCCGTAGCTCGCCACCGCAAGCTCCACGAACGTATCGGCGAACTGCCCCGCATAGGGCGATGTCATGAACCGACGCGTATAGGCGAGCGAATAGCGCAATGCCTCGTCGACCTTGCCCGCATGCGTGGTGATCGTCAGCGACCGCCGGAGCGCGGCCTCCTCGATATTCGTGCCCGGCGCGACCAGACGGGCCCAGTCGTATGCCTTCACGGCCTTGCGCGGATCCTGCTGGGCGACCGCATTGCCATAGACCAGGAAGAGGTAGGGGCCGATCGGCGCGTTCTTGTATTCCTCGATCGTCTTCGACAGCGTTTCCACGATCAGACCGCCCTTGCCGTTCAGATAGTGGCCAAGAGAGTCCGTGATGCGGTTGTCGAAATTGCCGTCGATGTCGCGGCTGGCGAGATAGGCGAGCGTCTTCGGATTGCCGCCGCTCATCGCATAGATCAAGGCCGCATCGACATTGCGCGGATCGGCAAAGACACTGCGATCGGCGGCCATCAGCCGCTTGTCGATGGCCCCCAGCATGAACTGCTGCATGTCGGCAGACGACAGATCGCCATGGACGATGCTGTCCTGCACGTGCTGGAGCGAGCGGATCATCTTGTAGGGCGGAAGATTTTCATCCTTCTCCCCGGCTGCCTGGGCGTGCGACAGCAGCGCCAGCCAGGCGACCGATGCGCACGCGCCGATGGCGAGGGAACGGAGGGCCTTGATCATGGCTCGGCCTGGTTTGTCTGGATGAGAATCTCGATGCGCCGGTTGGCAGCGGCATTCGGATCGTTGGGAACCTGCAGGCGGCGATCGGCAAAGCCGCTGATCTGGCTGACGCGGTCTTCGGCAAGGCCGCCATGGATCAGCATGTAATAGGCGCTCTGCGCCCGATCGGACGAAAGGCGCCAATTGTCATAGCCGCCGGACTTGTACTGCCGCCCGTCGGTATGACCGCGGATGGCGATCGCGCCGGGGCGGGCCGAGAGCAGCTTGCCGATCTTTTCCATGGCGAGAACGGTCTCGCGCTGTGGAACGGCGGAGCCGAGGCCGAACATCGGGGTATCGCTCTGCTCGCTGATCGAGACGAGCAGGCCACCCTCCGTCGGCGTTACCAGAAGACCTTCGGCAAGCTTGCCGGCTGCGCCCCCGATTTCCTTCTCGATCGCCTGTTTGAGTTCGGTCGCCGCCTTGGTTTCGGCCACAGAGGGCGCGGGGTTCGGCGTCGCCGGGTCGTTTGCGGCGACCTTGGCATCGCCCTTGGCCTCGCTCTTGCCGTCTCCGACATTCTCTGCCGCGCCGTTGCCGGACTTGTCGCCGGTCGTCGACCCCGCCTTGCTCACCTTTTCCAGCTCGACCTGCTTGGCCCAGAAATCCGGATCGAACGGGTCACGATAGGCTTCGCCGCCGGAGGCGCCGGTGGACGGCCCCGAGGTGGAGGCCCCGCCATCGCCCTTGGAGCTGATATTGGCTTCGCGTCCGACCTCGTTGGCGATTTCGGAGAGGACGGAATAGGGATTCTCGAAGAAGTCGGCGTCGGAATACTTCGTTTCCTCGCCGGAGGTCGCAGACTCGTCCTCTCCGGATTTCGCCGACCCGCCGCTTTTCGGCTGGCTGCCATCGACCTGGGACCGCGCCTGCGTTTCTTCGCCCTTGGCGTCCTTGGCCGGCTGCTTGACGCCCTTTTCCGACGGTTCCTGCTGCGTCAGCTGGACCGGGTTGAAATAGGAGGCAATGGCGGCCTTCGTCTTCGGGTTGGATGCGTTGATGAGCCACATGACCAGAAAGAAGGCCATCATGGCGGTCATGAAGTCGGCATAGGCAATCTTCCAGGCGCCGCCGTGATGACCGCCATGCGCGGCCGCGTGCCGCTTGATGATGATGATTTCGTTCTTGCCGTGATGGCTGTTGCTCTCGCTCATGCTATCACTTTCCGCACGGTGTCAGCCCAGGCCGACAGCCGGGTCATCAGGATCGAATCGCCGAATTCGGCGGAGAGGTCGATGTCGTCGGTCTCGACATGCCGGAAGGTCACCTCCGTGCCCGAGAGGCGCGTCTCGAGCGCCTCGAACATCCGGGCCGGCCCGCGCACCGTGATCTTCACGGCTTCGCCATCGATGGAATGGCGGATGGCGGCGGCGAGCGATTCCACGGCCTTGTCGGCCAATGTTTCCTGCAGGATCGGCGCAAGAACCTGGGCGGTCTGCTCGCAGATCATGCCGGCAAGCAGAGAGCCGATTTCGCTGAAGCGTTGATGGATCATGGCGGCGGCCTGGTTTTCCAGCCGCTCGCGGATGGCTTCGCACTCGGCCTCATGCTCGGCGCGCAGGGCGGCGATCTCGGCCTGATGGCGGGCGCGCATCTCCATTTCGGCATGCTCGCGGCCGCGTCCATAGGCGCTCTGCCGTTCCGCCTCGATATCGATGACCGGCTCCGGGGGTGCCTTGACCAGAGGGCGCGTGTCCCGCGAGATCGGCTCTTCGATCTCCGGAAAATAGGTCTTGGGCACGCGCGTCAGGTCCACCTTCGGCGTGCTGAAATCCTTGAGATATCGGGAAAGCGGGGCCGTCATCGTTGCGTCTCCGGCATCGCGCGTCTCGCATCGAGGACCAGCGGTTTGCGGGCGGGGGACAACAGGCTTTCGGGGCCGAAACAACGGGTCATGGGCACGTCCGACCGTCTCCTTCTGGGCCCGTGCCATTCTGGCGGAGCCCGGACATCTCGTTGAGCAGACAGGCGGAACGATATCCGGAAGGCTGCAAGCGGCAGTGCAAGGACAGAATGCACCGGCGACCCGTCCCGCGATCTGCGGGATCTTCTGTCCGAGGGAGCGCCCAAGAAAAAGGCGCGCGCCGGAGACGGGGCTGCGAGAAGAGACTAGCGGGTCAAACTTGTGCGAGGGTTGAAGGGTGTTGGACCGCGTTCGGGCAATAACGCGGTCCAACCGATCCACCGAAGCCGATGACCGCGGCTCCGGCGAATGACGGCCCCGCCCCTGCCGATGGCAGGTACGAGGCTTGTCTCGACTTACTGCTGGAAGAGACGCAGGATGTTTTCGGAATTGGTGTTGGCGATGGAGAGCGACTGAACGCCGAGCTGCTGCTGCGTCTGCAGCGCCTTGAGGCGGGTCGATTCCTCGTTCATGTCGGCATCCACAAGGCGGCCGACGCCCTTGTCGATCACGTCGATCAGATTGGCGACGAAGCCTTCCTGGAGATCGATGCGCTTGGTGATGGCGCCGAGCGTGGAGGCCGCATCCGTCAGGCTGGACAGGATTGTGTTCACGGCGGACAGCATGCCGGCGATCTGCTGCGGCGTCGTCGCCTGCGAGAGCTCGATCACTGCGCCGGATGCATTCGTGCCGCCCTGTGCATTGATCAGATGGTAATCGACCGGAGTGGTGCCGCCTGCCCCATCGGGCTGAGCAACCGTGATGTCCTTGGTCAGCTGGCCACGCGCCGGGTTCTGAAGGTCGATCATGATCGAGGTCGACGTATCATAATCCAGCGTCGTCACGGAAACGGACCCGTCCGACGAGCGGTTGAAGGATCCGACGATCGACTTGACGCCGACAGCGGGCGCGCCTGAGTTGTAGAGCCAGTTCTCGCCGGAGAAGGAGGCCGACTGTGCCGCGGCGGCGAGCTGGTTCTTCAGCTCGGTCAGTTCCTTGTTGATCTTGGACTTGTCGACGCCCGGCTCGCTGGCGGCAACCAGCTTGGACTGGATCTCCGTGATGACCTGGATCGAGGAGTCCATGGCGGAATAGGACGTGTCGACCTTGGCGGCGCCCAGCCCGAGCGCGTCCTGGACCGTGGAAAGTGCCATGTTGTCGGACCGCATGGTCGTGGCGATCGACCAGTAAGCGGCGTTGTCGGACGCCGTTTCCACGCGGTAGCCCGAGGAGACGCGCGCCTGCGTTTCTTCCATGGCGGTATTGATCGTGCGAAGCGTCTGCAGCGCAGCCATCGCTGCGCCGTTGGTCATGATGCTGGTCATTGGGGTTCACCCTTTTTTGGAAGATCGAAAGCATGCGGCCGTTGGCCACCGACGACGAAGGAGCGTCATGCACCTGCCCGATTTACCCGATCGGCAGCGCTTCGTCTTAAGGATGATTTAATCGTGTTATGGTTAACAAAGATTTAAAAGCCGCACTTGCCCGTCAATCTTTATGAACAAATATAAATCAGTCTTATCAATGATTTAATTGGCAATGCCGAACAAAAAAAGACCGCCTCTTGCGAGACGGCCTTTTCCGTGGCGGCAGCGTGTGTCCTGCCGCTTGTTCCAGACGCTCTTAACGGAAGAGCGACAGGATGTTTTCGGAGTTGGAGTTGGCGATCGAGAGCGACTGGACGCCCAGCTGCTGCTGCGTCTGCAGAGCCTTGAGGCGGGTCGATTCCTCGTTCATGTCGGCATCCACCAGGCGGCCGATGCCCTTTTCGAAGGACGAGCTGAGATCCTTGACAAAGTCAGCCTGCATGTCGATGCGCTTGTTGAGGGCACCGAGGTCGGCACCGGCGTCGGTCATGGTCTGCAGAACGCCATCGACGCCCGAAATAGCGGCGGAAAGCAGTGCGGGCGTCATGGCGGAGATATCCAGGGTCAGAACGCTCATGTTGGTCAGGCCAGCCAGATCCGTGGTCAGCTTTCCAGCGGTACCGCCTGTTGCGGGATTGCCGCTTACGTCAACTTCGATCAGCATGCTCTTCGTCGTATCGAAATCCAGCGTCGTCAGGCTGACGGCGTTCGAGGAATCGCGGTTGAAGCCGCCGACGATGTTCTTCGGGGCACCAACCGTACCCTGAACCCAGTTTTCGCCCGAGAAAGAAGCCGACTTGGCAATCGAGACCAACTGGTTCTGGAGTTCGTCGATTTCCTTCTGAACCTTGCCCTTGTCGACACCCGGCTCGCTGGCGGCAACCAGCTTTGCCTTGATTTCGTCAACGACCTTGATCGAGGAGTCCATAGCGGTGTAGGCGACGTCGGTCTTGGCAGCGCCGAGGCCGAGGGCGTCCTGGACCGTGCCGAGCGCCTTGTTGTCCGACTTCATGGTCGTTGCGATCGACCAGTAGGCGGCATTATCTGCGGCGACGCCGACCTTGAGGCCCGAGGACACGCGGCCCTGGGTGGTTTCCATGTCGGCACCGATCTGGCGCAACGTGGAGAGTGCCGCCATTGCGGAAGAATTCGTCAGAATGCTCGTCATCGTAATCTGCCCCTCTTGAACAGGAAAAATGGAAGGGACATTCCGGCCCTTACCGGGAGACAGCGGCCAGCTTCATGCCTGCTAACGTGTTAATTCTCTTGGTTAACCCGCTGTCTCGATAACCATAGAAAACACCATCAGAGTTAAAGAACAGCTAAGGCCGTCAAACATTTTGGAACGAACGAAAAAAGGCCGCGTCTCTTGCGAGACGCGGCCTTTCGTAGGTGTCGTTCGTGCGGGCCGGAGCCCTTCGCGTCTTAACGGAAGAGCGACAGGATGTTCTGCGAGTCCGAGTTGGCGATCGAGAGCGACTGGATGCCGAGCTGCTGCTGCGTCTGCAGAGCCTTGAGGCGGGTCGACTCTTCGTTCATGTCGGCGTCGACGAGACGGCCGATGCCCTTGGTGAAGGAAGCGCTGAGGTCGCTGACGAAATCGGTCTGGAGGCCGATACGCTTGTTGAGGGCACCGAGGTCGGCACCGGCGTCCGTCATTCCCTGAAGGACCGTGTCGACGCCGGAGATGGCGGTGGCGAGATCGGTATTGCTCATCGTCGAGATGTCAAGGTTCAGAACCGTCTTGCCGGTCATGTTCGTGCCGGTGAGGTCGGTCGTGAGCTTTCCGCCGGTTACAACTGCACCCGTGTTGTCGACGGCGATCAGAAGGCTCTTGTTCGTATCGAAATCGAGTGTCGTCAGGCTGACGGCATTGCTGGAGTCACGGTTGAAACCGCCAACCACGTTCTTGACCGCACCGCCCGCTGCGCCCTGAACCCAGTTTTCACCGGAGAACGAAGCAGATTTTGCGATCGACTTCAGCTGGTTCTGGAGTTCCGAAATGTCCTTCTGAACCTTGGCCTTGTCCACGCCCGGCTCGCTGGCGGCAACCAGCTTGGACTTGATTTCATCGACAACCTTGATGGAGGCGTCCATCGCCGTGTAGGCGACGTCTGTCTTTGCGGCGCCGAGGCCGAGGGCGTCCTGGACCGTTGCCAGTGCCTTGTTGTCCGACTTCATGGTCGTGGAGATCGACCAGTATGCAGCGTTGTCGGAAGCCGAGCCGACCTTGAGGCCGGAGGAGATGCGCGACTGGGTCGTCTCCATGTCGTTGCTGATCGTGCGCAGCGTGGAGAGTGCCGCCATTGCGGAAACGTTGGTGTTGATGCTTGACATTTAGACTGTCCCTCTAAGGTACACAAAACAAAAAACTTAGGGACATACCGGACTAACTTACCGGTGATAACGGTTCGGCATCATGCCACTCGGTACCTGTAAATTCCTCAGGAGAACCAAACCCGTCATGTAGGCTGAATATCGCATTCAAAGCTTGCGATTTGCTTAAATCGACCTTGAGCGCAAACCGCAGCCAACCACGGCAGACTCCCGTCTCTGCGCAGAATATACGTTTAAAAACAATGACCTAGAAAATCAATTAAGACTAAATATACCGTGCCGAACAGTACTTGGTTAACCACGCCGCGAACGTCAGTTGAACGAGCGCACCAAACTGCCGACGAGGAGGTTCCAGCCGTCGATCAGCACGAAGAAGAGAATCTTGAACGGCAGGGAGATCGAGGTCGGCGGCAGCATCATCATGCCCATCGCCATCGTGATGGTCGCCACGATCAGGTCGATGACGAGGAAGGGCAGCATGATCAGGAAGCCGATCTCGAAGCCGCGCCGGATCTCGGAAATCATGAAGGCCGGGATGACGGCTCGCAGATCGACGCGACCATCCACGACGACGGTCTGGTTCTTCTCCTGGGCGATCTCGACGAAGAGCTGGAGATCCCGGTCACGCGTATTGGCCAGCATGAACTCGCGGAAGGGTTCGCTGATGCGCGTGAGGGCCTCGGTTTCCGTGATCTGGTCCTGGATCAGCGGATCCACGCCTTCCCGCCACGCCCGGTCGAAGGTGGGCGCCATGACGTAGAAGGTCATGAACAGGGCCAGGCTCACCATGATCATGTTGGACGGCGTGGTCGCCAGGCCCATGCCGGTGCGCAGGATCGCGAAGGCGATGACGAAGCGCGGAAAGCTCGTGACCATGATCAGAATGCCGGGCGCGACCGACAGGATCGTCAGGAGCCCAAAGGTGCGGATGATCCACGAGGCGGCCGAGCCGTCGATCGGCTGGTTGAAGATCTGGGAGGGAAACCCCTGCGCCCCTGCGATCCCCGTCATGGCGACCATGGCGGCTATGAATGCGACCAGACGAATCATTGGACCACGAATGTTCTGAAGATCACATTCGTTACGCGCCCTTCGGAGCGAAGGTCAACCCGTTCCTGGATATCGTCCCTGAGATACTGGAAGCCGCGAGGCCCTTCGATCTGCTGCAGCGAGACGGTGCGCAGGTATGCGGCGACATCATCATGGATCTGCTCGGCCATCGCGACGTCGGGTTTCCCCTGGAAGAGAAGCGCCAGCTCCAGCCGGATCCAGTTTTCCGTGGGATAGGACAGGTTGGTGGTGATCGGATCGAGCTGCAGGACGCCGTTGGCTTCCGTAGAGGCCTTGGGCAAACCGTCCTTGTCGTCCTTCTTGGCATCGCCATGCTCGCCGCCCGCCGGCGCTGCCTCGTGGGCGGCCTCCGCGGCTTCGCGTGCCTTGATGGTCGCCTTGGCCTCTTCCAGCACGCGTGCCTCGTCCGAGCTCAACGGCTCCGGCGCCAGCATGCCGCCGAGAAACCAGCCCCCGCCGGCGCCGACCACCGAGACGATGGCGATCGCCGCGATGGTCATCACCATGCCTTTTTTCTTTTTCGGCTGTGCGCCGTCTTCGATGCCGTCCATCTCGCCTCGCTCCTGCCTTCGGAAGTCCGTTCTGTTCGATGCTGCCGGTTGCCGGCTGCAGCGGCGTCAGAGCGGCGATATGATATCCATGACCTGCTGACCCCAGGGCGGCTGCTGCACTTCGGTCAGGCGCCCACGGCCGCCATAGGAGATGCGGGCCTCTGCGATCTTGTCGTAGGAGATCATGTTCTTCGCATCGACGTCCTGCGGCCGCACGATACCGGCGACATTCAGGATGCGGAGCTCGTGGTTGACGCGCACCTCCTGCGAACCGCTGATCAGCAGGTTTCCGTTCTCCAGGACCCCTGTGACCACGGCAGCGACGAGAAGGACGAGCTTTTCGGAGCGCTCCGTGGTTCCCTCCCCCTTCGTCGACGTGTTCGAGCCATAATCGAGGTTGCCCTTCCAGGCGAAGTCGCTCGTCTGCGAGTTGCCGCTCGCGCCGATATTGTAGCCGCTGTCGTTCGTGCGCTTGCGATCGGTCTTGTTGTCGAAGCTTGCCTTGTCGTCGATCCGGATGTCGACGGTAATGATGTCGCCGATCTTCATGGCGCGGGCATCCTTGAAGAGCGCCGACTGCTGGTCGCTCCACAGAGAATATCCGCTGGCCACCTGATGCGGCTCCTTGGGATACATCGCGAGCTGCGGCGTCTGCGTGTATTGCAGACCGCTGCCGATCGGGCTCATCGCGGGGGCGCGGCCGACATCGTGCAGGGACGACTGGCAACCGGTCAGAAGACTTGCGGCCAGGGCGGCCGAAAGGCGAATTTTCATGACGGTTCCTTCGATGTGTTCGGATCGGCGGCGCTGGAAATGATGTTGGTCATGACGGCCGCCTTCTCGTCGCTCATCTCGCTGAGGATGAGGCTGGACTGACGGGGCGGCAGCTTCATGATGACGGCAGCGGCGATTTCCGGGCGCACCAGCGACAGCTTGCTCGCCGCGGCGTCCGGCTTCATGGTCTTGTAGATGTCGACGAGGTTGAGCTCGGCCTGCTTCAGGAACTCGTCGCGCCGCTTGCGCCAGTCCTCGTATTCCGCACGCCGCTTTTCGAGAAGGGCGATGCGTTCGTCGACGCCGGCCTGCAGCTGTTCGATCTGCTGCTTCTGCAGAAGATAGCGCTGGTCGCGCGCGGCATCGGCGATGTTCGTGCAGAACTGCTGGATCTCGCCACCCTCTGGGATGCCGGCACCGGCGGGCGATGCGACCTCCTGGGCAAAGGCGCCCGGGATTGTCAGGACGAGGCATGCTGCGGCGGACACCAGCAGCTGGCGCAGGCGTGTGGAAGGCATGTGTGTCGCGGTCATTGCAGAACGAGCTCCGCCTGGAGGGCACCGGCCGATTTGATGCCCTGGAGAATGGAAATGATGCCGTCCGGCTTTACGCCGATCGAATTGAGGCCCGAGACGAGGGTCCGCAGATTGGACCCGTTGAGGATGGCGACCTTGCCGCCGGCTTCCTTCGCGTCGATCCGCGTGTTCGGCTCCACGGCCGTCTGGCCCCGCGAGAAGGGTTCGGGCTGGACGACCGTCGGCGTTTCGGTGACCTGCACCGTCAACGTGCCGAAGCTGACCGCGACCGGCGAGATCTGAACGTCCTGCCCGATGACGATCGTGCCGGTGCGCTCGTTGACGACGACGCGCGCCGGCACGTCGGTTTCGATGACGAGGTTTTCGATATCCGCCATCAGGCGCGCGAGATCAGCCATCTTCGGCTTGTCGATGATGACGGTCTGGCTGTCGCGGGCTTCCGCGATCTGACCGCCGAACTGCTCGCGCCCATAGCGGTTGATCGCCGCGGCCATGCCGACCGCGGTGGAGAAGTCGGGATTGCGAAGCTGCAGGACGAGATTGATCGCATCCTTGAATTTTGCCGGCAATTCACGCTCGATGATCGCGCCGTTCGGCACGCGGCCGGCCGTGGTAATGCCCTGCTGCAAGGTCGCCGCGTCGCCCTCGGCGCTGAAGCCGGTGACGACGACAGAGCCCTGGGCTACGGCATAGATCTGCCCGTCGGCACCCGAAAGCGACGTCATGACCAGCGTGCCGCCGCGCAGCGACGTGCTGTCGCCGAGGGAGCCGACGGTCACGTCGATGCGGCTGCCGGGGCTTGCGAACGGGGGAAGATTGGCGGTGACGAGCACCGCTGCGATGTTCTTCGAGCGCGACTCGCCTCCCTGCGTGGAGATGCCGAGATTTTGCAGCATGGCGCGCAGCGACTGCTCGGTAAAGGGTGAGGATCGCAGGCTGTCGCCTGTGCCCTGCAGGCCGACAACGAGACCGTAGCCGATCAGCTGGTTGTCGCGACCCGACTGCAGCGAGGCCACGTCCTTGATGCGGGCGGCCGCGGAAGCGGTATCGACGCCGAGGGTCAGGTTGAGCGGCAGGCTGAGAGCAACCGCTACAACCACTGCAATCAGGCGCCGTGCGAAGGAAACGGTCATTTTGCCACCACGTGAACTGTTCCGTCTGCCATGACGGTGCCCGACACGATCATGCCGGAATCGGTGTTGCGAATGCGGATGAGGTCGCCGACAGCGGCGTTGTCGAGCGGAGAGCCGCCGGCCGAGATCGTCAGCGACCCGTTCGAATAGACGATCCGCACGGCCTTGCCGCGTTCCACGGCATAGGGTTCGCGCAGTCCGGCGACGAAGATGACGCGACCGGCGAGAAGCGTGCGGTTGGTGATCTTGCCCACGACCTGATCGAGCCCGGAGGCGTAGTCCCCGGCAAGGTCCGGATTGGTCACGGCAACCACCTGCAGGTGCGCCTCGTCGATGGTCTGGCCAGGGTAGATGGTTTCCGTGGGAATGACGGCGGTTTTCGACGCGGGCTGCGCGCCGTCCTGGGCACCGGTCAGGCTGCCGGCCTGGCCGTTGGCGCCGGTGGTCGTCATCGTCGAAAGAGCGGCAGCGCACAGCATCGTGGCCAGCAGGCGGCGAAGCGCGGGCTGCACGAAGCGCGCCGCCGACCTCACCGTTCTCAACCTGTCCTTCGGGCGAAACATCATGTCTGCCGCTCCTTCCGTGTCTTCCGGGCTCTGGCCGCTTATCTCAGGTTCTTGCTGACGGTGGAGGCCATCTCGTCGGCGGCCTGGATGATCTTGGAGTTCATCTCGTAGGCGCGCTGCGCCGAGATCAGGTCGGTGATTTCCTTGACCGGATCGACGTTCGACGCCTCAAGATACTTCTGCTTGATCTGCGCATAGCCCGGATCTGCGGGAGATCCGACGACAGGCGCGCCCGATGCCGGCGTTTCCTTGAACAGGTTGTCGCCCTGCGGTGCGAGGCCAGCCTCGTTGATGAAGTTGGCAATCGTCAGCTGCCCGATCGCCTGGGGAATGGAGCTGCCATTGATGCGCGCCATGACCTGGCCGGAGGTGCTGACCGTGACTTCCGACGCACCCTGCGGAATGGTAATGCCGGGCACGACCGTGTAGCCGTCGATGGTGACGAGCTGGCCCGTATCGTTGGTGTTGAAGGCGCCTGCCCGGGTATAGGCCGTCTGGCCGTCCGGCGTTTCCACCTGGAACCATCCCCGACCGATCAGCGCCATATCGAGGTCGTTGCCCGTGGAGACGAGGCTGCCCTGGATGTGCAGGTTGCGCACGGCGGAGGTCTGGACGCCGAGGCCGACATTGGCGCCTTCCGGAACGACCGCCTGGTTTGCCCGGTTGGGCACGCCGGCCGCACGCTCGGTCTGATAGAGAAGGTCGGAAAACTCGGCGCGGGCCCGCTTGTAACCCGTCGTGTTGATGTTCGCGATGTTGTTCGCGATCACTTCGAGGTTCAACTGCTGGGCATTCATGCCGGTAGCGGCAATGGAGAGAGCCTTCATGGTACTGGTCCTTTAGATCCGCGTCAGATCGGAGTACGGGCAATTTCGAGATAGGCCGTGACGATCTTGTCGCGGATGGCGATCGCGGTCTGGAGCGACTGTTCGGCGCTCATGACGGCATCGATGACTTCGCGGGTGTTGGCCTTGCCGCTGATGCCCTGGATGGAGGCGGTTTCGGCGGAGCGGAGCG